>NZ_JBCGVL010000001.1:1521573-2027699 GCF_047310725.1 Bacteroides sp. 90-K9/2
CACTGCAACAATGAAACTTACGTTTACCCCTAATCCTAAAAATAAAGGTGAACGCACCGGACTGGTTGTAATGGGTAGAGATTATGCCGGAATCATTCTGGAAAATACAGATAAAGGTCTGGTCCTGTCTCAAGTTGAATGTAAAAAAGCAGATAAAGGAAAACCGGAACAGGCAAATGCTTCTGTGGATCTTTCTCAAAATACTGTTTATCTGAAAGTTCGTTTCAGCTATGACGGCAAGAAGATCAAAGGCAGCGAAGGCGGACACGATCTCATTGTGATGTGTAACTTCAGCTACAGCCTTGACGGAAAGAAATATCAGCCACTAGGCAATCCTTTCCAGGCAAGAGAAGGACAATGGATTGGCACAAAGGTCGGAATGTTCTGCACACGACCAGCTATCGTCACTAACGACGGAGGATGGGCAGATGTAGACTGGTTCCGGATTACTAAGAAATAGTTTCAAATTTAGTTCCCTGGTTTGAAACTTCTAGTTTCATGCCTTGAAACTGTTAGTTCCATACGGTGAAACCATTGGTTTCTCGGTGTGGAACTAATTGTTTCCCGTCATGAAACTAAAAGTTCCGTGGCAAGAAACAATTCTTTCCAAAGGAGAAGATAAAACCCGGCAAGATAGGAAAGGATTTCTTTATCTTATCTTTTTTACCTATTTTTGTATCGGTAAAAGAGATTAAAGGAGAACAATAAGATACAGTAAGAATGAAGAAACTAGTTATATTTGACCTGGATGGAACATTGCTGAATACCATCGCCGACCTTGCCCACAGCACCAATTATGCTTTAAATAAATTAGGATACCCCACTCATGAAATAGAAAAGTACAACTTCATGGTAGGCAATGGTATCAATAAACTCTTTGAACGCGCATTGCCCGAAGGTGAAAAGACGGAAGAAAATGTACTTCGTGTACGCAATGAGTTCGTTCCTTATTACGATATTCACAATGCAGATGATAGCCGACCTTATCCGGGCATTCCGGAACTGTTATCCTATCTGCAGTCTGCAGGCATCCAAATTGCCGTAGCATCCAACAAATATCAGGCTGCCACAGAAAAGCTGGTTGCCCATTACTTCCCCGGTATTCACTTTACAGCAGTTTTCGGCCAACGGGAAGGAATAAATGTCAAACCCGATCCGGCAGTTGTTTTTGATATATTAAAACTGGCCAATGTACAAAAGGAAGATGTCCTTTATGTAGGCGATTCCGGTGTAGATATGCAAACGGCTGCCAATGCAGGAGTTACCGCTTGCGGAGTGACTTGGGGATTTCGTCCATGCACGGAGCTGGAAGAATTTGCTCCTCAATACCTCACAGATACTGCTGAAGAGATAAAACAGTTCCTCTAGGCCGGTAAAGTCTAATATTACATATTTTCCGTACAAATTTCAATATTACTTTCCTTACAATGCATTTTCTTTGCAACAGGTAAAGAAAGGTTCACTTTTGTGCACCTAAATCTAAGAACAGTAGTAATTTAATTTATTATACAATGAAAAAGCATCTTATACTATTTTTTATCGGAGTAATATTGAGTTATGGGAACATAAAAGCACAGACAGTTCCCGATAAAAAAGATATTCTCAAAGTAACCCTCCAGGTGAACGACTATTTTATGAAGAAATATGCTGATTATCGCACTCCTTCTTTTGTCAAAAAAGTGGTTCGTCCTAGTAATATCTGGACACGGAGTGTGTATTACGAGGGTCTAATGGCACTCTATTCCATCTATCCTGCAGACGAATATTACCTCTATGCCAAGGAATGGGCAGATTATCACCAATGGGGATTCCACCGGGGAACAACCACCCGTAATGCTGATAACTACTGCGCCAGCCAAATCTATCTCGATTTATACAACATTTGCCCTGATCCTGAAAAAATACGGAAAACGAAAGCCAATATGGATATGCTGGTCAACACTCCACAAGTAAATGACTGGTGGTGGATAGATGCCATCCAGATGGGGATGCCGATATTTGCCAAAATGGGAAAACTTACGGGCGAACAGAAATACTTTGATAAGATGTGGGACATGTATGAATATACCCGCAACCAGCATGGAGAAAACGGAATGTTCAACCCCAAAGACGGTTTATGGTGGCGAGATCATAATTTCGATCCTCCGTACAAAGAACCGAATGGTAAAGACTGTTACTGGAGCCGTGGAAACGGATGGGTATATGCAGCTTTAGTACGAGTTATGAATGAAATTCCATCCGATGAAAAACATCGTCAGGATTACATCAATGATTTTCTGACTATGAGCAAAGCACTGAAACAATGTCAGCGTGAAGACGGCTTTTGGAATGTCAGCCTCCACGACCCGACAAACTTTGGAGGCAAAGAAACTTCCGGTACAGCCCTTTTCGTATACGGCATGTCCTGGGGGGTACGTAACGGGCTATTGGATAAAAAGACATATCTGCCTGTAATCATAAAAGCATGGAATGCCATGGTGAAAGATGCAGTCCACCCGAATGGTTTTCTTGGCTATGTACAGGGAACCGGCAAAGAACCGAAAGACAGTCAGCCTGTCACTTATGATAAAGTTCCTGATTTTGAAGATTTCGGTACAGGCTGCTTCCTGCTTGCCGGAAGTGAAATCTACAAATTAGACCTCCATATATAGTTGATAAACAATCTTACGTTGAATCTGGTCAACTTTTCATAGACCGGATTCAACGTAAACTCTAAGCTTTATTTCTTTCTCCTTTCTGGTAAGCAGAAGGAGATACTCCAAACTGTGCCTTAAAGCATTTACTGAAATAAAGGGGATCGTTAATACCAACTTTATAAGAGACTTCCGCAACAGTCAGATTCCTTTCGGTTAAAAACAATTCGGCAGCTTTCTTCATTCGGACAACACGTAAATACTCATTCGGTGAGTATCCTGTCACTCCGCGTAATTTCTTATAAAACACAGTTCGTCCCATCCCCATCATTTGCGCAAATTCATCAATAGAAATATTGTATTGAGAATAAATCTTTTCGACTACAGCTACCAACTGGTCTGCAAATTCCTTGTCCCGGTCCGTGTTGCATAAAGCAGGACGTACCACCCCCGGCTCACTGGAGAATTTCTTCCGCAACTTTTCGCATTGCTCTATCAGCCGGAACACTTGCGCAAGCAAAAGCTTAAAGCTAAATGGCTTCGCAATATAAATATCCGCTCCCGCCTCAAGACCTTCCAGATGTTTATCCGGCGAAGTCAATGCAGTCAGTAAAATAATGGGAATATGGCTTGTCGCAAAGTCTGCTTTCAATTTCCTGGTTACTTCAAAACCGGTCATTCCGGGCATCAACACATCACAGATAATCAGATCAACATCATAGTTACATGCCTTTTCAAATCCGGATATTCCATCCGCAGCCACTTCTACTTCAAAATAAGCACTTAGTTCCTCTTGCAAGAATCCACGAATATCATTATCATCTTCAATTACTAGTATTTTATGTTTTCTCGATGAAGTAACAGCCTTCTCATGTTCCTGATATTCTTCTGAAAGTTCCTGCAAATGGTGAGCTTGCATATTCGCTTCTTCCAACAGAACATTGCCGGGCACCAGAAAATCTTTTTCCGAATAAACCGTTTTATCGGTTGGAATACATACGATAAATACAGAACCTCCTCCTTCATTATCTTCATATTCAATGGTTCCTTTATGTACCTGCACCAATTCATGGCTCAAATGAAGCCCTACCCCAATGCTATCTCCGGAGAAACTGCTTTGCATAAAGCGCTTAAACAGTTCACTCTGCTTCTCTTTAGGGATGCCTACTCCCGTATCGGCTACCTGAATCTGCAAGCACTTCTTTGCCTCATCCACATTTACAGAGAACAGAATTGTTCCACCCGAAGGAGTATATTTAAAAGCATTTGAGAGCAAGTTATAAACCACTTTATCCAGGTTTCCTTTATCAATAAACATTTTGTAGGATGGCACTGACGGCAAAAAGCGGAAATCCATATTTTTCTGTTCTGCCACGTCACTGAAACTTAGATATATTTCATACAGGAAAGCAACTACATCTGTTTCCTGCAGAGAAAGAGCCAATTTGTTATTCTGCATCTTCCTGAATTCCAGCAACTGATTAATCAGCCTCAACATGCGCTGGGTACTTTTATCCATCACCTTCAAAGGATGCAATAATGCCTGAGGAATATCGTCTATCCGGTACATTTTCTCCAATGCTCCCTGAATCAACGTAAGCGGAGTACGGAATTCATGAGAGATATTCGTAAAAAATATCAGTTTATATTCCGTCAATTGCTTTTCAACGTTGATGCGGTTGCGCAGTCTATTGAAATTAATGATGATACGATATGTGAAATACAAGGCTATTAATATCAAGATGAAATATCCAAGCATAGCCCAACTTGTTTTCCAGAACGGCGGTACGATGACAATCTTCAAAGTTGTTTCGGTATCATTCCAAATGCCGGCGCCATCACAGTATTTCACATGGAATATATAAGTGCCCGGCTCAAGATATTTATAAGAAGCAAAGCTCAAAGAAGATGGAACATTCCATCCTTTATCATAGTTCTCCAGCCAGTACATATACTTGATTTGTCCATTATCCGAATAATCGAGAGTAGAAAAATCAAGCATGAAAGAGTTTTGGAAATATTTCAATGTGATCTTATCCGAATAAGCCAAAGATTCCTGCAAAGGAGAACCCGGCATATTAGGCTTCACCTGAATTCCATTGACAGACAGTCCGGTAATAACAATCGGGGAAAGCAGTCTCTCGGTTGGAATCTTTTTCGGGTCAATAATGGTTAATCCATAGTTTGTTCCAAAAATGAGTTTCCCGTCTGCTCCCATACATGCACTGTTTTCGCTATACACATTTCCCAATGTATAGGATGAGAAGAAATAGTTTTCAAAAGAATGACTGTTCGGGTTGAATCTTGAAATCCCATATTCCGTGGCAATCCATAATTGCCCCGAATGATCTTCCTGAATAGCCTGAACCATATTATTGACCAGTCCTTCTGATATTCCATAATGCGTATATTTCAAAGATTGGCAATCATCTGTCAATTCACATAGATTCAAACCGGCCCCCGAGGTTCCCACCCACATACGCCCTTTACTGTCACGAAACAGACAGCGAATCTCATTGCTACAAAAGTTGCCATCCGTATAGCTAAACAAACGATAGTTGTCTTCATCAGCTATCAATGAATCCGGATGGAAAATACAAATTCCTTCACTTGTACCCATCCATATCATTCCTTTTTCATCTTCTGCCATCACCCGGACTATCCGCAAACCATATTTTTTTTGTTGGAAGAAACGACGGAACTTATATTGTCCGCCCGCAGTTTGTTCGGCCAGATCTAATCCGCCTCCAAATGTTCCCACCCACATACGGTTCTTTTTATCACGAAGAATGGAATAAATATTAGAATGAGACAAAGCAAAAGGATTAGACGGATCCGGTTTATACCAAATGTCTCCTACTTTTAGTCCGTCTCCCCGGGTTCCTATCCATATATTCTCCTGACTATCTTCTGAAATCGCATAAATATTATAGGGCAAATAATGATTATCTATCTTAGTTTTCAGATGAGAATCATAATTATACAATCCACCTCTTCGCGTTCCTACCCATATATCTCCATTCGACATTTTAGTCAGTAACCGGATTGTATTCGAACGGTCAAAAACATCCGGTGATTCTGGATAGACATGCGTAATGCCTTTATTTGAAATGGAAATATGGGACAAACCGGAATATTCGGAGCTTACCCATATTCCTCCTGTCCTGTCTTTCATCAAACATAACAAGAAATCTGACCCTATAGGTCCTGCATTCTTCCCTTCGGAAACAAAGTGTTCCAACCGGTCTTCCTGAATATCATAAGTGAAAAGTCCGTTCCCATAAGTCGAAATCCACACTATTCCCCGATCATCACGAACCACATGATAGCGTTCATAATCTATATATTTCATCTTCTCTTCCGGGATCAACTGGAAGTCCTTTATTTCTCCGCTCTTCACGTTTATATAATAAATCCGTCCCGTATTATTGTAAGCCCAACAATCTCCGTAATTGTCATGAATAACTTTCCCATTATTTATTTTCAACTTCCGATAAGGAGTTATTTGGATAGTTTGAAAATCAAACTCATACACTCCCTCGTTTGACGTAAATATAACCCATTTGTCTTTTATCAATGAATGTGCACTGACGGATGTATTACCGGCAATCGTAGAAAGAGATGCTAAACAATCTATCTTTTTCGAGCCATTGACACAGCGATATACATCTCCACCCTTTGTCAAAAAATACATATCCCCTCCATGAGGAAAAGAAGAGGAAAAATTCAGTTCCCTATCTACAATCTCAACTTTCCCTTTATAGACCGATGCAAGTCCATGCATGGTACCAATCCATATTCTGCCACTGGAATCTTCATTGATAAATTTAATTCGATCGTCCGGCAATCTTCCTGACTCTGCGCGGAACTTCACAGAAGTCATGGTACGATTCTCCTTACAAACGATTTGACGCACTCCACTTGCTCTGTGCCAAAGCCACACATCTCCATTAGAAGACATATATATTTCCGAGTAACTCTCTCCATCATCTCCGGTACCGGTAAAATCGACAAAACAAGCTTTTTGCAAGTCATAACAACTGAACAATTCCGGTACTGTCTTTATCCATAGGAAACCATTTTTATCCTCCGCTACCTGTTTTATTCTATTGTCTGCCAAAGAGACCTGATCGTGTTTGCCGGTTTCCAACTGATAGGTAAGAAAAGAATTACCATCATAGCGGGTCAATCCATCTAAAGTGCCCAACCATAAAAATCCTTTACTATCCTGATACATACATCGCACAGAATTACTGGGTAGTCCGTCACTGGTCCTCATTTGTTTGGAACTAAGTTCGATATCGGCATAACTTTCCGACACAAATAAAAACAACAAAGCGAAGAGGGATAATAATTTATTTTTCATACAGTCCTTTAGGTTATTTTGATTGCTGGTTACAAAGATACGTCTTTCCCACTGCAATAAAGAGTACAGCATTATGAAATAATAGAAATTCCATATAAGTTTGTTCCTAATATAATCAGACGACAAACGGACTAGATACACGTTTAGCAAATGACTCTTTTAAAATCTATGTGAACAAAACTAGTTAAAAAGTAAATAAAGTACAAAAAAAGATTCCTACAAATTCCGAATAAGGATTATTATCCATATTTATGTCATTTTTTCCATATACCGAGCTGTACTTTACATGAGCTCAACTCCGGTACAGAAGTAAGCAAACTAATTAGTTTTCTCTAATACCAGCAGTAGTATCTCCCCAAAAAAGAAAGAGTGCCGAAAAACGCTTCACCCTTCACCTTCTCCTGTTCATCGGTGTTATCGGGTGAAGGGCCGCCTTTCACCGAGAGTTCACTTCCGATTTCATTATAGCAAATCTAATTTTCACTATAGCAAATCAGAATATGCTTATAGCTAAATTTATTATGCTCCCGGCAACCAGTTTTTTTCTTCCTAAGATTTGAAACAAACATTAGGATATTCCAAGTGAAAGATGCTAAATGATTGAAACAAACTCTTTGATCTTTAAAAAGCACTGCTTTAAGCAGGCTAAAGCTATGCTTTACTACTTCTAAAGCTTAGCTTTGGATTAAAAAAAACGTATAATATGAAAGCATAGGTGAAAGGCAGCTTCTTCACCCTGTATCGCTTTATTCATCAGCTTTTGCAATGAAAGGTGAAGGGGGAATGAGAATGTGGAAACTACAGTGTTGGGGCATATAATCGTTTATTATTATATCGCTGTCGACTCCATTTCATAAGATGATTCATATTCCAATTCTACATATGTATTTTACCGATGAATTAATACCACACCTGTTTAATATCTCGATATAAGAAAATTCGTTCGTCTTTTCCTCTACTTCGATTTTTTAATAACAGCAAAGCATTTTGCGGGACATTATGGAATGTCAGTTCAAAATCATCCGCTACTTTTTTCTGTATTGAATGCCAACCATCCATATCCCAATAAAACAACTCGTATGTATCACCAATACGAACATTGTTGTCATCATTACGTGTCATATAGCCTATTCTTCCAACAGATTCCGGTCTGCCCAAATCCAATCCAACCCAGCCATCCCTCAACGTTTTAGATGCAAAAAAAGTCAACGGATTCAAGTCAAAAGCTGCAGAACGGCTATAGTGAGGATTTTTGCTTCGTTCTTCAGAACCTATAATTGTTCCTGTCAATTTCTTATTGCCTTTATCAAAGAACATTAATTCTGCAATATTACAGCGATATGGTTTAGGACAGATATAACGCCAATAACGATACTTTGTGGTATCGCTTATATTCACGCTACCCGATACGCTATACTCTTTAAACGTATGCACTGTAACAGCATCGCTAAAATCCTCCTTTTGGGCAGCTTGAAACATGCTGTACTTTAAACGGAGTGCTGCGGTAAACGCTTTACGTGTTAAGGGATATTTCCGTTTTAGACTAATGCTTCTTTTATGTGCGCTGTCAGGTTTCAAGAACTCCAGTTCACCTTTCTCATTCAACAAAGCGGGATAATTGAACGGGCGAACCCTTCCGTTTATATAATATACCGGCAGATAGACAGCTCCTTTCTCTACTTTATCAAAGGTGACCCGCTTACTTTCTTTTATTTCAGAAAAGCAAATAGGAATCCATTTCTCATTATCAAATACTGCCAGATACGCATATTTTTCTCTGCGTTCTCTTTCCCCAGAAAGTACAGGAAAAGCAGGGTTAATAGTCGTCCCATATTCATCTGTAACGTCTTTCATAAAGACATTACGCAACGTTTTCGGAACACTGCCAGCTTCCTCATTCAACCGGACCAAGCCCTGATTGGGAGAATACGTTCTTCGATATACTTTTCCTTTGCATTCGCCTGGTCGTAGGAAAGCTAAGAAAGGTTCATGTCCTCCTTCACATACCATTCGGCGATCGTGATCTATCAGAATACTTAGCCACGAATGTGCATGTGCTTTTGTAGGCCACTGCAAAACGAAATCATACGAGACCGCAAACCCCTTACTACGCATGATAGCTAAAGCAGTGTTTGTCCTTGTCTCACAAGAATTGGAAGGAATATTGCACCAAAACGGAACCTTATATAACGCATGCCACTTCAGAGGCTTTTTCAAATCGACAATAACGGTATCACGCAATTTGATATTAATAGCTTCCGCTGCATAATAAGGTGTTTTATTCCAGATATCGTTATAAAAATAATCAGATAACGTGTCATTAGCTATCGGTTTCAACACATTGCGCCAATCATCAAAAGCCTGAAATTCTACACACTTATAAGGAAGCATATATTCACAAAATTCATCAAATGTAATACCTCTCGCCCAACTACCTTGTTGCCAATCGTCAAAAGCCGCGTCTATACTTCTTATCAGAAAGTTGGCTTTTATGATAGAGTAATCTTCCTTAAATTCAAAATCATCTGATGAAAACTCTAACAACAGATTATTTAACTCATTCACCTGATCGTCAATCTTTCTGCCAGAGAAGATTATCTTTTCGGCTTCAGTATAATATTCTTCAATATCTTTCCCGGTGTACGATTGGTGTCCAGGCATATTCATTATCAAGAATTTGGCAGCTCTAAGTTTCAAACTTTCGGCTTCGTTTTCTTTATAATGCTCCAACACTTTTTCGAGTTCCGGACGATTGTTGCCCGACAGTGTCAACACCTTTTCCAATTGTTTTTCTTCAGGGCTTTGACAACTGAAAAGCAAAAGAAGAAAAAGAAAGATGAATGTGGCTTTCATTTTGTATGATTGTTAGTTTATAATTAAATATTCTTTTTGCGCAAATAGGTTTTAGCCTCTTCTTGTATGATAGAAACAGTGTAAGATGGTATCTTTATCCGTTTATTGATTATTTCTAAGGCTACCCGTTCGGCAAGTATACAGTTATTAGATTTTACGTAGATTCTCAAAAGTCCTTGCAATGGAAGAAAACGGCTAGGACACATACATTGTGCCAGTTTATAGCGTCTTTCAGCCTCTTCCCAACACCCCATCTGATAGTAATTATCAGCTAATTGCATTTGCAGGTCATATGTATTGATATAAGATTCGCAATGCAAGAATATGTTGACGCTTTGTTTGTACAATTCCACATTCTTCAATTCTGATGCATAATTGTACAAGAAATAGGGATTGCCATTCCACTCATCATATAGCTTGGTAAATACAGATAATTCGTTATCCAGCAAACCATTGTTCTTTTCTGCAACCAACGAAATTCGTTTCCATGTACGCTCGAAAAGAATATTCTTAATCGAAAAAAAACAGAGTATAAAAAGAATAATCAATAAAAATGGCTTGTTGAAACATATTGTTCGTAGAGCAACCTCCCGTTGATTAAGTGAAGCGAGGCAGTAGATAGTCATGAACCAAACAAAAGCATATTTGAATGGATAAGAAAAGCAGGAAAATATAGCAATAGAAACAATTGCTAGTAAGGCTGGAGTATCAAATGACACATTACTTCGAAAAACAGCAACCAACAACAATAAGAATAAAGCGATTCCTATAAGTCCTTGTTCAATCAGCAACAACAAATACTCGTTAAATGGATGATTCGTATTCCCTGCTAACATTCTTTCACTTTCAACAGCATGAAAAGAAGACAAATATTTGGCTTGTTCCGGCATGTAATCCGCCTTAAAAGAGCCAAGTCCATTTCCTCGAATCATATTTTCCTTACACAATCCGGCAGATACTTTCCAAATCAGAACACGACCGGAAGCGGAAGCTGGTTTCAGATAAATCAGTCCAATGAATAAACCTATTAGCAACAAAGTGCCTCCGCTGATAAAAAAGATGCGCCTTCTATGAATTAACTTCCGATAGCGGAGAGCGTAAAAAAGAAGTGTTACTACGCATAAAGTAAGTATCCCTGTTCTCGAACCGGATAAGATAACGACTATAAAGAGGAGAAGACACGCCATAAACTTGAGCGTTTTTCTTTTTCCATTAGAAGTCTGGCACAAAAGAAAAGGATAACAGAGAACGATGCTTGCTGCAAATCCGGCGGGATTATCAAAAGAACCAGTAACAGAAAAATAAGATTGAGTTTCTATACACCCTACATATTGCAGCAAGCCATACAAGGCCGACAAAACTCCAACGACAGCTAAAATGCTATTAAATGTTTCTGTAGGATTTTTTCCATTACGCATCAACACAAAAAGAATCCATCCAGATACGATGTATACACTGTGTATATATTGTGATGTAAAGAGACTGCAAACGAAAACATATCCCATAAAAACAGTAAAAGACACAAATAGAAAATCAACAAACAGGCTAATTTTTCGCTTCCAGTTCCCTATGCAAATACCTCCCCATACTATGATGCCGACAACGAAACTTATATTTTTAGGCATAAAATACCTATCCATAAACCAATCAGCCGATAAGTATAAGGTGGTGATAAGTAAAAAAGAAAACGTAAAAACATTATCACTGAATAATTGCCTTAACTTGCAGAATATAAAAGAGGGAGTCTGTATTTGCATTGATAATAATTAATTCTTCTTTCGCTCCCAATCCCTTTCCTTTCGGATTGAAAGAAAAATGAAGCGAGCACGATTCATCAGGATTTAATTCATACTTCTCCACCGATGCTTGTGTACATCCACATCCAGTTTCGATCTCTCCTATTTCCAACCTGGCATTGCCAACATTGGTGATTGTAATGCTATCACGACAAATTATATCAGAACTAATTATTCCGAAATCGTGTGTATAGGAAGACAGGGACATCTCTGCCTTCCTTTTTGGATTGCAAGAAACGCAAATCAGCAGAATAACAATAAAACCAAGGATTTTACTCATTTTTTATAGTTGTTGATGATGAACTACTCGGAATAGTCTCGATGAAACGGGGTGGATCACCGATCAAACTATCTAATATCATTCGGCTCTTCTTTTTAAATTCTCGTTCTTTCATAATATAATCCCACCATGATAAAAAAGCATCTCGATCCGCTTGGGGCATTAAATCGATAATGCGTAAATATTGAGAGAGTTCAGGCTCCCTAATCGGGTATTTTGTCCTTAAATCACGAGCCAACATGACTCGGATGACATTCGGATATTTTGCATATTTTTCAAGAAAAGTAAACCGACCTTCTGAACGCTGTTCAGTTTCTGATATATCCAATAGCTTACAATTCTCTATATTAGTACTATCTTTCGCCATTTTTCTACGTTCTCTATTCCAATATACAGCATTCCATTGAGCTTCTCGCTCAAGAATATAAGTATCATAATCTTCATTGATGGAAGTGCCCGATACATTAGCGTTATCGTCCCAATCAACCATACGAATATAGATATTACCCGGTTCCACAAAAAGATTAATATCAGTCCCTTTATGGAACGGTGGTCCATCATAGGATATTTGTGCAAAAAAAGGCTTTCGTGTGACAGTTCCTTCGTAAAAAAATTCCTTGCCAATCACCTTTATTTTTATGCTGTTGCCGTATGCTTGTTTTTGTCCTTCCCTTTCTTCAAGAAGATACGATTTATCTATTAATAACACATATTTACCATCTAAAGAATTATCAGGGAATTCACCCCGAATCGTAAATTTCTCTTGCCCCAAAAGCAATTGAGCAGAAAATACGAATATAATGAGAAAAAACAGTTTCTCTTTCATATTAATTACACTTTAACTCTATAAAATCATTTTACAGTTATATCAAGCATATTATTTACCCGTCTTTCAATAAAACGAGGAGCATTACGATTAAGACTATCGGTCAACGCTCTTCTCTTTGCCCAATACTCCTCTCTCTTCATTGTATACTCTCGCCACTCTATCAAAATATCTCGATCCGCTTTGGGCATTAAGTCAAGAATACGTAAATATTTAGCATCCACCAATCTTTTATTTAATTCCTTAACTTCCAAATAGCGAGATAACATTACTCGGATAACATCCGGATATTTGGCATATTTCTCAAAGAAAGCCAATTCACCTTCTTCGAAGCATTCAAATGCAGAATTAAAAGAATGGAAATTATCATCCTTTTGAGTCTGCCCTTCTAACCTAATAGTTCGCAAAACTCTATTTACCAAATTTCTCCGTTCAATGACACAAGTGGCATAGTCTTTATTGATAGGAGTACCCGATACGTTTCCTTCCTCATACCAATCAGTTATATGGATATGGATATTCCCAGGTTCTATTACAAAAGAAGTCGCACTTGTCTGACCACTGAATGTTGGTCTATCATAATAGATTTGCGCCAAAAAAGGTTTACGCATAGTTACCCCTTCATAATAGATTTTTTTATCAGTTACCAATATTTTTACTTCATCATCAGATGCTTTCCATTTACGTTTGTACTCATCAGGAAGAAAAGATTTATCGGTCAGTATTATATATTTTCCATCCAGCGAATTATCAGGAAATTCACCTTGAATCGTGTATTTCTCTTGCCCGTAAAATAGTTGGGCTATAGATACAAACATAAATATGAATAGATATTTTCTCATGATAATAATTAAGTGTTACAGAGACTCCGTTTCTTCTCTTCGCATATTTAATTCTCCTAAAAAATTGATACTTTTCCCCTGCTGCAAGGTGATATAAATGCTCGCACTTCCATTGGAATATACCTTAATATAAAAGTTGCAATTACCTATTGTTGCATTTGCTGAAAACTTGATGTGAGCATTTTTCTTTTTATCTATATCCATAGTATATTTTTTCAAAGGAGCCTGAAAGTAAAGTTCAGCTCCTCTCCTATATGGTATATCAGCTTGACCGAGATAAAGAAGATCAGAAAAAATAGAATCATTTTTAATTTCTATTGAATAATCAGACTCATTCAATAATATAGGATCTTTACATGGAAGAATGCAAATACCTACATTTATCTTGTAGACTTTTGATGTAACAATCTTTCCGACAACTTCCGCCTTTTGTTTCTTTTGTTCTTTTTTGCTTTGGGCAGAAAGAATCGGAATTTCTACCAGCATTGTCAAAAATAGAACAAGAATTTGCTTTTTTACTTTCATATTAGATTATAACTTAAATATGGATGTATAAAAAGCCTAATGAAATACGGTTATAGGACACGTACCATTGCTACTCTCACAATTGCCTATTCCGATTTGCAAATAATCATCATTCGATTGACAACTAAGCATAGATATGGCTATTAAAAAGGTTAACACAACCATATTCAAGAAAGCTTTGTTTTTTTCATAAAACTATTTTTAAGGTAGTAACATATAGGGCACTTATTCTCCCGCTGATTGTCAACTTCATAATCAAAAACACGTCACACAAATCACAATAAGACTAAAATTCTACTTATTTTTCATCGTTGTTGATGATGAATTACTCGGAATAGTCTCGATGAAACGAGGGGCATTGTTACGTATACTGTCCAATAATGGTTTGGTTTTTTTTTCATATTCATACTTTTTAATAGTATAGTCCAGCCAAGCCAAAAGAATATCCCGATCTGCTTTAGGCATTCGGTCGAGAATCTGTAGATATTTTGGAAAATTAGGATCCCTTGACATTCTTCGTCCGTTCAATAAAAAAGATAAGTGGAATCGTACGACATCCGGGTATTGGGCATATTTTTCTAAAAAAAGTAATTGATTTTCCATACTTCTCTTTGTGCCAATCATATAGGTACTGTAATCTTCATTAATAGGAGTACCTGATACCACCCCCTCATCTGCCCAATTAGCAATACGGATATGAATATTACCAGGCTCAACTATAAAATACAGGCCGAAATTCAACATATTTCTTCCTGTCCTTGCACTTGAAAGATACGCTAAGAATGGCTTTTGTGAAAGTACACCTTCATAATGGAATTTCCCGTCAACCACCAATATACTATCAATAAATAAATGTTTAATACGTTCACTCTCTTCACCAAGAGCTGAACTATTAGTCAAACGCAAATAACTATTATCTAACGAATGGTCGGGTAATTCACCCTGGATAGTGTATTTTTCTTGTCCATAGAATAGCTGGACTATAGATACGAAAATAAAAATGAATAGATATTTTTTCATAATAATATATTAAGTGCTACAAAGACTCCGTTTCTTCTCTTCGCATATTTAATTCTCCTAAAAAATTAACACTCTTCCCCTGCTGCAAGGTGACATAAATGCTCGCACTTCCATTGGGATACACCTTAATATAAAAGTTACAATCACCTATTGCTGCATCTACTGAAAACTTGATGTGAGTATTTTTCTTTTTATCTATATCCATTGTATATTTTTTCAAAGGAGCTTGAAAGAAAAGTTCAGCTCCTCTCCTACCGTATGGTATATCAACTTGACCGAGATAAAGAAGAGTAGAAAAGACAGAATCATTTCTAATTTCAATCGAATTATCGGACTCATCCAATAGTATGGGATCTCTATCCGGATGTATATAAGTATCCGCGTCGATCCTATAGTTTCTTGATACAATGATATTTTTGATAACTTCCACCTTTTGTTTTTTTTGTTCTTTTTTGTTTTGGGCAGAAAGAATAGGGATTCCTACCAGCATTGTCAAAAATAGAACAAAAATTTGCTTTTTTACTTTCATATTAAATTATAACTTAAACATAAATGTATTACAATTTAAAAGCTTAATGAAATGCCGTAATAGGACACGTACCATTGCTACTCTCACAATTGCTTATTCCGGTTTGCAAATAATCATCAACCGCTTGGGTACATTGATCACATTCCCGTCTATACTGTTCTTCTAGTATTGCAACTTGAGTCCAAGATACAAAAGGTATATCCATTACTTTTATATCATAATCATTAAGGCAATCCTCTGTTCTCCACTCTGCTATTTCAGAAAAGGCTGCAATACAGTCTCGGATCGCCTCCTCATCTTTTTCAACACGAGTGATAACAACTTGACGCATTTTACGCTTTTGCCGAGCCTTCATCAATTCTAATCTGGTAAAATCTGTCCCTTCATAAACTTTTCTAGCTAAATTGGAGATCCGATCTAAGCTGGCATAATAATCGTATCCAAGCAATTTATTCCATTGTATTTTCGCTTCTGCACGAGTTTCCATATTAAGTAAATCTTTTCTAAGTTGCTGATACTGTTCCATTTCTTCTCTCGAGAATTTGGAAATGGCATTTTGCTTTTTTCTCAAACTCTTTCTGATTTCTTTTTCCAAATTCTGATGTGCTTCCGAAGTAATAAAGAGATCGGCCGCAGTCACCTCTGCTACCTGTTGAGAGTAATCGCCATCATCATTTGTCTGGCAACTAAG
This sequence comes from Bacteroides sp. 90-K9/2, assembly GCF_047310725.1. Lineage (NCBI taxonomy): Bacteria > Pseudomonadati > Bacteroidota > Bacteroidia > Bacteroidales > Bacteroidaceae > Bacteroides > Bacteroides sp. 90-K9/2. The sequence goes on from NZ_JBCGVL010000001.1 coordinate 1,537,935, forward strand.
TACAGAAATACTGATTAGAAAAGCTAATCCAACCATCATAAAACCAAGATTCCACTTTTTCATAAGAACAACTCTGAGAGATTAATAATATTGATTTTTTTTCAAAGCGATACCATAATAGTAGTACGGATAAAAGTTTATCACTCTTGTTATGACAAAGGACGACATTTATAAATTGAAATACAAATTTCAACCGTATACAAATGCGTATACACAGCCAATGTATACGCATTTAAATATGTTTTTTAAAGAAAGATCATTCTAAACACAATGATTTAATAAAATCGGTAATAGATTCACAAGAAACATTCATTTTCTTTTTCAATCTGCTACGGCGTATTCGAAAAGAACTTCCTAGAATATGGAACAACTCTGAAATCTGTGCATTACTAAAGTCGATACGTAACAAAAGAATGATATGTATATCATCTTCAGAAAGTATAGGATAATAATGCCTCAATTTATAGATAAAACCATTCTGATGAAGATTTATCCAGAATTCTAACTTATTCCAATTACAATCACTTATTGCAGATAAAGATGTAACATAGATTTGTACGTCATAGACAGTCTTCCATTCTTCTTCATTCATAGCCGGATTTTTATCTATTAAAATTATATCCTATTTCACCAATTCGCCATTGATATAAAGGTTCTTAAAAGTGACATCTTTCGCCCCTTTAATATCATTTCCTCCTTTGGCTACATTATTAAAATGAGAATCCTCTACACTGATGTTATATACATGTTTATCATCCTCCAATCCGATAATAAGCACACCTAATTTACTCTTCTCACAAGTCACATTTTTCAAATGCACGTTACGGACAATCGGATCAAAACCTCTCTTGCATTTTTCCCGATTCTCATATTGTAGATTGATACGAAGTACTGCTTCACGACATTGTCCTACCGTTACATTGCGCACATATACATTTTCTATAAGCCCTCCCCGGCAAGTACTGGTCTTAATACGAATGACACGATCCAGATTCGGACTATCCATCCGGCAGTCTTCTACAAACAAGTTACGGTAACCACCGGAAATCTCACTGCCAATCACTACTCCTCCATGTCCATTCCTCATCATGCAACCACGTACGATAATGTTCTCACTGGGAATATTCCATTTACGTCCGTCTTCATTACGTCCTGATTTAATGGCAATGCAATCATCCCCCGTATCAAATGTACAATTCTCTATCAACACATTCTTACAAGATTCAGGATCACATCCGTCTCCGTTAGGTCCACGATTATAAACAGTCACTCCACTGACAATCAGGCTCTCACAGAAAAGAGGATGAATCACCCAAAATGGAGAGTTTAACAAAGTAACACCTTCAATCAAGATGGTGTGGCAGGAATGTAAGTTCAATAGCTGCGGACGCATACCATCTTCCGGCTTCATCAGACGCTTGTAGACAGGAGTCGATGTTTCACCATACATCAACAGACGTTCACGACCTCCATTGCGTTGAGCCACCATGCCTTCTTTCCAACCATACTTTACGGCTCCACACATCGGCCACCAAGTTTCCATGCTACCCTGTCCGTCAATTATACCTTTTCCGGTTATGGCAATATTACTTTCGCCATAGGCATAAATCAAGGGGTGAGCGTTATAGCAATCAATTCCCTCCCAACGGGTTAACACAGCAGGAAAGTAAAGGCTCTGATCTGTAGAGAATTTCAAAACAGCTCCCTCTTCGAGATGGAAATTCACATTGCTCTTTAGAGTAATAGGTCCGGTATAAAAAGTGCCTTTAGGAACAATTACTGTGCCACCTCCTGACAGACTGCACTGTAGAATAGCCTGATTAATGGCTTCATGGCAAGGATTAGCCTCATCATCCGTTTTTGCTCCAAAATCAGTTATAAGAAATGTTCGTTTCGGAAAAGAGGTCCGTTTAATTTGTTTTTCGATACGGGCACTTTCTTTAAACGCCTTATCAAAATCAACAGTATTCGCAGATGTTACCTCTGCCACAAATAGCAGTATAAGTAGTAAATAAATAGTTCTTCTCATCATAATGCATCTCTTTTTAATCATTTATTTTTTGTTTTATTGAATTGTAATTCCCATCAGGCCGATAACAACATCGTTCGAAAGTGTTTCCAACGTCAGATGGCTTAATTCTTTAGAAGGATTCAAAGGCATATCCAAAAGTATGCCCGCTCCCCCCTCAATGGAACGTCCATAAACACCCTTTATTCCTAAGTCTTTTCCCAAGTCATTACTTACCATACCTGTCTTGAAATGAATACGATAAGGACGAGGAGAAGATACAGTGAATGCCTGACCATCGACATAGAAATCCTGCTCAATAGGACACCAGTTATCCGGATTCACTAATTCCAGCACATCGGAAGTACCATCCGTATAGAATACACGAATGATACCATTAGCAATGCGGCACTGCATGTGGTTAGTACTACCTGCCATCATCAAATAGGCATGAGAAGCTCTACCGGAAAGCGGAATACTCAAGCTATCCGGATAATTATCCCACAAAGAAGTGAAAGCTATATTGTTTCCTTGAGCCAATGTTCGGAATGAAACACCCAATTGGGTAGTCAACACCTCATCACGTACCAGCGCACGCAAACCCGTATCGTCAATATCAGCTGTTAGTTTCGGGTGACACCACTCACCAATGCCCTGAATAGGAAGCGATAGAGTGGTATAAGGTGAACGGGGAGTGAGATACTTATTCCGGAAAATATCAGTAACATTCGCATTGAACAGAGAATCCATATTTATCATCCGGCACTCTAATGTATTCACCTGTGAGAAAGGGAGAACGACCGATGATTTTTCTAATTCTGATATTTGTATATTCACAGGCTGCCACCATTCCATTTGTCCCTGTTTCATGCGAACAAAGAAAGTATGATGCCCTAAATGATCGTTGACTTTACTTCTAATAGATGTATCACTAACGTTCGGTTGTACCAAAACTCCCTGTGGATCATATATTTCACCGAATAATGCCCCTGAAGTTGAAGGGATATTGATCTCCGCTAAAGCATCCGTCTGTATTTCAGGCAGCATCGAACTCAAACTTTTTCCTCCCCATACAATTTCGACTGTTGATTTCTTTGCAGAAGAGGCAGGGATGATAATCACCGGATAACCAGAAGCCGCTTCTGCAAAACTCCAGTCAGCCTCTCTCCCATTCACTTTCACCGAATGAATTTCTTCTCTCCCGGCATTCACTTGTAATGTCAATGCCAAAGGAGTCTCAAAACGTTGCTCTATTTGGTAGGTATCAACATCTTTTTCCCGAACAAAGCTATAAGTCATATCCGGCAAAGAAATAGAAGCTTTTGACCATTCCGCGGGAAATCCCGGACGAATCACCATCTTACCGTTCAAAACATCCGGTAAAATACCATACAAACCTTGTACCAACAATCGGGAAGCTACCCCAATCGGATCTCCGAAGTCACGATAGCATTCTCCACGGGCAGCATCATAAAAACTGACTTGTCCAAAATTACCCGGACTGTTCCCTAGATACATACCATCCAGAAAGGAGCTTTTCATCAGTCGGCATCCTTCCTCCGGACGTCCTGCCTGAAAATAAGCCAAAGCTGTATGCATCACCTCTGCAAAAGCCACATTATTGATACTCCAGGAATAAGGTAACCAATTGGTAGTGGCAATCGTTGCATATCCCTCTTCCAGTCCATCGGCACATACGGGAATATGAGGTATTTCCGTATCGACATAGCGCGTAGCCTGATAAGCCTGAAAAGGATCAGCAACTTCACTATCAAGTGCATGATATATAGTCCACAATCCCGGACTTTCATGAAGCCGACGATGTCCCATGAAATCCTGATACTCCGCCCAGCAACCTTTACTCTGCATCCAAAGGCGTTTATTCATCGCTTTCAATATTTGTTCGGCTTCCTTCTGATAAGGTACAGAATCTTCACCTATCAAGGAAGCTAGAAAAGCTGCCATTTTATTGGAACGATAGTTGTAAGCCGATGAATGGGTGACAGCACCACTATTGTAATAAAGTGCATCGCTTGCCCAGATACAAGCATAAGCATCATATAAGCCATCATTGTCCGGATCATAATTTAATTTTTCCCAAGCAAGATGACGGGTAATTACAGGCCACATTTTACGGACATACGCCGTATCTCCCGTCCAGTTGAAATGCCATAAGAGTTCATCCATATAACAAAGATTCATGTCATAATGATGCATTTGATTATTGCGCCCCGGATTCCGGCAAATATAACCGTTACTATATTGAGGAGTTCCCCAACGTTTTTCCGAACGTGCCAGATTCATTGTGGAGTCCTGTGCCGGATGCGGAATTGTATTCGGAACATCAGTCACCTGACTGGTCGCATAAGCATCAAAATGAGTACGTGCCCGATCATGCCATCCTAAAGCATCACCGGTATACCCGGCTCTCCACCCACTCAACGGCATACGCCAGCCAATAGCACCGTGCAACCAGACTTGCCCATCCCAAATTCCATCGGCAGCAGCAACTAACGCTCCTCCCAAGGTATTCAAATAAGGGTCCGGAGTTTCTATTTTCAAACGGGAGGCTAATGCCAAAGAAGCCGCCTCCGCTTTTTGATAGAGTTTACGGGCATTAGATTGTTCAGGCACTTCCCCACGTACTAAGTATGCTTCTTTCTGCAAGGGAAGTTCACCTGTGACAAGGTCGGCAGCTTCGGCCGGAAGTTCGAAACAATCAGCCGGATCGACTCCCATATCTCCATTACGACTCAAACGTTTCCCGGTAGCACCTCCATGCTGCCAACGAAGTATAGCCCCTTTAGGCATATTCGAAGCGGAAAAACGCCAGATAGCTCCGTCCATATCGGCTAATGCCAATACTACAATACGCAGTTCTCCTTTTCCCCAAGAAGGGTCTGTCAGATAATAGGTACGTTTTCCTGCCGAGTAGCGGGATTCACAATGTCCGGTACGGTCAAGTGCGACTTCTGTTCCATCACGAAGAATGATTTTGAAACTTATATTTCCTCCACGTCCATTATTATAAAACGCAAAAACCGGCCGGTCACTTGTTTCTACACGAAAAGGGCTATGTCTACCATACAAAGCACGGGTATAGCGGTTCTTACCGTTGATACAAACAAATTCATCTCCATCAGGATGGTATTGCAACGTCCGTTTTGCCCCTCGCAAATGCTCGTTTAAGGAGATGGATTCTTTAAAGTCACCGATCTGTTTTGCCTCTCTTTGAGCATTTAATTGCATTGCCGGCAACATAAAAAGACAATAAGCAGTAAGCCCTCCTTTTAAAATAAGATTCAGACGAAAATATTTCATATTTTTTGTGTTTGATTATGGTAATGGCTTCAATCCTTCCCAACGAACATTCCATGTCCCGTCTTTCGGGAATCCCGGATTAGTTTCAAGACACCCGTCCCAACCTGCACACATCATTGCAATAGCAGTCAACAAGCCACCATTACCCGGTAAATAAACGCGCAAACGACCATCCTGATAATTATGACCATTTATCAGGTATGTATTTGTGCGTTTATCCATCAGTAAAGCTCCAACAGCCTTTTCCGGTTCGCCCAGACGGGCAGCATTCATGGCTGTCATCGGATAATCCCATCCCCAGGTTTTACCCCAATTCCAGTTATCCCAAATCCAGTGCAATGTATTTTTCATATAATCTTCCCGGATAAGTTTATTCATCGGAAGGATACCGACTGAACCCAGCACTGCCATGTGATCGGAAGTATAACGAATGTCTTTATAAGTATCTGTAGCTGTTTCAGCAGCCAGATAAAGTCCATCTGCATTATAAGCTAGAGGTGAAAGTTTGTCGAGCATTTCATCCCATTCCAGATTACGCTGTTGCCCCATGCGCTCACGCCATTGTTGGGCGGTCTGCATTGCAAAATGCCAGTAAGAAAGTTCGAAAGGAGGATTAACAGTTTCTGCTGCACGTAACGTTTCTTGTGCGGGGATGGCACCTTTCAACACATAGCGTCCTTCCAGTTCATCATAGGTAGCAAAGGAGTACATAAATTCAGCCGTCTCTTGTACTAAACGATTATATTTCTCTAGTACTTCTTTAGTCGGATCGGCACGATAAAGCAATTCTGCCAGATAAATTAAATGGGGTTGTTGCCAGATCAAAAAACTTCCTACTTTAGAGGGAGCTTCTGTTCCTGACGGGTCGGTCATTTTCATCCAACGAACACCGTCAAATCCTTGTCTCTGTGCTATTTGGCGTGCCATAGGTTCTGCTTTTTCATACCAAGCAAGTGTACGGTCGAGTAAATTGCTACGGTTCCAGAGAGCAAATTGGGCTTCGTGCCACCAGATCATTTCAAGATGAAATTTACCAAACCATGAATTATAAGTAAGTCCCGTTTCTTGCGGAGGAGTAGTACCCGCGCTTTGAATAGCAAGCAGATATTGACTAAGTACCACACGTCGTTCCAATTCTTTGGCGCGTGAATCCGTACATGACGAGAAATCAACTGCCGCACCTTCTTTCCAGAAAGAGTTCCAATAGTTTTTTGCTTCTTCCTGAATCTGTTCCACGGTGACAGTCTGCGTAGAAGGAGCTTCACTAGTAAAAGCACAGGTAAAAGCCAGTTTGTCGTCTATCGGGGTCAGGACAAAATAATGCTTTGCTTTTTCATTCAAAGTCGCTTTCCCTTCCCAATGCAAAGTTATATAATACTCTGTACTATCTAAAGTGTGCTTCAGGACTGCAGAAGATTCATTTTGAGTAACAATCGTCGTCGTATGTTTATCAACGGCTTCCCAATTACAAGCATCATCACAGTGTCCTCCTGTAGGATACGGAAAGCGAAAACAAATTCCGGTATGTGCCTTGGAGGTTATATGAGCAGCAATCATATCACTGGAAGGATGGCAGACAGTCTCCACCTGATAATCTTCACCATTTAATTTAAACCTGCTCTCAATTTTTCCATTCCACAAACAAAGTTTCTGATGAATATCAGTCACTTGTTCAATATCCGTATCTTTTTTCACGTCGAAACCGACAATCCCTAAATGAAGACGGTGTGGATTGACACGAAACCAGTTAGCGGCATCTTGCTGTCTGCCTTTCTCTTTGAACTGTGTGGCATAAAGTTCTTTCTTCCCTCGCCCAAAATCGTACTCTTTCAAGGTTTCTTCCGGAGTGAGATGTTCCGGATTGGCAAAGCTATGCCATCCCCACTGGCTTTGCGTTCCTAATGGAACACCTTTGCTGTAATTGTCCGGAAATGTCTGTAAACCGGTTATATCTACCGTATAAGCAAACTCTCCATTTCCTACAGAAAGGGAAGCCAATGAATCGAATGCCGTAACAACGGGACTATTTCTTTCTACCAGCGCCTCACGGTCAATAACGGACTGTTTTCCGTCTCCGCAAGCTGTCCAAACAAGAAGTGCTGCAATATATGCTGCTAATGTTTTCATCATTCTTTGTTATTGTTATTTGCAAAAGTATTTATATTTGAAACAATGACGCGGATTCTCTTTCAAAAATCCGCGTCACCCCAACCTAATCCACATCAAAGGATGATTTGAGGATTTTTTATTTTAACTTCCATTTAATGAAATAATCTCCACTCATTATTTTGGAACGGATGGCTGCAGCATTACCAGTACTTTCATACTTTTCCGAAATATATTTCGCCATGAAACTATTATCTTTATAACGTTTCGCCATACGAATCATAGCCGGATAAACTTTTCCTTCGCACGCCATTTCCAACATCATTTCTTTCAATATTTCTTCGTCATTGTTTTGCACATTAGATGTGAAGGTACGTGCTCCTAGGTTACTATAGCTTACTTCTACTCCACGAATCCCTCTGTCACCATATTTACGACTACCAATACCTGTTGTCCCGTTTGAATAATAATATACAGTACTGTTATTCGTCCAATGAGGAGTAATACCATACCAATTCCCGGAATAAGTACCTTCTTCATCAATATCAAACTCACTAGAGTAAGCATTGACCCCTACATTAATCAGTGCGTCTACTACAGATCTTCTGCCCAATTGATTGAATGCTTCCGCCAACATAAAATAAAGGTCTGCACCGCGGTAAGTATATACGAATACATCATCGCGATAAGCGTTACGTACAGGTTTAGAAGTTGGACGGAATTTACTGATAACCCATTTACCATTGTATTCAGATACCGTATAACCCATTCTGAAATCTTTATCTTTATTGCCCAACGGACCGAATTCATTATTTCTGAAACGTTCTACAGCAACCTCTGCTGGTGCCAGCCAATATTTATTCGGATAATCAGAGTCGAAATGCTTCAGCAGGCTGTTCGTCTGCCTGTTTTGATAGTCATACATAATTGCAGATGCCGATTCATAATCATACGGAGTCTCGTTATTAAAGAAATTGGTATAATGGCTGAACAACATATCATTACGTAAGAAAGCAATAGATTGATTCGTGGTACTTTGATATATACTATTCATTTTATTAAGTATCAGGTTGATACATTGCTGGTATCTGCCTAACCACAAACAAATCTCTGCATATATAGCATAGTAAGGAGGAGTCATCATATCCCAACGACGATATTCACTATTTGCCAGTTCTGTATCCGGGTCCACCCAGTCTTTCCATGCTGTTTCGTAAGTCCCGTCAATGTTGTCATAACCAATATCTAACAGATTCTTGCAAGCTACCATCGTTTCGTCAAGATTCAATATGTCAAACTGTGACAGGTCTCTCAACGAAGTCATTGGTTTGTCCACCCATGCCACTTCTCCGTAGATTTTAGCGATTGTCATAAACATCCATGCTTTGATACGCAGCGTACTACTAACTAATGCTTTATAGTGGCTTTCATTTATAGAGTTCTTTTCTTCGTATGCTTTCAATTTCCGAAGATAATCGTTACAAGCATTTACTACTTCGTAGAATCCAGAAGGGTCTGCGTATGAATTACCGCTTAAATCATCATCGTAATTGTACAAATTGTAGAGTTCTGTGGGTGCCGTTGCAGTCGGCACCACCATTTCTCCTCGAAGTTCATTCAAATAAATCACTTTGTCTCCAATGGCTTGCATTTTGGTCATGATACCAATGTAGCCGGAGTACATCTCACTTTCTTCTGATATATAATCCTCATTATCCAGTGTAACATCTGTATCAGGATTGAAGAAGTCATCGCATCCTCCCAATAAGGTAACCGCCAGAATGAAAGCGGCGTTTAATAATATCTTTTTCATCTGCATCATTAGAATTTCAAGTTAATACCCAGTTTGACTGATTTCGGTTGCATCACTTTCGCATAATCAAATCCCTGTGTGGCACTGTTACCGGATGAATAGGCAAATTCAGGGTCCATTCCTAAATATTTGGTAGCAGTAAGCAAGTTTTCTCCTGTCACATACAGTGTGCCGGAACGGAAAAACTTCCAAATCGGTTTGTCGAAACTATAGCTCAACGTAACGCTTTTCATACGTAGAAAAGAAGCATCTTCAATCCAACGGGAAGAGAAATTATTATTTCCAATAGCATCTCCATAGCTGGCACGCGGGATATTAGTCACTTGTCCTTCTACATTCCAACGATTAGTCACTGCTACACTTTGGTTAGAGAAAGAAGAAACTGATTCCAATGTCCTTCTTACCGCATTGTATGCTTCATTTCCTTTTGAATAAGAGAATTCGGCCGCCAGTGAGAAATGCTTATAACGAATATTGGTATAGAACCCTCCAAAGTAATCAGGAGTGGCACTACCCAATGATACATAATCTTTAGAATCAATACGTCCGTCATTATTCTGGTCTACATAACGTACATCACCAGCACTGTATGCCTGATTACTGCTGTTGATCAATGCGGCTTCACTCGCTTCCGCTTGGGTAGAGTAGACACCGTTTGCTTGCAATCCGTAGAATTCATATGGATTTCCACCTACACGACTTACTATCATCGAACCGTCACTATATTGAACTGTTTCCTGATTGTTTCCGCCCAATGATTTAATCTTACTCTCCATGAAAGAGATATTACCTCCTACAATCCATTCAAAGTCACGCATACGGATAAGGGAAGCTTGCAATGAAAGCTCCACTCCATTGTTATCAATTTTTCCGACATTTGCATAATAAGCAGATGTTCCATAGATAGCAGATTTTCCAATGTTCATGATTACATCTTTGCTTCTGCCACGATAATAATCTACTCCCAGACTAATACGGTTTCTCAAGAAAGAAGCATCCAAACTTAAATTCATCTGGGAAGTTATCTCCGGTTTCAAATGCGTATTCGGGATTTGGGTACGCATAATACCCGATACAGCCATATAGGGTGAACTACTATAATAAGATTTTCCATAATTGGAAGAAAAGCGACTGTTTCCTGTCAGGCTGTATTCTGCACGCAAATCCAGACGGGTGATCCAATCCTTGTCTATAAGGAAAGACATATTCTTCGCCATCCATGTGATTCCGCCTGATGGATAAACCCGAAAATGGTTGGTGTATCTTCCGTTTGCGGAAGAACCGTCGATAGACATATTCAATGCAGCATTCAATACATGATTATAAGTATAGTCAACGTGACCATAAATATTAGCCCAGTTCCATTTATTCTGATAACCGTCGAAATAACGACCTATAGCATCAGCCGAACCCAGTACCTGATAGAAGTCATTGGTTGTGTTGCGAGCGTATGCCCCGTCGTATTCCTGCAGAGTAGTCAATATTTGCACTCCTGCCATAGCATTCAAAGCATGACGGCTACTGAATTGCTTGCTGTAGCGTGCGTTTAGGTTATAAAAATAATTAGTCGTTTCGTTTACACCTTCCCGTATCGTATTTTCTTCAGTACCATATGTATCTGTAGTAGGAACGATAGTAAGATCTGTTCTGCCTGGAACGAAAATATGCTCCTTATTATAGTTATAATAAAGCCCGAAGACACCATTAAGAGAAAAACCGGGAAATATTTTATAATTGAAACCTGCCTTAATATTCACATCATATTGGCGACTGTTCGCATCCAAGTCATTGACAATGGCTAACGGGTTACTTACAGCAAAGTCCATATTTTTGCTGATTCCATAATAGTAGTCGGAGTAAATCGGAGTAAATTCTCCGTTATCAGCCTTCTGATAGGGAGCAAGCAGCGGAGACTGCGCATAAGCGGCGAGCAAAGGATTGGTACGCACATTCATCCCTTGTTCTTGATAATTACCGTTGATATATGCCAATCCGACAGTAGCATAGACTTCAAAATTCTTACTTACTAAGAAGTTTCCGTTCAACTGTGTATGATAGCGGTTCTGCTGAGTACTTTTCAATATTCCGTCTTCTTTAGAGTAGCCCAAAGACAAGTCATATTTGGCGATAGCATCACCACCTTCTACTCGAAACAGATTTTCTGTCACAAATCCGCTCCGGTAGATTTCATCTTGCCAGTTCGTATTGTTATTGTAATAGTTGGCGTATCTACTATTAGTTGGGTCGCTCATGAAAGGGAATTCGGTAAAGAACTCATCCATGTTTCCGAAATAACTCATTCCCATGTCTGATAGATAAGAACGGTAATCTATACCATTCAGCAAGGGCATACGTTTGTTATTCCAATTAACACCAAACTGGCCGTAATAACTGATTTCCGTGTTCATATTCTCCGATGTAGCACCATCTGTTTCAATCAGAATGACACCGTTAGCACCCATAGAGCCATATAAAGCCGCTTCCGCACCTTTCAAAACGGTGATATTTTGAATATCATTGAGGTTGTAAGCCTGAAAGATATTACGGCTCAATCCGTTAATCAATGGTGAATCATTTACGTCCGGTATATAAGGAATGCCGTTGATGACTACCAGTGGAGCATTATTACCCACAAAAGAACGTGTTCCGCGAAGATTGATGAAACTTCCCTCTCCTGGCATACCGCTACCACGGGTCACTTGCAAACCCGCAATCTGTCCAGCCAAGGCGCGATCTATCTTCATACCAGCAGGTACGAAATCTTTTTTAGTGATATTCTCTGCAGAAGTAGTCACTTCATTCGTTTCAATACGGAAGGGCAGCACTGTTGTTTCATTATACTTATATTCCGATTCAGGAATCATTATGATCGTCATCTCCTTACGGTTGTCCACTGCTTGAAGCACCGTATAATATCCGGCAGCCCAGACAGAAATAGTGGCTTTCTGTAGATTCTTGCATTCAATTTGAAAAACTCCGCTCTTATCCGTAGTGACATTTTCGCTTCCGGTGACGGATATTACCGCACCCTCAATCGGAACATTCAGGGTGGATAATACTTTACCGCTTATTTTGCCTTGTTCCTGTGCATACAGATTGACAGCGACCAAGCAAAGTAACAGGGTGAAAAATAAAACTTGTATCTTTTTCATGTTGTCTTTATTTTCATAAGATTAATAACAGTCCGCAGTTGGTCTTAAACACCAGTGGTATAGTGCTGCTTCAGATAGATTGGAACCTGATCCACTAAGACGTATCATAATTTCGCTGGCTTCGTCTCCCGGAATAGTGACTGTACCTACAGCACCTCCATCACGATCATATTTTGATTTATTTTTAAATCCTTGTGCAACAGCTTCATCTATTCCTTCCGGATATCCGCCTCCGCCACGATCATAGTGGTAAGCAGATGCATTATTAAGCACCGACTGAGAAAGAGTGGCTACAGGAATTTCTTCTCCATTCTTGATAATTGAAACGGCAATCGCTCCTAAAGTTTTCTTTTGTCTGAACCCCATGGTGAGCGTATATGTTCCAGGAGGAACCTTATAAGGAGTAGCCACATAGCGAGTTCCCACAGTTTCACCTCTAAATGGTGTATAATCAAGCGTATATATTTGATTATCAGGATCTGTCAAGTTAAAATAGAGAACTCTGTAATATATCGTAGGGAATCCTAATGCTGCCCATCCTGCGCAGTTCGCTTCATCCGTTTCACTAATCTTGTTAAATGAGAGATTGGTAGTCTTGAAATACGTATCTTTATCATCGGCACTCAAATATTCGTAGTTTCTGAAAAGCTCTTTAAGGCGATATATCAATACGTTAGTAGGTATCTTCATTTCAGTGACATGGTAAGCTACTCCGTTACTCATGGATATCGGATTGTCAAGATCTACTTTCTGCACGGTCGTGCGCCATTGTTTACTGAATACAGAAGTTAAGTCCTCATTGCTTTCAAAACTGGCTTTATCATAAATCTTATTAAAGAAAGCCGATTGAAATATCCAGTTTTCCAGAATGCTGTCTGCACGTGTCATATTCCAGTTCTCCAGATTCTTCCGTGCTACGCTTAATGCGTTATTGATTACGTCATTGGACGGGATTAGCATGGTAGCACTGAGATTTTCGGACATGATGTCAAACTTTACCTTTTCAAAATAAGGAGCTCTTACGGTAAATACCGAGTCATATACGGTATTTCCCGTATTGTCTACTCCTACCACTTTACTCGCGTCTCTGTCAAATGTCAAAACATTACGTGACAAGATCATTTCACGGAAGATAGAATAATCGTCACCCAAATTTTCTATGATCTCATACATGCTGCGCGGAGCATTGATAGCCTGATCTAACAAATACAAATATCCATTGGTCAGTTTAACTACCCGAGTTACGGTTGCATTATTAAATTGAATACTAGAAGTATTATTTTCCCCATCGGTTTTACTGATATTCAAATATTTACCGCTCCACATCAAAAGACGTTGTCCATCTTCCAGATTTGAAGGTGAGATAGAGGCATCAGAGATATAGGTCTGAGCGGTGTATATAGGATCATCCCCCGCTGCAATGCTTGACTCCACTGCCAGAATGGTGTACATTTGTTCTTTCGCCAATAATTGTTCCACCATGCCTGTTTCGCTGAACAGCTGGTACATATTACTTAAAGAGGATTCTTGAGCCAAATAATCGGTAAGGGATTCATTGACAATGGAAATCTCCGTATTATTAACCGTACTGGCGTTTTGAGCATAATGCTCATCCCATGTGTTAGTACAACCGCTTCCTATCAATCCGATAAGGGCAATGCCGAGTATATATTTTTTTGCTTTCATGGTTTATTCGTCAAATATGGGTTCAAATTCTAAATAATCTAAGTATATACGATAATCGGATTTATCACTAGCAGCAGGGTCCGTCAATACCAGTCTGAATGTGTGAGTAGAGTTTTCTGTAAATTCTATCTCATCATAAATCACATCTTCATAACATCCCAACTTGTTGCTTTTGAGAGTAGTGGTTGAACTGGTATACGGTGCACGTGTGACTGAATGATCTCCATCAAAGCTGAAAATCATTTGTCCTCCGTTACTTCCGCCACTTTTTGTTCTGATAAAATCCATAGATGTAGCATAACCAAAGTGTAATGTTACTTTGTACTTTCCCTTGATGATAGACGGTGTTTCCATTGAGATCCAACCTGTATTACCAATGTTCAACATTAGAAAGTCATAATTACGGGCAGTTTTCCAGTCATTATTCGTCCGGGTAGTAAAATAGGTAATATTATAATATTTATCAAAAGCTCCTGATGGATTCTTTAGTTCATATTCATAACAATTAAGTTCTGAGATGTCGCATTTCTTTTCTGCCGTTCCAAATGATTCCTGAAATTTAATGCCCTCCTCTCCATGACCGTCTGCAATCCAGTCTTTGATAACAGAGAAATTACATACATCAAACAATACAGTTTCCGGTTTTACATCCGCAATCGGCAGGTAAGTGGAAACTTGATGAATATAGCCATTCTTAGCTTGCAAATTACAAGCGTCTTCCACAAAGACAGCTTTGTTTGCTTCGTCCTGATAGTTCAAGTAAAATTTTCTATCTTCCTCTTGGCTTATTCTTACCACATTTCCTTTGCACGATGTGTTCCATATCTTAGAAGTCGCATTTTCACTGTCAAAACTCTGCAAGTCGTTCAAATCATAACTTCCGGTCAGGATGTGATAGGCTACATATTTATACAATGCATTCTCCGGATTACTATAGTCACTGCTTGCTCCCAACAGTTGTGCTAAATCAGCCAGACTATTGATACCTGCATCATGAAAAACATCATCCGTTACAGCTAACAGTGTGTAATTGCGTTTCTGCTTGATAGTTTGTCCCTGATCATTTTTCAGTTCATCATAGATAATGTCCAACTCAGCTCCCCATCCCGTCGCATCTAAAGCGGACTTCAAGAGGGCGTAAGGACGTCCGCTTTCGGATATCCGGGCATATACGCTTTCAGTAAGCGGAGTTAACGTATTTCCTAACACATATACATAACCGTTGGATACCGGATTTGCAAATTCAAGCACATGGGCTTCACTGTTCAGATAAACGGACCGCATACCACCACCGCCATTTTCCGCACTTCCGAATGATACCATCAAAATATCGTCAGAAACAGTTTTCTTAGCCAATGCACCTTCCTTCTCAATAAAAGTTGCTTGATTAATGGTGTCTTGTATAATATGATAAGACACCAAATTACGTGCATATTCCGTTCCCAATTCTTCGATGGAAGAAACCCCTCTCCGAGTGTAAAACTCCTGTACAGCTGTATTGTTGGGAACGAAAAGAGTGAAGCGCTGGGTAGCCTGATTCACCGCATTGTATAAGTCCGCATATTTCATGATGTGAATCCATTCGGAAAAGTCTTCCGACCTGCTGGATAAATAAGTTGCAGCAGGCTGTGTATCAAAGACCACAAAAGTGTCTCCATCATACGGATCATTACAAGCTGCACATAAAACGATGAGCAGCATCCAGTAATATTTTTTTAGTTTTTTCATCATATATCGTTATTTAATTATTCATAATAAGGATTTTGTGTCAATAACGAGTTGTTGAATATATCTTCAGCAGGAATTGGCAGATACCAAGCATTATCGTTATCCAAAACAGAACTCAGCCATTTATTTTCCGCAGTAAGGTTATTCTCCATAATGATTGCTTTAAAGCGGGCTTTATACTTGAAGTTTTGCTGCTTACCGTAGCGCAATAGGTCATACCAACGCTTGCCTTCTGCTGCAAACTCCATGTCGCGTTCGTCCAATAGCATTTCCAATAACATTTCTTCAGTAGCTTCGTTAATATTGTCCGCACTGACTTCACTTCGTGGGTTTAGCTCTGAACGTTCGCGTATCTGATTAATTATAGCCAATGCTTCTGTCCAGTTGGCAGAACCGCCGATACGAATCAGTGCTTCCGCTTTCATCAACATTACGTCTGCCATACGATAGATGATATAATTGGCATCCAGAATGGTGCGTACAGCTTCCCGGTCGGCGACTCCCATTCCTGAATATTTCCAGATAATGCCGTTGTCCGGATAGTTAGCATAAACAGTACCGGCGAACGAGCCATAATAGGTGCGACTTATTTCATCTCCTCTATGTTGTGTGTATTCATCTATTAAGCGAAGAGTCATCGGCTCAGAATACATATAAGAGTCTATTGTAACATCAGTGCCATAAGGGAAAACCTTGGACGGGCTTCCACTTCCCTGCGCATAATTGGTTTCATCATATTGTATTTCAAAGATAGATTCGTTACTGTTACCGGGATAGAACATATTGAACCATTGTCCGGGTGTCGACATAAATACTGGTCGCATAGCGGCTGTAGCGTTGATCAGGTAATCAGCATAGGTGACACACTCTTCGTAATCTTCTGCCCAAAGGCAAGTTTCCGCCATCAGTGCGTACAATGCCCATTTGGTAGCACGTCCTTTGGTAGCCCATGTTCCGTCAAATGTTTCTTTGGCAGCATTAGTTGCCAACGCTGCATGTACATCACTTCTTATCAGCTCCAGAATTTCCGTTTCGGATGACTTGGCTACATCATTAGGCATGGCATCGTCTACATAGGGTTCGGTAATCAAGGGAACCTCTCGAAAGTTACGTACCAGATACAGGTATGACAGTCCGCGTAGAAAATAGGCTTCTGTCAGATGTGAGTTCATTCTCGATTCATAATAACTCGCATCTTTGTCCATCACGGTTGGTGCATATTTCAACACAGCATTCGCCATACCGATCACTTGGTAGAAGGTACCCCATTGAACTGTTGATGTACTGGGCAACACCTGAAAGTTCTGAATTAGACCGGTTTTTGTTCCTCTGCCAGGGACGATGACAGAACTTCCTCTCAACTCTCCCCAATTGATGATATAGGGAACACAAGTACGTAAACGACTGTATCCCTGAGCGAGAATGGCTTCCACATCTTCGGAAGACTCCCAGTACATATCGGTGGATTGCTTATCTTTGGGCAGAACATCGAGCCAATCGCTGCATCCACTCACCAACAAACTTCCGGACAGTAACAATATAGTAAATATCTTTTTCATGTTCGTAGATCTTTTAAAAACTTAAATTAAAGCCGGCAACAAGTTGAATAGAAGCCGGTGTAGTAGCACTATCTGTGGCATATGTATTTTCGGTCTTCACTTCCGGATCCTGACCGGTGTATTTAGTCCAAGTAAAGAGGTTGTATCCAGTGACATATACATCAATATTGCTAAATCCCCAACGCTGAATTATTTTTTTCGGCAAGCGATAGTTGAACGACAACGATTTCAAACGCAGGTAAGAAGCATCTTCCACAAAGCGGTCGGAACCCAGTGTGTTGTATCCTTCTCCATAAAGTGCACGCGGAATATCTGTCTGATCGCCTTCATTACGCCAACGTCTAAGGACAGCCGTACTTTGATTGTCAATTCCACGCATGGATTCATTATTCAGACGGGTAGAGTTGACTACGTCCTGTCCATAACGTCCGTAAAAAATAGCCGACAGCTTAAATTGCTTATAGCTGACGTTGACACCAGCACCTCCGGTGAATCTCGGATTAGAGTTACCTAAATAGACAATATCATATTGATTGATGACACCATCATGGTTTATATCCTCGTAGAGAGCATCTCCGGGAGCTATGGTAGCTGTTCCATTCCGCATAACAATCGCGTTACCGGAAATATCTTTCATCACGTTGCCATCTGCATCACGTGCATACGTAGCATCTTTATTCTGGCAAACACCTTTGTAGCGATAGCCGTAGAAAGAACCCATCGGACGTCCTTCTTCTCTACGGTATGCATAGATGCCATTACCGAAGGTATAGTTTTCTTCGGTATAGTTATCCGGCATTTCCGTAATCTTGTTCTCGTTGTGAGCGATGTTAAAGTAGAACCCTACACGCCAGTCTTTATTTTCAAACGGGACGGCATCAACACGGAATTCCCAACCTTTATTCGTCATCTTTCCGGAATTCATGTAGCTGACTTCATAGCCATTTCCATAACCAATACTAGTTGGCATTTTAACTTTCTTTTGCAACAGATCTTTGATATATTTCTGATAGACATCGACCGTGAAGCGAAGTTTCCCTTTTAAGAAAGAAGCGTCCAGCCCTGTATTATATTCAGTGGTTGTTTCCCATTTCAGGCGATTGAGCTGCATGCTGCTCGGGGTAATGGCGCTCATATCCATGTAATTGTCTCCGGAGGCGTACGAACCCAGATAGAGCGAAGCGCCAGAGGCAGCATTCCCCGTCTGTCCTAAACTAAAACGAAGTTTAAACTCATCCATCCAATCGTTCGAAAAGTCCATGAATTTCTCATCTGCCAAATGCCAAGCGACACCGACAGTAGGGAACATTCCTAAACGTTCCGATTTACCCATAGTTGAGTTGCTCTCTAATCCCAAAGAAGCATTGACGATATAGCGGTTCAACAGAGTATAGTTCATTAAAGCCACACCGTTGATGCTACGCGTCTTAGAATCTCCAGAACTAATTTTACGTACGGCACTTCCGATAGTAGGATCGGCAAGACCGGAAGAAGCGTTACCGGAAGTTTCACTTCCATAACTGGATTTAGTCGTTTCCACAGTACGGAAGACACCGGTCGCAATAATGCTATGCTTATCATTCCAATTTTTACGATAGATCAACTTGTTCTCGGTATTGATGGTCAATTGGTCAGAAGAAGTATCTGTACTGCGGTTTGCATTACTGTCAGTCCAGGCAAGTCCGGTAGCTACTTGCGGCAAAAACATGCGTCCTTTCGTATTACGGATATTCATGTTGACATTACCCCAATAAGTTAGCCCATTCAATATGTTGTATTCAATGTTGAAATTCATCTTACTTTCCCGCTGGATAGTTTTGTTGACACTCTCATTCGCCATAGCAATAGGATTGTAATATCGACTTTTTTTGCTGTCAAAGGCCGGATCTAATGTGGAATTTTCATTGTGATTGAAATACTGTGAAGTATAATTTCCAGTCGCATCGTCGATATAGTAAGGAGATTTGTTTGGTGCTTTACGGAAAGCCTCTGTACGTACATTGTAATAATTATTATTTCTCGTAGACTGAACAAAAGAGAATTGCGTTGTAAAAATTAACTTGTCAGAAAACTTGTAACGTACGTTTAACGAGGAGTTCAAACGACTGAAATCGGTTCCGACAGTCGTACCGCCTTCATCCAGATAACCTAAAGAGAAACGATAAGTTGCTCTTTCTCCTCCACCACTCATAGAAAAAGTATTTTCCCATGATTGCGTATTTCTACGTACTTCAGACAGCCAATCTGTATTCTGGTTATATTCGTCAAAATAAGTCCAGTCCGGCTGATAACCGATCTCCGGTGAATTGTAAAGCATCTGCAAATAGCTGGCAGAGTTAGCAAGACCAATGTAATTGGCACTATTCCACAGAGCATCGGAAATTAAGGCCGAATATTGATTACCATCCAGCATCGGAATACTTTCCGGTTCAAACTTGGCGGAGAACTTGGAAGAAAAACTGAAACGCGTTTTTCCCTGCACTCCTTGTTTTGTTTTGATGACCAACACACCATTAGCACCTTTGGTACCCCAAACAGCAGTAGCCGCCGCATCTTTCAAAACCTCAATGGATTCAATATCTTGCGGTGAAATATTTAGCAAGGCACCCAAGTCATCATTGTTGATGGTCGAAAAATCCGTATTATCATCAATCTCAGCCGGATAAGGTACACCGTCGACTACGATCAACGGCTCGGAATTGGCGTTCAGCGTACTTCCACCACGAATCTGGATAGAGGCACGTGCACCGGGGTCACCACCGCCTAATACAATGTCGACACCACCCAACTGCCCCTGCAGGGCATCTTCAATAGAAGTAACCGGAGCAATAGCTACCAAATCTTCCATATTGACTTTCTGTGTGGCAGAAGATTGCTCTCTGGAACTGATACCCATATCGTTGCGTTCAATTCGTTTTCCCGAGATTACCACCTCATTGATTGACTGTGTATCGTCTTTCATGGTAACATTCAGCCTGGTCTGACCATTATACTTGATTCGTTGGGTTTTCATTCCAATATAAGAAAACACAATGGTCAGATTATTTTCATTTGGTACTTTCAAGTTGTAGATACCGTCCATATTTGTGATAGTACCGCCTAATGAACGGTTTTGGGAATTAAGGATGTTAACGTTTACTCCCACCATAGGCTCTGCTGTCGCGCCAAACATCTCGGTCACTTTACCGGACAGGACTTTAGCTTGTCCAAAAGCTTCGCCGGCAGTTGTCGCGAATACGATAGCAATCAGTATGTATTTTAATAATTTCATAATCTCTATTTTTCTGTTAATCAAAAGACGTCATCAATCAGGTGGAAACAACCCTCTTCGTATGCGAACGGAAAGTAGTAATAGTCTGGAATCACATGACATTTTTTGTATCCTTCCAACTGGATACTCAGTGAAGTCCCGTTATCTGTATAAATCAGTTGTGGCACAGTCGCTCCTTCAGTTTCTGCTGTACGTTCACTCCAATAACGTCCACTCTTGAAATCAGATCCAATATAAGGATAAGAAGCTATCACATTTTGTTTGGCAGTCATAAAGTATGAGTTCAGATAGTTTGCCAATTTTGCTTTATCAAAGTCACCAGTCAACTCACCATTGGCATCAAATGAGGCATTGGTTGCTCCCGGAATCCTATTATCCAATAAGGCTTGTTTGATAGCTTCATTGGTAGGAATAAATGCGACAAACCGTCCTTTTAAGAAAATATTCATCAGTACTTGATTAGATATAATATCTGTTTGACGCAGTAATTGGGTAAAGCAGTAATACGGATAATTCCTATCCGCACAAATAGCAAGATTGTAATTCAAGTCACCACTTTCTGCCATAAATAGCTGATTACAATCAAAGCTGTAGGCACTGCCGTTAGAACCGTCTTTCAGTTTCGTAAACGGGAAGAAAACCTCTCCATTGAATTGAGGATTCAATTGCTGATTGAAAATAGCATTACAAGTAATTTCTCCGTCCTTAACAAACCAGAAGTTCCAACTGGACTGTGTAGGGATTACTTTCATTCCATCCTCCGGCAATTCACTTTCCTGACCACTAGGAATGCTAGCAGAGTGTAAATACATAATATTCTGTTTGGCAGAACTACTGATTTCTGACCAACCATCATCTCCCATTTCTTCCAATCCTTGAGTACTATAAACGGTTCTGATACCTGAAGCATCAAATTGGTCCGCAGTGGGAACAAGCATAATATATTTCACTAAATTAGATGTGTAAGAGGATATCAGGGAAGAACCTCCCAATGCATAAAGGAAAGAACGCGCATCCCGATATTGGAACAAAGGTCCTACTACAGACGCAAATGCACTCGGTTCCTGAATCTCGTTCATTCCATAAAGTGCACCGTTCACACACATGATTTTTTCGTTCAACATTGCCGGATTAATATTGATTGGCGAACCGAGCAAGGATTCCAGTTTTCCTGTTCCTATTTCTTCGGGAAATACCAATGAGCCACCATAGATAAACTGGTATAGAAAATAGTTAAGAGCCAATGGATCAACCTCTCCCAATGAAGAATAACCTCCGACTTTCCAAAAATTGTCGAAGAAATGATTAATGGCAGTGTTTGACGGTGCAAAGATGCTGTAAGCGGTAGCAGTCAATAACGTGAAATTTAGATAGCTGCTTGTAGGCCATTCGCAAGCAATATTCGGCAGACTGTTGTGCTGATATTGATAAAGTGTATCTACTCCGTATGCCGCAGCATAAGAGTTACTTAATGTATTATCGGCAATATATTCACCGAAAGAATCATATAAATTGAAAAAGATAGAATATTCATCTTGTTTCTTCAATTCGGTATAAATTGTTTCCAATGGTTCAATCACCCGGTCAACCGTATGAATATAGCCATTATTAGCAATTATTCCGTATTCTTTTACTGATGCATTAGATACATTGAAGCCATTGTCTCCTGTCCAAGTAGAGTTGGGATAAAAAGCTTCGTAGTTACTCTTCGCATCAATACCTTTCGTCTGGAAATAACGATAAGAGAATACCGGCAAATAGCGTTCCAAGTGGTATACCATAACAGAAGAACCTGTAGCAGTTGTCTCAATTGTTGGTGCGTCGCTGCTTCTTGTTCGGTGTTTGTAATACAGACCTGCAGCTACATTCTGCTCTTCTTCTGTTTCTGTGTTTCCCGTCGGACGGAAGTTAACCAGTTTCTCCTTATTATAAGAATAATAAAGAACGTGGTAACCTATTACTTTTTTTACCTCATCGACAGGCATGTCGTTAATAGTAGCATAACCTTTTTCGTTTAGATAGGATTGGAAAGCGCTATCGTCTGGTGCCATAATAGTCAGGATTGCTTTACCTTCAAGCATTTGCTTGAAACCAGCAATCTCCACTCCTTGCAGGAAGATGGAATAGTTTCCGTGTTCACTAGAACTCAATACTTCCCATGCGTTGTCTGCTACCCAGTCTGGCACTTCGTAGTGCTCGTCCATATTATCTTTACAGGCAGTAAAGAGTAATGGAATACATAACAGCCAAAGCATTTTTCGTAAAAATGTTGCGTTTCTCATTGTTTAATAATTTATGAATTTCTAATATATTGCTTTATTCTTCAAAAAACAGTTCGATATCTAATGCATACTCGTGCTCTGGCACATAAGGATAATCAACATCAAATTCAGCTTCAAAATCAGCGTTAGAAAGAGAACCTCCGGGTTCTATTCTATCTACAGTTTCGTCAAAAAAAATAGTACCCAACCCTGTACATTGTGATGCAACAACCATTCTACATTTTTTTATACCATAGTATCTTCCCTCATCAATCAACACTTTTACTTTTACGTGATGAGTTCCATAGGTTAAATCAAAATAGCTCCAAACGTATTCATCGTTTTTTAAAAGCCCGCCTAATGGTCTAAAATAATCATAATGATCATCTATCCATACAAAACATTGATCTATTCTATATGCCTCAGGAGTAGAATAATTGAATATATAATCCTTAAAAGAATTAGCATAAATATTTAGAATAGCAACAAAAGTGGTTGTATCTGTTTCTATGCTTCTCGTTTGCACTGACTTAGATTTGGTTGCCTCTATAAAATAGTCTTCATTTGTACACGAAATAGCAAAAAAGACAATACAGGACAAACAAATAGCTTTTAGAAATCTGTACTTTTTCATAATATGATTTATTATTAGTTATTCACCGTATGCTTCTTTCCAAGCCTTTTCATACTCATCCGGGAATTCAAGAGAAAGAGCATAGTTCTCAATCATTGTATATCCGTTCTCTGCAATCCGAACAGCATCTCCTGCATTATTTTTATTTAGCCCCCATTTATCCTCAAAATCATCGGGTATGCCGTCACTGTCCGTGTCTATCGGACCGGTTACACTGACTGCAAATTCAGCGTTCCAAATATTGGCCAGTGGATATTGACGTTCTATCGTCTGATTACGAAAAATCATGCCTTCAATTCCCAATGAGGTTAGTTCGCTAATCAAAAATTTGTCGACTGCATCCCGTTCTGGCAAAACAGGACCTACATTCTCCACCACCCAATAGTAAGCTTCTGTTGCACTGGTTGTAGAAGAAATGGTCGGATGTAAAGCATCCGGAGCACTTAATCGATCTATCACAGCACTACAATAGGTATTCCAATTGCTTTGCGTAAGTTCAAATCCGTTCAAAGTACCATCTTTATCTTCATCATAATAGTTGCCTACACAATAGGAAAAGAATGTACCCGTACCTCCACCACCGGTGAGTGGTTTGGCGGGATTCACTTGATATTTAACTTCATAATATCCGTCTCCGGATTTTCGACATTGCTCTTCATCACCAATAATACTTGGGTCTACATCTACTTCCGCAAAATTCTGCCATGTCCATGCCGGTCCTTTAATAAAGTAATTGTTTTCAATCACCGTATTGGAGGTTCCAGCGGATTCACCTCCTGCATCATAAGCTGTTCCATTTCCCCAGTTATAGATTATATTATTAACGTATTGATTCAGCCCTTTTACTTTAAAATTACGGGTCTTATTATCAATTAATAGATTTCGGAAAATAGTAATTCCGTCTTTTTCACCGGTTTGAATTAAACCTCCGCAAGAATGATTCTGGCATCCTTGTCCTAGAATTGAATTCTGCAATGTTATGTTATAGAGTCTTTCCGGCTGCTTATCATTATTGAGTGAGAAACATTCATCTGTTCCCCACGTGAAAGAACAATGGTCATAAATTTGATCATGACCGTAAGCTGCCCCTCCCGCATCTATATTATCACTGCTACTAACCTGCCGACCGGCACGCATACGCAAATAACGTACAATCACGTTGTCAGCATTGGTAGAAGACGTTCTGCCATTGTAGAGCACAATGCCGGGAGCGGGAGCTGTTTGGCAGAGAATCGTCTGATTATCTTTGAATACAAGCACCTCTTTATTCAAATCAATCAATCCAGATACATTGAATACTATGATTCTGTTTGACTGACTAACAGCATCTCTAAACGATCCAGCACCACTATTATTCAAATTGGTTACAACATAAACCTCTCGATTACTACTGGCACGGGCTCCTTCCGAATTTCTACCGTGCCCCACTGCTCCTGGAAATGCTGGCGCGTTATTGGCAAAGTTAGGAAATGCAGGACCAGAACTTGTAGAACCACCACTTTCTTCATCCTCCAAAAATGAACTGTGAGGATTGATGGCAGGGTCTGCATCCTCCTCATCTACAGGTTCTTTATCTACACAAGCCGCTAGCGAGGAAAGCGAAAACAAAAAGAAATATAAAATGCTTGTTAAGCATCTCACGGCAATTGGATATGCCTTTTTTTGAAAAGTTGCTGTGTTTCTCATTTTATATATAAAAAAATAATTAAGAAATACTTATTTGATTAATAAATTAAATTCAAACCTAAAAAAATTGTATATCAGTTATCAAGTATACTTGATTATTTTGCTATTTACGCAATCAGTAGTTGAATATCTATTTTAATATTGATCCCATCTTTATACGTAAAAATCAAGATTTTTTAGTTATTAAGGTACAATGCCCCATTGTGATGCATAAGCATCCTGAATTTCTTTGGTATTGAAACATACAATCTCAATGTTGGGATAATAATCGATAGTAGCATCTATCCTAACTGAAGATTCGTCTAATTCATCCATAGGATACCATTCTGAATATTCTCCGTCATCCCATTTTACTCTATAATAAGCTGAATACCAAGATACTTCTGTTTCACCAATCATTGTATCAATATTCGACTGTAATTTAGCCCATATACCTGTTATTAAATATAATTCATATCCAATATCATCACCATTAGGTAATCTTACCATTTTATGCCAACTTACATTATTAATAACCATTCCATTTCTATCTATAGAAAGTTCTTGTTCACAATACCCTTTATAACAATATTCCTTTTGAGTAGAATTATATACAATTCCAAGAACAAAGTCAATATAAGTTGGCTTAGCTGGTTCAAAAATGGATTCCCATTGATAATAAGTATAAACACTAACGTTTCCGTTTACATAAGGACCTGAAGAACCATCGTCGTATGTTTCATCATAAAATCCTAATGTAATATCTAATGTATAATCATTGTTTTCAGCATAAGGAAAATCTACATCAAATTCAACTGTAAAGGCTGAATTTGTGAAAGAAGAATCTGCTCTTTTAAGAATAACTCTATCGTAAAGCACCATACTTGCTTCACCGTTCTTTAAAGTTACCAAAGCATTACATAGTTCAATCGGATATATATATGATTTACCATCATCAATTTCTATATTCAATTTAATTCGATGTTTTCCGAAAGGTATCATAAAACTACCTTTTACATTTTTTCCACTTTGTGGATAAAGGCATCTAGTATGATCTTCCTGATTATCAATATATACAAAACACTCATCTACATGATCACCTGTATTATACTGATAATCAAAATAAGGTTTTGTAAATAAATTCAGATTAACCATACATGTATTATCACTTGCCTCGTCACTTAAAAGTCCTTGCTGCGCATCTCTTTGCATCAATGCAGTCTCTTCATATTCCATAAAGCCATTACCATCACATGAGATAACAAGCAAAGGAATAATTAAAAATAACATCGATTTGATAATTTGTTCTTTTTTCATGGTACTACATTTTATTAGTTCATTAATTGAAACAATAGTCGAAAATTTCCTATCATTTCTACTTCTATATTATTTGTTCAGTTCAATACATCCCATAATGAAAGGGCCTGTTGCTTTAGCATCATTATCTCTCATTTTCTCTCCTATATAATACTCGAAACTGCCGTCACGGTAAGGCTTACCACCTAATCCACCCACTTGGCAACATTTGGTTAATGTCAATGTTCCGTCCGGATTGGAAATCAGTAGTTTATCACACAGACCTTTAAAAGCCTTTTCTGCAATGGCGCGATACTGACTATCAATGTATCCTTTATTCACAGCTTTCATATAGGCATACATACATTGTGTCGTAACAGAAGCTTCCGGAAAATTACCGGTACGTGAAGGTTGGTCAATTACTTGATACCACAAGCCATTTTTATCTTGGTATTTTGAAAGAGTTTCTGCTAATTCCTTCGTCCATTTAATCATATCAGCATAGCCTGAATGATCTTGGGGAATATATTCCAAAGCATCTACTAAAGCCATAAACCACCAACCGATACTACGTCCCCAGAAATTAGGAGAATGGCCAGTTTCCGGATCAGCCCAGCGCTGGCTACGGTCCTCATTCCATGCATGATAATAAAGTCCGGTCTTGGTATCGTATGTATGCTGATGGCAGAGAGTGAACTGTTTAACAGCCTCATCAATCCATTCCGGACGATTAAATTCAGCTCCATATCTAGCCATAAAAGGAGAAGCCATATACAATCCATCCAACCACATCTGATTAGGGTATATTTTCTTATGCCAAAAACCTCCATCTGTTGTACGAGGCTGCTTTTTCAACTGGTCTATCAGATTCTCGATAGCCAATTTATATTTCTCCTTTTGGGTTTCATCGTATAAATCAAAAAGAACTTTCCCGGAGTTGATATAATCCAAATTATAGGTTTCTTTCTTATACAAATAAATATCCCCTTTATTATCTACCAAAGAATCAGCCCATGCCTCTACATAATCAAAGTACCTACGGTCTCCTGTTTTCTTCCAAACTTGTAACATCGCACAACAACCTACTCCTTGCGCATAACCAAAATACAGGCGTTTTCCATGATCCAGTTGCCACGCTTTCGGGAAACGGCGAATTTCCGAATCGGCAAACAGACGATAATAAGTGTCGGAAGCAAAAGAATCCGTACGGAAAGGAACTGCTGGAAATCCGGCTTTATTAAACAGATTTACTCTAAAGAAAGTCCCATAACCGTAGCGTACAGCTACAGGTACAGAGACATAAGTTGAAGAAAGCGTTATCGAACTTCCATCAATTACGGCTTCAGCCGGATAAAACCGCGCATCACTACCAGCAATAAAAAATCCTTTTACCGGTTCATTGCCAGGTGTCTGCAGACCACCTTCCGCAAAATCAAAATCTAATGTAATTTCTCTCCCATTCACTTTCATTGATTTGTAGAGAGGTCCTGAATAAACAATCTTTTTACCATATTGCTTTGCTAATGCCCAAGCTGCCAGCCGTTCGCCCGGTGCAACTTTATTTCGTGGATGTATGTCTGTAGAATCGGCTGCATCCGTCACTACTGCCATACCAATGTTCTCAAGTCCACCTAACCATGTTTTCAATTGTGCTTCACGAATACCTGCCGGTTGTTTGTAATGTGGTGCAATCTGTACAAAATAGAATGGCATATCCGGCTGATTCCACTCTTTCCGCCAACTATTTATCAAGTTAGTAAATACCTCCTGATATTTCTCATAGCGAACAGAGTTGGACTCTCCCTGATACCAGATATTCCCTTTTACAGTATACCCTACTATAGGAGCAATCATACCATTCCACAATGTAGCCGGAACCTTGCACTTATCTTTTTCCCTACTCACCTTTTCCTTTGAATATTGTTTTAAGACATCGGCATACAGCGGATTGTTTTCCATCACTTTCATGCTTGTCCAGGATTCGGCATGTGTTCCTCCCCAAGTAGACTGAATTAAACCAACCGGTGTACTCAATTCCTTATGCAATTTACGCCCAAAGACAAATCCTATAGCAGAAAAGTCTTTCAGATTCTCCGGACTACAAACCACCCACTTCCCTGTACAATCCTCTTTTTCACCATCAGGCGCCATCTGATGCTCTACATGAAACAGACGGATTTCCGGAAAATCAGCATCTTTCATTTCCTCCGCTTCATTCAGCATTCCTGTTTTCCATTTCACTTGCGGATTACGAGCTACTGGAAATTCCATATTTGACTGTCCGGTACAAAGCCAAACTTCACCTATTAATACATTATTGATATGAATCTTATTATCGCCTTTCAATATCACAGACTGTCCGGAAGTAGCAGCCGGTGTTTGTATCATCAATTCCCAATGACCGCTTTCTGAAGCAACCACCTTATATTTCTTATGATCCCACGAAGTTTTTACCTGAATCTTCTCTCCGGGACGTGCTTTTCCCCAGAAACGTACCTTCGCATTTTGCTGAAGTACCATATTATCTGATAATATAGAGGGAAGTTGTATATCTGCATAAATTCCCAAAGGGAAAAAACAGATCAATAGCCACAGACAAAAAATAATTCTACAGAATTTCATTGTATTTTATAGTTTTAGATTCAATGTTTTACTAAATAAGCACATGTCAAAGATACCGTATTACATGGCAGAATTAAAGGAAAGGAATATGGAGAATTCGACTTTCTTATGTAAATTCATATGCGTACAGCCTATCAGACGTCGTTTTTGTACGATTTTACAGTCTATGTACAATTTTCCAGTCTTTCTGCCATTCTTTTTTAATTCACCTTAGTTATTTCAACCTTTCTTATGATGAGTGAATCAATTATGTTTTCATCTATCTTCACATCCTTTTTCGCCTTGATAGCCAGATTGTCGAAACAGAAATTGGATAATTTGTACTGATTTGATTTCTCTACAGCAAAAAAGGAATCGCAATCCAGGCGAATATTACGCATCGTTATATAGCTGGAATATGAGACCGGCATATCTTTGCGATCTTTCAGATCATAAAACTGTGTCCATGGAGCAATAAAGATGCAATTGCGAACATTCCCTTTTATGTCTTCAACCAAGATGTACTTATATTGTTGAGGAGTATCCGGACGCATTTTCAGCCATAAAAGGCGTTTAGCCTGATCCAAATCACAGCGCCGGAGAATTATATTATGATTATAGATTGACTCACTTCCACAAGTCAACACTCCGTGACAAAATCCGAAAGTGCAGTCTTCAATGATAATATCACAATTGCCACCATTATCGGGTTCTTGATCCGCCCAGGGTCCTTTCCCGCCTTTCAAAGCAATTGCATCATCGTTGACAGACATATAACATCCCTTAACCAGTACATTTTTACATGCATCAATATCAATAGCATCTGTACTGGGAGCTTTTACTGGGGAAGAAGGAGAATAGATATGTAAATCCAAGAGTTTTACACTATCACACTTATAAATGTGAGTCGTCCAAAACGGAGAGTTCACCAGCCGTACATCAGAAATCTGTACGTTATTACTATGGGATATATGAAGCAAACGGGGACGTAATTCATCCATATTAGTACATTTAGGAATAACCCGCCGCCGCAACCAGAATGATTTCCAGTATCGCTCACCGTTTCCGTCAATCGTTCCTTTCCCGGAAAGAGTAAAACCATCAATCTTATCAACATTAATCAAGGCAGAAAAGTATTTCAGATTCTGTCCTTCCATCCGTGTTTCTATTACAGGAAAGTTGCTAATATCATCACTGCCTTTTAATACAGCCTTTGCTTCCAGATGTAAATGTGTTCCCGGTTTGAAGAAAAGTGCACCACTAAGATAAGTACCCTCCGGAATGACAATGACTCCCCCGCCATCATCGGATGCCAAATCTATGACGGCCTGGATTTTTTCAGTTTGCAGCAGTGTACTGTCATCCACTACTCCATAATCTGTAATCAAGAATTTCTTTCCCATTATACTGATATCAGTTTTCTCGTTTTGGTAAAACCAATCCGGTATAATTTTACCATCGGGAAATTTCTCCTGACTAAATAGCTGTAAGCTACAACATGTCGCTACTATTAAAATTGCTGACTTTATCATTTTCTACTGCTTGTTACTTTTTCTGCAAAAGTACCGCATCTGCCCATTCACCCCAAGCTTAAGGATATGGAGATATTGATTTTCTTATGGAGTTCCATGCAAAAGCCTCAAATACTACTTATTCGTATACAATATTCCATATCCGGATGCACTTTTCTACATACCTAAAATCAGTACAGTTTCTCCATCTCTTAAATAAAAAGCGCATCCTCTTTATAAAAGAAGACATGCTACAAATAGACTTTTTTCTTATATCGACGTTTGGAGATTAATTCCCCGGCAGAATATTATCTCGTAGTCACAGAAACTGTAATATCGTACGTAAAGAATATAATTTTTCAACAACAATGTTTATATCATTTACTTTTCATAAAAAATCCCCAATCAAGTTATATTTCGTATTATACCAAAGAAGAAAAAAACTGACTCATCTTTCATAATCCTCTTCACCGTTCTTAATAAATTATTGAGGAGTTTATTATAAACGCTATCCAAGTTTATTATAAACTATAAATTCCGGATCTAAGAACACAGCCATGATTTTTTGCAACAAAAAAGGCTGCAAATCCCATAAAGATTCGCAGCCTTTGGCTTATACGAAAACTCTCACAGTTTAACTACTGCAAGAATTTCCTAATATATTGTCATCATATTGTACCGGTTTCTTTTTCATTCTTTTTATAATACTACCTTTTACCCATTGATATTAACATCCACAAATATACAACATAAAAAAGGTTTTGTCAAGAGCATCCCGCCCATAAGAAGAATTATTTTTAAATTAATTTCAAAAGGTGCACAATTGTATATAATCTTTGTACATTTCTCCATTTCATACATTCAAAAAAGAAGTAATTTTGCGAGTGAATAAATATATTATTGATTATCATGAAACACCAATTATATCTTTTCGTTTTTCTGCTGATCACACTGTCTATTATCAACAGTCAGGCGGCCGAACGCAAAAAATACAACTTCAACAGTGAATGGAAGCTGCAAATAGGAGAATTTCCTAAAGCCAAAGACACTAAATTCGACGACAGTGAATGGAAGCAAGTAACTTTGCCTCATGCTTTCAATGAAGATGAAGCATTTAAACTCTCCATCGAACAATTGACAGACACAGTGGTGTGGTATCGCAAAAGTTTCCGGATTCCGGAACTGAAAAGTAACCAGAAAGTATTTATCGAGTTCGAAGGAGTACGTCAACGTGGAGACTTCTATCTCAACGGTCATAATCTGGGCAGACACGAAAATGGCGTAATGGCAGTGGGATTCGACCTGACTCCATATATGAAGGAGGGTGAAAACGTAATTGCCGTTCGCACCGATAACAACTGGATGTACAGAGAAGAGGGAACCAACTCCAAATTTCAGTGGAACGACCGCAATTTCAATGCTAACTATGGCGGTATCCCCAAAAATGTATTTCTGTACGTTACCGATAATGTATATCAAACTCTTCCCTTATACAGTAACCTGAAAACAACAGGTGTTTATGTGTACGCCAAAGATTTCGATATAAAAGGGCATAAAGCAACCATTCATGCCGAATCAGAAGTCAGAAACGACAGTAAATCTCCCCGCCAGTTCAGTTATCAAGTGACTGTGCTTGATGCCGATGGCAAACGATTGAAGACTTTCCAAGGTGATAAAGTGACTTTAAAAGCAGGAGAGACTAAAACGGTAAAGGCATCCGCCATTATCAATAATCTTCATTTCTGGAGTTGGGGATATGGTTACCTGTATACGGTAAAAACTGCCTTGAAAGATGACAACAATCAGATATTCGATGAAGTCAGCACCCGCACCGGATTCCGTAAAACACGCTTTGTTGAAGGAAAAATAGAATTGAACGACCGTGTTATCCAAATGAAGGGATATGCACAACGTACCAGCAATGAATGGCCTGCAGTGGGTCTGTCCGTACCAGCCTGGTTGAGCGACTTCTCTAATGGTCTGATGGTAAAAGGAAATGCAAACCTGGTTCGTTGGATGCACGTCACTCCATGGAAACAAGATGTAGAATCTTGCGACCGTGTAGGTCTGATACAGGCAATGCCTGCCGGAGATGCGGAAAAAGACCGTGAGGGACGCCAATGGGAGCAACGGGTGGAACTGATGCGCGATGCAATCATTTATAACCGCAACAACCCGAGTATCTTGTTCTACGAATGTGGCAACAAAGCTATCAGCCGTGAACATATGATAGAGATGAAAGCTGTTCGTGACAAATATGATCCGTTTGGCGGACGTGCTATCGGTTCACGTGAAATGTTGGATATTCGTGAAGCGGAATACGGCGGCGAAATGCTATATATCAACCGAAGTGAGCATCATCCGATGTGGGCTACCGAATATTGCCGCGACGAAGGTTTAAGAAAATACTGGGACGAATACAGCTATCCTTTCCATAAAGAAGGTGACGGTCCGCTCTATAAAGGTAAACCGGCTACTGATTATAACCGTAACCAAGATGAACTTGCCATTAGCATGATAGCCCGCTGGTATGATTATTGGCGTGAGCGTCCCGGAACAGGTAACAGAGTCAGCTCCGGCGGCACTAAAATTATCTTCTCTGACACCAATACCCATTACCGGGGAGCGGAAAACTATCGCAGAAGTGGAGTGACAGATGCTATGCGTATTGAGAAAGACGCCTTCTATGCACATCAGGTGATGTGGAACGGATGGGTAGATACGGAAGAAGACCAGACCTACATTATCGGACACTGGAATTATCCTGAAAATACAGTAAAACCCATACATGTGGTATCTACCGGGGAAGAGGTGGAGCTTTTCCTGAATGGTAAATCTCTGGGTAAAGGCAAACGCCAATACAATTTCCTCTTTACTTTTGACAACATAACATTCAAACCGGGTAAACTGGAAGCAGTCAGCTATAATCAAGCAGGAAAAGAAATCAGCCGCTACGCTATACATACAGCCGGTGAACCAGCCAAACTGAAACTTACCGCTATTCAAAATCCCGAAGGATTCCATGGAGATGGTGCAGACATGGCTTTAATACAGGTGGAAGTTGTAGATAAAGACGGAAAACGTTGCCCGTTGGATAATCGTACGGTTCAATTCACACTCAACGGTCAAGCAGAATGGCGTGGAGGGATTGCTCAAGGTGAAAACAATCATATCCTTGATACAAAACTTCCGGTAGAATGTGGCATCAACCGTGCACTGATCCGTAGCACAACCACTGCCGGAAAAGTAACTCTGACAGCACAGGCTAAAGGATTACTTGCCGCCACACTCACATTGGAAACAGTGCCTGTAAAAGTTACTGAAGGTTTAAGCACTTATCTCCCGCAGGAGACTTTAAAAGGACAACTGGACAGGGGTGAGACTCCTTCTACCCCTTCTTACCAAGATAGCAAAAAAGGTGTACGCATCGTTTCAGCAAAAGCCGGTTCCAATAACAGCGATGCTGAAAAGAGCTATGATGATATCGAACTGACGGAATGGAAAAATGACGGTAAGTTGAGCACTGCCTGGATTACTTATACACTGGAGAGAGAAGCCGAAATAGACGATATATGTATCAAATTGCAAGGGTGGCGTTCACGCAGTTATCCATTGGAAGTATATGCCGGAAACATCCTGATTTGGAACGGAAATACAGATAAGAGTCTGGGGTATATTCATCTCAATGTAGAAAAGCCGGTACGTGCCAACACTATAACCATTCGCCTGAAAGGAAATACCAGTGACAAGGATGCTTTCGGACAGATCATTGAAGTAGAAGCCAAAGCTGCCAATAAAATGGAACAGGAAAAGAGCAGTAGCAAAAATCAGTTAAGAATCATTGAAGTAGAATTTCTCGAAACAATCAAATAAATTAGTTCTCAACAGGTATTAGCACTGCTTTAATAACCTCCCCTAAAAAGTCATTAGCCAAGCTTTCAGCTCCATCAACATTTCATTGCGGAATTTAAAACTATCTTTCATTCCCCATCCGTGTCCACCACTGGGATAAATATATATGGCAGCCGGTATCTCCTTTTCTTTCAAAGCAGAATAGTAACGAATAGAATTCATAGGTACCACGCCCCTGTCGTCATCGGATAAAGCTATAAACGCTCTTGGTGTAAGAGAATCCACCTGATACTCATTACTAAATTCCTTTTTCAATTCCTCCGTTGCTTTTTCACCTAGAAACTGTCTGCACGATCCACCATGCCCGTATTTAGATTCCATCGAAATTACCGGATAAAAAAGAATCTGAAAAGCAGGACGAAGTTCTTCGGAAGCATGCGTAGCCACTGTAGAGGCCAAATGCCCACCTGCCGAAAATCCCATGATGCCAATGCAATCAGGATTAATATTCCATTCAGAAGCATGTTCTTTCGCATAACGAATAGCTTCGTATGCATCCGACATGGGAACTTCCCGATTACCATTAGGCATACGGTACTTCAAGACAATAGCAGCTATTCCCTGTTCATTGAAAAACGGTGCCCAGTCATACCCCTCGTGAGCCATTGCCAAATGCCCGTATCCACCTCCCGGACATATAATAACAGCTCTCGCCGGCTGTTGAGAAGCTTTCGGCAAATATACCCGGATACTAGGTTTGAAATTATTCTTTTTATCATCATATCCCTGGGCTTCCATCCCATTCGTATTGGGCAATCCGTTTTGCCACAAATCTATATCAATAGGCGAATCCTGTTTTTTCATAACTTTGTCTTGTGCATTCATAGAAGTACAAACAGTTGTAAAGCAACCGCTTAAAAGTAATATTTTACAAAAAGAAATTAGTCTCATACTATGCTGTTTTAATTAATCTTATTCTTATGAATCCTGCGGAGAATCATTATCATTACTCACACCACGTTGATAAACGGACGGTGCTACTCCGAATTGAGCTTTGAAGCATTTACTGAAATAGAAAGGATCGCTGATACCCACCTTATAGGAGACTTCTGCAACCGTCAGATTATCTTCCGACAGTAACAACTCGGCTGCTTTCTTCATGCGCACAACACGTAAATATTCATTAGGCGAATATCCCGTTACTCCACGTAGTTTCCGATAAAATACCGTTCGTCCCAACTTCATCATCTGCGCAAACTCATCAATAGAGAATTCAGGCCGGGCGAGGTTCTGTTCAAGGATGGCAGCCAACCGATCTGCAAATTCTTTATCCCGGTCAGTGGTACACATGGCCGGACGCACAATACCCGGTTCACTGGAGAACTTCTCACGCAATTTATCGCGCTGCTCGATCAGGCGGAACACACGTGCCAACAACAGTTTTACACTAAACGGTTTGGCAATGTAAGCATCCGCTCCAGCTTCTATACCTTCCAGATGTTTCTCCGGCGAACTCAAAGCAGTCAGCAGAATGATAGGAATATGGCTCGTATCAAAATCCGATTTCAGCTTCTTAGTAACCTCAAATCCCGTCATTCCCGGCATCAGAACATCACAGATAATCAAATCGGCATCATACGTACGTGCCTTCTCAAATCCGGATGTACCGTCAGCAGCAACTTCTACTTCGAAATAGGCTCCGATTTCCTCTTTCAAGAATTCACGAATATCATTGTCATCTTCAATAATCAAGACTTTCCGTTTATTCAGAGGAACAGCCAGTTTTTCCGAGTCAGGAAGTTCTTCAGAGAGCTGCAACAAATGATGCGCATGTCCATCCGCCTCTTTCAGCAGTACATTGCCCGGGACAAGGAAGTCTTTCTCCGAATACACCGTCTTATCCGTCGGAATGCATACGGTAAATACTGAACCACCGCCTTCATTATCCTTATACTCAATCGTTCCTTTATGTACCTGAACTAGTTCATGGCTCAAATGCAACCCTACACCGATACTGTCACCGGAGAAGTTGCTCTGCATAAATCGCTTGAACAATTCGTTCTGCTTCTCTTTAGGAATGCCGACTCCCGTATCCGAAACCTGAATCTGCAAGGTTTGCTTCCCTTCGTCCACATTCACCGAGAGAATAATTGTTCCGTTCGAAGGAGTATATTTAAAGGCATTTGAAAGCAGGTTATAAGTCACCTTATCCAAATTTCCTTTATCAATAAACATTTTATAGGACGGCACCGAAGGCAGGAAACGGAAATTCATATTCTTTTGTTCCGCTACATCTCCGAAGCTCAAAAATATTTCATAAAGGAAAGAGATGACATCCGTTTCCTCTAAAGAGAGTGCCAGCTTATTATTCTGCATCTTTCTGAATTCCAGCAACTGATTGATAAGCCTCAACATACGCTGCGTGCTCTTATCCATTGTTTTCAGCGGATATATCAATTCACGCGGGATATCAGTCACCCGTTGAATCTTCTCCAATGCTCCCTGAATCAAGGTAAGCGGAGTACGGAATTCATGAGAGATATTGGTAAAAAACACCAGTTTATATTCTGTCAACTGCTTTTCTACATTGATGCGGTTACGCAAGCCATTAAAGTTACGAACGATACGGAAAGCAAAGTACAAGGCTATGATTAATAACAGCACATAACCCAGCATTGCCCAAGTCGTTTTCCAGAATGGAGGGACAATTACAATTTTCAGTGTAGTCTCGCTATCATTCCAAACACCCGTTCCATTGCTCGACTTGACGTGAAGTATATAAGTTCCCGGATTAAGATACTTAAACGAAGCAAAATTCAGAGGAGAAGGAGCACTCCATCCCTGATCGTAATTTTCCAGCCAATACATATATTTGGTATGACCGCTATCCGAATAATCAAAAGTAGAGAAATCTATCAGGAATGAGTTCTGAAAAAACTTCAGGGTTATTTCGTCCGAATAAGCCAACGATTGCTTTAACGGAGAGTCCTCCATCTGCGGATTCATCTGCGTTCCATTGACATATAAATCCGTGAAAACAACCGGGGAGAAAGTTTCGTTATCCTGTATCTTTTCAGGATCGATCACTATTAATCCGTAGTTTGTGCCAAAAAGCAGTTTTCCATCTTCGCGCATACAGGCGCTATTCTCACTATACACATTTCCCAGTGTATAAGAAGAAAAGAAGTAGTTTTCAAAAGAATGGGTAATCGGATTAAATTTGGAAATACCATATTCGGTAGCAACCCATAGATTCCCCTTTTTATCTCCCAGAATGGACTGGATTACATCGTTAACCAATCCTTCGGAAGTTCCGTAATGTTCATATTTCAAAGAGCAATAGTTATCCTGCGGCTCACAAAGATTCAGTCCCGAACCGGACGTACCAATCCACATCCGCCCTTCCGTATCCCGGTAGATACACTTGATTTCATTACTGCAAAACTTTCCGTTTGTATAACTGAAAAGATGATAATTATCGGCATCTGCAATCAATGAATCCGGATGAAAAACACAAATACCCTCACTGGTTCCTACCCACACCATCCCATTTGCATCTTCTTCTATCACACGCACCATCCTCATCCCGAATGTTTGCTGGAAGAAATGACGGAATTTATATTTACCGTCGGGAGTAGGTTCGGCCAGTTCCAGCCCACCTCCAAATGTACCTATCCACATGCGGTCTTTACGGTCGCGATAAATGGCAAAAACGTTATTATCGGATAAGGCTGTCAGATCAGAAGGATTATTATAATACCAGGTATCCCCCACTTTGAGACCATTCCCACGAGTTCCCATCCACATTCGTCCCTGCTTGTCTTCGGTGAGAGCATAGATATTAGAATGGAAATATTGATTGGTCATTTTCGAACGAAGGCTTGAATCAAAGGTGTATAATCCCCCCTTACGCGTACCTACACAGATATCTCCATTAGACATTCTGGTAAGCATACGGATGGTGTTCGACCGGTCGAACAAATCACGGGATTCGGGATAGATGCGGGAGGTTCCTTCATTCAATACGGAAATACGGGACAAGCCTGAATATTCCGAAGCTACCCAGATGCCACCGGCACGATCTTCCATCACATATTGCAGGAAATCCGAACTGATATGACTCTGGTCATTAATGTTCGCCACAAAATGCTCCAGT
Source organism: Bacteroides sp. 90-K9/2 (assembly GCF_047310725.1). Taxonomy (NCBI): domain Bacteria; kingdom Pseudomonadati; phylum Bacteroidota; class Bacteroidia; order Bacteroidales; family Bacteroidaceae; genus Bacteroides; species Bacteroides sp. 90-K9/2. The sequence continues at coordinate 1,576,555 of NZ_JBCGVL010000001.1, forward strand.
TTATCTTCGGCAGTATTATAAGCGAAAAGCCCATTTCCATAGGTCGAAATCCAAATAATTCCCCGGGAATCATGGACGATATGATAACGTTCAAAGTCGATATAACTTATCTTATCCTGGGGAATCAACTGGAAGTCCTTACTCTCTCCGGTTTCGGCAAGCACATATGTAAGTCGTCCCGTATGATTGTATATCCAATAATCTCCACGATTATCACGTATCAGTTCTCCCTTTTTAATATTCAAACGAGGATCTGCGGCCATCTCTCCGGTAGCAAATTGATAAGTATATACTCCGGTAGTAGTCAGGATCACCCACTTATCTTTCAACAGGAAATTTCCGGTTGGCGATGTCGCCCCTGCCACAGTGGCAAGAGAAGCCAACTTTTGCATCTTTTGAGTAGCCTCCTGATAATAATAGATATCTCCATCTGCTGTAAGGAAATACATATCGTCCTTATAGGACAGCGAAGAAGTGAAGTGGATTAATCGGTCTTCTATCCGATATTGCCCGTTGGAGACGGAAACCAGACCGCATTGAGTGCCGATCCAAATACGCCCACTGGTGTCCTCATTCACGAATTTCACCCGGTTATCCGGCAGGTTTCCACATTCGGTCCTGAATACGGTAGATGTCATCTCACCATTTTTCTGATGTACCATCTTCCGGCAGCCGTTTCCCGAATGGGAAAGCCAGACATCTCCGTTAGCAGCTACAAATACCCCTGAATAATTCTGTCTTAGTTCGCCACAACCGGTATAGTCAACAAAACGGGCACGTTGCAAATCATAGCAACTATATAATTCAGGTGTAGTGGAAATCCACAAAAAACCATCTTTATCTTCTGTCAGATCGTAGATACGGTTGTCTGCCAAAGACACCTTGTCACCGATTTCCGGACGGAAAGTAAGAAAAGAGTTGCCGTCATAACGACTTAATCCGTTCAAAGTAGCCAGCCACAAAAAACCTTTGCTATCCTGATAAATGTATCGAATAGAGTTATTGGGAAGACCGTCACTCGTTCTCATTTGTGTAGAACGAAGCTCTATCGCACCATAGGCATTCAACACAAAACTAACAAGAAAGGTAAAGATTAAAAGGTGTCTTTGCATCATATAGATTCCAAGATTAATAATTAATGTTGGACAAAAATAATCAAGATAGTTGAGATAATAAAAGAAACAACGAACCTAATTACTAAAAAATCAATCCATGTGAAATACTTCCGGCAAAGGAATGGACACCGGCGAGTTGTCCGGATTCACTTCCATGATATCCGCCATATAGTCCCACCATTTCTGCACAATCTCCGTATTACCCAAGTCCTGCGAACCAGCCTCACCTTCCGTTTTCTGGAAAGCAAACAGGATATTGGTCTCCTTATCCCAATAAATCGAATAGTCCGACACTCCGTTCTTGGAAAGCAATGCTTTCAATTCGGGCCAGATGGCAGCGTGTCTTTTCTCATATTCAGCTTCACATCCGGGTTTTAAATACATTTTAAAAGCTTCTCGTTTCATGGTTCTATCTATTTAAAGTTAATCTTTCTTTTCTTCTGTATCGATGGCAAAAATAGGTGCAGTCGTCTTCTGTTTCACCTGATAATACTGAACGGCACTGTCATTCATCTGCGGGTACTGATTCTTCAATAGAGAGATCATTTCCGTACCTGCCCAAAGCACCGGTCCGTATCCATGTGCCGCATATACATTGACCGGACGATAGTAATAAAAAGCAGGATCGAAAGCCATCCCCGTACCCACACAAGTGCCTTCCACCTGACCTTCCGCATTGATCTTACCGGCCACGGCATGCCATCCCAAATGAGCGACAGGTCCATAAGCAATGGCATCAATCCAGCCTTTATTGATAGCATGCGCCAAACAGTATACGTAAATAGCCGTAGCAGACGTCTCCAGATAAGAATCATTCCGGTCGAGCAATTGATGCCAAAGCCCTTCTCCACTTTGCAAGGCAGTCACTCCGCGTACATGAGCCCGGAAATAATCCATCACTTTCGCACGCTGGGGGTAATCTTCCGGCAATACATCGAGCAATTCACATGCTGTCAGCATAGCCCACCCATTGGCTCGCGCCCAACAAAAGGCAGGATGATCGGTACTGCTTTCCACCCATCCATGACGATACAAACCTTTTTCAGGGATAAACATACGGTCGGCAAATTGCAGGAATTGTCTGACAGCCTCCGCCAGATATATCTCTTTTTGAGCCTTGTCATAACGGCTCATCTGGGCTACTGCCGGAATCCCCATAAACATGTCGTCCAACCAAAGTGTATTATGTTGCGGACGATTGCGGGCAAAAGTACCATCTGCCAACCGATATTCTTTATTCTGAATAAAATCAAAATAGTTCTCAATTAATCCGCCTACAGGAAGCGAGCGGTCTTTCACACGGACTTTCACCATCGCTGCACACACAGCCCCGGCATCATCCAGGGCATGAGGGGTGAGGATTTGCAGCAGTTGAGGGTCTGTCGTGCCTTTCTCTTCGTACACACGTTTAAAATGAGGCGCCACTTCCGCCAGGAAGCGGAAACGGTTCTGCACATAGTCCATGTAACGTTGATCGCCCGTAGCTTCGGCAGCTGCTATCAAGGCTGAATAGGTTACTCCCCATTCGTAACTTGCCAGACGGAAAGCACCACGTTCCAGTTGCGCTTCCTCTCCCATCGTGGTGTAGTCGGTAATCAGTTTGCCTGTATTCTTGTCTACTACACGGGCGGGGGTCTCCTTATCTATATAGGCAAATACACGGTCGATGTCTTTCTTCACCTGTTCCGGTGACAGATCACCATACGTACCCTGATAAGCAGGTTGCAGCAAATGTAAAGGAGTATTTGAATCATTCACTACCGTTTTCTTTTTCTGTGCACTAATCGGCAAAGTTGCCAGCAATAAAGCAATGGTTATGATACGAACATTCATAATCTATTTTTTAGGTATTTCACATCCTCTGAATACGGTTCCCTGAAGTTCCGGTCCGAAATAGAATCCGGGCTGTGTAGGCTGATTATAAGCAACATTCTGGGTAGCGATACTTATACGATAAATCGGATCTTCGAGGAAAGTATGAAAACGATAGTCGGTAGGAATAGTGGAGACGTAAAGCCGCAAAGCTGTATTATCAGTTGTACGCATCAGTACTTCTTCGCGCCAGTCACCCACGATATCTCCCTGAAGGCAAGGATTCGCTTTGGTTCCATTATTAGAAAGAGTCCCCTCAAAAATAGCTATGCGCTCACAGATTCCTTTTTCCCAATTGTATTTGCTGATCCTATTTCGATCCAGCAATTCACGCAACAAATCTCCATCCCACCAGACAGCCATATTACAGGATAAACCTCTCACCCGGTCTTTTACTACTTCTCCTTTCACATTCCTTATTCCTCCAGAAGCAACAGACCACATTTCAACGCCCGGTTGAGTCGGGTCAATATCGGCTGCCATACAACGCCCCACATCCGTACTGTCTTTAATCTGAAATAAAATTTCTCCGGTAGCTGCATCCCGATAGGTAGAACCGTCACGTTTATTTTCATGGCAATCCCATACTTGCAGCCCTTTACGAGAAGGGTCGAAATGAGTCAGGTGAATGGCATCGCCGTGTCCCATTTTCGTGGTGTAGAGTCCTTTGCCGTTATGGTCTATGGCGCATGAACCGTAGATGATCTCATCACATCCGTCACCGTCCACATCACCTACCCGCAGGTTATGGTTTCCCTGTCCGGCATAATCTTCACAACCGGGATTATTACTGTCGAATACCCAACGTTGTTTCAGTTCCTTTCCATCCCAGTCAAAAGCAGCCAAAACAGTACGTGTATAATATCCGCGACACATCACTACGCTCGGGTGTATGCCGTCGAGATAGGCAACGCAAGCCAGAAAACGGTCGCTGCGATTACCACGACTGTCTCCCCAACCCATCAGGTTTCCTCTTTCGGGCACATAATCAATTGTTTGCATCGCTTCTCCTGTCAATCCGTTGAATACTGTCAGATATTCCGGTCCGGTCAGAATACGCCCCTGCTCACTTCGATAGTCCGCATTGACGTCTCCAATCACTTTTCCGACTCCATCCACCGTTCCGTCTGCGGTCTTCATCACCACTTCCGCATGACCGTCACCATCCAGATCATAAACCATAAATTGAGTATAATGCGCACCTGCACGTACATTCTTTCCCAGATTAATACGCCATAGCTGCTGACCGTTCAATTTATAACAATCAACATATACTTCTCCCGTATAACCGTCGTGTGAATTATCATGTGCATTACTCGGATCCCATTTCAGAATAATCTCATATTCACCATCACCGTCCACGTCACCGATACTGGCATCATTCGGAGTATAAAAATAGTTTTGTCCTAACGGAGTCGTACCATCCTCGGGGCGGTTCAACGGAATATTCAGATAACCCGACGGGGCATTTGCCGGTAATTGATAGCTGCTTTCCGTTTTCCCTTCCCTTGCTTTCACGGTATAAAGTACAGATTCTGTTCCTGTATAAGCATCCTGAAAGAAAGTGGCATCCTTCAACGGATGGTTATTTATCTTTTCACCATTCCTATAAATATCAAAAGATTCATTCATCGGGTCGGAAGACAAATAACGCCAGGAAACAGCTACAGTAGACGGATTCTCCCGGATAGCAATTACACCACGTCCCAGACGTTCGCGTTTCAACTTCGAAAAGTCATAGTTTGGCTGGGCTATCGAGGAGATAGCTATCAGGCAGAAACTAAAATAAAGAGTTATGCACTTCATAGTTTTATCGATTATCAAATTACAACACAAAAGTAAAGGACGCAGTCCATTCATGAAATAGAATATTGTACAGATATATGTAGAAATCATCATTAGGTATGCATTTTACGCTATTTCCTGCTGCCTTGTGAACGAATTTAAAGACATTTGCACGAAAATCCATTGAAAAAGAAAGGAACGTCTCTTACCTTTGCAATAGAAATTATTATAAACAGCAAATTAATAAAACAGAACTATTGTACCATGAAGAAACCACTATTCTTACTCTTTACAGGATTGCTTCTTTCTTGTCTGATACCAGTCCATACGGTCACAGCACAAGAGCTCCCGGCACAAAAAGAGACTTTAGAGAATATCATAAAGGTGAATGACTACTTTATGAAGAAGTATGCCGATTACACTACTCCCAGTTTTTATGGTCGTGTACGTCCCAGTAATATCTGGACGCGTGGTGTATATTATGAAGGATTGATGGCTCTCTATTCTATTTATCCGCGCGAGGATTATTATAAGTATACTTACGACTGGGCCGATTTCCACAAATGGGGAATGCGCAATGGCAATACTACCCGTAATGCGGACGATCATTGTTGCGGACAGGCATACATTGATATCTATAAAATCTGCCCGTCAGACCCGAATATGATCCGGAATATCAAAGCGAGCATCGATATGGTGGTGAATACGCCGCAGGTGAACGACTGGTGGTGGATTGATGCCGTACAAATGGCAATGCCTATCTTCGCTAAATTCGGAAAAATGACCGGAGAACAGAAATACTACGATAAGATGTGGGATATGTACTACTACACACGCAGCCAACACGATGAAACGGGTATGTTCAACCCTAAAGACGGTCTGTGGTGGCGCGATCAGGATTTTAATCCTCCATATAAAGAGCCGAATGGCGAAGATTGCTATTGGAGTCGTGGAAACGGATGGGTATATGCTGCTTTGGTACGTGTGTTGGATGAAATTCCTTCTGACGAGAAACATCGTCAGGACTATATCAATGATTTCCTGACCATGAGCAAGGCTTTGAAGAAATGTCAGCGTGAAGATGGTTTCTGGAATGTCAGTCTTCACGACCCGACGAACTTCGGAGGAAAAGAGACTTCCGGTACAGCCTTATTTGTTTATGGTATGGCTTGGGGAGTCCGCAACGGATTGCTCGACCGTAAAGAGTATCTTCCCGTCCTGTTAAAAGCATGGAACGCTATGGTGAAAGATGCCGTACACCCGAACGGATTTCTGGGATATGTGCAGGGAACAGGCAAGGAGCCTAAAGACGGACAGCCGGTTACTTACAAGAGTGTACCCGATTTTGAAGACTACGGAGTCGGTTGTTTCCTGCTTGCCGGAACAGAAGTTTATAAATTAAAATAACATACAGTTTTCGATAAGGTATAAGAGAATAATAAGGCACGGATTACACGGATTAACACGGTTGTTTTACGTAATCATAGCACTAAAACCGTGAAATCCGTGTAATCCGTGCCTAAAAAAGAAAACGAACATGAAAAATAAATTGTTTCAGTATACGTGCGGACTGATAATCATTGTATGCAGTTTACAACTGCAAGCGCAAAATAAAGTTTCCGCTCCCATGGCAGACGTCAATCAGGTGGTTGACAACACGCTGGACAGCTTGAATAAGGCACGCACCTCGCGGCCGGAAGCCGGTTCCAGCCGGAAAGGTAACAACCCGGTTCTGTTTCTGGTAGGTAATTCAACCATGCGTACCGGAACTTTAGGAAATGGCAACAACGGACAATGGGGATGGGGCTATTTTGCCGGCGACTATTTCGATTCCAACCGGATTACTGTTGAGAATCATGCGTTGGGAGGTACCAGCAGCCGTACTTTCTACAACCGTCTTTGGCCGGATGTAATCAAAGGGGTACGCCCCGGAGACTGGGTTATCATCGAATTGGGACACAATGATAATGGTCCTTATGACAGCGGACGTGCCCGCGCCTCTATTCCGGGAATCGGCAAAGATACGCTGAACGTAACCATCAAAGAGACCGGAGTGAAAGAAACCGTATATACATACGGGGAATATATGCGCCGTTTTATTCAGGATGTAAAAGCAAAAGGTGCTCATCCTATCCTATTCTCGCTTACTCCCCGCAATGCTTGGGAAGATAAAGACAGCACCATCATCACACGCGTCAACAAGACTTTCGGATTGTGGGCAAAGCAAGTAGCCGAAGAACAGGGGGTTCCTTTTATTGATTTGAATGATATCAGTGCCCGCAAATTCGAGAAGTTCGGCAAGAACAAGGTGAAATATATGTTCTACATCGACCGTATACACACAAGTGCTTTCGGTGCCAAAGTCAATGCGGAATCTGCTGCGGATGGAATACGTGCTTATGAGGGATTGGAATTGGCCAATTATCTGAAGCCCGTTGAGAAAGATACTGTGACAGGTTCCAGTCGTAAAGATGGACGTCCGGTATTGTTTACTATCGGAGACAGTACAGTCCGAAATGAAGATAAAGACAAAAACGGTATGTGGGGTTGGGGAAGCGTAATTGCCGATGAGTTCAATCTGGATAAAATTTCTGTAGAAAACCGTGCCATGGCAGGACGCAGTGCCCGCACTTTCCTGGACGAAGGTCGTTGGGATAAGGTTTATAATGCCTTGCAGCCGGGAGATTTTGTGCTGATTCAGTTCGGACATAATGATGCGGGAGACATTAATGTAGGCAAAGCCCGTGCCGAACTGCGTGGTTCCGGTGACGAGAGCAAAGTCTTTTTGATGGAGAAAACAGGGAAATATCAGGTGATTTATACATTCGGCTGGTATCTTCGGAAATTCATTATGGACGTTCAGGAGAAAGGAGCTGTTCCTATCGTTCTAAGCCATACTCCACGCAACAAATGGAAAGATGGAAAGATAGAACGCAACACAGAGTCTTTCGGTAAATGGACACGTGAAGCAGCCGAAGCTACCGGGGCTTATTTCATTGATCTAAATAAGATTAGTGCCGATAAACTGGAAAAGGTGGGTATCAAGAAAGCAGCTACTTACTATAACCACGACCATACGCACACTTCCCTGAAGGGAGCACACATGAATGCGAAAAGCATTGCCGAAGGACTGAAAAAGACCGATTGCCCGTTGAAAGAGTATCTGAAATAATAATGCAATAAAGACAAAGAAGAAATATCGACCATATCGAATGCTTACATATTCAATATTAAAAAAGGAATATTTAAGCATTGCAGAAAAGGAAGAATGACATAAATGAATAAGGGAGGATGAAATAATCCCTACATTTCCCAATATCTTATTTCTTCATTCTATCTTATGTGGCTAATATCTGTCAAATAATAAATGTTATACGTTCAATCCTTACGAATAGGCGTTATTTTAGCAGAACACCCCTCATTATAACATTCATCTTATCATTTCATTTTTGAGCCAATTAGATAAAAAACAACCTAAAGAAAGTACATTTGCAGCTTCCTCACCGATGAAAGATAGATTTCCCGGTGAGGAAGGTAGTGTTCCTCACCGAGGAACACCTCGTTGGTTTAAACCCAACGAACAGTTTATCTACTAGAAAAGCTACATATTCTATCGGTTATCATTCACTTTCTGGCTATATTTCCGTATATTATTGCATTCATTTATGCAGTTTTTCCTCCAGTTCACCAATCCTAAAAGGATTATTCTCCAGTCTAATCTTAAAAACAGAACGCCGGGATAGGAAAACTACTGTCTCGTCGATAAAACCATATATCAAACGTATCAATTATTCATCCCTCGGAATAACTTCCTGCATATAAATAGCGTCGAGGCTCCAAAGGGCAGCATCATTCGTGCTGATGCTTGCACATTCGTCTAATGGAGCCGGAACTTCCGGTGGAAGGATGGTCGTGATGCGGAAAGAGGGTGCAGGTGTATGTTCCAAACGGGTGAATAAGTCCGTCCAGGCTTCTTCTGCCATTTGTCTATCACGCAGATGATAAGCCGCATAAGCCATCAGGCGGGATATACGGAAACGGCTGTGACTAAGTTCCCATGCTTTCTTCTTATAACGTGCGGCATGGTCAAGCCAGGCGTCTTTCCATTCGGGTATATCAATCATACGCATCATTTCATTGGCAACCTCAAATCCGCCCATGATCGTCATTAAATGATTAGTCGATTCTAATTTCGGATCACATTCGGTTGTGATGATACCTGTTTCCGGATCAAATCCCAGAGCTTTTGGACCAGTAAAGAGGCGGTTGGGTAAGGCGGAAATACTCTTCATTCCTGCTATGATTTTGTCACGATAAGCCGTGTTACCCGTACGCTCCCACTCTGTCATCCAATTACCGGTATAGGCCAGCCAGTCGGGACCGATACGCAAACGGGCAGGTGCAGTGCAAGGATATTCACTGCGAGGTTGAGCCAGACGCATAGGGTCTAGTTCGTAGAGTTTATGGTCGGCATCTTTGACTTCGGTCATTAAGTCTCCACAGCGTTCGTCAGTAGTGAGATAATAGTAGAAACGGTTCCAGGCGGCCTGACTGATTCGTGCTTCTTTTGCACCACACCCCCAATGACTCACATTATGACGGCTACCCAATCCGGCATTCGGACCAATGTGGTAAACGTCGACTTCACCCGTATGCCGGGTCATGGCTTCAGCCATACGCCAGATGTCGGCACGACCGGTACGAAGAAAATTATACCAAAGCCACATATTGGAAGCTAGTTCTGTATTGTCCCAAGCAAAGCCTCCGACGTCATAACGCCAGGTATGACGGACAGGATCATAAGCGTGCATCACATCACCATAATTCCAGAAGCCATACCATTTGTTCTGTTCAATAGCTTTCTGGTAGAAGTGGATGTAAACATCCAGACGCTCTTCCACACGAATACGAAAGGAAGTACTGCGATCGGGTAGACTCCATATTCCGAAAGCTCGACGGTTATACAGGTATTCCGGAGTTGGCATTAATATGCTGGTGGCAGAGAGCTGTCGGGCGTCATCCGCAAAAGTTTTCTTTCCTGTGTAACCTCCTTGCGGAACGAGAGTGAGCGTGGTGGTGCGGGCAATACCATAGGGAGTACTCATTCCTTCCTGCACATCTTCATAGCTGGCATTCAGACCGTGAGCCACATTATCATAGTGGCGTAAGTCCATCGGTTCTGCATCCGGACTCCACAGCCAGGCAGTAAGCGTGGCAACCGGAGTTCTTGCATCTGAAATTTCGATAGAAGACGGATAAGATTGCCAGAAGTCATGCAGGCAAAGTCCCAGTCCACCTGTTATATCACCGGCAAAAGCATAACCGTCACTACGGGTACCGGAGAAAGTCCCTATCCAGGGAGCATCACCATTGGTACGTTTACGAATGGAGAATGCGTCAGCCGTGAGTTGAGACAGGCGGTAGCCATTCCATGAAGCCCAGTCATTAAGCAATTCCCGGTTTTTCTCGTCAAAAGCTTCATAAGGAGGAATACGTTTGCCCTCCATTTGTTGCTGTTGCAGAGATGGTTCATCTTGTACCTGTGGCATGGTAAGCATACGTCGTCCCACTAATGGTTGCACCGGTTCACTCCAGACTCCTCCATCCGCACACGAAAAAGCGACGTGACGGTTGTACAGGGCTTCACGCATCGGAACATCGAAACGAATGCCCAGACTACGGATGAAATCCATCTTCTGATCGCCGTCATAGATAAAGCTATGCACCATTTTTATCTGTTCACTACCAGCATAAAAATAGAGGCGGACAACAAAAGGAAGCCACTCACGATTATTCTGACTGTTCTCATCAGAGTCATTCGCGTAGTTCCCTTCAGAGTAGTTCGTATCAATCTCCTTATTTCTGTTCCGATGCACGCCTTCCAACTTTATAAGTGCCCGTACTGAACCCAGACGTTCTACGGTTACTGATTTTATTTCTCCTATGTAACGAGTAAAAGATATTTGAGATGTATTTTCTTGAATCGGTTTGCTTTGAGTGCTACAAATAAGATGTGCTTTCTCTCCTACTTTAGTTCCTTTATATAACAGACTATCAATCAGGAAATCTCCGTATCGAGGGATAAAAACAGAAAGTACCCCTGTTTCAATTTGAATATTTTCAGGTGTTTCAGTGATAGAGATAGAAGCCTTAGGCTGTTTATTGGTCGTTTTTGCTTTCTTGGAGGCTTTTTCTAATGTCAATCTTTCCGTTCCGGCAGGAATGACTCCGGCAACTCCGCTCCATTTCACTGAGCCATCCGGCCAATAGGCTAATGGCCAGGTATCCACTGGAATATCTTGATATTCATTCACTTTTAGCCGCAACGGAGTTGCAGGAAATACATCTCCTTCATCAAAAGGAACTCCGAAACTTACCGCTTTATCCTGTTCAGGGGTATCACCGATCCAATGCAAAGGAACGGCAGAAATCTGTTGAGGTGAACATTCATAGCGAAAATTAGTAATGCGGGTACGTGATAAGGTGGTACGAAAACCGAACCATCCTTCAGTCAGAGGTTCGGCATCGCGGAAGTCCACCAGTCGCTCGCCATCTATGTAATAACTAACCCTATTATCTTCATTGGTTATCTTGATGTGATACCAGTGATTTGCCTTTAGCAAATGGTCGGCATCCGTATATTCTTTCCATATAGCAGGACGTATTTTCGGATCTGCGATTCCTGCCTCATTACCGTCATAACGGCGGAAGCGCGTAGTGGAGTTATAATTTCCACCATATCCCATATAGTAGAGTTGCAGGGAATAACAATTCAGAAAGATTCCGTTGCGCCACTTTTCACGTTTCCAGATATTATCAGGACAGATAGGATCCGAAGCCATCCAGAAACAATTCAAATCACTCAATCGGTCTCCTTCTTTTTCTACAACTACACACGCGTCATATTCAATCGTCACCCGTCCATTCATCTTTTCTTTTCTCCAGAGAGTTAGCCCTTTGGGAGAAACGATTTCGGCTGTATCACCGATAAATGTCACTTTATAATCAGGAGACTCCGATTCGACCTTCCAATATTTATGAAACTGGCGGGCGTTGAGGCCGGAGACTTGATTGTCTTGTGCATTCATGTTCATTCCCAAAGTGATGAAAAGGAACAAAAGAGGAAATATGTTCTTCATACGTCAATAAGCTATGTCACACTGCAAAAATAAGGAGAGCCGATTAATAAAGAAATGGAATATCATCCATTTATATGGCGATTTGTGCAAATATGAAAAAAAGAACAACCCGACAAAATGGTCGGATTGTTCTTTTTTACAAACTAATCTTTCAAATAAAGTTCTTCTTATTCTGCATTCTTCATCGTTTCTGCACCGACGTAGTAACCTAAATTAGTCCCCTGGTTATATCCCATATTCTGCATAGCTTGAGACATATCATAAGTGTGGTCTGTCATCAAATGAGGTAAACGATGAGTCGTAGGATGGTTAGTCGAGAATATATAAATAGACTTACCATCACTCGAACCTAAAATGACCTCTTCACGATAATCACCGAGGAAATCGCCATAGTAACAAGGATTATATTTCGTACTGTGATTTCCGTCGTTAGCACCATAAATACCGAAATACACCAAACGATTTTTATTTGTCTTGTTTACATCCGGATTGTTCTTGTAACTAACAACACAAGCACGGTCATACATTTCTCTAGTCGGCTGGCCACTCCAATAAATAGCAGCATTATACATCACACCACTACCAATTCCTTTCGGATAATCAGTAGCAACCACTCCACCACTACTACAACTGTACATACCCGACTGCAAAGACGAATAATATTCAAATCCCGGACTATCCGGATCTACATCTGCTACAATACAACGTCCCACATCACCATTTTTACCTGCTCCATGTCCGGTAATCAGGTTTCCATTTCGCGCATCAATCACCTGACAACCGTATCCAAGCCCTTGTGTACTGTAAGTTTCCTCTTCCTCAAAACAAGCAACAATTTGTAATCCTGCACGGTCTTGAATGAATTTACCCACATACAAACAGTCGCCATGACCATTTCCCGTACACCATAGTTCTACTCCATTATCGTCAATAGCTGCTGATCCATATAATATTTCATCCTTTCCGTCACCATCCAAATCAGCCACACGGAAACAATGTGAACACATCGCTTTCCATTTATCATCATGGTCGGCTGTATCAAATTTCCAACGATTCACCAGTTCGCCTCCTTTCAAGTCGAATGCCCACACCTGCCAATTCGCGTAAATACCCCTACTGATAATCAGACTGGGATTGGCTGTTCTTACACCAGTTGTTTCGTCTGGTATACCGTCCAGATAAGCCACACCAATAAAGAAGCGGTCCATACGGTTTCCATAATCATCCCCCCAATAGCTATTCCAATATTGAGCACGAGAGGTTTTAGATTCATCTTCTTTGCCACGAGGTATATTAGTAACACGCGTGATTTCGCAACCGTCATATCCACGGCAAATAGAAATATATTCAGGGCCTTCCAATATCAATCCACAAGTTGTATACAGGCTTGCTCCCGAATACCAACCCACACCATTCGTGTCACGTATACGATAATCATTCACATTTCCATTCGCATCAGTAATTTGTTTACCATTACCGAACTTCGTTCCTTCGGACGAACGGAATGCGATTTCACACAAGCCATCTCCGTCAAAATCATATAATATATAAGAAGTATAATGCGAACCGGAACGAATATTTATACCTAAGTCTATTTGCCATAATAACGTACCGTTCATCTTATACGCTTCAAGCAAAGTGGTACCATTGCGCCATCCACCTTGATTAGCTCCGTCATACGGTTCTCTTTTCACAACAATTTCCAATTCACCGTCACCATCCAGATCGCCTACCTGAATATCATCCGGAGAGTATGTTAATGATAAATCCGGCACATTCGTATTTAGGACAATTTCATGATAGAATTTGGTTGCCATTTGAGAGGTAAAGGTATAGTCACAAAGCGTTTCTGTCTGACCGGCCAGTGTCACTCGATAATAACTATTCTTATCCGGATCAATATCTGCATCCGTCCAACAAGTAGTATTTGTAATCGCTTCCTCATTCAGCTTTACTTCTATACCACCATTTTCCGATTTATAAATATCAAAAGCCGTATTCGCCGGATCAGTCAACAGTAATCTCCAACTTATTAATGCAGACGAAATACCTGTTGCATTGTTTACATCAGAACTTGACATAGGATCATAACTAACCCACATTGCGCGACTACCTGTGATTACCTCCGTCGGCAAGTCTGGCAAGACTTCCTCCGGTTGGTTTGAATTATTACTGTCGTCGACTATAGGATCACTTTCTGAGCAAGCACCTGACATCAGCAAGCTCAACAATCCCATTGTATATAATATCTTCTTCATATTCAGTACCTTTTTTGTTTAATAATCATTTACCATCCCGGATTTTGCACTAAGTTAGGATTCTTCCCTCTTTCACTCTGCGGAATCGGGAATAAATACATCTTGTCATCCCACTGCCGACTCACCGTATTACGAGTATATTTAAATGAACCATCTGAATTTTTAGTGATTTTCATTTCATCAATACTCTTGAAATAAGTATCTGCTTCTTTCCAACGGCGTACATCCCAAAAACGATGTCCTTCAAAAGCAAGCTCTACCATACGTTCATTTTTATACTTCTTCCACCAATTTGCATTAGTCATACCGGTAGGAAATTCCGGCATTTTAACCCGAATACGAGTCTTATTCACCATATCATTGGCAGAAACTCCAAATTCAGGATCTTTTGTATAAGGATTATCGAAATACTTGAACAATGCTTCCGCATAGTTCAAATAAAACTCACCCAAACGGAACGTAATCCATGTATGATAAGATGTAGAAGCACTTGCAGAAGTTGTATTTACCGCAGCCTGACAATACTTTTTCAAATAGTAACTGGTAGGAGTACCTCCACTTAAAGGTTCACCATTTGCTCCACTCGTATAGGTTTCCAAAGCTGTTTCATTCCAGTTCGGCCACTTTGTATCGCCATTTTTAGCTATTGTTTTTTCAAATCTCGGGTCACGTCCTTCATAATAAGGTTGATTCTTATCATAACCAGTAGTTTCATCCGGTCTCAAACCGGTTGCCTGAAATTCGTATGCATCTACTAACGTTTGTGTAGGACAGTTTCCTCCCTTACAATTTTCCAATCCAATGGGAAAATTATATTTTTCGAATGAGTTGGTACCGGTCGAAGCGCGTTTTCCAAAAATAAGTTCATCAATAGCATCATTATAGCTTGTTGCACTCCACAGAGTTTCATATTCACTGATTAATTTCATCTTGGCTTCGTCACAAGCATCAATCAGTTCTTTGCTTGCCGTCGCAGCACGATACCATAATTCTTTATTATTGTCCGGATTAAACAATGGACTCGCTGCATAAAGGGCAGTACGCGCTTTGAGTGCCAACACAGCACGTTTGTTAGCTCTACCTGTCTCTGTTGATTCACCTGAAGGCATTAAATCTCCCAATTTGGTATAGTCAGGGATAATATCATTTTTTATTGCATCACATTCGGAAATGATGTAATCAAAAATATCTTGCGCAGGTGTACGAGTGAGTGAGTTGACCTCACTCGTTGACAATACATGATCCGTAAAAGGAACATCACCGTATTGTCGCACCAGATTGAAATAGAAATAAGCTCTCAAAAAACGAACTTCATATTGGTAATTGTTATAACGGTACATCTCCGCTTTATAATCTGATATTTGTTCATAATCAGAAAAAGTCAGTCCCGTAAACTCTTCCAAATAAAGATTACAATCGGCAATAGCCTTATAACAGGCAGTCCACATACTGCTTTGTGCATTTGTCGGACTCCAGGAACCATTGTAGAAATACTCAATCGAATTTCCTGTATAGGCATATTCCGCTTCATCCGTAGCAGAGCCTAAAACAGCCCCGCTATAGTTACCGAAGTCAGTGTCGAGTTCTTGATAAATGTTGGACACTAAACCGCCCACATCACCAAAAGTACGTTTCACATAATTCGCGTCATAATTACTGTATTCTTTATATTCCATATTGTCCGCGCAAGAGGAAAGAGCAAAGATGCCCAGAACACTATATATCAATTTATTCAGTTTCATTCTTTCGCATTGTTTTTAGTGATTAAAAACCTATTATCACACCAACTACCACGCTCTTATTCAGCGGGTTTGTCGCACCGTAAGATTCCGGATCCGCCACATCAATGTGGTCAAAACAAAGTAAGTCTACTCCACGGACATACAACTTGGCACTACCTAATATTTTAGTACGCTCCATCAAACGTTTGGGAAATTTGTAGTAAACTTCCAGGTTACGTAATTTCAAAAATGAACGGTCAGCCAGCCAAATGGTATTAGTCTGATAATTATTAGCATTACTTTCTGAACTCAGACGCGGATATTTAGCATTCTGATTCTCCGGCGTCCAACGATTTTCATAATAGTGAGTAGAAAGAGACGAGTTGCTGATTAATGGCCAGAACACGCTTTTTGTATTCAATACGGCAGAGTAATTACCAGCGCCCTGGAACATGGCATCGAAACCAAGTCCTTTCCATTCAGCTCCCAAATGGAATGAATAATAAATTTCAGGAGCAGTAGTGCTATATCCAATAGCTGTCTGGTCGTTGGAATCAATGATGCCATCACCATTTACATCTTTATATTTAATATCGCCTGGTACTACCGTACTGAAATTCTGTGTAAGACTATTTGCTATATCCTCTTTATCTTTGAAAAAGCCCTCTGCTATCATTCCATAAACTTGTCCCAACCGATGACCGGTTTGCACCAAATTGTTATATAGACGTGGTTCTTCTAACTGTTCTTTAATCTCATTCCGATTCCAGGCAAAATTACCTCCGATGTTAAAAACTAAATTACCTATCCGTTTGGTATAGTCCAGACCAATCTCCGTGCCCCAACTATCTACAATACCTGCGTTCTCAAAAGGAGCATCCATACCTAATACCGTGGAATACTGCCCTTCGGAAGATACCCAAATATCTTTTCTACGTTGATAATAGCCTTCCAACGTCAAATTCAACCCTTTAAACAAGGTGGCATCAATACCTACATTATATTTATAAGCCTTTTCATGGGTAGAGTTTACAGTTGCTAAACGACTGACATACGTACTTCCGAAAGCAGAGTTGTAACCGGAATCAAAACGATACATTGTACCGGAAGTCGAATAAATCTGATCCCAATAGTCATAAACCGTATTGCTTCCATCTTTAGGAAGATAATCGGCATTGATAACACCAAATGAAGCCCGTAGTTTTAATAAGTCAATCCACGAAGTGTTCTTCAGGAAGTTCTCTTCCGAAAGCACCCAAGCTGCAGAGATGGTGGGTGAAAAAGCCCACTTATGTCCCGGTGCCAACAGGCTCGATTCAGACCCCAACAGTGCCAAATCTACATAATACCGTTTATTGAACCCGTAGTGAGTATACCATGACACATTCTGACGGTAGATGGTAGTGTTTAACCCGTAACTGTCACGATATTCATACTCCCACTTCAATTGAGAATAGAGATCATGTTTACCAAACGAGCGGTTGTAGTTAATATTACCGGAAAAGTTAAACTGGCGTGTCCAATCGTTTGTATTAGCACTGGTTGACATTTCGCTAGGCGTACCACCCGTAACAGTAGTATACATCGGACCACCGGCACTAGGGTCTGTCCAACTGGCCGTATACCCTTTATAAGAATAAGTCTTACTATGGTCTTCCCAGATAGACGAATAGTTGTCATAGGCCAAACGCAAATCAACTCCTAATCCTTTTACGAAACCGGATAAGTCTTGTGATAAAGTCAAATCAGCAAACAAACTACGTGTATGTCCCTTACTATAGGCCGCGCCTTGTGACTGTGCCACAGGGTTTAATGTGCCTGCCCAAGTGGAATTACCACCCCAAGTTCCATCTTCTGTACGTACGGGGAAAGCAGAGGGAGGCAATGAGTAAACCATATTCCACAAATCTGCCGAAGCTCCCGGACGACTTGATTCCGCCAATGTACCCAGAATATTCAACTTCAATTTAGTCGTATTCGTCAAATCGATATCCAAATTCGAACGCAAGTTGGCACGAGAATATTTATCTTGCGTAGAGTATCCATCGTTCATATTGGCATTCTTTATGAAACCTTTATCGGTTAGTAATCCAACCATCGTGTAGTAACGAAACTTATTACCTCCACCTCGGAACTCAATGGTATATTTATTTGAGATACCTGTGTTTTTGAATGTTTCATCAATCCAGTCCACATTCGGATAAAGATAAGGAAGCATGGCAGATATATTTGCACCAATACCGCTTCCTGTCACCGTTCCATTACGAAACATATTAATTTCATCCGAAGTATAACGTGCGCTCAATCCTTCATAGCCACGTGCTTCATTGATTGCTTCAGCATAGGTTGCAGCATCCGCAAACTCCGGACGACGCACTTGGAAATTCGTCACGTGGTCGTAAGTAAAGTTCACTTCTCTGGTGTTATACTTACCACGTTTCGTAGTCACCAGGACAGCACCATTAATACCTTTGTATCCATATAATGCTACCGCGGCAGCATCTTTCAATATAGATACTGATTCTACTTCTTCCGGGGTTATCAAGCTCATATCACGTTCCAAACCATCTACCAATATAAGCGGTGAACTGCTTGACAAGCTCTGCAAGCCACGTATATAAAAGGTAGGCTCCACGGTGGAGTAGTTACCTGCATTTTGCAAAGTGGTTAGTCCCAGTCCTTGTCCGAAAAGAGAATTAGAAATATCCTTTGAGGCACGCTTGTTGAATTCCTCGTTATACACAGTAGAAACCGCTGCAGTTGATTCGTGACGGGTGAATGTACGATTGGCTCCTACATCAATTGTTTCCGCTCCATAATCCATCACTATCCTCACTGGTTTTCCGTTTTTCTCCACCTTTACAGTGGTAGAACCTTTATCCGATGTCACCACCTGTAAACTCCGCCCTGCCTCGGCAGCAATCTCAAATTTACCATTCTTGTCGGTCTCTACTCTGACAGACGGTAAACCTGCTACTTGTACGGATGCTCCATACACAGGATTTCCCCATTTGTCTACAACAACACCTGTAATATTGTTGTCAGTATTCTGTGCTCCACCCGGAATGCTTAAACATGCCAACAGAGCCAGTACCAGAATCTTATATTTCTTCATATCATTATCTAATATCGTTATTCATATTTGTTGCCTCATTACCATCCCGGATTCTGAATCAACCCATATCCTTTGTTGATTTCACTCTGTGGGAACGGAGAAAGGTACCACTTGGAATCAAAACCTTTTGTCCACCAGACACGCGTTCTGTTTTTCAATTGGAACTTTTTATAACTAAACTTTACAGGCTGCAAAGCACCGCCATTCTTACTTGTTGTTTTATCAGATCCTTCACGCCATGCTTTCTCTATAGGTGAACCATTACTATCCAAACGATAGATCAGCAATCCATGCAAAGGAGTTTCGAATCGATCGGCACGTTTGTAACGAACCAAGTCAAAGTAACGGCTATCTTCCATACCTAGTTCACAGGCACGTTCACGCAATAGTTCTTCCAGTAAAGCGTCTTTGTCAGAAAGCAGATTCTTGTCGGGATTACATTTCACGAGTCCGGGCAGTCCGACACGAGCACGCACAATATCAATTTGGTTTACAGCTCCTTGAAGATCATTGTTGGCTTGAAGCAATGCTTCTGCATAAGTCAAATAAAGGTCGGACAAACGAAGATATACCCAATGTACCCCCTGGCGATTATAATCGCTATCACTCAAGTAGTATTTCATATTCTCGTAACCGGTGGCAAAACGTCCACTCTCCAGGAAAGAGCTTGTTCCGGCATCCGAGCCGCCTACCCAAAGCTCCCACGGGTCACCACTCATGCTGGCAGAAGACCATCCTAGATTTTCAGGTACGTTGTTCACTATCGCCGATTCATATAGACGTGGGTCACGTGTTAAATCAAGATCTGAAAGTGTTTGTTCCCCATCTTTAAAAGTCCCCTTCAGGAACATCTCGTCCAACTTACCTTCTGCTTCAGTCTTATCCCAATCGAAAGGTGTACCATCTGCCCAAGGAAACATTTCCACATATTCTTGTGTGGGGGTATATGAATTACGACCATTGTTACACCAGGCATGCCAGAAATAACTTGAAGAACCACCGGTTGTCTCATACCCATTTACACGGACAGAGTGTAACACTTCGGGACTATTCAGCAATACATATCCCATACGATAAGCATAGCGGTAATCAGCAGGAGTATCACCAGTTGCTTCTTTCAGCTGATAGAATCCATTCACTGCCATAGCGTTGAAGAACTCCTTGCAGGCTGCCAAGCAGTTGTCCCAAAGTTCTGAACGATAGCTTCCGTACCACACCAGATGTTGTTGTTCAGCTTCACTGCTTCCGCCTGCATATCCCTGGCTGGCATTAAATAGAGGAGAAGCAGCAAACTGCCAGATTTTACACTTCAGAGCCATCGCTCCGGCTTTTGTCCAATGTCCCGTTTCAGTAGTAGCATCCGCTCCTGTATAAGCCCATTCAAGCCCTCCTGAATTAATAGCTTCATCCAACAGGTTAATCATATATTTTACTGTTTCCTCCACAGTAGCACGCGGTAAGTTATAGCTTGATTCTGTTCCGGAAAATGATTCGTAAACTAATGGTAATCCTCCGTAATGGCGGAACATATCAAAATAGCGGGCAGCCATTATACACTTAGCTTCTGCTTTTATCTTTGTTTTTTCTGTATCGCTCATACCCGGTACATTATCCACATTCTCCAATAACAACCAACACCAGCGTACAACCTGCCACACTACCTCACGAGTGTACCCAAAGATATCACCACGCGTTCCATAATTGGCTGTGTGTGTACCACTATAGTAACTATTGTAAATGGTAGTAGACTCATAATGAAGTTGCCAACAGTCAGTCAACGCATCAAACTTTCCCAGATAAGGATTAGATGAGTCCGGGAAATCGACATTCGAGCTATTTCCATAAGGCAGTCCATAATATTGGCGACTGTAGCAGGAATTCAGAAATTGACGCGTATAGGTAGCACTGTTAAACACCGTATCTTTAGTAGCCGTTCCGCCCGGTGCTTTATCAAGGAAGCTATTTCCAAATTTAATTTCGTCCACACAGGATACAGAACCTATGCAAAGAATCCCCCCTATCACTGCTCTGACGAGCCATTTATATCGTTGTTTCATATTTTTTCTTTCTAAAAACGGTTAGAATCCTAATTTCAAACTCACTGTATAGGTCTTAGTCAATGGATAGGAAGGTGCATTACTTGCTGTTGCTTCCGGATCTCCCCAAAGGTATGGGGTAAACGTCAACAGATTGTAACCACTGAATGCCAATTGACAGGTGTTCAATCCTAATCTCTTCATGAAAGGAAACTGGAAGTTATAAGACACGGTAAGCGTTTTCAGACGCAAGTACTTGGCATCTTTCTCATACAGTGTAGAAGTGGCATAGTTATTGTCCGCATTATCCCAAGTTGCACGAGGATATTCCGCATTCTGCGAAGGATTCTCTGTAGTCCATGTATTGGTCAAGTGGTAAGCCAACAGTCCCCCCCCGGTCTTGGTAGCAGAAGAGACAAAGGGCTGACGGAATACATCTGAAATCATACGGCTTACATTCCAAGCCCCTGTCCACTGTGTATTTACTTCCCAATTCTTCCAGGCAAATCCGAAATTAAGACCAACCATATATTCCGGATCATCCGTAAATCCATAGTCGTAACTCATATCGTTAGAGTCTATTTGACGGTCACCATTTAAGTCAACGTACACAGCATCCCCATTTTTCAAGTCTACTGAATGTGTTGGGAATGGACGATTGAATGTCTTTTCATACAGTTCGGGAGTACTTTCATCGTAATAACGCCAAAAAACATACTGGCTACGCGAACCAATGCGGTGACCTTTCAAATACTGATAGTCGTAATCTTGCGGTGATTCTTTACGTTCAATGATCTCATTCTGGTTGTAAGAGAGATTAATCCCTGCCCAATAACGGAAATTCTTACCTATTCTATCATTCCATTTCAGTGATAATTCCCATCCCCAGTTTTTCACTTCCCCAAGATTTGAATATGGTGTGGTAAATCCCAGCATACCTGGCGCTGTTCCATCCTGCAACAGAATGTCCCAACGATGTTCCTTGTAATATTCGATTGTAGCGGATAATCGGTCATCAAAGAAGTTGATATCCATGCCATAATTCTGCTTGAAAGCTTTTTCCCATGATACGTCCGGATTATTTTTTGATTTTTCGTAGGCTCCTTTGCTAGTTGTAACATTCAGACCGTCCGTTCCGAAAAAATAGCCATAGCCACCACTACCGGAAGAACTTGCATATCGATTGGTTAAATCATTTAAGTTAACGCTATACGGGTCAGCTGTATACATAAACCGGCTACCACTGATCTTGTCATTACCTACCAATCCGAAACTAGCACGTAATTTCAAGAAACTAACGAACGGTTTTGCACGTTGAAACCAATTTTCTTCGCTCATCACCCAACCCACAGAACCTGCAGGAAAAAGAGCAAAACGTTTATCCGGAGCAAAGTTCTCAGAACCGTTATAACCCATATTAGCTTCAATCATATAACGATTCTTCCAGTCATAAGTGACACGTCCTACCAGTCCGACATAACCACGCGGAACATCCGGATATTCTGTATTTGAATAATAATATTCTTTGGACTGATTGTAAAGTAACAATGCACCTACATTGTGGTTTCCGAAAGAACGATTATAATTCAATCCTGCCTCCATATACCAATCACGCGATTTACCTGTACCACTACTATAACTTACATCTGTATACTTACTCCCATCCACAGGGCGCAGATTTACTATACCCTCACTTGACAATACAGGGTTATAAGTCATTTCTGTTCCACCGGATAGATATTTGTAAACAGTGAATGAACTATTATAAGATCCTTTCAATTTGAATGAAAGTCCCTTCGTGATAAAATCCAATTTCTGATCCAGAACAAGGTCAGCGTTCAATGAGTTATTACTAGTGCGAGTAGCACCACCTCCATAGTAAGTAAATGGGTCGATATCACCAGTAAAAGGCAGGCTCATTCCATCATCATAGCTGTCAGTTGTAGTGTAAACCAATTTATCATTTACAAAACCGGCACTTTTGAACGGAGTGGCATAATAGATATTTTTCACCATACCTGATGAGCCCTGACTTGTACGTGGTTTATCAGAAGAATTAACATTACCCGCCACATTAAAAGACAGAGTGGTTGTTTTTGTCACATCCATATCCAGATTACTTCGGTAGTTGAACCGACGATACTGATAACTGATGTTATAAGGTAACTGAAATTCATTGAAAAGTCCCCCTTGTGTATAAGCTCCGGCAGAAATGAAATAACGTACTTTATCCGTACCTCCGGATATATTAACATTATGTTGACTTTGCAAGGTGGCATCTCCCATGATATAATCGACCCAGTTAATACTTGGGAAACGAATAGGATCAGATCCATCTTTAAATTTCTGAATTACCGCATCACTAAACATCGCTTCTTTCCCATCATTGGCACGCATCTGATTATAAAACGTTGCATAGTCATACGAATTGGCCGTCTCCACCATTTTAGTCGGCATCAATACGGAAGCTGAAGTAGTAAACGAAATTTTCGCCTTTCCTTCTCTACCACGTTTAGTAGTTATCAAGATAACACCATTAGCACCACGAACACCAAACACAGCAGTTGCCGAAGCATCTTTCAGGATAGAAATGGACTCTATTTCATTCGGGTCAATATCATTCATGCTACGTTCCACGCCATCCACTTGTATCAATGGAGTAGAATCTGCCCACGTTGCTTTACCACGAATAAAAATATCTGCAGCATCCGAACCCGGCTCACCGGAATACTGTACAGTAGTCAAACCTGTCATTTGACCTCCCAATACATTAGAAACAGAACCTACAGATGTACGTGTCAAAGCCTCACTCTTCACACTGGCAATCGCACCGGTCATAGTCACTTTTTTCTGCATACCATAAGCTACGATTTCTACCTCTTGCAAGGCAGTAGCATCTTCGACCAGCACAACCCGCATATCTTTCTTTGCCGCCACTATCTGGTCGCTATATCCAATAAAGGATATTTTCAATTTTGTACCTGGGCGTACATTGACTTTGAACACACCATCAATATCGGTGATTGTACCGATATTAGTGCTTTCAACAACTACATTCGCACCGATCACCGGTTCGCCTTTATCATCTACCACCGTTCCTTTGATGAAGCCTTGCTGCTGGACTACGTCCATGGCAGCAAAGACTTGTCCTTGATTACCGAAACTCGGAAGCAGGGCGAAGGAGAAAAACAGTGCGACAGGAAGAGCAGTTCCTTTTATTAAGTTTTTCTTATTCATATTTATCACTCATAATAGTTTTTTAATCGCATATTGAAAGAGTCGCTCCATTTATTTTAGACAACATCCTCAACATATTTCTTATAGCAAATTATCCTGATGCTTTTAAAATGCAAGCATCATAGGGAAATAACCAGCTGCTCCTCCTTGGTTTCGATATTTATCAACCAGGTATGCTCCTGTAGCCTGAAGTATATGCTGATATATTACCGTTGTATTTCCTGTACGTTCATTACTACTCCAATGACGACTACCTACAGCCAGAGCCTCTCCACCTGCGTTTTTAATACTTTCTTGAACGGTAGATATAACATTTACGAGTTCATCTAATTCGTATAAAGAGGGAAGATACCAGCTAGAGGCAGAAGCAGGCACGAAAACTGCTCCACGATAAGCCTCAACATAACTTACAGCCTTGTCGCACACAAATGTATTAGGAGACATCGTCATTAATACTGTATTGTTATATCCCAAATATGCTGCAATGGAAGTATTATATGTTGTACAAGCTACAAATTTATCCGACCAATCTTCATCCGTTGAATACCAGCCGCCAAAAAACACATCTCTATTAGTTGAAAATGCAGCAGTTTGTGTTCCACCAACTGACGGGTAAGTTATAGCCAGTACGAGTCCATGCGTACAGCTTGGATAATCACGGCGCAATGCATCATTTGTTTCTGTATATGTAGCAGGAGTTGTTATTGACGGTTGCGGATTACCTACATGATATACAATACCGATTACATTGTCTGGTGCAGTTTCTACATCTTTGCTGACAATAGAACCATCTGCACAATAATAGTCTCCTACAGCCAAAAGATGTGAACTCTTATTTGTGTCCTCGATCACATATTTTTTTGCAGTTCCACTTTCCAAAGTACCGTTAGCAGCATAATCCATTTCTTGTGCTCCAGTATAAGTCCCTTTGATAGAAAAAGCCGTATTGGGTTTCACCAAAAAGCGATAAGTATCTGTACTTGCCTGATAATAAGGAGATGCCTCCACATTATCTATAGTAAAAGAACCTACAGTTACAGGCAATTTATAATCTTCCAGTGTTACATCCGTATTTGTAAAGGTATACACCTTTTCAGGCATTTGTATCACAGCCATCGCCATTCTATGCTGCATGGTAAAAGCAATTGACCCTTTCAAGCGGTCACCTTGTACAGTCCCTGTGCTTGTCATCAAATCATACTTAGTATAGTTATCACCACTTTGGTCTACTCCAACTTTCCAATTGCTGACATATGTAACGAAAGGATCATCATTCGCAGGTTCGAAAGTAACTTTAGAGTCATAGGGATAATAAGCATAAAAGTTCATTTTAGAGAACTCCGAACCTTTATATTCTATAGCATCTTCACCGTCGGTCAACACCCATTCCCCATCCTGATACGTAAATTGGCGGTTATTTATATCTTCAACAATATTTTCACCTTTGACTGCGAAAATACCAATCATATCGCCTTCGGAAAATTTAGTTGTATAATTATTCTCCGTAGCCCGCGTTCCAGGAGCATTTACAGTTTGAAAGCCATCTTCAGATACGCTGATTTGGAAGCCTTGTAAAGTTCCCATATTTTCACCTTCTATCCCGTCATCCTGCGAACAAGAAGCCAAGGACACTACTCCAAGAAGAAGCATTGATATATAGTTATATACTTTCATAAATCAGATTTTATTTAGTTTTTAGTAATTCTTTCGTTTTATTCAAAATATCATTTTTTGGATGTAGGAGTAATAGTTTCTTCTGTGATATTCCAGCTTGGATTAGTGATGTTCGTACCTGTTCCTGCTACACTCGGATCTGACTCAACAGTTCCGCCATCTTCATTTTTCCATCCAATGATTTGTGTCTCTTCGGTAATAGTTAATACAAAAGGATTATCTTTATACTCATTAGCTTGAATAGTATAATTATAAGAAACCCCAGGCTCCAATTTTGTCAAATTCGGAAAGTGAACTTCGTAATAATATCCGTTCATTCCTGCTTGGATATAGACTTCTTTCTGTGGAGTTTGCGGTAATAAGATAGCCTGTATCGTATAATTATCAGCTGCACCTACTTTAGTCCATACAATATCATCATCCGACGTTACAGATTCTATACTTACAGTTGTTTCTCCTGTATTCGGATTAAATGTCCCGTTCTTCTTCAAATTAATAAGGTAGCATGTGATATCCGACAATGTAACATTCGTACCAGCTGTAAAAGTCAGTTTGATACGACTCATTACATGATTAAATGCTAATTTTACATTGGGAGTTTCGGCAGTTGCCTTTCCTGATGCATAAAGAAAGTCAATCTGTTCACGTTTTTCTGCTGTAGCCTGATTTTCACTATCAGTAGACACTTCAATGGTTTCAGCTTCCGTACCTGATGTTCCAGTGAACGGATAATAAGCTGTCACATCATATTCTTGAGTACCTAATACCCAGATATCTTCAGCATATCCACTTTTTGCGGCAAACAAGCTATTTTCACCACCGGTATATTCATACTCAATATTCACCTGCCGGGATCCGCATGTAATTCCAACCAAGTCACCCATTTCCCAACTTGTTTCCGTAGCTCTAGTCTTAAGTTCGCTTGCCTCTTGATTATTAATCACTGCACTAAAAGAAACTTTTGCACCTGTTTCTCCTGCGAACTTGATATCAGATTCTTTCACGTCATTACTGCATCCCGCCAAAAGCAGCAGAGCAAAAGCAGCCGTTACATAGTTTATTTTCATACCATGTTTTTTAAAGTTAAACAAATATATTCTCATTTATAGATTCTCCATAAGTAATAAAGAATAGCCCTCGAAATTCATCCTTTCTAATGACTATAAGTGAAAGGCTGTGTTTTCCATAGTTTATCATACTTCAAAATATTAAGTTAAACAAAAGTTAGATTCTCTTTTGACTTGAAAGCCTTGTTTATCAAAGCATTATTAGGATTAGAGAGTTACCGTTAGACAATAATGAGGCAGCTATTGAAGAATCTTCAATAGAGAAAAAACTTGAAAACAGAAGAAATGCCTCAAGACGAGGCATAAAAGAATCAACGTTTTATAATAACTGATTTAATATTTCCCTAAATACTTTATCAGCATGTTCTTGCATAATTTTGATATAATTGAATATAGGACGATTGTTTTTCATACTGTGCCCTATGCAATACTCTATTTTCTCAATTTGGATTCCTAAATTATATCCATGTTGTGCAAATGTCTTTCGAGCAGAATAGTAAGTAACCTTTTTACTTATCCCTGAAAGTCGTGCCACCTTGTCTATATGTCGAAAAATCAAACTGTATATCTGTCTATAAGATGAATACTTTCCAAATTTTAAATACCCGTCTCTAGTCAGATATTTATCTATGATAGCTTTTGCTTCGGGTTGTAGAGTAAATGCAATTTCATTCTCTCCTTTTTTACTATTACGTGTTTTATGACGTATATATCTCATATACTTTTTATCTTTAAAATTATATGCCAACAAATCTCTCAAGTTAATACCACCTAAATAATAAGTAAGCATAAAAATATCTCTTACTATAGATTGAGAAGGTTTAAAAAGACGAGTGTCTCGTATTCTCTTTAATTCATCTACTGACAAATCGAGTTCTCGTACATTACTTGCAGGCATTTTAAAGAGAACAAAAGGATGGATAGAATAAGTTACATAGTTCATTTTACCTGCATAATTCAATACGACTTTTATCAGAGTCAAATATATCCTGATAGTAGTATCTGCCAGATTCTCTTTACGGAGAGCTTTTGAAAATCCTTGTATATGGAGAGGACTCAACTGTATTAGAGGGAAATCTCCATTCATATACTTAATGAATCTCTCTGTAGCTATCTTGTAGAGTTTATAAGATTTCTCCCGTTCTTTTCCTTTCATAAAATCCATATACTCTTTCGCAACAGTTTGAAAAGTGATTCCTTTTTTCTTTTGTTCATAAGTGATAATACGTATTAGCTCAGTACATGAGATTACAGGTAAATAGCTGATTGATGTAACAATTTCCTCATACTCATTGATTAGTCTTCGAAGACAAATGTTCATATTTGCAGCATTCTCATGCCTTACTACTCTACCATTTTTTAACTGGTTGGCAGAATCCAAAGTAAACTGGGTAGATATATATCTGGTTTGTGAATGGTGGGCTACTGCTACCCTTATCCGATGTCTGCCATTTGATAATTTTTTAGTTGGAACAATTACAATTGAAAAATTCGCCATATCGTTTTTTAGGTTTATAAATTACTATTTTCAATACAATAAAATAGAAACAAAAAGATTCATAGTCATTGGTCACCAATCGAAAATCGCACCCATAACATGGAATATCGTGCAAAAGACGGTATTTTCCATGCATTTGTACGATTCTGCATTGCTATATCTTGATTAAGTCGTTATGTTTGCAACACTTTTTCACAGGTAGAATGTAAAAAGTTTCTTTTAAAAAGAGAATCTAACTTTTGTTTAACTTAATAACAATAAATACACTATGTAAATATATAAATATTATATAATACATTACATTACCAATCCTCTATAAAATCCTATATTACAGGAATATCCCCATATAATAAAGCAAGAGATAAAAAGTCCTCAAAAGAAGACGAAAAGAAAATGAACAATAAAGGCTATATAAACCAATATTTATAACTTAATAATTAAAGTATGAAAAGCAACAAAAAAGGTAATCACCTGTACGCCTATAAGGATACTATCCGACGGCTATTTCTCCTCACTTTGTTTTCTTTTTTAATAGTAGAATCTTATGCCCAGAATAAGACAATTTCGGGCACAGTTACAGATTTCACCGGAGAACCGGTTATTGGTGCCAGTGTATTGGTTAATGGTACTACTAATGGTACAATTACCGATTTAAATGGCAAGTTTTCTCTTTCCAATGTGCCAATGAAAGGTACAATCACTATCACTTATATAGGATATAAAAAACAAGAAGTATCCGTGGCCGGAAATACTAACTTCCAAATTACTCTTCAAGAAGATACAGAAACCTTAGACGAAGTAGTAGTTGTAGGATATGGAGTCCAGAAAAAAAGTGACGTAACCGGTGCTATGGCTCGCGTAGGAGAAAAAGAACTGAAAGCAATGCCTGTAAGAAACGCACTGGAAGGAATGCAAGGCAAAACAGCCGGTGTAGATATCACGTCCAGTCAACGTCCCGGAGAGGTCGGTAACATTAATATCCGTGGACAACGCTCCATTAATGCGGAACAGGGTCCGTTGTATGTGGTAGACGGTATGGTCATTCAAAATGGAGGCATTGAAAACATCAATCCTTCCGATATTGAATCTATTGACATTCTGAAAGATGCTTCAGCCACAGCAATTTATGGTTCACGTGGTGCCAATGGTGTCATTCTTGTGACTACTAAAAAAGGAAAAGAAGGGAAGGTAACCCTGAACTATTCCGGTACTGTCACTTTTGAAACACTACACGATGTAACAAAGATGATGTCTGCCTCCGAATGGCTGGATTATGCCCGCTTAGCTAAATACAATGCAGGATCTTATGCTTCCGCCACTCCGACTTATGAAGCAGATAAAGCTGCATTCGGCAGTGTAACCTCTTCATGGCAGAACATCGAGAAGGCATGGGTAAACGGAGTTTACGATCCATCTTTAGTAGGTTCATACGACTGGACTTCTCACGGCAAACAAACAGGGATCACTCACGAACATACCTTAAGCGCATCCGGAGGGTCTGACAAATTTCAAGGCTATGCCTCATTCGGCTATCTGGACCAGAAAGGTACACAACCGGGACAAGCATACGAACGCTATACATTGAAAACCTCATTTGACGTAACTCCTGTCGATTGGTTCAAAATGGGTTCTTCAATCAATGCATCGTATTCAACTCAAGACTATGGATACAGTTTCTCAAAATCTGTAACCGGTTCGGGTGATTTCTATAGTGCATTAAGAGGTATGATCCCCTGGACAGTGCCTTACGATGAAAACGGTGAATATGTCCGTTATCCGAGTGGTGATGTAAATATCATCAACCCTATTCGCGAATTGGACTATAATACTAATCAACGCCGCACTTTCCGCGCTTCTGCCAGTTTGTATTCACAAATTGATTTCGGTAAAATCTGGAAACCATTGGAAGGTTTGTCCTATCGTCTTCAGTTTGGCCCTGAATTCCAATTCTACACCTTAGGAGTTGCTAACGCTGCTGATGGTATTAATGGGGACGGTAACAATGGTGCACAATATAAAAACGAACAAAAACGTGCATGGACATTAGATAACCTGATCTATTACAACAAGTCTCTGGGACAGCATAATTTGGGAATGACATTGATGCAATCCGCTTCTGCCTACCATTACGAGATGGGAGATATGAGAGCCACTAATGTAGCCTCATCGGATGAGCTTTGGTATAATATAGGCTCTGCCGGCACACTGAACTCTTTCGGCACAGGACTGACCGAAACTCAAATGGCTTCTTATATGATTCGCCTGAATTATGGTTATAAAGATAAGTACTTGCTAACAGCATCTATGCGTTGGGACGGTGCCTCTCAATTAGCCGAAGGACACAAATGGGCCAGTTTCCCCTCTGCTGCTATCGCATGGAGAATGGATCAGGAAGATTTCCTGAAAGACATCAGTTGGCTGAATCAGTTGAAACTTCGTGTAGGTATGGGTGTTACAGGTAATGCGGCAATCAAAGCATATGCAACCAAAGGTGCCATCACAGGTTTATACTATAACTGGGGACAGAATGACTCATCTCTGGGTTATGTACCTTCAGATCCTTCACAGAAGGAACCCGCCAAAATGGCTAATCCGACTCTAGGCTGGGAAAGAACTACACAATACAATGTCGGTATTGACTATGGTTTCTTTAATAACCGACTTACCGGTAGTGTCGATGCATACAAAACGAAAACAGATGATTTGTTACTGGAAATGTCAATTCCTTCGCTAACGGGTTATGTTTCCACTTATGCGAATGTGGGTAAAACATCCGGATATGGTATTGACCTACAAGTAAATGCAATACCTGTACAAACAAAAGATTTTTCTTGGAGCACTACTTTAACATGGTCAATGGACAGAAACCGAATTGACGAATTGTCCAATGGTAGAACGGAAGATGTGAACAATAAATGGTTTGTCGGTGAAGAAATCGGCGTTTATTACGACTGGGTATATGATGGCATCTGGAAAACAGAAGAAGCTGAAGAAGCTGCCAAATATGGACGTAAACCGGGACAAATCAAAGTGAAAGATTTAAATAATGACGGCAAAATTGATGCTAATGACGATAAGAAAATTGTAGGGCACACACGTCCACGCTGGACAGGTGGATGGAGTAATACTTTCAGTTATAAGAATTTTGAACTGTCCTTCTTTATTCTATCACGCTGGGGTTTTACAGTTCCACAGGGAGCCGTTACTCTTGACGGTCGCTATATGCAGCGTAAAGTAGACTATTGGGTGGCCGGTACCAATGAGAATGCAAAATACTATTCACCCGGTTCTAACGGTGAAGGAGCCGATGCCTTTAACAGTGCAATGAACTATCAGGATGGCTCATACATCAAAGTTCGTAATATTTCATTGGGTTATAACTTTGCCCCACAGCAATTAAAGAATTTGGGTATCAATAATCTGAAGTTGTATGTTCAAGCCATGAATCCATTCAATATCTATAAGGCATGTGACTTTTTGGATACTGACTTGGTAAACTATGACAATAACACCAAGACATTTGGCTCACCTACCACTTTGAAGAGTTTTGTAATAGGTGTCAACATTGGATTCTAATAAACAAATTAAAGTAAAGACATTATGAAATTAAATAGAATATTATTTGCAGCTCTAATAGCCGGCGCAACAGGAAGTTCGATCACTTCGTGCAGTGAATCTTTCCTTGATGAGAATTTAACAACTCAATATAGTACTGACCGCTTTAAGACACAGGAAGGACTTGATGAATTAGTGACTGGAGCCTACCAGAAACTAAAATTCAAATTCAACTATATATGGGGTATTCAGTGTTACAACATGGGAGTGGATGAATTTACCGATGCTAACAATGTTATCCCTGCATGGAACCACTATAGCCAAGATTTAAATTCATCTGAGAAAGATGCCAACCAACCTGTCTGGGACAATTACTACGGACTGGTTGAACCCGCAAACATATTAATCCAGAATATACCTCAATATTATAACCAAAGTTCACCCTCATATAACACACGTCTGGGAGAAGCGCATTTTCTAAGGGCTTATGCTTATTTCGAATTAGTGAAGCAATTTGGTGGCGTACCGTTAAAATTAGTTCCGTCCACAAGTGCGGAAACATATTTCACACGAAATTCTGCTGAAGAAATATACACCCAGATTATATCAGATTTTGGAGAAGCCTACAGACTACTTCCGGATAAAGGTGAATCGATTGGACGAATCAATAAATACGCTGCCGCCCATTTCCTCGCAAAAGCGCATTTATTCCGGGCATCCGAATTGTACAGTGACTGGAACAGTAATTATGTAGCATCCGACCTTGATGCTGTGATTCAATATGGTTCGGAAGTGGTAGATGCACATCCGTTGTGCAATGACTATGTAGAACTTTGGGACTATGAGCAGCCGAACGGAGCCAATGAAAAAGTAAGTGAAGTGGTTCTGGCAGCTCAATTCTCTAACGACGAATCAACATGGGGACGTTATGGAAATCAGATGCATCTTTATTATCCGGCCGTATATCAAGGTAATGATATAGGTGGATGTAAACGCGACATCTCCGGAGGACGTGAATTCTCATATGTGAGTGCCACAGAATATACTATGCAGGTGTTTGACCGTGTCAATGACTCTCGTTTCTGGAAATCATTCATTACCTGTTATGGAGCCAACGAGACCAAAAGTGCTCCCACCTGGACAGCAGAAGATATGCCATATGCCCCGGCAGGTGTAAAAGAAGGCGACAAACGTTTTAGTGGAGGTGAACTCGGTATGAAATACATCGTTAATGACCCGGGAGACAACCGATATGAGAAATATTCCAACGCTCCGGCATATACTGTTTTGAAAGATGGAAAAATGTGCAATACATATACATATGTACGTTATTTCAAAGGACAGGAACACAGCTGGAATATAAATGAGAAAACGGGCAATTATTACGATATCATACCTCACAAGCGTTCAGTAGCTTTATCTAAATTCCGGGATGGTTACCGTGTTTCCATTGCATCTCAATTCGGTACTCGCGATGCCATCATCGCCCGTTCGGCAGATGATGTATTAATGGTTGCCGAAGCGTATATTCGTAAAGGGGAAGCCAATTACGACAAAGCTATCGAATGGATAAATAAACTGCGTGAACGTGCCGGTTACGAAACAGGTGAAGACCGTAGTAAGAATGTAGATGGCGGACAAGCTTATAAGAATAATCCTTATTGTTCCGGAAAAGGTGGCGGGCATTCTTCCGAAGGTGCTATTTACTGGGAAGAGAACACTTATTATGAGTCAAACAATATCGGACAGGAGACTACTGCTTCTACTAAAACAACAATGAAATTAAATAGTGTGGCAGATGTTTATAACTCTACAGTCGACACCCCTATCTACAACGAACTGGGCTGTACATCCAATGCAGACAAAATGATGTGCTTCCTATTAAATGAACGTACCCGTGAGCTTTGTGGCGAATTGCAACGCTGGGAGGATCTGGCGCGTACCAAAACATTAGACGCACGTTGGCATAAATTCAACGATGGTGTCAGCAGAGGTCTTGGTGAATTCAAACCGGAGAAACATTACTATCGTCCGATTCCTCAAGCCTTCCTGGATGGTATCACCAATTCAAATGGTTCTGCACTAAGTAATGAAGAAAAGAAAGCAATGCAGAATCCGGGATATTAAGATAAACAACTAAACTTATTGCCACTTGACACTCTTTGAAATAGTATTCCTAATCAAAGAGTAGCAAGTGGCAATATCATTATCTTAATTCCCGATATATTTTCACTTCGTCTTCTTCATAAACATCTTAATCTGATCGCTAATCTGCTCCATCCCCTTTATCGAAGGATGACCGCTCTTTTTATCAATATCATGCAGTTCAATACAATCAATATTATAGTGATGACAGATAGCTCTGACCGACTCATTAAACTCTTCCTTTAAACCTGAATTCAGCAGAAAATAGATCTCAACATTAGGATAACGATCAATCATGTGGTCGAGCAGATATGCCATGGCCGGACGGAATGTATATAAATCTTCCTTGGTCCATCCTTCATACTTGTAATCCCCAAGCGGTGAACCGGCCCAACAATCATTCGTTGCACCGAAAATAAAGATGATATCCGGACATCCCAACTTATCCATACGGGTAATAAAAGAACGATCCGAATAATCAGCCTGATTATAACCGGTATTACAAATTGTTGCACCGGAAAAAGAGTTGTTGACACAAAGACGGTAGTTATTCTCTTTGATGAATTTATGCCACCAGGTCTGCTTTACGGAAGTTACATCCGTTTGCTGCCGCGGAGAAACATAATACCAAATGCTATTGGTATCGGGTTGCAGGTATCCTTCAAATGTTGAATACGAATCGCCTAAAATAGATATAGATTTCAGGCTTTGGGCAAAGCTGATACTGCTATATAGAGTGATTAGCAGTAATAAATAAAAGGATTTCTTCATCTTAGCATAAAGTTTTCAATTTTGCTGCTAAGATACTACATTATACTAAAATTATAGCATGAAATTTTCCGCTACTTTCAGGAAAGGGTTATTTCCCTTTCCTATCATAAGTCACATTCTTTTCCACTACATTCTCTACATTATTCACTTTCTTCACGAACTCTTTCACCTCACCCACTTTCACATTCTCAATCGTTACATTCTTAACCGGTAATTTGGCATTCCCCTTCAATTCATAGATGGCATCTGCCGACTCACAAGTCACCTTATCCATATAAATGCCATCAATACGGGTAATCCGTTCCTCATAAGTAGGTACCAGATCTTTCCATTGATACAATACTTCCGTATCTATTTCAAGCACCCGTTGAGCGATGCCTGCCTGTACATTTTTCATGTAAACGTTTTCTATAAATCCACCCCGGCGATGATTGGTCTTCACGAAGAAAAGACGCATTACCGAATTAGGAGCCGTGCAATCGTGCATATAGATATTCCGTATGCCTCCGGATATTTCACTTCCGATGCCA
The DNA here is from genome assembly GCF_047310725.1 of Bacteroides sp. 90-K9/2. NCBI lineage: Bacteria > Pseudomonadati > Bacteroidota > Bacteroidia > Bacteroidales > Bacteroidaceae > Bacteroides > Bacteroides sp. 90-K9/2. The sequence goes on from NZ_JBCGVL010000001.1 coordinate 1,612,073, forward strand.
AGCAAAGTATGCCCTTTAAGAATTTGACAACGACGGATAACAATATTTTCACAAGGAGTATTCAATCTCCAGGCATCCTGATTGCGTCCGGCCTTGATAACTACCGCATCATCCCCCTGATCGAAAGAACAATCCTCCACCAGAAAGTTGCGACTCATTTCAAAGTCGATACCATCGTTATTATGTCCATGAGCTTTCACATCCAGATTGCGTACCACTCCCCCGTCACACATATAAAGGTGAATGGTCCAGAACGGACTTTCCCGTATCTTAAATCCATCCAACAGCACATTCTTGCAACGATTGAAATGAATCAGATGCGGACGAAGATGATTCTCCCCTATTGCCATCTGACGTTCTATCACAGGGACATTAGTCGAAGCTTTTGTATACAACTCCTTCAACGCTTCCAAATGAGGCTGGGGACGTTTGAACCAAACTCTCCAAGCATCCATTTTCGGCTGGAGAGTTCCTTTACCCGTAATCGCCACATTCTCACATTCAAAAGCATAAAGTAAAGGAGAATAGTTATAACATTCCAAGCCTTCCCAGGAAGTCATCACTGCCGGAAGATAATCAGAAGGATTATCCGTGAAATTCAAAACTGCATTCTCTTCCAAACAGAGGTTTACATTACTCTTGAAATGAATAGGCCCGGTCAGCCATGTACCAGCCGGAACAACCACACGTCCACCTCCCGCTTGATTACATGCCTCAATAGCGGCAGCAATGGCTTTGGTATTATCCGTCTCACCTCCCGGTTGTGCACCGTAATCCGTTATCGGGAAATCTTTATCGGGATAAATAAAGATTTTAATAGGCTGCATGGGAAAAGGCGCTTTCACCTTTACCGTCTTATAATTATCACCGGCAAAAGCCAAAGAAGCTGTCAACAGACAAAAGCAGATACCTGCCATATATTTCAATAAGTTCGTCTTCATCGTATGATTCTATTTTTAATTCATTCAAATCCTGCAAAGATAAAAATATCTATTTATTGTTACATTGAAAAGACCAATACACCTGCCGTAGGAATTTCCGTAGTTCCTATCAGTGCCTTGCCCCCTTTCGGCAAGTTAAATGTATAAGGACGATCCGAATAGTTCAATACAATTCCCAATCCATTACGATATTCCATTGTCACACCAGATGGCAGGTCCATCACCGGGATATTCAGTTGTACATATAGTTTCTTCAATATATCTTTTTCCAATGCTCCATCATGACTGTCCACTCCAACATAAGTGATTGTTCCCTTTCCTAATTTACGGAAAGTAACAGCCGGACTTCCTTCATAGAATTCGTTTTTATAAGTAGCCCAGACCTGTGCGTCAGTGGGAGGATTCAGAATTTCTCCCCATGTATTCCACGCATACTCCTTTCCATCCATCATTACAGTACCGGGATCTTCAGGAAGAAGCAAATCGTAAAAGTTCATTTCGTTTCCTGTCAAAGGAGCGATCATGGAACCGAAAGGAGCTTCAGGAAGACGGCCATAACGATCCTTCTGTGCCGTACGGCAGGTTAAAATTAGATTTCCGCCATTCTTCACGTATGCAATCCATTTATCCACCAGTTCCTTATCAGCCAGTTGATAAGCCGGTATTACGACCACCGGATAATCGGATAAATTCTTTGTCTCTGATATAAAATCGACAGGAGCTCCGAATGATTTTAGGGTACGATAGTACTTTTCGATGTGTGCAAAAGTGTCCCATGTACGATTCTGCTTCTGCCGCTCGATACTCCAGGAGTTTTCATGATTGAAAAGAATTGCAGTACGACGGGCAAGGTAATCGGCAGGTTTGGTTTCACGGGAAGAGCAATGTTTACGAAGTTCACGAATCTCCTTTATAAATGTCTCATATTCTCTTCCGCCGGGAGTAACAGTCACTCCGTCCGTGCCGACAATTCCGTAATGATATTGTTCCGTGCCGTAAAGAGGCTGGCGATAACGATAGGTGCAGATAAAATCACTTCCACCGGCAAACACACTCCACATCCACAGACGAACTGCGCCCGGAAGAGGTTGGGGATTGATACTGCCCCAGTTCACCTGTCCCGGCTGTAATTCCATCACACCATAAGTTCCCTGTATCGGACGGAAAAAGTCATTTGCCCAGGCTATCCGCAACGGATTACCTACCCGGTAGCCTCGACGACCAATCCCCTCATTATCACCATATACCATATAGCGGGTGTAACTCTGGAAATCAAGTGCGGAGCTACCACCGATGTGACCTTCATCATAATTCGGTATATAATTCGTAGTCACCCATTGGTTCTTTGCATATTTCTTAATCAACAGACATTGTTCGTTCAGGAAATCATTGGTTTGTGATGCAGCAAAACGGCGGTAATCCAAAATTTGATGATGATTCATAAACATCTGTACGCGCTTGGGAAGCGTTATTTCATCAAAAGACGAATAAGCCTCACTCCAGAAAGCAGTGCCCCATGCATCATTTAAAAGTTGGATATCATTATTGTATTTGGCACGGAGAAAATCACGGAAAGCAAGCTCCGCTTTCGGATTATAATCAAACTGTACAGCAGGTTCGTTGTCGAGTTGCCATCCGATAATACGGGAGTCATTTCCATAATGTTGCGCCAGTTTTTCAATCATCTTGTATGATAATTCCCTGTAAAGAGGCGAAGCAAATGAAGCATGCTGGCGAGCACCGTGGTCAAGTATCGTTCCATCCTCATTCTTCAATAGAATTTCGGGATATTTCCGGCTCATCCATACAGGAGGAGTGGCAGTAGAAGTACACATGATTACTTTCAAATCATATTTGGCAGCTAAAGCCACGGCTTTATCGAGCCAGGCAAAATCATAGCGTCCCTCTTCCGGTTCCAGTTGCGCCCAGGCAAACTCGGCAAAATGGGTAAATTCAAATCCCAGTTCATGCATCTTCTTGAAATCACGTTCCCACTGGCTTTCATCCCAATGTTCGGGATAATAATAGACTCCTGTCAGTGTCAGGTCTTTGTCGTTAAACCAAGACTTCTTTTTTAGTGTCTCCACAACAGAAGCATCCACCGCAAACGCCGTTCCATGACGGATGCCTCTCGGGAAAGAGACCTGATCGGACACATCTTCCCATGTTTCACCATGATCCAAAGAACGAACAGCTCCATAACGATGGTCACGGTATTTATCAAAATAGACATAAAGCGTATCACCTACAAAAAGAGGAGCCGGACCTTCCGCCCAATATTCTCCTGTAATAGATGCTGATACTTGGGTCGGGAATCCTTTTTCTATCTTCTTTGTACGTGTCACACGCAAATTCTTTTCCGGTGGATTGGAATTTTCATTCTTGACTACCATTATCAGATCTTCCCGCTTCGGGTCTTTCACAATAGCGGCATCAATCACACTGAAATCAGGATTGAAGAACATCTTCGTCTTCGAGAAAGTACGAAAGTCCTTCGTTGTTACATAATATATACGATGATTCAGTCCTTTCTCACTTTCACTGGTAGCCACTTCTTTGTGACGACCGGGAATCGTAGTTGCCCAAAAGATATAATAGGTTTGTGAAGGTTCATCGTAAAACAGTTCGGGAGCCCAACAGTTATGTGCATCCGGCTCGTGCATCATCACAGGAATTGCTTGTTGCTCACTCCAATGAACCAAATCTCGGGAAGAGGCATATCCGATAATCCGGTCCGTCCAACTAGAAGTCCAGACCATGTGAAAAGTTCCGTCCGGCGACTGGCAAATACTGGGGTCACGCATTAATTTATCTTTACCAACCGCAGGGGTAAGATAAGAACGTCCGCCATGTAAAGGCAGCCAGTTCAATCCATCATAACTATATGCTAAATGCAGTCCGTCTTTACTGTCATTGATAAAATAAGAAAAGAGGTAAGCTGTCTCACCGGCAAAGATTGTCATCACCGACCAAAGACTTAGAGCTATCCAGATTACTACTTTTTTCATGGTTCCTTATTAAGATTAAAAAGTTTACCCTGCAAAGATAAGGCATCTCCGCCCCTCCTCAAAGATAAAGAGCATGGACAATATTTCAAATCCATGTAGTTTTGTACACGAACGCTTTTAGATGTCCATTTTGATACAATATTCTATGTATCTGTACATCTTTCTATTTACTAAACCCTTAAAAAGCTCTACTTTAGCGGCAGATTTTAAAAAGAATGAAAAACATATCAATTCTATATATCATGAAACGACTTTTAGTAAGTATTGCTATCGTATTTATCTCCATACTGACCGTAGCGGGACAAAATCACTCTTTCAGCTTATCCGGCAAATGGAATTTCCGGATAGACCGGGAAGATACCGGCGTCAAGGAACAATGGTTCAAAAAATCCCTCGACGATTCTATCAACCTGCCCGGCTCCATGCCCGAAAAATGGAAAGGAGATGAAGTGACCGTCCGTACCCAATGGACCGGAAGCCTCTACGACAGTTCTTACTACTTCAACCCATATATGGAAAAATACAGGATAGAGGGACAAGTAAAGCTACCCTTCTTTCTGACTCCCGACAAACATTATGTAGGTGTGGCCTGGTATCAAAAGAAAGTGACAATTCCGGCTGACTGGAAAGGAGAAAGAATCACTCTTTTTCTGGAACGTCCGCACATCGAAACTACTGTATGGGTAAATCAGCAGGAGCTTGGTATGCAAAACAGTCTTTGTGTTCCCCATGTCTATGACCTGACTGCTGCAACCACCCCCGGAAAAACGTACCTGATTACCATCCGTATCGATAATAGAATCAAAGAAATCAACGTAGGTCCCGATTCTCACAGCATCACCGACCAGACACAAGGTAACTGGAACGGCATCGTCGGACGAATCGAGTTACAAGCTACTCCCAAAGTCCATTTAGAAGATATTCAGGTATATCCCGATTTGAGCAATCAGAAAGCGCTGGTTCGCATGAATATACGGTCTGCTTCTTCCACCAAGGGAGAGATCACCCTTTCCGCCGAGAGCTTTAACACGGACATTCAGCACAAAGTGGCTCCCATACATCAAAGTTTCAACATCCGTCCGGGAGATAATCCGGTGGAAATGGAACTTCCGATGGGAAAAGAGTTTCTGACGTGGGATGAATTCAGTCCGGCACTTTATAAACTGACGGCAAAGCTGGTCAACGGCAAACTGTCTGATACGAAACAGGTACAGTTCGGTATGCGTGATTTCAAGATCGAGGGAAAATGGTTCTATGTGAACGGTCGTAAGACAATGCTTCGCGGTACAGTGGAAAACTGTGATTTCCCGTTGACAGGCTATGCTCCGATGGATGTGGCTTCTTGGGAACGGGTATTCCGCATTTGCCGCAGCTACGGCTTGAATCATATGCGCTTCCACTCTTTCTGTCCGCCGGAGGCAGCTTTCATTGCTGCCGATCTGGTTGGTTTCTATCTGCAACCGGAAGGACCGAGCTGGCCGAACCACGGTCCGAGACTGGGTAACGGACAACCGATTGACAAATACCTGATGGACGAAACCATTGCACTGACCAAGGAATATGGGAATTATGCTTCATACTGTATGCTGGCTTGCGGCAATGAGCCTTCCGGTCGTTGGGTGGCATGGGTCAGCAAGTTCGTGGATTATTGGAAAGCAACCGATCCGCGTCGTGTATACACAGGAGCTTCCGTTGGAAACAGTTGGCAATGGCAACCTCACAATGAGTATCATGTGAAAGCAGGTGCACGCGGATTAAGCTGGGCAGGTGCGCAACCGGAAAGTGAATCGGATTATCGTACAAGGATTGACACGGTGAAACAACCGTATGTATCACACGAAACGGGTCAATGGTGCGTATTCCCGAATTTCAATGAAATCCGTAAATATACGGGAGTTAACAAAGCGAAGAACTTTGAAATCTTCCGGGATATTCTGAACGATAACCACATGGGAAGCCAAAGCTACGATTTCATGATGGCTTCGGGCAAATTGCAGGCACTCTGCTACAAACATGAGATTGAAAAGACCTTGCGTACTCCGGACTATGCGGGATTCCAGTTGCTGGCTCTCAATGATTATTCCGGTCAGGGAACTGCATTAGTCGGTGTACTGGACGTGTTCTTTGAAGAAAAAGGATATATCAACGCAGAACAGTTCAGACGCTTTTGCAGTCCGACCGTACCTTTGGCACGTATTCCTAAATTTGTATATGCCAATAATGAAACATTCCATGCCGACATTGAAGTATCCCATTTCGGAGCTGCTCCCTTGAAAAGTGCAAAAACAGTATATACCATTAAGGATAAATTCGGAAAAGTATATGCTCATGGAACTGTCGGCACCCATCACATTCCCATCGGAAATCTTTATTCTCTGGGTAGTGTAGATATGACTCTGGAAGCAATCGATACACCGCAGAAACTAAATCTGGAAGTACGTATCGAAGGCAGTGATGCCGTAAACGACTGGGATTTCTGGGTATATCCGGCACAAGTGGAACTGGCGCAAGGAACAGTATATACCACCGACACCTTGGACGCCAAAGCATTGGCAGTGTTGCAGGACGGAGGAAATGTGCTGATTACGGCTGCCGGAAAGATACAATACGGCAAGGAAGTCAAACAATATTTTACTCCCGTATTTTGGAATACTTCCTGGTTCAAGATGCGTCCGCCACACACAACAGGTATTTTCCTGAATGAATATCACCCTCTTTTCCGTGAATTTCCTACTGAATATCATAGCAACCTGCAATGGTGGGAACTGCTGAACAAAGCGCAAGTGATGCAATTCACCGACTTCCCGGCAGAATTCCAACCTACGATTCAAAGTATTGATACCTGGTTTATCAGCCGGAAAATTGGAATGTTGTTCGAAGCAAAGGTGTTGAACGGCAAACTGATGATGACCAGTATGGATATTACCTCCCAACCGGAAAAACGGATTGTAGCCCGCCAGATGCACAAAGCAATCCTGGATTATATGAATTCGGATGCTTTCCGTCCGACAGAAAAGATAACTCCGGAACTAATCCAAGCATTATTCACCAAAGTGGCGGGAGATGTGAAATCTTATACCAAAGATTCACCTGACGAGCTCAAACCAAAAATTAACTAAATGGGAAATTATCAGGCACGGATTACACGGATTACGCTGTTGCTCTATAGAAAGCATAATTCTAAAAACCGTGAAATCCGTGTAATCCGTGCCTAAACTCCATAAACAATATACTTTTATATTATTTACATGAAAACAACTATTATAGGTTTGCTAGTCCTGGCAACGGCAAATATCAACGCACAGGAGAAAGCCCAAACATACCAGTTGGCAGACGCTCCCCGCTACAGTGAGGAGACAGGATACGGATATGATCTCGTCGCTACTCCCGCGAAAGGCAGTAAGGCACCCTTCTTCTTTTCTGTCCGTGTGCCGGATGGTAACTACCAAGTAACCGTTCGCCTGGGAAGCAAGAAACAGGCAGGGGTGACCACTGTAAGAGGCGAGTCACGCCGACTGTTCATTGATAACCTCGCGACCCAAAAGGGACAATTCGTAGATGAAACATTTATCATCAACAAACGCAATCCCCGCATTTCCGAGAAAGAATCCGTACGTATCAAACCCCGCGAAAAGACTAAACTGAACTGGGACGATAAACTGACTCTGGAATTTAACGGCGATGCACCCGTATGCCAGAGTATCAGTATCAAGCCTGCCGATCCGTCGGTGATTACCGTTTTTCTATGCGGCAACAGTACCGTAGTCGACCAGGACAATGAACCATGGGCGAGCTGGGGACAAATGATACCTCATTTCTTCGGCACGGACGTTTGTATCGCCAATTATGCGGAATCGGGCGAATCAGCCAATACTTTTATTGCCGCAGGACGTTTGAAAAAAGCATTGAGCCAGATAAAGAAAGGAGATTATCTTTTCATGGAATTCGGACATAACGACCAAAAGCAGAAAGGGCCGGGCAAAGGAGCCTATTACTCTTTTATGACCAGCCTGAAAACATTTATTGATGAAGCCCGTGCACGGGGAGCATACCCCGTACTGGTCACTCCCACCCAACGCCGGAGTTTCGATGCCACCGGACATATCCGTGACACACACGAAGATTATCCGGAAGCCATGCGCTGGCTGGCAGCAAAGGAAAATGTTCCGTTGATCGACCTCAACGAAATGACCCGTACGCTTTATGAAGCCTTGGGGCCGGAAACGTCCAAACGCGCTTTCGTGCATTATCCGGCAGGCACTTATCCGGGACAGACCAAGGATTTTGCCGATAACACCCACTTTAATCCTTACGGAGCCTATCAAATAGCCCAATGTGTGATTGAAGGAATGAAGAAAGCCGTACCGGAACTGGCTAAACACCTGAAAATAGACCCATCCTATAACCCGGCACAACCGGACGATGTGAATGTTTTCCATTGGAACGAATCACCATTCACGGAAATAGAGAAACCGGACGGAAATTAGGAGATAAGTATTAGGTATTAAGTATCAAGTATCAGGCATTAGATAAATATGAAAACCAAAGGCATCTTTCCCCTGCTCCTACTAGCAGGCACACTTTTGACAGCAGCTTGCGCCACCCCAACGGCCAAACAGGCAGGAAACAACAGCTTCGAATGGGGGCAGGTTCCGCAGCAACCGGATTTGTCGTGGGCCGACAGTGTAGGCAGCCGGCAAATGCCCGGAAACAATGTAATTTTATCCGCTAATTCTTTTGGCGCAGTAGCAGACAGCACGGTGCTTAGCACGGAAGCTATCCAGAAAGCAATTGACAGTTGTGCCGTCAGCGGTGGAGGAACGGTAGTTCTCCAACCGGGATATTACCAGACAGGAGCACTGTTCGTAAAAAGCGGTGTCAACCTGCAACTAGACAAAGGGGTGACTTTATTGGCCAGCCCATCCATTCATCATTATCCCGAATTCCGTTCACGGATTGCAGGAATCGAGATGACATGGCCCGCGGCAGTTATCAACATTGTCAATGAAAAGAACGTTTCTGTCACCGGAGAAGGAACACTGGACTGCCGGGGAAAAGTATTTTGGGATAAATATTGGGAAATGCGGAAAGAATACGAAGCAAAAGGATTGCGCTGGATTGTGGATTACGACTGCAAACGGGTACGGGGCATCCTCATAGAACGTAGCTCGGACATTACATTGAAAGGATTTACCCTGATGCGTACCGGTTTTTGGGGGTGTCAGATTCTTTACTCCGATTATTGCACGATAGACGGACTGACAATCAACAACAATATAGGCGGACACGGTCCGAGCACGGACGGTATCGACATTGATTCTTCCTGCAATATCTTGGTCGAAAACTGCGATGTAGACTGTAACGATGATAATATCTGTATCAAATCGGGACGGGATGCAGACGGACTGCGGGTGAACCTTCCTACAGAAAATGTGGTCATACGAAATTGCATCGCCCGCAAAGGTGCCGGACTTATCACCTGCGGAAGCGAAACTTCCGGCAGCATACGGAATGTATTGGGATATAATCTGGAAGCAATCGGCACCTCGGCCGTACTGCGGTTGAAAAGTGCCATGAACCGTGGAGGAACAATCGAAAACATTTATATGACTGAAGTAAAAGCGGCAAACGTCCGTCACGTACTGGCAGCAGACTTGAACTGGAACCCCAGTTACAGTTACAGCACTTTACCCAAAGAGTATGAAGGGAAAGAAATCCCGGAGCACTGGAGAGTCATGCTGACCCCAGTAACGCCTCCCGAAAAAGGTTATCCGCGTTTCCGCAATGTCTACGTATCAAAGGTAAAAGCGGAAAATGTGGACGAATTTATCTCCGCTTCGGGATGGAATGACTCGTTACGTCTGGAAAATTTCTATCTTTATGCCATCGAAGCGCAGACCGACAAACCGGGCAAAATCTGCTATACGAAGAATTTCAACTTATCTGAAATCACGTTAAAGACAGAAGAAAAGAATGTCATTGAACTAAAAGAGAATGAACAAAGTAATATCAACTTCAACTATGTTAAGACATCTCCTGACCATCGCACTGCTGGGAATCTTGCTCATTGATGCGCAAGCACAAGCACTGACGCCACCTGCCGGCACTTTCCGGTTGGGTGTATCGAAGAAAGGAAACGAAAGCCACTGGCTAAAACCTGAAGAAAAGATACAGGGAGTGTCCTTCCAATGGAAAGCATTGCCCGATAGTCGTGGATTTATCCTGGAAGTAGAAGTCGCCTCTGCTCCGGAAGCCGATGCCCTATTTTGGAGTTTCGGCGATTGCCAACCGGATTCGGACATCAATGTATTCAGCGTGGAGGGACAAGCCTTCACTTGCTACTATGGAGAAAGCATGAAGTTGAAAACGCTGCAGGCTGTCACCCCTACTGTTGATATCCGCTTGAGCGACGGACATAAGGATGCAACTCCCCTGATGCTTTACGAATCAGGCAAACAAACCGACCGCCCTGTACTGACCGGACGTTGCAGTCTCTCCCCGGCTTCTTCCCAAAATGAAGGAAACAAGCCTTTCCGGCTTTATTTCTGTTTCTACGAACAGAATGAAAAAGCGGATTACAACTACTATATGTTACCGGATATTTTTGCCAAAATCGACAAAAAATGAAAAGGATCTATTTATTATCCAGTCTGTTAATAGGTTGCATTTATCTACATGCAGCCATTTATAATGTAATGGACTTCGGAGCCAAAGCGGATGGGAAAACAATTGATTCGCCTGCAATCAATCGTGCGATTGAAGCGGCCGCACAGGCCGGAGGAGGCACAGTATATCTACCTGCAGGAGAATATGCGTGTTATTCCATCCGGTTAAAAAGTAATATTCATATCTATTTGGAACAGGGCACCCGCATCATTGCCGCCTTTCCCGGAAAAGAGGAAGGATATGATACCGCCGAACCGAATGAACATAATAAGTTTCAGGATTTCGGTCACAGCCATTGGAAAAACTCTTTAATTTGGGGAATCGGACTGGAGAATATTACGATCAGTGGTCCCGGCTTAATCTACGGCAAAGGCTTGACTCGTGAAGAGAGCCGCCTGCCGGGTGTAGGCAATAAGGCGATCAGCCTGAAAGATTGCAGAAATGTGACCCTGAAAGATTTATCCATGCTGCATTGCGGGCATTTCGCCCTGTTGGCTACCGGAGTGGATCATCTGACGATTCTGAATCTGAAAGTAGACACCAACCGGGACGGCTTCGACATTGATTGCTGCCGGAACGTACGTATCAGCCAATGCACGGTGAACTCCCCCTGGGATGATGCCATTGTCTTGAAAGCCTCTTATGGATTAGGACGCTTCCAAGACACGGAAAATGTGACGATCAGCGATTGTTATGTCAGCGGCTTTGACAAAGGCAGCGTAATGGACGGCACTTGGCGGCTGGACGAACCGCAGGCTCCCGATCATGGTTTCCGTACGGGACGCATCAAATTCGGCACAGAAAGCAGTGGAGGTTTCCGCAATATTGCGATTACGAATTGTATCTTTGAACATTGCCGTGGGCTGGCATTGGAAACGGTAGACGGAGGACATCTGGAAGATATTGTAATCAGTAACATCACAATGAGAAATATAGTCAACGCGCCTATTTTCCTCCGGTTGGGTGCACGTATGCGCAGTCCTGAAGATACTCCTGTAAGCACCATGAAACGTATTCTTATCAGCGATATCAATGTATGGAATGCCGACAGCCGGTATGCTTCTATCATCAGCGGCGTACCGGGAGCCTGTATCGAGGATGTGACTTTCCGTAATATTCACCTTTATTATAAAGGTGGCTACAGTGAAGAGGATGGCAAACGTGTTCCTCCCGAACAGGAAAAAGTATATCCCGAACCGTGGATGTTCGGCACGATTCCCGCCAAAGGATTTTATATCCGTCATGCACGGAATATAACCTTCGACGGTGTCCGTTTCCACTTTGAACAGCCGGACGGACGACCGCTTTTTGTTACTGACGATACAGAAAACATAGAATATTATAATACGCCGAAAGAATGATGAATAAAAGACAATGGATAGTCCTTTGCCTGCTTGCCGCAGGTGGAGTAATGCAAGCACAGCAATGGCCGGATGCTCCGGTGGAAGCACGTCCCGGTGCCAGATGGTGGTGGTTGGGAAGTGCCGTAGACGAAAAGAACCTGACATACAATCTGCAAGAATATGCACGCACCGGAATGGGGGCGGTAGAAATTACTCCCATCTATGGAGTGCAAGGCAATGATGCGAATGAGATTCAATTCCTCTCTCCCCGCTGGATGGAAGTTCTCAAACATACACAGGCGGAAGGAAAGCGCACCGGTATCGAGATTGACATGAATACCGGAACCGGATGGCCTTTCGGCGGACCGGAAGTCAGTATCGAAGACGCAGCTACGAAGGCTATCTTCCAGACATACCACATAGAGGGGAGGAAAGAGATTGAACAAGATATCAATGTGACCGACCCTAAGCAACAGGCTTATTCCGTACTAAGCCGGGTGATGGCTTACGATGAGAAAGGTAAATGTATCAACCTGACCGCCCACGTAAAAAAAGACAAGCTACAATGGAAAGCCCCTGCGGGCAAATGGAAAATCGTAGCTCTTTATATCGGTAAGACACGACAGAAAGTGAAACGTGCCGCTCCCGGAGGTGAGGGATATGTAATGAACCATCTCTCAAAGAAAGCTGTAAAGAACTATCTTTCCCGTTTTGACCGTGCTTTCAAAAGCAGCAAGACGAGCTATCCCCATACATTCTTCAACGACTCTTACGAAGTGTATCAGGCAGATTGGACAGATGATTTCCTGGAACAATTCACTCGTCGACGGGGGTACAAACTGGAAGAACATTTCCCTGAATTTCTGGACGAAAGCCGTCCGGAAGTCAGCAGACGTATCGTATCCGATTACCGGGAAACGATTTCCGATTTATTATTGGAGAACTTTACCTGTCAGTGGACGGACTGGGCACACAAAAACGGTAGCATTACCCGCAATCAGGCACATGGTTCGCCCGGCAATCTGATTGATATTTATGCTGCCGTGGATATTCCCGAATGTGAGGGTTTCGGACTGTCGCAATTCCATATTGAAGGATTGCGTCAGGACTCTTTGACTAAAAAGAATGATTCCGACCTGTCTATGCTGAAATACGCCTCTTCGGCCGCTCACATTGCAGGAAAAACATATACTTCTTCCGAAACATTCACGTGGCTGACGGAACATTTCCGCACTTCTTTGTCGCAGTGCAAACCGGATATGGATCTGATGTTCGTTTCGGGTGTCAATCACATGTTTTTCCACGGCACTCCGTACTCTCCGAAAGAAGCCGAATGGCCCGGATGGTTATTCTACGCTTCTATCAATATGAGTCCGACAAACAGTATTTGGCGTGATGCTCCTTCGTTCTTCAACTATATCACCCGTTGCCAAAGCTTCCTGCAAATGGGACGGCCGGATAATGATTTCCTGATTTATCTTCCGGTATATGATATGTGGAATGAGCAGCCGGGACGATTGTTATTATTCACGATACACCACATGGATAAACTGGCTCCTAAGTTTATCGACGCTATCCATCGCATCAACAACAGCGGGTATGACGGGGATTATATTTCCGATAACTTTATTCGCAGTACACGTTTCAAAGACGGACAGTTGGTTACTTCGGGCGGAACGGGCTACAAAGCATTGGTAGTGCCTGCTGCGCACCTAATGCCGAGTGATGTATTGGCACATCTTTATGAACTTGCCAAACAGGGAGCTACTATCGTATTCCTCGAAAATTATCCGACAGATGTACCGGGATACGGTCAGTTGGAACAAAAACGCCAAAGCTACCAGCGTACGCTCCGGCAACTTCCGGCTGTTTCTTTCTCGGAAACAACCGTTACTCCAATCGGAAAGGGGAAGATTATCACAGGAACGGATTATGCACGCACATTGGCCAGCTGCAATATCTCTCCCGAAGAAATGAAAACCAAATTCGGACTACAAGCGATCCGGAGAGTGAATGATACGGGACACCACTATTTCATCTCTTCCTTGCAAAATAAAGGAGTGGACGGTTGGATCACATTGGGAACGAATGCAGCCGCCGCCGCTCTCTTCAATCCCATGACCGGAGAATGTGGTGAAGCTAAAGTGAGACAGGCAGACGGCAAAACACAAGTCTATTTGCAATTAAAATCCGGTGAATCGATTATTCTGCAAACGTATCAACAATCTTTGCAGACATCCAAACCGTGGAAGTATGTAAATGAACAACCTTTCAGCCTTCGTCTGGATCATGGTTGGAAGTTGCACTTCGCCGAAAGCAAACCGGAAATTCAAGGAACATTTGATATAGATCGCCCCTGTTCATGGACCCATATCAATCATCCGGCAGCCCAAACGAACATGGGAACCGGTGTTTATTCCTTAGACATCGAATTGCCGGCTTTGCAAGCTGACGACTGGATTCTTGATTTGGGAGATGTACGCGAAAGTGCCCGTGTCCGCATCAACGGACAGGAAGCGGGATGCGCATGGGCAGTGCCTTATCAACTAAAGGTAGGCGAGTTCTTAAAACCCGGAAAAAACCACATCGAGATAGAAGTCACGAATCTCCCTGCGAATCGAATTGCAGAATTAGACAGGCAGGGAGTGCAGTGGCGCAAATTCAAAGAAATCAATATTGTTGATTTGAACTATCGTCCGGCCAATTATGGGCATTGGAGTCCGTTACCCTCCGGCTTGAATAGTGAGGTACGGCTGATTCCGGTAAATGTGATGCCATAGTTGAGGCATTGTCATATCATCATACTGCAACAAACTATTTTTTCAATCTTGTACTTAAGACTTTTCAGTGCAAAGATTAAGGGTTTTCAGTGCAGAGATTAGTAGTTTTTTATGCAGTCGGTAAGTCGTCCCGTTACAACGGGACAATAGGCACATTACAAAGTGACCAATATCACCTTATAAGATGATATTGGTCACTTTGTAATATGATTACCTGTCTTTGGAAAGATGGGAAGCACTAAAGATACAAAATTAAATAGTAAAAAGCAAGAGTGAGACAGGAAATATAGCTTTATCCCCTGAACGGATTGATTTCATTTCCGAACCGGGGAATGGAATAAAAAGACTACTTTAAATCCATTACAGCCTGCTCCAACTGTTTCAATGCTCTTTCCAGCGTAACACGTGGACAAGCAACGTTCAACCGCATAAATCCCTCGCCTTCCTTACCGAATGTTGTTCCATCATTCAGTGCCAGATGAGCATCTTCTACAAAAAGACGATTCAGTTCTTCCTGATTGAGTCCCAATGCGCGGCAATCCAGGAAGATCAAGTAAGAGGCTTGCGGACGGATCATCTTGATAGCAGGAATATGTTCTTTCAAATACGTTTCAGTGAAATCCACATTTCCTTTAATATATGCTATCACTTGGTCCAGCCATTCTGTTCCATGACTGTAAGCAGCTGCAACACTTAAATAAGCAAAGAGATGTCCTTCGCTAAACTCGCTTGCTTCCATATATGTCCGGAAACGGTGACGAAGTTCGTCGTTCTCAATAATTGCATAAGAACTTGCCAATCCCGGCATATTGAATGCTTTGCTGGGAGACATAAAGACAAGAGAATTCATCCGTGCCTTCTCTGAAATCAAAGCAAAGGTAGGATGTTTGTATGGAGGCAGCGTTAAGTCAGCATGAATCTCGTCAGAGATAACCAATGTGCCGCTTTCATAGCAGATGTCAGCTATTTGAGACAGTTCTTCTTTCGTCCATACACGTCCACCCGGGTTATGAGGGTTGCTTAAAATAAGCAATTTGCATCCTTGAATATCTTGACGGAAGCGGTCGAAATCAATATAATATTGTTCATCTTTCAGGACTAACGGGCTGAATACCACTTCGCGCTCATTCTTTTGAGTGACCAAAAAGAAAGGATGATAAACAGGGGGCATAACCATTATCTTATCTCCTTTCTGCGTAAAACAGTGGATCACAAAAGCCAAGCCGCGGACAATACCGGGAGTGAAAGTCAACATCTCTTCACGGATAGTCCAACCATGACGCTCCTTCACCCAGTTAATAATAGACTCCGACCATTCTTTGCAAGCAAATGTATATCCGAGTACTTCATGTTCCAGGCGTTTTTTCAAAGCCTCTATGACAAAAGGAGCTGTGCGGAAATCCATATCAGCTACCCACATTGGAATCAGGTCATTGCGTCCCCAACGACTCTCTACTGCATCCCATTTTACGGAATCTGTACCGTTACGGTTTATTATTTCATCAAAATTATAGTTCATACTGCATAATGTTGTTAGGTTATGTGTATAATAAACAGTTAGCAAAGATAGTTATTTTCATGGTATTACCGAAAGGCAGCCTCTAATTTTGTATGCTCTATCAAAACATAGAGGGCCGGAGCAATACAGCATCCGACCCTCATATTCATACCCTGAAAAAAAACTAAGGACCTATTTGTATTTATTATTCATTCCAACGATGCACTATAAATCCACGCTTACCATCTTCTGTTTTTAAAGAGATGAAATAGATATGCGGATGGCTCGTCGGACCTGTACCAATGCGTTTTTCCAAAATAAACTCGGTCAGTTTAACGTCAGAGGCTGCTTTGTCTGTGTACGAAGTCTTAGTGTCATTGATAGTCGTTTCAAACTTCGGATTACGATTGGCAGCATTCACACAATTTAAATTGTTTGCCCAACCACCATTAAAGTAGACATAGTATGTATCTTTCACTTCACCGTTTTGTTGATACCAGTACATATCTTTTGGCGTTGCATAAGATCCGGTACTGGAAACTCCGGCCGTGTTAATATCGGCACGATAACCATCCCAATAAATACGTGGCGTCGGGTCGTCAAGATTGAGCGGTACCCATAAATCTATGGAACGGCTTTCCTTTTCCTGATCGGTCACAGTGATGGTTGTGCCACCGTCACCTACCACGGTTACAGTTACTGTGGTGCCGGATACTGCCACAGTAGCTACTCCTTCATTCAGAGATTTAACGGTATAACCGCCATTACCGGAAGTGATATTGAAAGAAATCTGTTGAGGCGTACCCTCGTACACATATTCCCCCTCAAGAGTCCCCTCTTTATCAAACAGAACAGGACGAATCGGATTCGTCACCCGCACTTTAAGAGTAGCTGACTTGTTTCGGGAATCTGTCACAGTAACCGTTGCCTGATCGACATTTGCTTTACCGCCAAGTATCAGTTTATATCCTCCTGTTACGTCGGGATCTTCCACAATTTCAGCACTGATGGCTTCAGGAGCAGAATTGGTTACTGTATAACCGCCATTACCGGTCAGGATTTTCATTTCACGAAGAATAACGCCGTCGTTATCCAGACGCAATACTTCCACTCCCTCCGGGAGCGATTCGAGTGTCAGTTCCTGAAGTTTACGTACTTCAACCGTCATGAGAGCACGATTGTAGCTATCATCCGAAAGGCGAACGATGGTGCTACCTATGTCACCGCCTGTCAACAGTATCTCGTTGCCAACCACCTCGGCAGTCACCACATCCTCATTATCACTCTCTACACGATAATTCACACCGTCCAAACCAATACCGATATGCAGGACTTCTCCCTCAACGAGCACCGGATTGTGCGTAGTAAGCGGAACATTGACATAAGGGTAATACACATCTTTGTCATTTTCACATCCCGTCATCAAGCAGAGAAGAGCCAGAAAAGGGATAAAAGATAAATATTTTATTTGTTTCATTGATTCAAGATTTTTAAAGCCCGATTAAATCTCCCCAAGGGAATATCCGGACAGACTGTTAGTTTTATCAAGTTCTGCAATATCCCGTCTTATTAAAACAGAAAGAAGCATAATTGCCATCCCATTAATAATTAGGATTCTGATACATTCCGTCTTTATTCGTCGAAATCTGTATTTCGCTCAACGGAATGGGGAACAAATAATTCTTATCACTGTCGAAGCTGGTTTTCGTCGTACTAAAACCATTGCGGTTTTCCAGGAAGTGCTCAAGCATACCGGTACGTGCCAGATCATACCAACGCCAGCGTTCGAAGCATAACTCACGGGCACGCTCCAACAATACATCTTCGAGTGTATACGTATCGTAATTCCCAAATCCGGGGGTATCGTTTTCAGTGACAGCAACTCCCTGATTTAATCCGCGGGCACGTTGCACGATGCGATTCATTGCTTCCACACCCTCGTCGGACGGTGAACCATTATTCAACATCAAATCGGCTTCGGCATACATTAGCAGTACATCGGCAAAACGCAGTACGAGGATATTGTTCGGACAGTTGGAATACACAAAGTTGGTATGTTCATCTTTCCAGGTAGCTCCCCAACGATATTTGATGACACCACTGTTCGTTACAGACTTCGCATTGTCTCCGGGTTGCGGTTTACCGCTTAGCTCCGTCATGGGTTTCTGTGCTATCGGGCTATTATTGGTCTTATCAAAGTCAATCACATAATCGGCCAGATTCCACTCCCGACGCTTGTCGTAACCATTGGCATCATAATAGTTCCAGAATGAGGGAACATATTTAAGGTTGCATTGTCCGGCAATGGCATTTGTACGCCAGCCGCCGTAAAGTTTCTGTCCGTCGGTATTGATTGCACGGGCACCGTATTCTTTCGGCCATTGTGAGCCATAAGGATTCTGTGCGCTGAACTGTATTTCCCAAATCGTCTCTTTATTGATGTTCTTATTTTCAATTTTAAAGACATCTCCGTAAACAGGTTCCAAATCACGTCCGCTATTGGTAATTACATCTTGCAGCAGTGCCAATGCATCACCGTAAAGTTTTTCATCTGTCTGTTCAATCTGCTCGTAACCGGCTACACGATCGGCGGCACGTGCCGAAGCCATCGTAATATATACTTTTGCCAACAATGTTTTGGCAGCCCAGTAATTCGCCCAACCGCCATCTATCTCTTTAGGCAGAACATCTTCGCCCAAACAGAACAATAAATCATCTTCAATGAGTTGATAAACTTCCGCTACCGGTGTACGTCCCATGTCGTAAGTCAGCTCCGTCACATGATCGGTCATCAAAGGCACGGCTCCGAAAGTCTGCACCAGGTTGAAATATCCCCATGCACGTAAAAAGCGTACATTAGCTACATAGCGGTTGATAAGTTTAGCGTCTCCTTCGATTCCCTGTGCTTTGTAGATAACAGTGTTGCAGGCAGTAAT
Organism: Bacteroides sp. 90-K9/2; assembly: GCF_047310725.1. NCBI lineage: Bacteria > Pseudomonadati > Bacteroidota > Bacteroidia > Bacteroidales > Bacteroidaceae > Bacteroides > Bacteroides sp. 90-K9/2. The sequence continues at coordinate 1,631,245 of NZ_JBCGVL010000001.1, forward strand.
CAACCGGTAGTAGCGAAACCAGAATTGCTTGATACAGCCATCGGTAGGCGTATATGTGTAGCGGTCGATAAAACCACGCAGGTTCGTTTCATTGGGATACATACACTCGTCCGTACCCACCATACCGACAAATAACGGGGTATTGGTGCCGACGTTATACATATAGCGCAGCGTAGAAAACGCACCGACTGCTCCTACTTTCAGAGATTCGACAGTCTTATAGAAAGTTCCTTCATCGAATTCAGACTCCGGCTTCTCTTCCAAGAAATTGGTACAAGACGAAACGGAAGTTCCGAGTAGGAACATAGTAGCCAATAATAATATGATATATTTTTTCATGGAATTCAATATTCAGGGTGTTAAACAAATCAGAAAATAAAATTGAAACCAACAGAATAAGAACGATTGCGCGGATAAGCACTGTAGTCGAGACTCGGCATCAAGTCGCCTGTCTGTCCCTGACGAGTGTTTACTTCCGGGTCAAATCCCGTATATTTGGTAAATACGCAAAGGTTCTTGACCGAAGCAAACAGTTTGATGTTCTGCATACCGACTTTCTTGGCTACTTTCTTTCCAAGTGCGTAGGCCAGCGTGATGTCTCCTATACGGAGGAATGAACCGTCTTCAAGCATTTTGGATGTACAGTAGTTGAGTGCCACCCCACCCGGCATACGATATTTGGCTTCGTTGTTACCGGCAAAGAATACATTACCATCTGCATCATAAAGTGTCGGTGACCAGGAGTTGGTATTCATTTCAGCAATCTGATTATGACCGTCACGTCCACTTGTCAATGAATGGAGGTTGGCGTTGAAAACAGTTGCTCCGTAACTGAACTGCATGGCTACGCTCAATGACAGGTTCTTATAAGAAACTGTGTTCGTCAAACCGCCTGTGAAATCCGGTTCGCCACTTCCCAGTAATACGAGGTCGGCGGAAGTGATTTTACCGTCACCGTTCTGGTCGCGGAAGCGATAATCTCCCGGACGTATGCTGGCAATCTTCTGTCCGAGCACTTCGGTAAGCCCCTGTTCATTGATTTCGTGCTGTGAAGCATACACACCGTCAATCTTATAGCCATACCATTGCCCGAGACTCTTATTCTTGCGAATCATGACAAAGTTTCCGGAACCGGGAATAACCCCCGGGTCAAATCCCATCTCATCACCAGGACCGATATCAAGCACTTTCGAACGGTTGAAGCCGATGTTGGCATTCAAGGTCCAGTTCCATTTCTTAGTCAGAATAGGGGTAGCATCCAAGGTAATCTCAATACCCTGATTGCGGACGGCTCCGACATTGGCCCATCCCTTTTCGTATCCCGTAGCCAATGCTGCATTCTTTTCAATCAGCAGGTCGGTGGTCTTTTTACGATAAACATCCACCGTCATTGCCAGGCGGTTTTTAAAAAAAGACATATCCAGTCCGAGATTGACCATATCCGTTGTTTCCCAACGTAATGACGGGTTTGCCGGCCTGTCAATGCTGGCACCGTAAGAAAGATCGGAACCATACATCGGATAGAATGAAGAAGCGATTGTTGAAAGGCTACGATAAGAAGGAATGGCTGTGTTACCACTGCGACCATAGCCGAAACGCAACTTTAGGTTATAGAAAACTCCTAAGTCTTTCACAAACGACTCTTCGTTGATACGCCATGCCAGACCAACTGACGGGAATCCCGCCCATTTATTACCGGCACCGAAGCGTGACGAACCATCGGCACGATAACTGGCTGTCAGCAGATAACGTTCCTTATAATTGTATTCGGCACGTGCCAGGAACGACACCATATTCCACTCAACGATTGAGGAGGTAGGAATCTGCGGAGTAACACCCATTCCCAGTCCATTTACCCCCAGATTGAGTGAAGGAAAATTCTGTGTTTCAGTACGCACCGTATTATTATTGTAGGTTTCAAGCGTGCTACCAGCCAATACTTTAAGGCGATGTCCGCCTTTCCACGAATTGGTATAAGTCAGGAATGCTTCTCCGGAGAGTTTTTTAATTCCGGCATTAGTGACAATGGCACGTCCGTTTGCTTTAAATCCCTGTTCGGTGTTGGCGGGATAAAATACATCTGTTTTCTGATGATTGTCTTCATACGTACCTGCTACATTCAGAGAAAGCTCGGTAAGTATCTTCCATTCCAGTTGCATACGTGCTGTCAGATTGTCTTTATAACGATTGTTGGTAATATCGCGCACTTGTATGTATGGGTTAGAAACAACCTGCCCCTCTTCACTGCCTGTACCTTCGGTAATACCGGATGAGGTAGCAGAATTCAAAGGCGACTGACGTAACAGTTTCACCATCAAACCATCGGAACTGCCGGTTGCTAAACCGGAGTTTTTAGTTCTTGAGCCTGATATATTGGCAGTCATAGTCACATTAGTACTCAATTTCTGAACGAGGTTAATTCTTCCTGTGAAACGTTCGAAACCGGAGTTTACTACTACCCCTTCCTGATTGAGATAACCGCCGGATACCGAATAGCGCGTGTTCTTATTACCACCCGAAACGTTGATACGATATTCCTGATACAGGGCATCGCGGAACATCAGGTCTTGCCATTGAGTATTCGTACTACCCGGAGCACCATACGACTCCCAATCTGCATAAGTTGAACTTTCGGGAAGTACCCAATAGTTACCGTCACCGTTCGGATTGTCACGATAGACAATACCATCGCTCATGGTCGACGGATCGGTTCCGTAGGGGTAGTATTTCCACCCGGTCTTATAACGCATCAACGCATATTCCGAAGAATTGAGCATATCAAATTGACGTACTGCCTGCTGCATACCTAAGTTAGCATACAGTTCCACCCGTGTTTTTCCATCATTGGTTCCCTGGCGTGTGGTAATCATGATGACACCGTTCGCACCACGCGAACCATAGATAGCGGTTGAGGAAGCATCTTTTAGAATTTCAATGGATGCCACATCGCCCGGATTCAAAGAAGAAGCATCTTCACAAATCACACCGTCGATAACAAAAATCGGGGCACTTGAAGCATTAACGGACGATGCACCACGAATACGGATGGTGTAATCAGAACCAGGAGCACCGTCATTCTGCACAATCTGCATACCGGCTGCCTTACCTCTCATAGCATCTTCGAGTGACGTAATGGCACGTTCGCTCAATGCATCCTTACTAATAGATGATATGGAACCTGTCAAGTCCGAGCGACGCATAGAGCCATAACCGATGGCTACCACTTCTACGTCTCCCAAACCAATCACATCCTCTTCCATAATAATATTGATCTGTGTACTATTGCCTACGCGATGATCGACAGTTTTCATACTAATCATCGAGAAAACAAGCACCGACTGTTTCGACGGTACATTTATAGAGTATGCTCCGTCGATATTGGTAATCGTGCCGCGCGTTGTTCCCTGCACAACGACGGAGACTCCCGACAGTGGGTCTCCCTCCAGATCCGTTACTTTACCGGTAACAGTCAGAGTCGTTTTTTGTCCCATAACATCTATTGCCAGAACAGATGCCAGGAGCATAATCATACATAATGAATAGAATTGTTTCATTGGGTATTAATTTTTTAGGTTACTAAAAGAATACTGTTTTTTTCTCAAATATATGGGTGAAATGATTAGAACTAGGGTTAATCCGTGGATTAACACCCTCAAAAAAGCATTAACCACTGTGTTAAAAGAGGGATTAACCTCTATTACCTTTTACATTCTTCCTGATAAGTTCGAGGAACTGTTCCGTATTCACCAATACTACATTTTCGTTTAATAAATTTTTAAATACAAGCATATCTTCCACCGTGTAACTGGACGGAGCATTGACGTGTACCACGATTGCCGAATAAGCATCTATACTGTTAATGTCACGTGGAGCCGAATTCAAAGCCGCAGCGATGGTTTCGGGCGTATGAGGTTCCGTAAACTTATCATCATTCTTCATGAAATAGCGGAACGAAACAACCGGAGCATCTCCTGCAAAGAAATAAGCGCCCTGCCATTTGGCATATCCCAAATAATTCATATACAAGAATCCTTTCACATCGGGCAAGTTGCCGGTGTGCCGCTTCATAAACGTTTCATACGAACCGGCAGACGAACCGGTGAATAGTTCCGCATCGTCCATCAGTACCATATACTGCATGCCGCAATCTTTCAACATTCCATTCGTCATGCGGAAATAGTCGGCTACAAACTCATGATGAGACGGGAATGTATAACCCGCACCGGACAATGCTCCGACATAACAGTTGGTTGCCGGCAGGTTTTTCTGATACCAGTTGTGCACCGGAACCATATTGGTGCGCAGAGTCGGGGGATACATCCAGGTAAGCGGAATCTCATGTACACGCGGATGCGAGATATAGGTATTCCGGGAAAACAAATCGAGCATATAGGACGTATTGTCTCCGTCACTGAATACGATCGTGGCATAATGCACGCCTGTCCGTGCCGGGACTTCCACAGGCGAAGCCGGTCGGTCATACGGTTTCAACTGTTTGGACGACAGGATGGAAAGGCTCATGGTGTTGATACCCGGCACGGTATATACTCCATTATGTTCGCATCCGAACCGCACATCCATGCGTTCAAGATTATAGGGTACTCCCCAACCGTAATGAGGCGAATTGGGTTTCAACATATAATAAAGCTTTTGCAGCACAGCACCGTCACTTTTGGCATTGCTACACCAGGGATATCGGTTCGCTATGGCAAAATCGACCATTGTCCACGGGAAAGAAGCGTTGTTCACAATCGCATTCAAGTTGAATTGTGAAGAATGTTGTTTTATATAGTCGGCCAGCCAAGCCTCATCCTTATCCCTCACGTCGGCCAGTTTCTGCAGACTGTTATAAGGAGCTTTAGAGGCCAGGGCCGCTGTCAGTATCACAGCATCAAGCACTCCTGCAAGGCTTGCAGCAATGTATGTTTTCTCCAATTTATCATCCACCAATACATACCCTTTCGCTCTGTTCAGGAACAAAGAAGTTATCTCCGACAGTCTTTTCTTCGTAAAGGTATAACCGGAGGCTTTCATTTCAGTCATCCATTTGGCGTATGCCTGACCGGAGTGAAGAAAGATTTCGGGACTGCTGCGATTCACAAGTCCGGCAAGCGAAGCCAGATAGAGCAATTCTTCATAATTGCTGTTTCCCACTTCGGCACGCGTGATTTCAATCAAATCCCAGTTTTCAACCAAAGGAGGTTCTTCGGGTGATTCCGGTTCCGGCTTCTCTCCCTGCCCTTGTTCTGTTCCCTGCTCCTGCTCTCCCTGTTTTTCGCAAGAGCAGAAAACTACCGATAGGGCAACTCCCATGATATAAATAAAACTTTTCATTTTCATAGTATTTTATCAATGCCGATATATTCTTTAACCTGTTCGTCTATATGTGTTTTCAACTGATGAATCACTTCTTTGCACTGTCACGTCCCAATATCGCATCCCACAGCATCGGTACAAGGATTTCCTGTGCCGCTTTGCGGGTAGGCAAAATACCGTCGCGCTGATATGGCTTTAATGCTTCTTCTCCTCCGGCGTCGTAGATTTTATTAAATTCTACCGAGTAATCGACGAGAATGATACCTTTCTTTTTGGCTGCTTCGCGGCATGAAGCATTGAATGCTGCCAGTTCGGGACGGGTCTCCGCCGATTGTCCCAACGGACGTTCGGAAAGAATATACAATACGATGGTGGCATCAGGATTCTGTGCCCGCAGATTGTCAACCATGTATTCCGCACACTTTCCCGAATACCAGGGAGCGTTGTTGAAACGGGTCACAGCATCGTTTTCCGAAAAGCCGAATATCAATAAATCGGGTTTGCGGCTCAATACGGAGTCTTTGAAGTTTTCAGTTGCCCAGAAAGAGCCGATTCCCGACTTCGAGCAGTTGTAGAACGTTATCTTTTCGGGGAATCTGCGTTCGAGTCTAGTACGAAGCTGGTCCACCCAAGCCCGGTTGGAGGTATTGATGGCAGCACTGGCACCGTAAAACACAACAGTCTGCTTTTCGCCTTTCTTGAGTTTCTTCAGGAAAGTGGTTTGAGCACTGGCTGTGGAGACTGTAAAAATTGATACTAATATTAAAAGAAATATACGGTTCATATTTATCTTATTTTTTCCATGGTTTATTATTCACATTCATATTCACATGACGATACCAGTCGAACAGACCTTTCTCGTCCAAGCGGTTCTGCAAGCGACGTACATCGAGATTACGCACACTCGTCTTCTGCAAAGCCGCCATCGCTGCTGCCGTACCGGCTGCTTCGCCAATAGTTGCACATATCGGTTGCACCCGATAAGAACTCATTGCCAGACGGGTTCCGCTGATAATGCGTCCGGCTGTCAGCAATCCTTCGGTATTAACGGGAATCAAGCTGCGGTATGGGATGCCGTAAGGTCCTACGCTGTTCTTTATTTTGGGGTCTACATTCATTCCCCATGGGTCTAACGAGTACCAGGCATCGGCAATCTTATCATCGTGCATCACTCCTTTCAGTACATCATCTACTGTCAACACATATTCTCCTTTGATACGGCGGCACTCTCTGATTCCGATTTTCGGGGCTACATGAGTGACGTATCCGGCCTGGTTGAGGGCTTCGAATTGCGGTTCCAGTTTTTTCATGGCACGGCGATGCGCGTCGGCTACCAATACCGGGTCGGTGGTGTCGGTACATTCTACCGTTGCTCCCCAGTGGAGGTATATGCCGGAGTCTATCTTCCGGAATTCTTCTTCCGTCTGTTGGGTCACCCACTTCTCCTGGTCGTGGTCGAGTACACCGGTTTTGAATATGTGGCGGGGAAATTCCGCGTCGCTGCGGGTGCGTTGGCTGATGTACATCATGGTACATGGCTGCACTCTGCCGTCACTCTTTTCGAGTCCGATGCTTTCGTTGAAGTCCTTGCGGGCGTCGCTACCGTAGAAGTATTCACAACCGGCTTTGGCTGCCAATAGTCCGGTACCGGTGGCGTCGATGGTAACCGGAGCGGAGACTTTCTGCAACATACCCTGACGCATCACGCAGACGCCGGTCACTCTGTTTCTGTTGCCTTTTGTCTCGACCACTGCATCCACAACCGGTGAACCACACATCAACGTGATATTCTTTTCCGCTTTCATAATGCCGTAAACGACTTGCGCAAATGACGACGGCAACCACCAATGCTGCTTATTATCCCATGCCCATTGTCCGAACGTGTTGCTGGGGGTAATGCTTAGTGAATGTTTCTGGTTCAGTTCGCGCACCATGTCGATAAATACACCGACACGGGGTGCGCCGCACATATATGTGACATACATATCCACCGGAGCTCCTCCGGGCATCATATCTTCTTCCAGTAAAATCACCTTGGCCCCCTCTCTGGCAGCAGCAACGGCAGCAGGTATACCTGCCGGTCCGGCACCCACTACAATCACATCGCAATGCAATTCGGGCAATTTAAACAGGGATTTATCTTGGGGATTCATCGCTTCATTCGCAGCAAACATGGAGACTCCGGGCAAAGCTGCACCAGCAGCGCCTATTCCCATGTTCTTCAAAAACTGTCTTCTATTCATTGTCATAGTCGTACGCTTATTTCTTTTTTAAACCATCGAAAAGCCCCATTGAGGCAAGTCGGTCTTGTAGTTGTTTGATATCTATGGAACGAAGTCCGGTTTGATTCAAGGCGGACATAGCTGCTGCCGTACCGGCTGCCATTCCAATGTTGGAACAGATAGGCTGCACTCTAAGAGAACTGTGCGCAATGCGTGTCGCACTGATGATACGTCCGGCAGTGAGCAACCCCTCGGTCTTGGTTGGCAGAATACTGCGATAGGGAATGCCGTAAGGGCCGATATGCTTCATTTCTTCGGGAATTTTCATTCCCCATACATCGAACGAATAGTGTGCGTGGGCTATCACATCATCGTGCATCGTTCCGGCAATCAAGTCATTGGCTGTAAGCACGTACTCGCCTTTGATACGGCGCACTTCGCGCACGCCCAACTTAGGAGCCAGATGTACTGCGTAGCCGGCTTCGTGCCAGATTTCGAGGTTTTCCTGCAGGCGTTCCAGTGCTTCCTGCTGGGCTTGTGCCAGCAACAGAGGGTCGCGGGTATCCTTGCAATATACAGTCCGTCCCCAGTGCAGATAGATGCCGGCGTCTCTCCGGATCATATCCTCCTTATCGTCGGCTTTCACCCAACGATTCAGGTTATCTTCCACAGCACTGCTACCTTTCAGTTTATCAATAGGTAGTATGGCATTGCGCTTGATTCTTTCACTAATCAGCATCCAGGTACAGGGCTGCACCTTACCATCGGCCACTTCGATGCCTACGGGCTCGTTGTAGTCGCTCTTGGCTTCACTGCCAAACATATATTCACATCCTGCCATATCGGCAATCAGTCCGTTGCCGGTGGCATCTATGGTAACTGCCGCATCAATATCCTGATAATCGCCATTACGCATGATACGCACTCCGGTCACCTGGTTTCTGTTGCCGGAGGTCTTGACCTTTACTCCTACAACGGGTGCTGCGCACATCAGCGTGATGTTTTCTTCTTTTTCGAGAAGCTGATAAATCACTTCCGCATAAGAACCGGGCATCCACCAGTGATTCTTTCCGTCACTGCCTGTTTTTCCGAACGTCTCACAAGTACGCCCGCCAATGGTGTGTTTTGCATTCAATACCTGAATCATCTCCTGAAACACTCCCACCCTGGGACCACCGCATATAAAGGGAACATACATATCGACCGGGGCTCCTCCAGGCATATTATCCTCTTCCAGCAATATTACTTTAGCTCCCTGACGGGCTGCCGCAATGGCGGCAGGCACTCCACCTGGACCGGCTCCGACTACCACCACATCACATTTCAATGTTGGATACTTGGGCTTGGCCTTCTCTACCTTCTCATTGCCCATAGCGGCTACAAATGACGAAGGCAGGACACTCAATGCTGCAATAGCAGACATTTTAGTAATGAAATCTCGTCTGTTAATTTCCATATATGTGTATACTTTAATGTTTTTCAATTAGAATTTATGGCAGAATCTCTATTGACGTGTTTGATTCTTAACCGCCAAAGCAACTCATCTACCGGCACTACCTGTACCTTTTTGTCCAGCAATTGCTTACACCAGTACACGGGAGTCACTCCTCTCGGCGAACGGCTGTTCTGCGGCGCACTGACAATACTGTCTTTCGACTCTTTCTCAAAGCGCGACCAGGCATGAACAATGGTCCACGCTATCTCACCCTCGGGAATTTTATTCGTCGCATCTTCATTAATTACTGCTGCAATCTGGGAGGGAGTACCGGACTTTTCTTTTTCCTGGTTAGCCCATATCTGTCCGCGTGCGGAAATCACCGGAATATCGTTCCCTTTCCGGTCTTTCATCCAAAACACTTTACCATATCCGCCATTATAGGGAGAATACTGCACGGCAAGCATTCCGGCTATTCCCTCCAATTCTTCGGCAAAGACACGATACGCATCCAGAGCTTCTTTCGAATCTATCTTATGACAAATGAAACCAAATGCTTTGATACCCATCTTTTGCATGTGCACATTCACGATACGGGCAAAACTCCGCAACAGTCCCTCTCTGTCGGCGCGCTTTGAAGCAAAAAGGTCGGGGTAATAGTATCCGCCGCCATATTCGGCAAGCGATACGTTCCGTGGCTGACTGTTCATCAGTACATTAAGCACATCGGGAGCAGCCATTGACAGGTTGACCATACACGTAGTGAATGACATGGGAATCTTGCCATTATGTTCGTTACTCCAAAAGTCAGGATTATTGATAAAACTACCCAATGTCCACTGCATATTATCTCCGTCGCTCATCACAAAGGAATGATAAATTGCATCAGATTCCCAATTTATCCGGGCCGGATTAACAGTTTTAATCTTTTTTATTTTTTCGTTGCCGGTGATGGAGAGCATGGCCAGATTCATGCACCAGTCGGAAGCTGTATTAATTAATCCCCAATGGGAACAGGGGGCGATGTGCTGAAATTCCGGGCCGCTATTCCAGCCTATCACCGGTGACAAGGGGCGTACCCACTCCAGTACAGTATCCAGTAATTCGTCCACTCCGTAATAAACCATTCCCTTATGGGCAATGGCATAATCACGATTATTGGCTATCGACGGATTGGTCAGAACGATGAAATTATTGTTCATTCGGGATTTGTGTTCGTCAAACCAGGACTGGGTCAGATTCTCCTTGCTGGCGTCATACAATTTCTTCAAGCCGGATGCTTTTGCCTGTTCTTCCAGCGTTATATCTACCAGAATCCCTTTCAGGATGCCGGCTTGTGCAGTTGCCAGATTGATGGAGTTGTCTTTCCGGTTATAATCATATAGAATGTAACCTTTTATATAGCCTTGCTTTTGAAAGCGTTTCACGACTTCCCAAGTATTCAGGGAACCCCGTTCCTTTACTTTGAGGCGTTTCAGCCAGGCCTTATAATACAACTGATAATCCGGTGTACGATTCTCAACCCAAAGTCCCTCGTTGCCGATACCCTCATTTACTGCTTGCGCGGCAAGTCCGCATAAGGATTGAGCGACATTCATCTCACGAATATCACCGGGACGGGACAGTGTACATTTCAAGATGTAACCGGGCCTTTTCTGAACAGGCCACCAGTTATCCGGTGAAGAGGAAGCAACGACCGGTGAGATGGTTCCTCCCAGCAGCATTCCTATTAAGAAGAGTGTTTTAATTAGATTTTTCTTTTTCATCGTGGCATTAGTTTATATAGACAAAGATATCCGGGAGCCTATAATATATGGGTTAATTTATAGGTTACCTCCCACTTTTATTTTATTAATCCTACCCGAAAAGGGCTTTTTTTCGTGCAAATGTGTTCATCTGCTATCGAACGGTGTCGAAGTTCCGTTCATAGATGAATTTGCAGGGAACGTTCCATTCCATGCATCAGTTTAGGAAACATATCTGTAATTCCAGAATAATTAAATGCATGGGAATTACAGCCAATGACAGGACACACGCCAAAAGCAAAATGATTGGACAACAAAAGGGAGCGACGGGAAGCAATGTCAGAAGAAATATGCATCATGTTCTAATCAGTATTATATAGGTTCATCAATTCGATGACACAAAAATAGGGTCGAAGCAAAAAAAAGGGGTTAATTTTCGGATTAGTGCGCTTTTTATTTCATTAATCACCCCATAAAAAGGTAGATGTCAGGCAATCACCCAAGAGAATTAAACTGAATTATTAGGAATACATGAGGGAAATTTCTAACTTTGCATTGAAACGCATTTCTAAAACGTCGTTTAATTATGCAGAGAACATACCAGTTTTTTATATTCATTGCCATATTTGCTCTTTCTTTTCAACCACTAAAAGGGGCAGGACTGCTCTTTTCAAGAGAAACTCCCCAGACTTATTTAGACTTATTCAGTGGAAACGATATTTCATTCACCAATTCTGTAACGATCTCTTTCGATTTATCTATCCTTAGCCATGAGAGTTTCGGACAGATATGGGTGTATGAGGATAAGGCCGCGCCATATAGTTTTGCTTATATCGGTCGCGATAAGAGCAGTTCATCGTTTGTCATCAACAGCCTTTCGGATAAAAAACAATTTCTCGAAATACCCGTTTCGCCCCAAACTATCGGTGCGCGCAAATGGCTACACGTAGAAACGCGGTTGGACTTTCAGCACCAGAAAGCGGAAGTGACTATCGACGGGCAGAAATACTCGCTCGATGGTATTACTATTCCGAATCCGTCTAAGGCAAATATTATCTTCGGTGCCAATATCAAGGCGATTCCGGAAGTGCCTGTCATGGTGATTAAAAATATCATGGTGCGGGATGAGGCTTCTCATTCTTTCCTGTTCCCGCTCACGGAGTCGGATGGGAATTTGGTGCATGAGGCAGGTAACAAGTTGCACGGAACAGTGGTCCATCCCACATGGCAGATTAATAAACAGTTCTTTTGGCAGGAAATAGGTACGTTCACCAGTTCGGCGGCTGCCGGGATAGCGTTTGACGAACCGGACCGACAGATATTAGTTGTAGGTGATAATAATATAGGTAAGTTCGACATCAACACGCTGAAACTGACCGAATACCCCAAAGAAACGGTGGGCACGCAAACGGGATATTCGGGGGAGGCTATTTATAACCCGGATAAGCAGGAGACTTATTTCTATAACTTAGCGGATATTGGCGGACAAACCGGTCCTTTCTTCTCCACTATTTCGGATAAGGATCTGCCCACCCGTATCGTTTCTCCTCAATTCTCCAATCCGTTGCACCATCATGCTTACTTTTTCGATCAGGCAAGCCAATCGCTCTATATTTTCGGCGGATATGGAAACTACCAGTATTCAAATCTGACTTATCAGTATGACTTCGATCATGGAGCATGGAAGGAGATACAATTTACGGGCGATGTCATTTATCCCCGTATGCACACCGTAGCAGGTAAAGGTCCTGTGGAGGGAAGCTTTTTCGTATTCGGAGGAGTGGGTAACGAAACGGGCAAACAGGAGCTTGGCAAGGATTTCTTCTGCGACCTATATCTGTTTGATACTTCCAAGCGTACCGTCAAGAAATTGTGGAGCAGAGCGTTTCCCGACAATTACTTTATTCCGACCCGCGGGCTTGTGTTCGACAGTAAAAAAGGGTGTATTTATCTTTTGTGCATAGACCGGAAAACAACGAATGCCTCTTTGCATCGGTTTGACGTGAAGACAGGAGAACATGCCATTGTCTCCAACGAGATCGTTTTTCAAACAAACTGTATTCTGTCAACAGCCTATCTGTTCAGTAATCCGGAGGACAATGAATTATATGCCGTCATCCGGTATAGCGAAGATAATAATCCGAAAGCGAAGATTGGTGTCTATAAGTTGAATGCTCCTCCTATTACTTATCAGGAGCTTAAAAAATGGGATACGGACGACGACAACGAAGCAGGCAGAGCTAACCTTTATTATATAATCGGAGGAGTCGTACTTTTGCTGATTCTTTGTTTTGCTTATTATCGGCATAGAAAAAGAGGTAGTACACAAGAGGTAGTATCACCGAGCGTTCCTGAAGATGGTATACCTGTCGATGAGAAGAGTGCCGATGGTAGTAATGTTCCTCAACCCCAATCTCCAATAGATGCATCGGCCAGTACTCCGATAAAGGTCAATGCTGTCTATCTGTTTGGAGATTTTCAGGTATTCGATGCCAAAGGCAACGAAATTGCTTATCGTTTCGGTCCGAAAATAAAACAAATGTTTGTCCTCGTACTGCTTCATTCACACGACGGTCAGGAGGGGATCAGTACTAATAAGCTGTCCGCCCAACTCTGGCCAGAGAAGACTACGACCTCTGCCAAGAATATACGTAACGTCACAATCAACCATCTGCGGAACATTCTAACTGATTTAGAGGGAGTGGAACTTGTTTTCTTAAACGACAAATGGAAGATTGTGTATGGAGATAATTTCTACTGTGACTATCTCAAAGCCTTGAATATAGCAAAAATACTGCAACAGGTTCATTCACCTCAAGAACAAGAAGAAGAGGTGAAGCAACTTATCGGCCTGCTGCAACGAGGCACCTTATTGCCTACTTTTGTACATTACGAATGGTTTGGCAATATCAAAATTAACCATGATGAACTTTTCATCCGGATCATCGAGCAACTGCTTCCTATCGTAGAAGCGAATAATGAAGCCAGAAAGGTTATCGTATTGTCCGATGTGCTTTTTTCGTTCGATGGAATGAGTGAAACGGCATTGACCTTCAAAATAAAAGCACTCAAGAAACTTGGGCAGAAAGCATACGCACAAAGTGTTTATGACCGTTTCCAAAAGGAGTACCAGCAACTCTATGGAGAGAAGTATAAGGAAAATTCGTTAGAAGAATAAGGATTTAATGTCATGCTTGGGAAACTCTTTTTCCTTCAAAAGAATAAAGGACCCTATTATAACTAATGATTTTATTAGGCACTTTTAAATAATTGCGTTCCTATCGATAAGAGTAGAGACTTAAAAAAAGCATAAGAGAAATCTCCTAATTGCTATTTACATAGAAAAATAGTACTTTTGTACTCCATTCAAAAAAGAATTTATGACGAAAGCATTATTTTTTGATATAGACGGAACATTGGTCAGTTTTGAAACTCACCGCATCCCGTCGTCTACCATTGAGGCACTAGAAGCCGCCCGTGCAAAAGGACTGAAGATATTTATCGCTACAGGACGTCCGAAAGCCATAATCAACAACCTCTCCGAATTGCAAGACCGGAATCTGATCGATGGATATATTACCATGAACGGGGCTTACTGCTTTGTCGGGGAACAGGTAATCTATAAAAGTGCCATCCCCCAAGACGAAGTAAAAGCGATGGGAGATTTCTGCGAGAAAAAAGGTGTTCCCTGCATTTTTGTAGAAGAACATAATATCTCTGTCTGCCAACCTGATGACATGGTGAAAAAGATATTCTATGATTTCCTGCACGTGAATGTGATTCCGACTGTATCTTTCGAGGAGGCAACCAGCAAGGAAGTCATCCAAATGACACCCTTTATCACGGAAGAGGAAGAAAAAGAAATCCGTCCGTCTATTCCTACCTGCGAGATAGGCCGGTGGTATCCTGCATTTGCCGATGTGACCGCCAAAGGAGACACCAAGCAAAAGGGCATTGATGAAATAATCCGCTATTTTGATATTAAACTCGAAGATACCATGGCTTTCGGAGACGGAGGAAATGACATCAGCATGCTCCGCCATGCAGCCATCGGAGTAGCCATGGGACAAGCCAAAGAGGATGTGAAAGCCGCTGCCGATTATGTGACAGCTCCCATTGACGAGGATGGCATCAGCAAGGCAATGAAGCATTTTGGTATTATCTGATTATGAGTGTAGACACCAATAACGCAGCGTTTCAGGACGCCCTGAATCTGATTCAATATACGCGTCAATCGGTTTTCCTGACCGGGAAAGCGGGTACAGGGAAATCTACATTCCTGCGTTACGTCTGCGAAAACACCAAAAAGAAACATGTTGTACTCGCCCCGACAGGCATCGCTGCTATCAATGCCGGAGGAAGTACGATGCACAGTTTCTTCAAACTCCCTTTCTATCCGCTGCTGCCGGATGACCCGAACTTGAGTCTCCAGCGTGGTCGTATCCATGAATTTTTCAAATACACCAAGCCTCAGCGGAAGCTGTTGGAACAAATAGAACTGGTCATCATCGACGAAATTTCAATGGTAAGGGCGGATATCATTGATGCCATCGACCGAATCCTACGTGTATACTCTCACAATCTGCGCGAACCTTTCGGAGGAAAACAACTGTTATTAGTAGGTGACGTATTCCAACTGGAACCCGTCGTAAAGAACGACGAACGGGAAATATTGAATCGCTTCTATCCCACTCCCTACTTTTTCTCTGCCAGAGTATTCGGACAGATAGATCTGGTATCCATCGAACTTCAAAAAGTATACCGTCAAACAGACCCCGTTTTTGTCGGTGTCCTCGACCATATCCGGAACAATACAGCCGGAGCGGCCGATCTGCAACTACTGAACACCCGTTATGGAAGTCAGATAGAAGAATCGGAAGCTGATATGTATATCACTTTGGCCACCCGCAGAGATACGGTAGACTCTATCAACGAAAAGAAACTGGCAGAACTTCCCGGCGACTCCATTACTTTTGAAGGAGTCATCGAAGGAGATTTCCCCGAAAGCAGTTTGCCCACTTCACAAGAACTCGTACTGAAACCCGGTGCACAAATCATCTTTATTAAAAATGATTTCGACCGCAGGTGGGTAAACGGTACCATTGGTGTCATTGCCGGAATTGATGAGGAAGAAGAAACGATCTATGTTATCACCGATGATGGAAAAGAGTGTGACGTAAAGCGTGAGTCATGGCGCAATATCCGTTATCGCTACAACGAAAAGACCAAAGAAATAGAAGAAGAAGTCTTAGGCAGCTTCACCCAATACCCCATCCGGTTAGCTTGGGCCATCACTGTCCATAAGAGTCAGGGACTGACTTTCAGCCGTGTAGTCATCGACTTCACAGGTGGTGTATTTGCAGGTGGACAAGCATACGTGGCACTAAGCCGTTGTACCTCACTGGACGGTATTCAGCTCAAAAAACCTATTAACCGTGCCGACGTCTTCGTCCGCCCCGAAATCGTAAACTTTGCCGGACGCTTCAACGACCGCCAGGCTATCGACAAAGCTCTGAAACAAGCACAGGCCGATGTGCAATACGCCGCCGCTTCACGCGCTTTCGATAAAGGAGACATGGAAGAATGCCTGGAACAGTTTTTTCGTGCTATCCATTCCCGCTACGATATTGAAAAACCTGTTCCCCGCCGTTTAATCCGCCGCAAGCTCGGTATCATCAATACGCTAAAAGAGCAAAATAAAAAACTCAAAGAACAAATGCGTGAACAACAGGAACGCATACGACAATATGCCCATGAATATCTATTAATGGGTAACGAATGTATTACCCAAGCCCACGATATACGCGCTGCCCTCGCCAACTACGATAAAGCCCTTAGCCTCGACCCTAATTATGTGGACGCCTGGGTGAGAAAAGGCATCACCCTCTTCAACAATAAAGAATATTTTGACGCTGAAAACTGCTTCAACATCGCAGTCAACCTCCATCCCGCAAACTTCAAGGCTGTTTATAATCGGGGAAAACTTCGATTAAAAACGGAAGATACAGAAGGAGCAATTGCAGATTTGGACAAAGCAACAAGTCTGAAACCGGAACATGCCGGAGCACATGAGCTATTCGGGGATGCCCTGTTGAAGGTAGGTAAAGAAGGGGAAGCTGCTTTGCAATGGAGAATTGCGGAAGAACTCAAAAAGAAAAAAGGGAAATAAAACAGCCCCTTTGGCGAAGTTAATTCAATACCGAAATGAGGTAAATGCTCATTTATGAGTTCACCACAGAGGACACAGAGGTTTAATATTTTTTATTCACTATAGAGTAACACAGCTTCTCACGTATTTATCGCTCTGTTTTACTTGCAGAAAGAGAGAAAAGAACTCTGTGTCCTCCGTGTCCT
Source organism: Bacteroides sp. 90-K9/2 (assembly GCF_047310725.1). Lineage (NCBI taxonomy): Bacteria > Pseudomonadati > Bacteroidota > Bacteroidia > Bacteroidales > Bacteroidaceae > Bacteroides > Bacteroides sp. 90-K9/2. Next base: position 1,648,317 of record NZ_JBCGVL010000001.1, read on the forward strand.
CTGTGGTGAAATTATTTAGCGAAGAGATATGCATTCATTATTTTTCTTTATATCCAAATCTTATTGTTGTTTAATAATGACATGTTTTTCAAGAGCGAGGTACTATTAATCAAAAACTTTTATTAGTTTTGCTCTTTGTAATATCTCAAACTCTTAAAATAGAAGCAAATGAAAAAAGGTTTGAAAATCGCAGCTATCACAGTAGGAGTCATCATCATTCTGATGTTCCTTCTTCCTTTCGCCTTCCAGGGAAAGATAGCCGACATTGTAAAAACAGAAGGCAACAAAATGCTTAATGCACAATTTGACTTTAAGAACCTTAACATTAGCCTGTTCCGTAACTTTCCACAGGCTTCTGTCACTCTCGAAGATTTCTGGTTGAAAGGTACTGGTGAATTCGCCAATGACACCCTTGTACAGGCCGGAGAAGTTACTGCCGCAGTCAACTTATTCTCTCTTTTCGGAGATAGCGGTTACGATATTTCTAAAATATTTATTGAAGATACACGGTTACATGCCATTGTATTGCCGGACGGACGTGCCAACTGGGATATCATGAAACCGGATACAACAGCAACTGCCGAAACTCCTGTTTCAGAAGAAGAAGCATCTTCTCCTTTCAAAGTAAAGCTACAACGGTTTGTTATCAAAAACATGAACCTGATTTATGACGATCAACAAGGGAAGATGTATGCTGATATCCGCGACTTTAACGCAAGCTGCGCCGGAGACTTAGGAAGTGACCGTACTACTCTGAAACTGGAGGCGGAAACCCAATCACTTACTTACAAGATGAATGGAATCCCTTTCCTTGCCAATGCCAATATCTCCGCAACAATGGATGTGGATGCCGACCTTGCCAATAATAAATACACATTAAAAGACAACACCATCCGCCTCAACGCCATTCAGGCAGGTATCGACGGTTGGGTAGCTTTGAAAGATCCGGCTATCGACATGGACCTGAAACTTAACACGAACGATATCGGGTTTAAGGAAATCCTGTCACTGATCCCAGCCATTTATGCTACGGAATTCTCCAGTCTGAAAACAGACGGAACCGCTACGCTTACCGCAACGGCGAAAGGTATCTTGCAAGGCGACACCGTTCCTGCATTCAACATTGATATGCAAGTCAAGAATGCCATGTTCCGCTATCCGGCTTTACCGGCAGGAGTGGATCAAATCAATATCAGTGCCAACGTCCAGAACCCGGGAGGAAATATCGACCTGACTACGGTCAATATCAATCCTTTCAGTTTCCGTCTTGCCGGAAATCCGTTTAGCCTGACGGCTAATGTGAAAACGCCGGTCAGCGATCCGGACTTTAAAGCTGAAGCTAAAGGGATTCTCAACTTAGGCATGATCAAACAAGTCTATCCACTTGGAGACATGGAGTTGAACGGTACCATTGATGCTGATATGCAAATGTCGGGACGACTTTCCTATATCGAAAAAGAGGAATACGAACGTATGCAAGCTTCGGGCACTATCGGACTGACGGGTATGAAACTCAAAATGAAAGATATGCCGGACGTAGAAATCAAGAAGTCCCTCTTCACTTTCACCCCGAAATACCTCCAGTTGAGCGAAACAACCGTCAACATCGGGAAGAATGATATCACAGCCGACAGCAGGTTTGAAAACTATATCGGTTATGCATTGAAGGGTACTACATTGAAAGGGAACCTGAATATCCGTTCCAACTATTTTAATCTGAACGACTTCATGACCGCTTCTGCGGATGAAACGACTGCATCAGAAACTGCGTCTACCGACTCCGTAGCTACAGCTGCCACGGGTATTATGGAAGTTCCCCGCAACATCGACTTCCAAATGGACGCTAACCTGAAACAGGTGTTATTCGATAAGATGTCTTTCAATAATATGAACGGTAAGCTTGTGATAAAAGATGGCAAAGTGGATATGAAAAATCTCTCCATGAACACCATGGGTGGCAACGTGGTCATGAACGGCTACTACTCCACTGCCAACGTAAAGAAGCCGGAAATGAAAGCCGGATTCAAACTCTCCAATATCGGTTTCGCACAAGCTTACAAAGAGTTGGATATGGTGCAGAAGATGGCTCCTATCTTCGAAAACCTGAAAGGTAATTTCTCCGGAAGCATCAATGTACTGACAGATCTGGATGCAACCATGAGCCCTGTACTGAATACAATGCAAGGTGATGGCAGCCTTTCCACCCGTGATCTTAGTTTAAGCGGAGTGAAAGCAATTGACGAGATAGCCGATGCCGTTAAACAGCCAAGTCTGAAAGACATGAAGGTGAAAGATATGACACTGGATTTCACCATCAAAGACGGACGCGTAGAAACCAAACCGTTCGATATCAAGATGGGAGACTACACATTGAATCTTTCCGGTAGCACAGGCCTCGATCAAACCATCGACTATTCCGGAAAAGTGAAGCTGCCCGCATCTGTAGGCAATATCTCTAAACTAATGACTCTCGACTTGAAGATCGGCGGTTCATTTACCTCTCCGAAAGTCAGCGTCGATACTAAAAGTATGGCCAACCAAGCTGTCGAAGCTGTAGCCGATGAAGCTATCAGCAAACTCGGACAGAAACTAGGACTGGACTCTGCCGCTACCGCCAATAAGGACTCAATCAAACAAAAGGTGACAGAGAAGGCTGCAGAAAAGGCACTGGATTTCTTAAAAAAGAAACTCAAATAAGAAAGAAGGAGAATGAATTATGCTTCTGAAGCTATATGACAAAAATAATAACCCGCAGGATTTACAACGAATCATCGATATCCTGAATGACGGCGGACTGATTATCTATCCCACTGATACGATGTACGCCATCGGCTGTCATGGTTTGAAGGAACGTGCCATAGAAAGGATATGCCGGATCAAAGAGATAGACCCTCGAAAGAACAACCTGTCTATCATCTGTTATGACTTGAGTAGCATCAGCGAATATGCGAAAGTAGACAATAATATCTTCAAGCTGATGAAGCATAATCTTCCGGGGCCATTTACTTTTATTTTGAACGGAACCAATCGGTTGCCCAAAATCTTCCGCAACCGGAAAGAAGTGGGTATCCGTATGCCGGATAATAACATCATCCGCGAAATCGCACGCCTGTTGGATGCTCCCATTATGACTACCACACTGCCCTACGAAGAGCATGAGGACTTGGAATATATGACAGATCCCGAACTGATAGATGAGAAGTTCGGTGACATCGTTGATCTGGTCATTGACGGAGGTATCGGAGGTATAGAACCTTCTACCGTAGTGAAATGTACCGACGACGAGCCGGAAATCATCCGGCAAGGGAAAGGATGGCTGGAAGAGAATTAATATCTTTCCACCGGAATCAATCTTTCTATCAAAAAAAGGGCTGCCCTCCGTTCGATACGGAAGCAGCCCATTCTTTTGATGGAATCCATTCAGAGGATAGAATCTTACTTAATCAATGATTCCGGATCCAAATGAGCAGATTCGATATCTTTAAAGTAACGGTAAGTACCCACTTTCAATTCCGCCGTAGCAGCATCATCACAAACGATAATACCCTTTTCATGCATTTGCAATGCACTGATTGTCCACATCTGTGTGATAGCACCTTCTACAGCGTGATACAAAGCACGAGCTTTGTTATGACCATTTACAATAATCATCACTTCTTTTGCAGAAAGCACAGTACCCACTCCCACTGTCAAAGAAGTCTTAGGAACTTTGTTGATGTCATTATCAAAGAAACGGGAGTTAGCAATGATGGTATCCATTGTTAACGTTTTCTGACGAGTGCGTGAAGTCAATGAAGATCCCGGTTCGTTGAACGCAATATGTCCGTCAGGACCGATACCGCCCATAAACAGGTCAATGCCACCATATGACTTGATCTTTTCTTCGTAACGAGCACATTCTGCATCCAAATCAGGAGCATTACCATTCAGAATATTCGTATTCTCCGGTTTGATATCGATATGACCGAAAAAGTTATTCCACATGAAAGAATAATAGCTTTCCGGATGTTCTTTCGGCAATCCTACATATTCGTCCATGTTGAATGTTACCACATTCCGGAAGGAAACGATTCCTTTCTTATTCAGGTCAATCAAAGCTTTATACATGCCCAGAGGAGATGATCCGGTAGGACAGCCCAACACAAATGGTTTTTCGGGGGTTGGATTGGCAGCTTTTATTTTAGCGGCAACATAATGTGCAGCCCACAGAGATACGGACTGATAGTCCGGCTGAATAATAAGTCTCATAAGTCGATTGTTTTATAGGTTAGTTAATAAATTATCTCATTCACTGTTTTAACGATCTTTCTTCAAACGGTCTGCCATGGCACGTGCCAGATTTTCGCACTGGGTATAAGTCAGGTCTTTCATCGCCTGCTTCATCTCCACCGGATCACCGATCAATTCGAATTTACTCTTTTCAGCAAACTCCGCCAGACGTTTCACCGCTGCACCTGCCCATGCGAAAGAACCGAAGTAACCCAAATAGCGTCCCTTCACCTCACGCAGCAGAATCTTTGAAAGCAGCGCTTCCACCTCCGGGAATATCTGATTACTATACGTAGGAGAACCGATAATCAATCCCTTATAACGGAAAATATCCGCTATAATATAAGAAGGATGACTCTTTGTCACGTTATGCATAACGATATTCTTAACCCCCTGTGCAGAAAGCTCTTCAGCAATAGCTTCCGCCATCTGCTCCGTATTTCCATACATGCTTCCGTAAGCAATAACAACACCTTCATCCGCATCATAACGGCTCAAACGATCATATATACCGATCACCTTTGCAATATTCTCCGTCCATACCGGTCCGTGAGTAGAACAAATGGCAGAAATGGGAAGTCCGCCCAATTTCTGCAAAGCCTTTTGCACGGGGCTTCCGTATTTACCAACGATATTAGAGTAATAACGGACCATTTCTCCCCAATACTTATCTACATTGATCCGAGTATCCAGGAATCCGCCATCCACCGTACCAAAACATCCGAATCCGTCGCCGGAGAAAAGAACTCCATCCGTTTCATCAAAAGTCATCATCGTTTCCGGCCAATGCACCATCGGAGTCATATAAAAACGCAGTTTGTGACGTCCCAAAGCAAGGAAATCACCATCCTTTACCAGATATTGTTCACCGGTTACCCCATAGAAACCTTCAATCATACCGAATGTCTGCTTATTACCCACAATGATAATCTCCGGATAATGTTGTTTAATCAATCGGATAGATCCCGAATGATCCGGTTCCATGTGATTTATAATCAAATAATTAATGGGACGTTCTCCAATCACTTGCTTGATTTTACGCAAGTAGACTTCAAAATAACAGATATCTACCGTATCTACCAATGCCACCATTTCATCATCAATCAGATAAGAGTTATATGAAACTCCATAGGGCAATGGCCACATCGCTTCAAATCTGTGCTTGTTACGGTCATTTACTCCCACATAGTGGACATTTCCTTTAATTCTTGTTTTACTTTCCATCTTTCAAATCCATTAAATATTTCTTCCACTATTCTATACTCCGCAAAACAGCTGTTTATTAAGTGGTAAGTTTATCGTCTGCAAAAATAATCCTTTTTTCCGAATCCCTATACTTCTTACCTTGATAAGCACCTCTTTCTTTCATTCTTTTTTGTAAACGAGCTACAAATTCATAATTTTTCAATCCCCAGTCCGGAGCTATTAATAAATCTTTAGGAGATTGGGAAACAAAGCGTTCCACAACCATATCCGGACGGAGATGCTCTACATAATCAATCACCAGATCAATGTATTCCTCAACCTCACTAAACAAATGAAAGTCAGCAGGAGTTACGTCATACTCATGTGCCATTCGCGTACCACGGATCAACTGTAACTGATGAATTTTGAGCGTAGCTAAAGGCAGATCGGAAAGAATTTCCGCTTGCGCCACCATTGTATCATGCGTTTCTCCCGGAAGCCCGAGGATGATATGTCCACCTGTCAGGATACCACAGGCCGCTGTCTGGCACACAGCTTCTACTGTATCTGCATAAGTATGCCCCCGGTTAATACGTCTCAAGGTTTCATCACAAGTGCTTTCGATCCCATATTCTACCATGAGAAACGTATGTTTGTTCAATTCTTCCAGATAACGCAACAAGCTTTCCGGCATACAATCGGGACGCGTACCAATCACCAGCCCGACTACTCCATCCACCGCCAATGCTTCCTCATACTTACGCTTCAAGCCTTCCAACTCCGCATACGTATTGGTATAAGCCTGAAAGTAGGCTAAATATTTCATTTCCGGATATTTATGGGCAAAAAAACATTTGCCTTCTTCCAACTGGGTAGTAACAGATTTCTCTGTCCGACAATAATCCGGATTAAAAGTCTGGTTATTACAATACGTACATCCGCCCCATCCTTTTGTTCCATCACGATTAGGGCAAGTGAAACCTGCATTCAATGAAATCTTTTGTACTTTGTAAGGAAAATATTTCCGCAGAAAAGTAGGGAAATCATTATATAATAGCTGCGTAGACATATTCATTCACTTTTTTTCTTTATTTTACCTACAAACATAAGCAAAATCAACGAGTTACGGAAAGTTGGCACAAAATATCTTCAATATATTAAAAAAATCATAATTACTATAAGATAAATTAATAAATATTGCAATACGAAAAACTATTTAATTAGCTTTGCTATGATTTTAGGCATTGGCAGGAGGATACTTGTGAAAGTCTTGTGCAATTTATTCCCCAATTATGATTTCATCTCACCATACCCCATGCAACTCTTGTCAATAAAATTATCCTCTTTATAATCTGAAAAGATTATAAAGAGGATTTTTTACTAATATGATTCCTTGACTTTATCTAAAACACAAAATAGAAATCAGAGCTATATAGCAAGAAGAGGAAAAAATAGGCAAAAACGAGTATTATTCGTTCAAACCACCTATCTATCTTTCTATTCTGCTTTGTTTTCTCTATTTTTGCTACAAACATTAAAACAACTACTATGAAACGGCTCCATATTCTATTTCTTTTTCTGACAATAACAATCACTCTAACCGCTCAACCCATCTGTCAGGTCAAACACTTTTCGGTAAGTGACGGTCTCGCTCAAGGAGTAGTGATGAGCATATTACAGGATCAGAAAGGGCTTGTTTGGTTTAGTACCTGGAATGGGCTTAACAAATTTGACGGATACACGTTTAAGACTTATAAAACTTCGCAAGAAAGTAAATATGCATTCGGAAGCAATCGCATGGGGACTATTTCAGAAAGCAAATACGGAGATATATGGTGTCCCACTTACGATGGACAAGCTTGTCTTTTTGATGTGGAAACCGAGAAGTTTATCGATGTCCTCCAACCTATTGAGCTTGCCACGAAACAAACAAATGATGTCACGCGTATTTATTCGCTGGAGAAAGGGATCGCCTGGATTCTCTGTAAAAACGGATATGCTTTCAGAGTAGACGAACAACGATGTAAAAAAGGAGAAGGTATCACTCTTTATTCAACTTCCAACCACAATCTGAAAGGAGATCAGATATTGAGCGTTTATCAAGACTCTGAAGAAGATGAATGGATATTGACGGACAAAGGTGTTTCTATCATAGGAAAGAAAACACTGGATACAGACTTTCCTTTCCAGTTTATCACTCAAATAAAAGAAACCATCTATCTGATTGCAGAAAATGACAAGTTAGCCAGATATAACTTCCACACTAAAAAACTGAAATTCGTAGACATTCCTTATCCCCATCATAAAATAAACAATGTCACTGCCATAGGAAAAGATATGCTGGCATTGGGAACGGACAATGGACTCATTTTATATTCTATCCCGAAGAATAGTTTCCAGCAAATAGACATCCGTACAGCTACCCAAACTTCCAACGATGTGGAATCTGTCTATCAAGACCACTTGGGAGATATCTGGATCTTTTCAAAAGATCCGGGGATTGTTCATCTTAACCTCGCGACCCATGAAAAAGAGCATCTGTTCACTCCCAAAGATGAGATTATCAAGCATGGGCGTAAAAGTCGCAAACTTATTTTTGAAGACAATGCGAAAAACCTATGGCTACTCCCCACGGAAGGAAACTTTTGCTACTATGACCGGAAAGAAAGAACTCTCAAACCGCTTCTTACGGATATCAATAATCCCAAGTCTATTTTCAGTCCGTTAGTCAGGTCTTATACATTGGATAATCAGGGGAACTGCTGGTTTGCAACAGCACGCGGCGTAGAGAAACTATGCTTCTTTCCACAGAGTTATCAATTTAACTTGACTGATTACGAGGCGGAAACACGTGCCTTCCTGCAAGACAGCAATCAACGTCTATGGACAGCATCGAAATCTAATTATATCCAGATATTTGCACCGGATGGTAGCTTGGCGGGATATTTATCCAAACAAGGAAATATCATTAAAGAAAAACAGTCGTTCTATAATGGAGTATATTCCATTCTGGAAGATAAAGATGGAAATATCTGGTTGGGGACTAAAGATATCGGACTTTTCCAACTCAAAAAGACAGGAGTAAATCATTATTCTATTCACCATTTTGAACACCAGCCAAACGATCCTTATAGTTTAAGCAGCAATAGCATTTATGCCATCTTTCAGGACAGTCGCAACAACATTTGGGTGGGATGTTATGGGGGCGGTTTAAATATGCTGACACAGGATAAAGATGGAAAAACATCCTTTATTCATAGTAATAATGAATTAAGAAACTATCCCATAGCTTACGGTATGAAAGTACGCAATATTGCAGAAGCTCCGGGAGGAGTGATTTTGGTGGGAACGACTAACGGGCTGCTTACATTCTCAAACAACTTCGAACGTCTGGAAGAAATTAAATTCTACCGGAATATCCATAGGCCGGGAGATAAAAACAGTCTTAGTGCCAATGATATCATGCATATCTATACAGACAAGAATAAAACCACTTATGTCATCAGCTTTACCGGAGGTGTAAACAAAGTGATATCTCCCAACCTGCTTAGCGATCATATCCAATTCAAGAACTACGACAAGAACAACGGGTTGGCCTCCGACTTGGCACTATCAATCATTGAAGATGCACAGAATCAATTATGGGTTGTTTCGGAGATTGCGCTCTCCAAGTTCGATCCGGCCAAAGAAACTTTTGAGAACTATGAATTAAGTTCCATCTATCAGGAGTTCAATTTCTCCGAAGCTCTTCCTATCATCAATGCCCGTAACCAAATTGTATTGGGAACTGATAAAGGCTTTCTGGAAGTTTCTCCGGAGAAGATGCGGAAGAGTAGCTATGTTCCTCCTATTGTGTTTACAGGACTCAAGATTCAAGGACACCTTACCGATCACTCCATTGACAATCTGGAAGAATTGGAACTGGAACCGTCGCAAAGGAATGTAACTTTCCAGTTTGCTGCGCTTGATTATGTCAATCCGAAAGGGATTCTATATGCTTATCGCCTGCAAGGATTAGAGAAAGAATGGAATGAAGCAGATAATAACCGTTCCGCTAGCTACATCAACTTACCTGCAGGCAAATATCAGTTGCAGATAAAGTCAACAAACAGTGACGGGGTCTGGGTGGACAATGTACGGACTCTATCTATACATGTACTCCCCACCTTTTGGGAAACCTACTGGGCATGGCTGCTCTATTTCATTCTATTCATACTCTTTACGGCAAGCATCGTATATGTATTATTTTACATCTACCGGTTACGTCACAGAGTGGATATGGAACAACAATTAGCAAATATCAAACTGCGATTTTTTACGGACATATCTCATGAGTTACGCACTCCGCTGACTTTAATCAGTAGTCCTGTGACAGAGGTATTAGAGAATGAACCTCTTTCTCCTTCTGCCCGTGAACACTTGACTTTGGTACATCAGAACACAGAGCGCATGCTCCGACTGATGAATCAGATTCTGGATTTCCGCAAGATTCAGAATCAGAAAATGAAACTACTGATTGAAGAAACCGATTTGATTCCACTTCTGCAAAAGGTGATGAGTAGCTTCAAACTGATAGCCGAAGAAAAGAACATAAACTATCAGCTGACTTCTACCATCCAATCGGTGTATAGCTGGGTGGACAGAGACAAGTTTGAAAAGATATTCTTCAATCTGCTTTCCAATGCATTCAAGTATACACCTGCCGACAAATCGATCACCGTTCATATCACAACGAAAGAGAAGACGGTAGAGATAGAGGTTGCAGACGAAGGAATCGGAATTGCAGTAGAAAAGCAACATTCCTTGTTCCAACGTTTCGAGTCATTGGTAAAACAGAATATTCTGCAACCATCTTCCGGAATCGGACTGTCTCTCGTGAAAGAGATGGTGGAAATGCATCATGGCACTATTACAGTAAATAGTCAACCCGGAGTAGGCAGCCGTTTTACAGTAAGCTTGCCTTTACAACGGGAAATTTTCGAAGAGGATGTGCAGGTAGAATTTATCCTGAATGATAGCCAGCGTTCAGCGCCTCATCCCGTCGATAGCATGAAAGCACCGGAAGAGGTGGAAAAAAAAGAAGACCTTGAGACTAATTCGGATAGTTTCTCCATACTGGTGGTAGAAGATAATGAAGAGTTAAAGGCTTTTCTGAAAAGTATTTTATCGGAGAATTATACGGTAATCACAGCTTCCAATGGTGAAGAGGGATTGCAACATGCTGTTGACGATCTGCCCGATCTTATTATCAGTGATGTTATGATGCCGGTAATGGACGGTTTAGAAATGATCAGGCAAATCAAAGAGAACAACAATATTTGCCATATCCCCATCATCGTATTATCTGCCAAAGCCTCTCTGGACGACCGTATCGCCGGATTGGAACAAGGCATTGACGATTATATCACCAAACCTTTCAGTGCTACTTATCTAAAGACCCGTGTAGCCTCCTTGTTACGACAACGCAAAGCATTGCAGGAGCTCTATATGAATAGACTGATGGAAGGAAAGAAGACCTCTTCTCCCGATCCTCTGACTCCTTCACAACCACAGATTACTCCATACGACGAGCAATTTATGGAGAAAGTAATGGCATACATGGAAGAACAGATGGACAACGCCGAACTAACGATTGACGAATTTGCAGAACAGTTGATGCTTAGCCGCACAATCTTCTACCGGAAATTAAAATCAATTGTCGGGTTGACACCAGTTGACTTTATACGGGAAATACGTATCAAACGTGCTGTACAACTGATTGACAGCAACGAATATAACTTCTCACAGGTAGCATACATGACGGGGTTCAACGATCCTAAATATTTCAGCAAGTGCTTCAAAAAAGTGATAGGAATTACTCCGTCAGAATATAAAGAAAGGAAAAAGTGAAGAAATCCTCCTTTTCTACCGGATATTCCCCACAAAAAGAATGAAAAGGGCGTACTATTGCAGTCTCAAATCTAAAAACCAAAAAAACTAGAAAATGAAAAAGCAATGGATCATTGCCTGTTTTATCGGAATTCAAGGGGTAAATGTACAGGCACAACAACCCAGCAAGTATCCCTATCAGGACACGAAGCTGACTGTGGAACAACGGGCGGATGATTTACTTCAACGCCTCACATTAGAAGAAAAAGTGGCGTTGATGCAAAACAATTCACCGGCTATTCCCCGGCTTGGCATTAAGCCGTATGAATGGTGGAACGAGGCCCTTCATGGCGTTGCCCGTGCCGGACTGGCTACTGTTTTTCCGCAAACCATAGGTATGGCCGCTTCTTTCAACGATGCATTACTATATGAAGTCTTTGATGCCGTATCCGATGAAGCACGTGCCAAGAACCGCCAATTCAATGAAAAAGGACATTATAAACGTTATCAGGGACTGACCATGTGGACTCCCAACGTCAATATCTTCCGCGACCCCCGCTGGGGACGGGGACAGGAAACCTATGGCGAAGACCCTTACTTGAGCGGTCGGATGGGAATGGCAGTAGTCAGAGGCCTGCAAGGACCGGAAGATGCCGAATATGACAAACTTCATGCCTGCGCCAAACACTTTGCCGTGCACTCGGGTCCCGAATGGAACCGTCACAGCTTCAACGCAGAAAACATCGCACCCAGAGATTTATGGGAAACCTATCTGCCTGCCTTCAAGGAACTGGTACAAAAAGCAGGAGTTAAAGAAGTGATGTGCGCCTACAATCGTTTCGAAGGCGATCCCTGCTGCGGCAGCAATCGTCTGTTAACCCAAATTCTCCGCAACGACTGGGGATTCAAAGGAATCGTAGTCTCCGACTGCGGAGCAATCGGAGACTTCTTCCAGCGCAAAAAACATGAAACGCATCCCGATGCCACCCATGCCTCTGCCGACGCTGTTTTAAGCGGAACGGATCTCGAATGTGGCGGCAACTTCAAAAGCATCACCGATGCTGTGAAAAAAGGGCTGATTTCGGAAGAGAAAATCAACACATCAGTCAAAAGACTACTGAAGGCCCGCTTTGAACTGGGAGAAATGAATCCGACTCATCCTTGGAGTAACATTCCATTTTCTGTTATCGACTGTCCCAAACACAAAGAACTGGCACTGAAAATGGCACATGAGAGTCTGGTATTGCTCCAAAACAAAAACAACATCCTTCCATTAAACCGCCAGATGAAAGTGGCAGTCATCGGCCCCAATGCCAATGACTCGGTCATGCAATGGGGCAACTACAACGGCTTCCCTTCACATACCGTTACTTTACTGGAAGGAATACGCGCCAAACTGCCCGACGCACAAATCATCTACGAACCTGTATGCGGATATACAAACGACACCACCCTGCACAGCCTGTTCAACCAGTGCAGTATCGACGGAGAAGCCGGATTCAACGCCACCTACTGGAATAACCGCGAATACAAAGGCAAGATTGCCGCAACCGACCGCCTGACCACTCCTTTCCATTTCAGTGCCGAAGGTTCTACCGTATTTGCTCCCGGTGTAGGATTGAAAAACTTCACCGCCATCTATCGTTCCACTTTCCGCCCGGTGGATTCCGGTGCCGCCACTTTCCGCGTGATGACGAACGGAGGAGTCACTTTATTCCTCAACGGCAAGCAAATAGCTGAAGCCACCAACATCAAGAATCATACCAATCTGTATTCTTTCAACTACGAAGCAGGAAAGAGTTACGACATTGAGTTGCATTTTATCCAGGTAAAAGATAACCCTGCACTGAACTTCGACCTGGCGAAACAAACTCCTATGGATGCCCGTGAAATCCTGAACAAGTTGCAAAGCGCAGATGTAGTTATCTTTGCCGGAGGTATCTCTCCCCTGTTGGAAGGAGAATCCATGCGGGTATCCGACCCCGGATTCAAAGGTGGCGACCGTACAGAAATCGAATTACCCGCCATCCAGCGCGAAGTTCTTGCTCTTCTGAAAAAGAATGGAAAGAAAACAGTATTCGTCAATTTCTCCGGTTCGGCGATGGCCATCGTGCCCGAAACGCTGAATTGCGATGCTATCCTGCAAGCATGGTATCCCGGACAGGCAGGTGGAACAGCCGTTGCTGATGTTCTTTTCGGAGATTACAATCCTGCCGGACGTCTGCCTATCACTTTCTATAAAGGTTTGCAGCAATTACCGGACTATGAAGATTATTCGATGAAGGGACGTACTTATCGTTTCATGGCGGAAACTCCTCTTTATCCATTCGGCTACGGTTTAAGTTATACCCGTTTCTCTTATGGGAAAGCCACACTGAACCAATCGAAACTAGCCAAAGGCGAAAAAGCCATCCTTACTATCCCGGTAAGTAACGTCGGACAGAGAGACGGTGAAGAAGTGGTTCAAGTATACATCTGCCGTCCTGACGACAAAGAAGGTCCGCAAAAAACTCTTCGTGGTTTCCAACGGGTCAACATATCCAAAAGCAAGACCGAAAATGTAACAATCGAGCTTCCCTACGAATCATTCGAGTGGTTTGATACCGCCACTAATACGATGCGTCCTTTGACCGGAACATACAAGGTACTTTATGGTAGCAGTTCATCCGCCGACGATTTGCAATCACTCTCTATAAAGATTTTATAATTTTGCCCTCATGCCCTCATAAGCTACTTTAATCCCTTTATTCATCGGGGATATAGCTATGAGGGCAGACTATAACAGCAAGTAATGGCGAAAATTAACCGCCGTGAAATTAACCGTCGTTATTTTTAGGAGGCATTATTAGATTTTATAACAGAACCAAATGATTGGAATAACTTGGAATAGATCGGCCTAGGAATTAAACACCATTTTTTCTGTCAACTTTCGCTTTTCCCTCCTGCAAAAGATTTTTCATTTTCATTTCTCATATTCTCATAGTATTCGTATAAAGCAAAGACTGTCAAACAGATAGTCTATGAGAAATGATTTCTAAATAGGCATTTCTCATAGTTTTTTGGCCAAACACCCCGGATTTTACCTCATTTCTCATACTTACTGGAGGCATTTCTCATAGTGTATCCGGAGGATTGATTTCCCATCAACAGAACTTATTGCTTCTTTTCGTGTGTACTGCTTTTATTCCTACAGCAATGACATTTTACAAACAATTCATTGTTTGTTTATATGAAATGTACTCGTTAATAAGTTATTAATCAATGGATAATACCGTTTTTTCTAAGGAGGAAACCAATCGTTGCACTCCAGTGAACAGATCCTTGCACTCTAGTGGAAAGAACCGTTCACTGGAATGCAACGATCTGTTCACTAGAGTGCAACAAACCGGATAGTGGTAAGAAAAAACGGTTATGATGAAGGAAAAACAGATAAGTATACGGTAAATAATACACAGAAAAGCTATAAACAACAGAAAGTTGCCAATTAAACTGAAGAAGGAAAGGAGTATGAGAATAAGATGAGAAACACCTCGGAACCTATGAGAAAAGGGTTGGACAAGCTGTTATCCAACCCTTAATTTGAACTCTATTAATTCTTTGTAAGCAGCCGTTTTTCTGAAATTGTCCCATATTCTTTGCCATTGATAGTAATACCTGTTGTATTCTCTATCTGTATCATCGAATCATCGGGAGTTTCTATATCCACATTCTCTATGCTAATCTTTGCAACTTTATTAATTACGATACCTTGCTTCGCGCCCGTTACCACCATATTCTTTATGGAAATGTTCTCAATCGGCATTTCGGGAAGTCCGTTCAGATACACCGCCCGTCCGGCTCCCTTGCAGAACACGTCCGAGATATGTATGTTCCTGAATGCCGGAGTTTCTTCGGTAACATCCGGCACAGGCCCGCCCGGAGCACCTTTGGTGGCATAATACAAGTCGGCAATCAAGGCATCATTCGGAATGTCTATCATATTGATATGGTTGATATAGATATTCTCCACAACACCGCCACGACCGCGGACACTCTTGAACCGCAGCCCTACATCCGTACCGATAAACGAACATTCGGATACATACACATTCTTCACGCCGCCGGACATTTCGCTACCAATGACGAATCCGCCATGACCGTGCAACACGGTATTGTTTTTCACAATCACATTCTCGCAAGGCTCTCCACGCCTGCGCCCGTCTTTATCCTTTCCCGATTTCAGACAGATTGCATCGTCACCCGCGTCGAAGAAACAGTTCGTTATCAGTACATTCTTGCAGGATTCCACATCGAGCGCATCCCCATTCTGCGAGTACCACGGATTGAACACCTTTACATCATTCAACGTCAGGGATTCGCAAGACAAAGGATGAAGGCACCAATTCGGAGAATTTTTAAAAGTCACGCCTTCCAGAAGCACCTTTTTGCTCTTCACAATGCTTAGCAGAACAGGGCGCAACCAGCTTTTCATTTTTTCCCATTCTTTTATATCCATGTCCGGACGCTTATTCCCCCAGTCTGCCATAAGCACGGAAGCCTTTAAAGCACCTTCATCAGGATACCACACCTTGCCGCTTTCATCTACCTTACCGCCGGATTGAAGCAACTTTTTCCATTGTCTATCCGTCATCTTATCCTTTTTGACGGGACGCCACCGGTCTCCCGCCCCATCGAAAACACCGTAGCCGGTGATGGCTATGTTTTCCGCATTTATTGCCGAGATAGGCGACTGGCAACGTCGCGTATCCAATCCTTCAAACGAAGTCGTGACGATTGGATATAAAGAAGTATCACTACTGAATACAATCAAAGCATTCTTTTCAGCGTGCAAATTGACGTTACTCTGCAAAACAATGGGACCTGTCAGCCATAAGCCTTCCGGAATGACCACTTTGCCCCCGCCTTTGTCGTGAACCGCTTTGATAGCCTTGTTAATAGCCTCTGTATTCAGCGTCACACCATTGCTTTTTGCTCCAAAATCACAGATACTCACCTGATAATCGGGGAAAACGGGACGTTCCACTTTAGGCATGGAGAAAGGAAGGTCTTTATATAAATCTTCCATTTCTATCGTTTGATCCTCCGAGTTTGAATATGCCTGACAAGATGCCAATAACAAGAGTCCCATCAGCATTACTCTGAAATCCTTTTTCAAAAATCTATTCATACTTATCTTTATTATGTATCAAAACCTATTGAAATATACTATTTTATTTTCAACGGGAAAGAATCGCCTTATTTCCCAAAGAACCATACTGATTCACGGCACAAACCTGCAATATCATCACCGGATATTCAGGAAGAGTCAGATACATTCCACGTGTCATACCTACTACCCTGTCTCCACTGAAAACAATATACCCCGTCGCATCCTTCACACTTTTCCACTCCAGTCTCCGGTCCTTTCTTTTAAGCCCCTCCGGAGCAGGAAGTTTTTCCATCATCCTGCGGGGATCCCACTGATCTGTTCCGGGAATTATATTCTCATAAGTATAAGTAGCAGCCTCTTCCGCCGTAATCACCGCACGACAGGTTCCTTTCGGAGCATTCTCACCACGTCCCTCATATTCCGTCTTACGCTGATCCAGTTGCAGGACATTACCCGCGGCATCCCGACTGTCATATTCGGCAAACAAAGCAGGGATCGCACCCATATTTGCCCAACCTTCAGGAGAAATAGGAATATTCATAGTAGTGTGAATATAAACCGTCTTTGGCGAATTATGCCACGGACGTCCCAGTTTCACCCCCCACTTCTTAACATTAGCCGCCGCTTCGTTACCATCTATCGTACAGTCTCTGAAAACATACCCCCATTTCGCATCCTTATGACAAGGAGCTACAATAATAGCACCACTACGCGTATTATAGAAAGTACAATTTTCCGCCAGTACATTTCCTCCGCCATAGAAATAATCTACCGCTCCTTCAATCCAACAATCTTTGACGTAATGTCGTGCAGTATCATTGCCTGTAGTCATCCATGTATCCTGAAAAGAACGGAAGTTACAATTATTAAATGCGATACGATCCGCCTGACTGCTCATTGCCAAAGCTTGCGGCCCTTTCTGGCTATCCACTCCCCAGTCGTTAACATAAGAGATGTTTTCCGAATAGAAATCAGGCGCTTCAATCTTCACTACACTGCCATCGTATTTATAGACATCCGATTCCGGATTATGAACAGAATGCCTCCAATAACCGGTATCTGTCGAAGTAGCCTCTGGTTTGCCACCCACATTCAGACTGTGGTGAATGATGGTTTTATCTTTGTCCTGTCCTATCAAATGGATGAATGTTTTTGTCTTTGGTATAAATAGGTACTCTCGATAAGACCCATTCTTCACAAATATGCACCAAGGCGTCTTTGAATTTTCGGGTGCGGCATCAATAGCCTCTTGCACCGTTCTGTAATCACCACTGCCATCTCTTGCCACTACAGCCTGAAAAGGAGAATTACTTTCACCGGAATGATTCCTATCTATATGCCCCCTCCCATCAGCACCCCAGACTGGGGAACACAAGGAGAACAGCAAGATGACTCCCTGTAAAATGCATTGTATCTTCTTCATACTTCAATTGTGTAAATTTTATATAGAGGAAAAAACAGCCCCCGGTTTCTTTTCCCAAGGGCCATTTGTTTTCAGAAAAACGATTACCTGTTCATAACCAGTATGGTCCCGACAATGATCCGGTTATGGAATCCAACGAGTATCACCGGAACGATTAGTGACAATCGGAGAATTCGAATCCTTGATTGTCAGATCGCCCTTTTCCGGGTCAACAAACAGTTCGGCAGCAGTCATATCCAAATCGGTTGCATTGATCTTACTACCACCCAACGCATAATCTTTCGTTGTATAGTTGTTAGAGAAGCTAGTGGTAGTATTGGCACCGATTGAATAAATTTCACCACACGGTGAAGCCAAGACTACTCCTTCCAACACCAATTCCGAACCAACAGCAGACTGTATATTAATCATACGCTGATTGCGACAGAAGCTGTAGAAGGTTACATTTTTATATTCCAGATGAATAGGTTTGTCCAGATTGGGCGCATAGAAGATGTTACCCCAGCCCCAGCCGTCTGTACTGTTGTTATCTCTACTGAATGTGCAGTTTCTATAAACAACTCTTTCTACATGATCATAAGAGTTACCTTCCTTATCGGTCGATCCAAGATGGAACGTACCGTATGCACCTGTCTGCCAACCGCATTGTTCAAACTTGCAGCCTTCCATTTCGAAGTTCATCAGATGTTTATTGTTAGCTCCCTGATGACGCCAGAATCCACGTCCGAATCCATAGAAGTCGCAATTAACGAAACTGATATTCTCCAGCGTGTATGCATTACCACTATTAAAGAAATAACTGTTCAATATCTCCTGCCGGAATTCGATATTTACAAACTCTATACCGGAAATATAAGATCCGGCAACCACATTCCATGAAGATTCCATAGTGACAATAGGCTTAATGCCTTCCGTGCTACCGACCAGACGGAAACCTTTCTTTATTGCAAATGGACTCAAACGATAAGAAGAGCCAGCCGGCAAGAAATATTCGGTACCCTCCGGAATCTCCGCATTATCATTATTATCAGTCAGAAGTTTCGTCAAATCATCATCCCAACCTACCGTAATAGATTCGGCAGCCGGTCCCGCTGTACGGAAAGTAGCCTGATTATAAGGTTTGTCATATTTCCTCGGCTTACTTGTATCGTAAATATTAACCGCATACAGTGTATTCTTATCCAGACCGGTCACTTCGGCACGTCCTTGTGCTTTTTCCTCTTCAGTCAGATAACGGGATACATTCGCTAAAGTTTTGTCCATCATCGGCATCACGCTGATACTGTCCACCGGATTCTGTACATCTACTTTCCAACGAATGATAGCAGAGTTTTCTGTTATCTCTGTTTTTGATACGTCTTCCAATAACTTCGCATATTCCGGTCTGGCCTCTGTAGAAGCATTCGTATAAGTCCATTGAGAATTATTGACTGCATTTGCCGCATTCGAACGCACACGAATATAGAACGTTGTTCCATAAGGGATATCGTCCAGAAAGACAAATGGTTCAGTTGTATCTACCGACATAAACAAACTTTTGTAATACGTATCCTGATGCAACTCTACCGTATAGGATGATGCATCATTTACTTTATACCACACCAAAGTAATAGAATTACTCTTCACCTCCGGTTTCTCCAATACGAATCTGGGCTGAAACAGATCGTCTATTTTGTTATATTGGTCGTCTTGGCAACTTGTGAAAAGCGCTCCCCACAACAAAGCAGGCAATAAGACTGTTGTCAATCTATATAGTAACTTCATCATAACATTCATTTTTACTGGTTAATATCCATAATAGTTTTGAATAGCCCCTCTATGGTCTGTAATTACTTGTGAAGGATAAGGACACAAATATCTCAACGGATCAGAAGGTTTCACACTCTTGTCGTTATTCAGATTGATAAATCCTCTGAAACTCCAGGAAATCTCTTTCAAGGTCTCAAATTGCTGCGTTTCCGAGTTCAGGACTCTCCATCCAATAGCGTATGCCAACGTTTGATAACCGGCAGGTTTACCCGTTCCGAATTCTTCTTTCTCAATGCCGACTATATCCAGAATGGTTCTGTCCGGATGTTCCGGATCAGGGACTGACTTATAATAAATATTTTCAGGTACTTTCTCAATACCCGGTATATAGGTACCATTGGCAACCAACCCCCAATTAATCATTTCAAAATAGAGATTATAGATCACCTCACTGTACTTATTCCAACGGGCCAAGTCATATTTACGGATACTTTCACCCCCAAATTCCCATTTTCGTTCGTCCATGATTGCTTTGAAGAAATCGTCTTCTGTATTCAGACTTTCTACGTAAGATTCTACTTTCGAAGCCCACAAAGAAGAATCAAACGCACGCCGCCTTACCCTCTTCATCGCTTCCTTTGCATCATCACGCGGTCCGAACCGCTCGTTCACCGCTTCAGCATACATCAACAACACATCTGCAAACCTCATGCGTATGCTATTGATACCCGTTCCCGCACCACTGGAAGAGCCTAACGGAGACTTCATTTTAAGTTTCGACCATTTACCTACTCCCATGCCGGCGATTCCCATATCCATCTCCTGATTCAGGTTCTTATCGTATTTGTAAGGAGCACACGTAACGTCACGACGCAAATCATCCCCATCAAATGTAAACATATACGTACCACAATAATGCAGATAGTTGCTGGCACTTCCGTACTCGTGCTTGTCACCGGCAATCGTTACACCTACATTATACCCGTAACGGCTGGTCACACTTTTCAGCATAGGGATAGCAAAAATCACATCGTCATTATTCGCCGTCGTCCAATTGCATTCATTGTACCAAAGTTCTTCGTAACTCTGTTTCAAATCATGCTTGTTTTCCTTGATTACTTTACCCAGATAGGTGATAGCGATATCATAATAATGCTCGAAATTGTCACCACGTTCCATATATCCCACGTTGTCCGGATTCTCTTTATCGGGACGTAAAGACCATCCTCCACGATACAAAGCCAGTTGTCCGATAAGTGCCTGGCAATATTCGCGGGAAGCACGCTCTACCCCGTAATCCAGATCGGCGGCATATTTCATCATCGGCTCTACATCAATCAACTCGTCAATCAGGTATTCCAGTATCTTGTTCCGTTCCGTCACACCGACTGAAAAGAAATCATCTGTGGATTTCGAAGGTTCGGTCACAAAGACGACATCTCCCCATGTACGAATCAAATCCAGATAAAGCATCGCACGAAGTGTTTTCACCTCTCCGTACATCTGTTGTATTTCAGTCGGTCCCTCCTCTTTTATCTGTAAGGAGAACAAAGAGGAATTTTCCATTTCATGCAGGAAGTCGTTCGCATAATTGATCACGGAATACATATTGTTCCATGTACTATTCAACGTATTCCAGTAGGGTTTGGAATCGAAACAACCGATATCCGCACCGGTGGCCGCTACGGTATTATTCTTAAAGGAAGACATTTCTACATCCGTATTCGTATTCAGGCTGTTGGCAAGCGTACTGCCATACATACCGTCTTCTGTCATTGCAGAATACATTTTAGTCATCAAGGCTTTGGCTTCCTCTTCTGAAGTAAAAACGTATCCGGGGGTAAATCCTGAAGGAGGCTCCACATCCAGAAAGTCATTACAAGATGTGAAAGAGAGCATCGCGCAGGCTATGGTTGAATATAATAACTTCTTATTCATTGTTCTTTCATTTTAGTTAGTTTATTAAAAGGTCAATTGCACACCGAACGTGTATGTGCGGCTTCTCGGATATCTGTTATTATCGATATTCGGCGTTAATCCGGTAGCAATATCTACCTCCGGATCATAACCGCTATATCCGGTAATCGTAAAGAGGTTGTAACCTGACGCATAGAAACGTACTCTGCTCAAACCCACTTTATTGGTCCATACACGTGGCAGTGTATAGCCGATAGTAGCCGTATTGAGACGCAGGAAAGAACCGTCTTCCACTGCATATGACATTGCAATGGGACGTCCGATAGAAGTCGGATTCCACATCGTCGCATTCTTATTAAACTCTGCAAGAATTTCCGGACTGTAACGAATTTCATTACCCATATCGTCAAAATTACGCCAACGCTTCGCAGCAGAAATATCCATGCTGAAATTGTTGTAATTATTACTTGCCCATGTAGTCATCATTACTTTATTGGCATTGAACACATCGAAATCATACATGAAATTAAAGAACGCACTTACATCAAAACCTTTAAAAGTTGCATTTAATCCAAATCCTCCCGAAAACTTCGGAGTAGTATTACCGATCACAGTACGGTCGTCATCCGTCAACGTATACGGGTTGGCACTATTTTCATCCACCGGAGTGAGTTTTTTAAATTTGGCATTACCCGGACGCGGGTCACCGGACAACGGGCTGGAGTTTACGACTCCGTCTTTCAATGTCCATGTTCTGGATTTTGAATCAAATGGCTTGAAATCATCCACTGTATAGAAACCGTCATTCACAAATCCATAGATCAAACCGGTAGTACCTCCTACGTAGGCACGATAATCATCTGAATTCAAGAGTTGAGAGCCTGCCCAGCCAGAAGAAAGCACCATTTCCTTTTCACCACTTGCGAGCTTGTCGATCTTGTTTTTATTACGACCGATATTAAACGTCGCGTTCAATGTAAAGTCCGGACGGTCGATGATATAACCGGTCAGAGACAACTCAACCCCTCGGTTTGAAGTCTGCCCCACATTCTCCATAAGATGCGTGTAGCCTGTATAGCCGGGAATAGTAGAAGAAAGCAGTAAGTCTTTCACCGTGTTCCAATAGAATTCCAATGATCCGCTTAACCGTTCTCTGAAAAAGCCGAAGTCAACGGCAAGGTTACGGGTAATGGTAGTCTCCCATTTTACATGGGGATTATACAGTTCTTTCGTGTTATAAAATTGATAATAGTACCGGCTCGTTTCTTCCCAACCCGCAGGCCGGCTGCTGCTGATACCATACAATTTCTGATAAATATCGGAAGAGATACGGTCATTTCCAGAAGCACCATAACTTACTCTCAATTTAAGATTCGACACCACTTCACTCTCTTTCAAAAAGTCCTCATTAGACATACGCCATGCAACAGCCGCTGCCGGGAAAAATCCCCAACGATTGCCTGAAGCAAACTTCGATGAACCATCGGCACGCAAGGTCACAGTAGCGAGATATTTATCCTTATATCCATAGTAAGCACGACCGAAAAAAGAAGAAATGCGTGTGGGCGAACCGGCAGAAGACTTATTTTCGTAAGGAGTACCCAAAGACAGGTTATCAAATGCCTTTTCCGCAGTTGTATTCACCGGAAAATAGCGGGTAGTATAGGTCTTACGGCTGGATTGGGAACTCTTCATTTCTTGTCCGACCATCAATTGGATATCATGCGTATCATCCAACATAAAGTTGTAGTTAAACACATTGGATAATTGCCATTTGGAACCTTGAGACATACTCCACTCAGCCATTGGCTGGTTATTATTATTCTTGGCGTTAGATGTATCAGTGCCCCAAAAACGTCGAGACTCCTCTGTATTATTTTCAAAGCCGAATTCCGTACGGAAAGTCATGCCTTTCATTATATTCCAAGTCAGAGCACCTATCGTATTGAGAGACTTATTAATTCTTTTCTTATAATTCTTTTCAGATTCTTCTTTCGGGTTAAAGCGGGTTATCTCATCCAATAAATCAGGGTCATAATAAGTGTCATCTTCCGGCAATTTCATATATTCATCCAATCCTTCAGTAGGTGCCTGACGGAGTGCATCCAAAAGACTCACCCCATCCGTACCGGAACCGTCCACTTCTTTATGCAACAAACGGGTGCGGTATTCAAAAGTCAGGAATTTAAAGAGCTGGGTATTCAGACTCACATTCAGGTTGTTCTGTTTCAACCCGTTTCCCACCATCACACTAGGACGGTCCTGATGGATAAATGCCACTTTATACTTCGTTTTCTCTGTACCGCCATTGATACTAAGGTCTACATATTTAGATACCGGATTCGTTCCAAAAATTTCATCCTGCCAGTCCGTTCCTTTATCTCCCTGATAAATATAGAATTCATATGCTTGTCCATACTTATTAAAGAAATCGTCGGGTATGGAATTCTTTTGACGGGCATTCTCATATTGCATCAAAACATATTCGTAGGGATCCATCACGTCCAGCTTGTTTGATAATGTGCTTGTCTGCAAGTAAGTATTCAAATTGATAGATACGCGTCCTTCCTTTGCTTGTTTGGTAGTCACCAGAATGACACCATTAGCACCGCGAGCTCCATAAACTGCCGTAGAAGCAGCATCTTTCAAGACATCGATGGACTCTACATCTGTCGGTGGAATATCATTTAAACTTCCCACTTCAAATCCGTCTACCAAAATCAGCGGACTGTTGTCCTGCGTGATCGAACCTCCACCACGCACCAATATTTTAATTTCCGCATCCGGTGATCCATCCACTGCCGTCACCTGCACACCCGGCATTTTACCGACAATAGCCTCTGCAACGGAAGCAGTCGGTACTTTTTCGAGAACCTTGCCTGATACGCTCGATACCGAACCAGTCAGATTCCCTCTTTTCTGTGTACCATAACCGATTACGACCACATCATCCAGTTGTCCGACGGCTTCCGTCATCTGAATATGAATTCCGGAAGTACGTCCTTTCAATGGTTCTTTCACTTCATTCATTCCGACATAACGGATAGTCAACACGGCTTTATTCACATCAGGAACATTGGTCAGTGTAAAGTTTCCGTCCATATCGGTAGTAGCACCTATTTTTGTGCCTTGCACCATTACTGCGGCACCTATTACCGGCCCGTAGTTATCTGTCACCGTACCGGTTACGGTCTGTGCAAAACCACTGACCGCCACCAATAACAGGGTGAATATACTTATAATTAGTTTATTCATTATACTAAAGTTTTTTGTTACAAAATATACGGTTTACTATTTCTTCTCGATAACCTGACCGCCCAGATTCTGATTGTAAACAATATGCTGAACCAGGTTATGAAAATAAACTTCCAGATTGGAATAACGCCCGTTGGGATCTACTGACGTACTTATCTGTGCAGCATCATCCGGATTATTCGGATCAAGTCCGTAAGCTTCTTCCCAAATATCAGGAATTCCATCGCCATCCGTATCGGACCAGGCTTTCAACGATTTAACTTCAGGATATCCTTCTGTATCCCCCACCGTATCAATAATTCCAGGGCGCGGTTTTTCATCCTTCGAACCAGTCCATGTAGAAGTACCTTCTCTGACCTCTTTCACGATACGTTGATCAATAATATCTCTGCGCAAAGAGGCGCCGGCATATTGCAATACCTTTTCATAGGCTTGCTCGGGTGTATGGCTGGTCACCTTACTAAATGGCTGCGGTTCCGCCATTCTCATTGCATGCATTTCTTCTTCTGTAGGATGCAAATCGCGCCAAAATTGACTCCAGATTCCATTCGTCCAGTTATCTGCCGTAACTTCTGCACTGGCAGTCACATGGTTGCCCTCGATATATGCTCTGGCGGTAGGATCACTTGACAGAACTCTCCACGACATACTTCCTGTTCCGGTAGCCGGTCCTGCTTTATAATAGCAGTTGACAATATTGAACGTTCCATATTTTCCACCATAACAGCCAAATCCGGCTTCACTCCAGTTATAATAGACATTGTTTCGTACATCAAAATATCCGATATGGTCACCGGCTCCTTGGGTTCCGGGTTCCGGCATATCAGAAATTCGGGGAGCACGGCTACTATGATGTGCCATCAGAATATGATGGTAAGAAGCATTATCACCACTAAACATCGCTCCATACCCATGAGCTCCTTTGGCATGATTGGAATTATTCAAGCTCTCTGTTGACATACACCACTGCGCAGTAAAATTCTGACAACCATAGAAAGACAGAGTTTCATCAACTCCCCAACTGGCAGTAACATGATCGACAATCGCATTCGTGAAATATCTTCCTCCAATAGCATCTTCGGCATAATCCTCGTATTTGTCACCGGGACGGCAACGTAAGAAACGAATAATTGCATTCATTTCTTTGCTGTCTGCCGACAGATTAAAAGAGAAATTATAGTTCTTCAACGTGATACCATCGCCCGGAGCTGTCTGTCCCAAGATACTTACATTGGGATGATCTACTAAAAACAATCCACGCTTCAGTTCTATGATACCCGAAACATCAAAGATGATATTCCGAGGCTGGTCGGACTTCTCGATTCCATAACGCAGACTTCCTTTGATGGGAGTTTCATTTTTGCCATAATCTTCCAGATTAGTGACCCGATAGATTTCACCGCCACGGCCTCCGGTTGTAAAACGTCCACCTCCCTCCGCACCGGGGAAAGCCAAAAGTTGTCCGGCCGATGGGTCGTCACCAATACTCGTATCAGGTTTACCATACTGAAATATCTCTATCTTCTGTTCCAACACGCTGTTCTTTATGGTCACAGAAGAAGTGCGTGGAAAACGATCTGTATTATCTTGTATTTTCAGTACGATTGCATCTTCTGTCGAAGCTTCCTTATCCAAAGTAATCCAGGGTTCGGTTGAAGTCATCGTATATTCTATTGCATATTCTTGAGTGACGGGAATAGTTAGTGCCTTACACTTATAAGGAATAATATATTCATCCTGCTCTACTTCCAGAGTCGTTTTGACTCCTTCCTGAACAATCTCCACAGTCTTACTCATGATGTAATCACCCACTGTCTTAAATACGATATTCCCTCTTCTCTCCGCTGCCACGTTCAATGCAATAGCAAAGTGAACATTATCCGTCACAAAACTACGGCTCTCCTGTGCAGACTGATCGACTTCCTTGATCCAGTCGGTTTGATCGTCAATCTCTATTTTCCATGCCACATTGGATACAACCTGACAAATCAGAGTAGTTCCTAAAAATGGAATCACTTCTTTTGAATAATCCAGCAAAATATCCGGATCAGTACCCAGTTGTTCTACAGAGATTTCCTGTTCAATCGTCGTATTAACATTCGTCAAAGTAACCTTAATCTTACTTTCACGCTTCGCGTCATCTGTGTTTTCAGTGAAGAATAAACGAAGATCGCCGTTTCCATTTCCACTTTCTTTCGAAAGAGTCAGCCAGCTACCATTACTTTCTGTGACTTTAGCTGTCCAATCGCCGGTTGCAGTCACATTGATAGTAAAAGAACCTCCTACATTGGTGAGTTTCACCTCATTCTTTGATACTTCCAAGTTATTAGCTAATGCTGCTTCGTTCTTTTCGTCATCCGAACTACAAGCCCCAAGCAATCCTGCCAATAATATGATTAGAAATGATCTCATATCCTATATAATTTATTCGTTTATACTTTAACTATTTTCTAATCCAATGCGGATCACCGATTCCTTTGGTATATACTTCCGAACTCTTGTCCTTAATAGTCAGATCCCTTCCCTCAACATCCGTAAAGAGTGCACTCATTGAAGTTGTTTCAGCCGGAAGCTCATTATCGTTTACTCCCCAAGTATTCATGACGAAACCTTGCGTATGATAATTGTCTGCGAATGTTCTGTCTGTTACATTTCTCAAATTAAACCAAGTACCACTGCCTTCTCCGGATATGCCACTGAACAGATTATTCTTAACCGTCAATGTGAAACTGCTGGTATTCTTCGGCGACAAATCAAAGAATGTCATACCTACAGGTGCCATTCCGATGAATGTACAATTCTCTATGGTTATACTCAAATCACCGGTCATGGAACTCAGGCCTGTTATCAATGCTTTAGTCAGATTATTTGCATGGAATGTAGAATTTCTGAACACAAAATTGTAAATAGGAGCATCCTGTTTAGTAGACAACCCGAACAATCCGCTGCTACCAGAATTTAATCCGAAGAAACGGCAATCTTCAATAATAAGGTTATCAACAGTTTGCGCCTGTTTAGCGTTTACTTCCTGATACCACATCGTACGTCCCAAATCATTAATATCACATCCTTTCAGCGAAATCTCTTTCACATGGAAATGTTGATTCTTCAACTTGAAGAAATCCGAGTCTGTCGTTTTTATACTCAGGTTTTCAAAATGAACAGCATCAATCTTGTTATCACCGGTAGATATGCTCATATTACCCATTTCCATATAGGCCAGTTTTTGTCCATTTGTCGGTTTCTGCCCTACAATATAGAGACTCTTTCCGAAATCAGTCTGTCTTCCCAACTTATACTCTCCCCCTGCTTTCAAGAACAGCTTCACTTCAGTTACAGTCACATCCGCCATCAACGCTTTGCATATCTGTTCCAGATTCTCTTCCGGATTCACATATCTATATCCATCCGGTATTCTCATCGGAGCTTCCGGATTTATTTCTTCTTCATCCCATCCTTCCGACGCTATCGTCACTTTATAATCCTGAATCATCGGTTCGTCGGCGTTATTAAGAGCAAAAGCCACCTGTGTAGTGTCATCGGGCAATATAGGGAATGTACCATCAATAGTTTTCGACTGCACCACATTATTATGCTGATCCAAATAATCAATGCGAATACCTATCTCTTTTCCTATCGTCCGCGTCTCAAACAACACCATATCATCTGTATAATTCACACCACCACTGCTGGTAGCTTTATCGCGGATTATTTCTATCGGTGTTTCTATGAATCTGGCATCCGACACTTTATAACCGGAAATCGGACATGAAAGCACAGCGCGTACCGTAGAATATCTCTTATCCGCTTTTTTATCCGTAGCTTTCAGACGGATCACTCCTGTCCGGTTATACATACGAATACTCAACGGATCATTGAACGGAGAACTGTATTCCACAGGTGCTGAAATAGCATACTTCGTTTTTGCCGCCAGATCTTGCCGAATAATAATATCATTCAAATTACTCGGACAAGGAATCGAATCTGTCTGTGTTGTTGACAGAATCCTATATTTTCCATTAGGTAACTGGAAACGATAATGTGAGGTATAATTAGCAAAATACTCTCCGTTATCTTTATATATAAAAAGAGGTTTGGTTGATAATCCCGTATTCACTGCCCACGGTTCATCATCCAAGAATAATTCGATTTGATTTACTACTGAAGTCGAATACTTATCATCATCAGAGCAAGCATACGTACCCAGTAGAAGTGTCAATCCCACTAAAGAATAAATTATATTTTTTCTCATAAGACTCCTGTTTTAAAATTCAGATTCTTCTATTGTAAATGGTTGGGGTAACATATCAGTTTTACTCATGACCAGACTACGAGTCCACGAATTTTGTAAATACGCTTCCTCTAATATTGGCATATAGACTATAGAATGTTTGGACGGTTCAAAGGCAATGCCTGTATCAAGCGGACTATTTGTGCGGTTTACTTCTTCTCCGCCTTTCAAATATACCACATCTACCGACGTTCTTAAGTCTGCATTGATTGTTGGAAATGAATAAACAGATGCACTAAAGCCTGCAGCCCGATCCACACTAATCGTTATATCCTGTTGAACACATGCTCCGGTTTTTACTTTATAGGCAACACCTACATTCGTAAAAGTGACATTCAACTGGTCAAACCGAGTAATAGCATTGAGTTCATCTGCAGTTTCTCTAGGTTGGAATGTAGCTTGTCCAACCAAACGTTTCAGTTCCAGACTTAGATTACTGACAGAATAGTCTGAAGTCAGATCTACAACATTGGAAATATACACCTGTTTTTGTGCATAGATATCTTGATACACTACCACTTTAGAGAGGCTGTCTACATCGGTCAGATGATCCGCATTCGCTACAGCGAAAGTTTGCAGATTTTCTCCGAGAGGAAGATCTATTTGCAAATTCCCATCGTTTAAAGGTAGATTCTTTCCGTATACCATAGAATCTTTCAGATACGCATAAATGCCAATCTCCGTTATGCCTTGTTCGGTAAAGGTTTCAAGACTTGCCCGGCTAAAACTAACGCTTACAGGATGCGTTTCGGGCTCTTGAGGTAACTCGCCAGATTCCCATCCCTCCTCTATCTGCTGTGAGCAAGAGAAGAAAGTGAGAAATAGTAAAATTGAAAATTTCGTTAGATGTCTCATAAATATTAGTTTATACAGTTTTAAAATACAACAACCATTATAGTGTTCTTTTCCCCCAAGGGACAGGGGGCTTTTTAAGGAGAATTCATACTCCGGAATAATAGATTCATGTTTCTCATTTGTTTAGATTTTCATTATACATTAAGATGTTTTTCGCTAAAGTGAATTCTTTGTTCTTTCACCAGTGCAAATTTGAAGATTAAACAAGAGAAGATAGAGTAAGATTTAGTAGAAAAGGAGGAAAAAACGGACTGGGGCAAAATGTGCCCCTCAAGTATAGCTATGCACAAAAAAGATATGCCCTTCAAGTGTTATCATAAAACACCTGAAAGGCATATCATCTAAATTCACCGCATTGAACGGAGAATTACTGATTACCTATTTGTTCTGTGCATCGACTATATTTTGCACCAAACTATTCAAATATACCTCAAGATTCGTATATTGTCCATTCGGATCTTTCGTTTTTGTATTTCCATCTGCGGGATTATTCGGATCAAGTCCGTTTTTTATTTCCCACTCATCAGGTATGCCATCACCGTCTGAATCCACCGGTACCGAAAGACCTGCTATTGACAATTCCGGCCAGGGAGAATCACCTATATCTTCGGGGCTATTGATAAATCCGGGTTTATTTCCTTCTCCTGTGAAAGTTGCCGTTCCTTTCCGGGTGTCAGAGATGATACGTTTGTCTACTTCATCACGATAATTACAACAACCCGCATAGTTCATTACCTGTTCATAAGCCTTGTCAGCCGAATAGGTAGTGATTACTCCAAAATCAAGAGGTTCTTTCAGACGGATAGATTCTTTGGCTTCTTCTGTCCAGAGGAAGTCTACTTTTTCATCATTCTTCAACTGGGCATAGACCCCATCCGTCCAGTTATCGGCAGTCACTCTGTTGTTACCTTCTATCTTATTTCCATCAATATAGAAAGTTCCCCATTTCTGCAGGTAAGGTTGAAAAGCTAAGTTCTTTTTGGGTTCTCCATCAACGTAAACATAAGCCTGCGGATAAACTCCGACTTTGGCGATACGATATTGCACCTGTTTGGAGGCCTGTTTGGTTGCCGGTCCCGGTTTATAATAGTTATTGACGATATTGACATGCTGATCTTCTCCGCCATAGCAACCGTTTCCAGCCCAGTTGTAGAAAACATTATTCCGAATATCAACACATTCGCCAAGAGCTAATGTAGAAGGACGAGGGCCCAGACGCGGCACGCGACTTTCACAGTGAGCGATCAAGTTATGATGATAGGAAGCTTTATGGCCTCCCCAATTACCGCCATATCCGTGTGCCCCTTTTACATGAGTCGCTTTTCTTAATGCTTCAGAGCCAATACACCATTGTACCGTGGAGTTTTCCATACCATAAACGGAAAGACATTCATCCACACTCCAACTAACGGAGCAATGGTCTACCATAATATCTTTTTTATCACAGCCGCCCAATCCATCGGGTTCTTTTCCACTGGCTTCTCCGGGGCGGAAACGAAGAAAACGGATAATTACATTATTAGAATTAATAGAAAAGCCATAATCAGCCAGACAGATTCCTCCGGGAGAAGTCTGTCCTGCAATGGTGAGATGATCTTTCCCTGTTCGTAACTCCGATTTCAGATGAATCGTGCCAGCCACATCAAAAACAATCGTTTTAGGTCCATTTTGTTTCAAAGCCCATCGTAAAGTCCCTTGCGAACCATCGTCTTCCAAAGAAGTCACATGATACACTTTGCCACCACGGCCGCCCGTCGTGTATCTACCGTGTCCTTCAGCTCCGGGAAAAGAGATCACTCGACCTTCCCGGACGCCTGTCTCCTGTTTTTCGGGTATGTCATAGGAAAAAGACATCGTTCCTCCCACGACCATTGCCAGCAGACAGACATTAACTAATATTCTTCTCATTTCCTTATTCACATTATTAGATGATGGAAACAAAAGTAGTGGAAGCTTTTCATTCTGACATTCATTTTTTGACCGATATGGGGGAAAAATCAGTTTTTATGATAAGATTGAACCAATTTTAGATCCCCAGCCGCTCTTTTAATAACCGGTAACCGGAAAGACTCACTTTTAGTTTCACGCCAGTTTTCAATAACAACTGATAAGTTTCTTTTCCAAAAAGCTCCACCCGCGAAATTTGTGTTACGTTGACAATCGTAGAACGATGTACACGCACAAATGTATCAGGAGACAGATGGGTCTCAAAATACTTCATTGTTTGTTCTTTCAGATATTCTCCGGTAGGAGTTATCAGCATCACATAATCTCCACACGCTTGTATGTAGATCAGTTCATCTGCCTTTACCAGATGAATTCGGGAACCGTCTTTCACTGTAATGCGATCTATTAATTCTGTCTGTGGTTTTCCTTGTTGTTCGGTCACAGTTAGCTGATGTGCAGCCAATTCTTTATCCAGTTCCTGATTCTGTACTTCTTCCTTAGTTACGATCAGGCGATACCATAAAGTAATGGCAATCAAGGTTGGTAGTCCGAATAATAACCGGAAAGGTATGGTCTGCACAAAAGGAATATAGGATACGCCTACAATCCTCACCATGATATCACAGATCATAAAACTACCCGCCAGCCATAACAGGCTTCCAACGATTATCATGATTATATCCGTCTGGAACAACGAAACAAGACCGACCACAAACCAGGCTAAATAGGCTATGGCTGCCAGCCAACCAATTGTTGCGACTCCATCTACCAGAGCAGGAAGATAGTCGGTTCCGGTATATCCACAAACTAAAGCCACCTGTGTTGCAACCAGAATCAACGCTAGCACCAGCATCGGAACCCAGCGGAATGGATAATCTATTATCGGATGTGCTTTCATACGCTAGTCTTTAACTTCCAAGCCTCCGAAAGAAAGCGTTCCACGAATGACCAATATGCTCTCCTTGTTTACATTCCCATTTTGCCAGCGTTTGTCATCACATCCTCCAAAAAAAGCATTGCATTTGAACACGACTGTCCAATCCGACGGGACATAAATTTCGACTCCCCCCCAACTGCAATCCAAATCAATATAGGTTTCTCCCGGTGCAATATGGGTATGGCGAAGATCAATAGTTGTCCCCCCCGAAAGAGGTACAAATGATGGCTCCTTTAAACAACTCATCAAGTACTACGTGGCGTGCAGCTCCCCAGACATTCTCCGAACGCAAAAAGCCATCTACTGATTCCGACTGTTGTTGTTCACTCTCAAAGTTCATGCCGGGTCTACCCTGATGCATCTTCATCCATTGCCGACGATGTTCCATTGTATGCTGGCGAGCCCATTGCGCCCTCTTATTTCTGCCGGGTTTGAAGATAAATAAAACGCCTGCTATTATCAGGGCGAGGGGCCACACCATTGCCTGTGAATTCTCCGGCAACCAGGAAAGTCCTCCTGTCAAAAAATAGGCACCCGCCAGAAAAAGGATGATTCCACCGATGAAATGGCGGCGAATCATAGCATATATACCTAATAATATAAGGAGTGAATGCCAGGATACGATTATATCAAATACTTCTGATGTAATCCATCCCATATTACGGGCAAACAGTAGAATCCCGGAAAGGATAAAAAGTGAAGCTATCAGTATTTTACCGGAAAAGCCTGTAGCACGGGGAAAATTTTGTTTCTCTTCCATTGTCTCTATTATTAATTGATTAATGGTTCAAAGATACATCATTTCCCTATGCTTCCACAGGCTTTTCTGTTGATTTACGGTATAAATTCCGATGAATGCCGGATAAAAACCGGTGAATACGATTATGATAAACGACCTCGCCCGACAAAGACAAATCTTATCTGTTTATAAATTATTTCTTTCCACCGTTATTCTGTTTTTCAACAATATCATGTACTAAACTATTCATATACATTTCTAGATTGGTATACTGACCATATTTATCTATCGTTTTTCCATTACAATCAGAAGCATCATTCGGATTTAATCCAAATTTTCTCTCCCATACATCAGGCATACCATCATTATCGGAATCAACCAAGACAGTTCCTTGTGGAAGAACAGGCCATGGAGAAACATTCTCCGGAGCATTTGAAGAAAGCAAATCATCCTGACTATCTATCAATCCGGGTTTCGGATATCCTTCACTTTTCCACATGCCCCCTTCTCCATTATGATTATTCAAACCTTTATATCCGGCTGTCCTGGTACGTGTTTCCTCCACAATACGTATATCAACATCATCTCGATGTAATGAACATCCCGCATAATCCAATACTCGTTTATAAGCATTGAAAGCTGTATGTGTCGTTACCGATGCAAACCCGTGAGGTTCATTCAGACGAATAGAATCTTTAGTCTTTTCTGTAATTACTTTTTTATAATTACTTGAGAATTGATTATAAACTCCATATTCCCAATTATCAGCTGTAGCCTTCTGGCTGTTTTTATCATCTGCCCCTCCGTCTACAACATTACCATCAATATAATACTTTCCCCACAAATAACCTCCATTTCCATCTTCTGTTGCATCTATAGCAAAAATCCGCCCACGTTTAGATCCCGTCACTGTAGCAGGACCCGGTTTATAATAATTATTCACTAGATTAATATTCATCCTTTCCCCACCATACGAACTATTCATTCCCCAATTATAAATAACATTATTACGAAAATCGACATTATCACCATCACATTCTCCATGCTTACGAGCCTTGGCTCCTAAACCAAAACGAGGGTTACGACTATCATGATGGGCTAACAGATTATGATGATAAGAAGAGTGTTCACCTCCCCAGATTCCTCCATAACCATGAGGTCCTTTTGTATGTCCTCCCAATCTAAGGCTCTCCGAAATAATGCACCATTGCATAGTAAAATCATCATTTTCATAAAACGAAGCACATTCATCGGTACACCAACTTACAGAACAATGATCTATAATCACATTCTTCGCTCCTTTCCCTCCTAAAGCATCCGCGCCGTCAGGATGTACACACTCTTTATTACCCATACGAAAACGTAAAAAACGAAGAATTACATTACTTGCATAGTTTGTTACCGGATAACCCGCTATACAAATTCCTCCTCCTGGGGCAGTTTGTCCCGCAATGGTTAAATCCCCTTTCCGTATTTTCAAGTCTTTAAGCAGAAATATCGTACCAGATACTTGGAAAATGATAGTACGAGGACCATCCAACTTTTCTATACCATATCGTAAAGTACCAGGTAATCCATTATCAGCCAATGAAGTAACTATATACACCTTACCACCACGTCCACCTGTAGTCATGCTCCCATATCCCTCTGCACCAGGA
Source organism: Bacteroides sp. 90-K9/2 (assembly GCF_047310725.1). Classification (NCBI taxonomy): domain Bacteria; kingdom Pseudomonadati; phylum Bacteroidota; class Bacteroidia; order Bacteroidales; family Bacteroidaceae; genus Bacteroides; species Bacteroides sp. 90-K9/2. The sequence goes on from NZ_JBCGVL010000001.1 coordinate 1,683,559, forward strand.
AAAGCAGCCAGCTCTCCAAAATCAAGAGTATTACCAACACCTGAAGAGGCAAAAATAACTTCACTCCCCATCATAGTTAAAAATACAACCAAACAACGAAAGATTAAATTCATATTCTTTTTATTTATCAAAATAATATCCCAATATAGCAGATTTGTCTATTGTATCCCTCCTTTATTCTGTCCTTCAACAATTTTTTGAACCAAACTATTCATATACATTTCCAAATTCGTATATTTCCCTTCTTCATCTACCGTTCTACCATTTCGATCTGAAGCATCATCCGGATTTAAACCATGCTTTCTTTCCCATTCATCAGGTATACCATCATTATCGGAATCTTTCAGCACAGTATCTTGTAACAATTCAGGCCATGCAGACAATGCTCCAATAGGAATCACGTCATCCTGGCTATCAATGATACCTTTCTTTGGATATCCCACACTTTTCCAGTCAATACCTTCAACAACTCCCTGACCATTGTGCTCATTCTTTCCCTGATAATTTGCAGTTCCAGTTCGAGTCTCTTGAACAATGCGTGCATCTATTTCATCTCTATTCAATGAACAACCCACATAATCCATTACACGCTCAAAGGCCGTACGGGCATCATGAGTTGTAACAGTACCTGTCTCTACAGGAATTGTCCGTCTAAGAGCTTTTTTTGTATCTTCATCCAAAGTTCCATACTTTTTATCAAACTGATTATAAACACCATACTCCCAATTATCCTCCGTGGCTTTCACACAACGGTCATAATCAGCCGCACCGTTAATTTTTCCATCATCCACTACATTTCCTTGAATGAAGAAATCTCCCCAAGTATCAAAAATAGCCGGATATGATTTCTTATCCGAATCACTCACTTTTTTATCAATAGCAATAATACGTCCACGCTTTGAAGTGCCGGTAGGGGTAGCAGGACCGGGTTTATAGAAATTATTTACAATATTTACATGCATGGCTTCTCCACCATAGCAAGAGTTCCCGCACCAGTTATAAATAACATTATTACGCATATCTACAATTTCATTCTCCTTTGTCGAATTAACTCCAGGACCTAAACGAGGATTACGGCTATCATGATGCGCCAATAGATTATGATGAAAAGAAGCTTTCATTCCTCCCCAAATACCACCATAACCATGTGGACCTTTCGTATGACCACCTAAACGTAGACTTTCAGAAATGAGACACCATTGCAATGTGAAATTTTCATTTTGATAGAAAGAAACACATTCATCGGTACACCAACTCATGGAACAATGATCAATCATTATATTTTTATGATACCGACCACCAAAAGCATCTGCCCCATCTGCACTTACATCTTCTTTATTTCCCATTCGGAAACGTAGAAAACGGACAATTACGTTATCTGCCTCCAAAAAGACCGGATAGCCAGCTAAGCAAATACCATCACCCGGAGCTGTCTGACCTGCAATGGTTAAATCTCCATTTTTTATTTTTAAATCACTATTTAAATGAATAGTTCCTGATACTTGGAAAACAATCGTACGTTTTCCGCTTAATTTCTCTATACCATAACGTAAGGTTCCGTTTTGCTGTTTGTCTTCCAATGAAGTAACAATATATACATCGCCATCACGTCCTCCGGTCGTGTAGCGTCCATGTCCCTCCGCCCCAGGAAAAGCCGGTATCTTTTCATCTTGAACATCTCCAGTCCCTTCGGGTTCTTTCGGATTTTCATTGGTATCAACACTATCAGTACATGCCATGATTCCAAAAACAAACAAAACGGCCCAATACCATCTACTTAGAATTATATCCATTTTCATACATTATTAGATTAATGGGAGCAAAAGTAAGCAGGAAAAAGAATAGTCATGTTCAAATTTTGTTTTTCCCAAGTACTAAAATCGACAAAACAAGGCATTTCAAGCTATCATGTGTATTTTTTGTTTCAAAACTATCATAAAAATGCCTGTCAGCAATTAAAAAACAAAAAATACTAGGTGAAAAACAAATATTGCACATACCTATATTCACATTCCTATACTTTTGTACCGAGGAATTAACCCTAAATGTGAGTACAGAATCAAAAACAATAACCATTAATTAATAAACATGCAAAGAATGTCTAACAAAGTGAAAAACATGCGCAGTTGGCTGCTAATGCTATTTGCAGCGATATCGCTTGGCGTATCAGCGCAAACAATTACCGTAAAAGGTAATGTGAAAGACACAACAGGAGAACCGATCATCGGAGCTTCTATAGTTGAGAAAGGCAATACCACCAACGGTACAATTACCGATTTAGATGGTAACTATTCTATTAAAGTTCCTGCAAAAGCAACCCTTACATTTTCTTATATTGGAATGAAGACGCAGGATATTGCTATAAAAGGACAAGGCCCTATTAATGTCACCCTTTCTGATGACACACAAGCACTAGATGAGGTGGTAGTAATTGGTTATGGCACTGTTGCCAAAAAGGATTTGACTGGTTCAGTGTCTTCTGTTAGTGCAAAACAGATTGCTGCCATTCCAGTATCTTCCGCATCAGAAGCACTACAAGGAAAAATGGCCGGTGTATCTATTACGACTACTGAAGGATCTCCTGATGCAGACGTAAAAATCCGCGTACGTGGTGGTGGCTCTCTATCCCAAGATAACTCACCGCTTTATATTGTAGACGGATTTCCCGTATCAAGTATTTCTGATATTGCTCCAACAGATATTCAATCAGTAGATGTATTGAAAGATGCTTCTTCTACTGCTATTTATGGGGCCCGCGGTGCAAATGGTGTTATCATCATCACTACTAAATCCGGTCAGGAAGGTAAAATCCAGGTAAACTTGGGTGCCTCGTTCGGTGTTCGTAAAGTTACCAAAATGGTAGATGTATTAAACCCGTACGAATATGTATTATGGCAACAAGAAATAGATCAGGAAGGTATGAAATATGGTATCTTTGATGATTTGGATATTTACAAATCGATGAAAGGTACTGACTATCAGGATGAAATTTTTGGTCGCACAGGAAATCAGCAACAATACAATGTGAGTGTAAGTGGAGGCAATAAAGATACTAAGTTCAGCGTCAGCTACGCCCATAACGAAGAAAAAAGTATCATGCTTGGTTCAGGCTTCTCTAAAGAGAACATTAATGCTAAACTTAATACCAATATCAGCAAATGGTTAACGATGGACTTTAACGCCCGTTTTAGTTACCAAACGATTGATGGTATCAGTGGTGGAGCAGATGCAAATGAATCAAGCGCAGCCAATTCATTGATAGCACGTTCCGTTATCTATAAGCCAGTAGAAGAAATAAATACAACAAGTTCTGACAGCGATGATGATGAGAATGTGAATAATGCACAATATAATCCGTTAGAACGTTTAAATGCAACTTACAAAAAACAGACTCGGCTACAACAAAACTATAATGTAGGACTTAATTGGAAACCAATCAAAGGATTGACTTTCAGAAGTGAGTTCGGTTATGGCTGGAGATATAACAATACGGACCAAGTATGGGGAGTGGAAGCTACAAGTAATTCTAAATATGGTTATTATGGACAACCACAAGCTCTATTAAACAAGGTTATTAACAAGAACTGGCGTAATGCAAATACAGTAACATATGATACCAAATTCTTGAATAACACGCACAAGTTAAATGTAATGTTGGGACATGAAGTTTCAAGCAGTTATGATCACGAGACAATTAACACTTCTGTTGCATTTTCCAAATATATGACCATTGATGATGTTCTTTCCGGTATGAGTAACGGAACAGCATTGCCAACCTCTACTTACATTGGCTTTAAAGATAATCTGCTATCGTTCTTCGGACGTGTCAACTACACAATACAAGACAAATATCTGATGACTTTCACCATGCGCGCTGACGGATCCAGTAAATTCTCCAAAGGAAACCAATGGGGATATTTCCCTTCATTAGCTCTGGCATGGAGAATATCTGACGAAGCATGGATGGAAAGAAGCAAGGAATGGTTATCCAACCTAAAACTACGTTTAAGTGTGGGTACTGCCGGTAATAACCGTATCAAATCTGGTGCCATCAATTCTACTTTCTCATTAGCGGAAACAAGTGATAAGAACATTTATTTCAATGAAATGAGTGCTGTTGTGCTACAACATGCTTCCAATCTTTCCAATCCTGATCTAAAATGGGAAACAACGCTTACCCGTAACTTAGGTATTGATTTCGGATTTTGGAATAACCGTTTATCAGGTAGCATTGATGCATATTGGAATACAACTAAAGACCTATTAATGAATGCAACAATTCCTTCAAGTACAGGTTTTTCCACCCAATATAAGAATTTTGGACAGACATCGAACAAAGGTATAGAATTAGCATTAGATGCAGTCATAGTAGATACTAAGGACTTCGGTTTAAATGCGAACTTCAACATTTCTTATAATAAAGCCAAAATTGACAAACTAGCCGGAGGACAAACTTGGCAAAGTAGTAACTGGGGAGGTAAGCCAGCCGGACAAAACGACTTCTTTATTGAAGAAGGAGGACGTCTGGGAGAAGTATATGGATATGAATTGGATGGTTTTTACACTACTGACGATTTCTCATGGGACGGTAGTAAATGGGTACTTAACGAAAACCTTACTGATCCAACGGAGCTGATTAAATATAACAATTTCGGTCCGGGTGCATTGAAACTGAAAGCTGATGAAGATGGTAAATTTACTAAAAAGCGTTTGGGCAATACAGTTCCAACTGTTACTGGTGGTTTCGGTATAAACATGCGCTACAAGAATTTTGATCTATCAGCCTTCTTTAACTACTCTCTTGGTAACAAGATCGTTAATGCGACCAAATTAGGTTCAGGCTACTATAATGATACTAAAAAGGGATGGAATTTAAATGACAACTTCACTTTAGCCAAACGTTATTCTTGGATTGATCCCACAACAGGAGAAAATATGTTAAAGAGTTCATATATCAAAAGTAATGGACTTGATTATACTATTAATCGTTTAAATGAAGTGAATGCCGGAGCTTCCATGTATAATCCGGGCTCAATTACAGAGATGCCATTGCTTGACTGGGCAGTAGAAGATGGTTCTTTCCTCCGCGTCAACAATATCTCAATTGGATACACATTGCCTAAAGCTTTTGTAAACAAAATATTTATGCAAAACGTACGTATCTATGTAACTGGTTACAACTTATACTGCTTTACCAAATATTCAGGAGCAGATCCGGAAGTAGATACACGCCGCAGTACTCCTATGACTCCAGGTGTAGATTACTCCGCATATCCCAAAAGCCGCTCATTTGTAGGGGGTATTAATGTTACATTCTAACCCATAAATAGAAAGGAAATACATATATGAAAACTTATATAAAATCAATATTATTAGGAACCGGACTGCTGGGATTGTTTTCATGCAGTGATTTTCTCGATCAGTCTTCCCCTTCGGAATTAAAAGGAGAAAACGTCTTTAACTCTGTTGTATATACAGAACAGGCGTTAAACAAGGTATATGCCGATTTGACATACGACCATACTTATGGTTCTCGTATCCCTATTAATTTTGGTAATAATACAGATATCGAACTGGCAAATGCAACCAAGCAATCTGAAGTTCATCAGAATTCAGAAAGAGGATTAGGAAACTACTATCTAAGCAAAGGATGGGATAAACTCGATACAAACTGGGAAAGATGCTTTGCTATTATTGAAAATGCCAACATCGTTATTGATGGTATTCGTAATAGTGATCTGTTAGCAGAAGGGACTACCACTCGTAAACCAATGCTTCGCTATTTAGGAGAAGCATTGACCATGCGTGCAATGGTATATTATGATATTGTTAAAAATTACGGAGATGTCCCTATGCGTTTTGAACCTACTCAAGCTGACGGCTCTAACATGTATGCAGCAAAAACAGACCGTGACGTTATCTTAGACCAACTATTAGATGATCTGGATGAAGCTGCAAATTATCTTCCTTGGGCAGGTGAAGACGGATACACAACAGAACATGCCACTGCAGGTTTTGCACATGGTCTATTTGCCCGTATTGCTTTATCACGTGCCGGATATAGCATCCGCGAACAGGCAAAAACAGGTTATAGAAATCATCCGACTTGCAGTGACGGACAATTCCCCACTCAACGCCCGTCAGAAGCAGAAGTTCAAAAACTACACGAACGTGCATTGGCACATTTGGATATTGTAGTTAGTAAACAAGTTCATAAATTGAATCCGTCTTTTGAGAACCAATGGGATTTGATCAACAAGCGGACATTAGATACTAAATATTACGAAAATCTATACGAGGTAGCTCACGGATTAGGAAGATCAGGTGAAATGGGATACAGTACCGGAGTTCGTATTAATGGTGCCAGCAATAAATATGGCGCAAAAGGCAACAGTAGTGGTAACATCAGACTCACAGCTTCTTATATCTTGTCTTTTGACAATAACGACAGCCGTAGAGACATTACATGCGCCTATTATGAATTAAAACAGACTACAGTAGACAATAAAGCAGTCATAAAAGAGACATTGCTTTCCAACTCTCCTTTCAGTGCTTACGTAGCAAAATGGGATATCCGTAGAATGGACGATGCAATCATCTCTTTGGCACAAAATACAGACCAGAAATGGGCTCCGGGTATTAACTGGGTAGTGATGCGTTATTCTGATATTTTATTAATGTATGCTGAAGTTATGTATAACTTGTATGGATTAGAAAGTAGCAATCCAAACGGCACCACTACTAAAACCGCACTTGAAGCTTTGACAGAAGTACACATTCGTGCTTTCGATACTGCTGCCCAGACTGCTGCCAAAACAGCAATTGAAGCATCTGCCCGAAACAACTTCATGGAAGCACTTGACCAGGAACGCGCATGGGAATTTGCAGGAGAATGTGTTCGAAAATACGATCTGATACGTTGGGGAACACTCTCTGAAAAACTGGATCAGTTCAGGACAGACTATAAAGCCATGATTGAAACAGCTCCTAAATTTATCTTCTACAAAATGAAAAGTGATGATCCATATTCAATTGATATGAACAGTATCACTTGGCGTACTGAACAAATTCCTACCGACCTTAGAGACCTTGAGGATCCTGATAAAGTGAAGGAAGCTGCAAAGACTGCAGGTTATGAGTATGTTACTGGTTGGGGAACTAACTATGAATGGAAGAAAGGAGTAGCAGATACTAGCAAAACAACCAATGATTTAAATCTTGAGTATGTAGATGATATCAGCAGTGGTTTAAATACTACAATCAAAAATAGACATCTATTACCAATAGGCTCCAAAACAGTTTCGGATGCCAATGGATACATAGAAAACTCCTATAACTTCTAATAAATGTATGAATATCATTCAATAATTGATCTCATGAACATGAATATTATCAAATCAACAAAATATACGGTTTTATCAGGACTTTTTATAGTCCTGACCGTACTGCTTTCATCGTGTGAGAAAGCAAATGATTGGGAAACAGACAGTGCCTACAATCGTCTGTTCCGTAGTACTAAACTGGCAGTCAGCCCTAGCATCAACGATGCTGAAGTTATATGGAATAATACAATCAATACCGATTATTATATCATTGAAGTGAATACTTCTGAACTCACCGCTGAAAATTATCAGGAAGGCTCTGTTATTTTCGGAGAGGATAAGAGTATAAAAAGCTCTCCATACACTATTGAGGGATTGGATGCAAATACCAATTACTATATTCGTATTCGCTCATGCTCAGAAATAGCATCACCTTCCAAATGGGTATATCCGGAAAATACAAGCTTTAAGACTAAAACAGAACAGTTAATTGAAGATATCTCAACCATCACCGGTTCTACTGCCATTATCACATGGAAAAAGAATCAGAGTGTAACTCATTTCCTACTGACGAACACAGAAACTTCAGCAGTTACAAACATTCCAATCACTTCGGAAATGAATGCTAAAGGTAGTTACCAACTTACAGGACTGGCTGCTTCTACCGCATATACTATTGGTATATACAATACTGTCAGTGGTGAAGAAATCTTGAGAGGTGAGAAATCGTTCCAAACTACAGAAAACTTCCCGGACGGTTATACACCTGTATATCTTACAGCTGCTGATGATCCTAATGAGGTGCTTGCTGCTCAAAGTGGAAATATCGTTCTGGTTGTGCCTCACTCTACAACGATCACATTCAATAAAGCTGTCATTGTACCTGAAACTATTACATCAATAGTATTTTGGGGAGCAAGTGGAGGAGCTGAACAAGCAACGATGACAACTAAAACTATTTTGACTTTAGGAAATAAGGATGTGGTACGTTTCTATAACTTAAATGCCGATGCGCAGGGAGATTATTTCTTTAATCTTCAGAAGAGTACAGAAATGACAGATGATATAGCAACTAGTATCAACACTCTATTAATAGAGAATTGTACGATAAACAATTCTAAATCGTTAGTAAGAGCTAAAGAAGGTACTAGTATTCAAATCAATAAAGTTAGTGTAAGTAAATCTATTATCAACGGTTGTAGCGGAGATATGTTTGCTTATAAAGAATCAACAGTTGCCCAAATCCCTGTTACTGAAATAACTAATAGTACCTTGATTAAGCCACAAGGACGAATCTTCTATGCAGGAAATGCAGCTTCTTTCTCCATCGATTATTGTACGATGTATGGCTGGGGAGGTTCAAAAGCATTATTAGAATTAGGAGATAAAAATACGACAGGAATGTCCTTAGCTATCAAAAATACAATCTTGGCTAATGGTGGAAGCAGTAGAAAAGCTCATAATGCAAATGCAGCTGCAAATCTTAGTCTGACTATCGAGAAAGTTTATGGTACTAATGATATGACATTCCATAGTACTCTTGGTGATGTAACCAAATATGATAAATCATCTGCGGAAGTGTTCGAAAATCCGGAAGAAGGAAACTTCAAAATCATAGATGCCCTATTCCCAAGTGGCATTGGTGATCCTCGCTGGACAGAATAAGAAAATAATGGAATGTCTGAAAAGACATACTAAAATTGAAAGGCTATCATTTTATCTGATAGCCTTTCTTGTTATCTCCCCACTCTATCCCGATACTCCGTAGGCGTCATTCCAACCTGTGCTTTAAAGCATTTACTGAAATAACGCGGATCATTAATGCCTACCATATACGAAATCTGGGTCATATTAAATTCTCCGGTTTCTATTAATTGTGTAGCCCGCTTGATACGCATTTCTTTGATAAATTCAATCGGAGCCAGTCCGGTAAGTGTTTTCAGCTTCTTGAAGAAGACAGAACGGCTGACAGCCAGTTCCCGAACCAGATCATCTACCACCAGTTCTCCATTATCCATGTTCTGCTCCATCAACTCTACCAATTTATCCATAAACTTACGGTCGTTGGGAGACATTTCGAGAGTTGCAGGTACAGTTTCGGAGGCATCTTCTTCAGCAGACGGCATATCCGTAGCCACAGGCGCTACCTCCTGGCCGGTAGAAATATTGATATGCATCAGACTATCCCGGTAGAAACTTTGCAGTTTCTTACGCTGCATCAACAGATTTTCCACACGGGCTTGCAAATAGGTAGCACTGAAAGGCTTCGTTATATAATCGTCCGCACCATATTCCAGTCCCTCCAGTTTGCTTTCAATCGTAGTTTTGGCAGTAAGCAAGATGATAGGTATATGGCTGGTCGTCATATCCGCACGCAGTTCGCGCGTCATTTCGATACCATCTTTCTCAGGCATCATCACGTCACTGATGATAATATCCGGCAGGTACTTCAAAGCCTTGCTTGCCCCCTCCTTACCGTCAGCAGCTTCCACCACCCGGTACATCGGAGAAAATATACTGCGCAAGAATTCACGTAACTCCTGATTATCTTCGACTAACAACATCAATTCTTTGGAGTTTTCTTCTTTCGCAAATTCTTCCCCATACACATCTTCAATTTTCTCCGAATCATCGCTTACCAACGTTTCAGACTGAATGGAAGAATTGGCTATATCCACTACTTGTCCCATTCTTGCCGGAGCAACCGCATCTTCCAGAATAAACTCGGCTTCCTTATCATAATGTTCTTTTCCCTTTAGGAAATCTACTTTGAAGCAACTCCCTTCTCCCAAATGGCTATCAACGGAAATAGTCGCTTTATGCATTTCTACCAGCTCTTTCACCAATGAAAGTCCGATACCCGTACTAGCCTGATTGAAAAGATTCTTATCCACCAGATTCTCAAAACGGACAAACAGTGACTTCTTTTTATTTTCCGCAATACCGATACCCTGATCTTGCACGCCAATAGAAACTGTATTTTCATCTTCACGGATAAACACTGTAATCATCTTACCATTCGGCGTATATTTAAATGCATTGGAAAGCAAATTGAATACAATCTTTTCCAGCTTATCGGCATCCACCCAAAGATAAAGATGTTCCTTTTCGGTCTGGAACAGGAAATCAATCCGATGTTCTTCGGCCACAGCTTCAAAATTATCCATCACCTTACGGACGAAAGGTACAATATCCAGCCGCTGCACCTGCATCTTCATCTTCTTATTCTGAATCTTGCGGAAGTCCAGAATCTGATTGACAAGACGGAGCATCCGATTGGTATTCCGTTCAACCACCACTAACTGTTCGCGAGCATCAGCCGGCAATTTATCATTCTTCAAGACCTGCTCCACCGGACCTGCTATCAACGTAAGCGGAGTACGCAACTCATGCGATATATTAGTAAAGAAACGTAGTTTTATATCCGAAATCTGCTGTTCGACCGAAACCTCATGCTTCAACCGATAAATGGTAAACAGGATATAAACGGCTACGAAAATAATAATCAGAATAAAAAGTACATAAAGCACATAAGCTACCGGCGTCTCCCAGAAAGAAGGAAGAATAACAATGTTCAGCAGACGTTCATTATCCACCCACACACCATCACTATTCGTTGAACGAACACGGAGCACATACTCTCCTTTCGGAAGATTCGTATAAGTCACACTACGCTGTTTGTCGGCAAAAGTCCACTGTTTCTCAAATCCGTCGAGAATATAAGCATACTGTATATTCTGCGGATTGGTATAATCAAGTGCCGCAAAGTGAACGGAGAAAATATTCTCTTTGTGTGAGAGCACCAATGGGTCGGTATCGTCAATATCCACCTTCAGCAAGGAGTCATCTCCGGGTGTAATATCCTCATTAGCCACCATCAGCTTGGAGAATACGATAGGTGGGATATAGCTACTCCTACGAATAGAGTCGGGATTAAATATAAAGACTCCGCCACTGGCACCGAAAAGCATACTTCCTTTAGCCGTCAATGTGGAAGCCGCTTCACTAAAGCGCACCGGGAAAGTAATACTACGTTCGTCGTAACTTTCAAAACGTTCTTCAGACGGGATGAACTTACAAATCCCATTCTCCGTACTAATCCATAAATTCTCCTTACTATCTTCGCGGACAGAAAGCAAGACGTCAGAAGGAAGACCATCCAGTACGGAATATGATTTGAACTCTCCATGACCGTCTTTACTGATAGATACCAGTTTGTTGAGTCCCCCGCCGAAAGTAGCCAGATAAAGTTCCTTTTTCTTAGTGGAAATAATCCAATGGACATCATTATTACTCAAACTTTGCGTATCGTTCGGCATACGGGAGAAATGATAAAACTGCACATCCTCCGGTTTCTTAAAGTTCTCATCAAAAGCAACAGCTCCCGTAGTTGTGCCTACCCACAGACGTCCATTATGATCGGAAGTAATGAAACGCGCTTTGTAGCAAGGATCAATCGGATATCCTTTCAGATTGTTCCGGTGATTGATAAACAACGTCTTTCCTGCTTCATTCTCCGTAATATAATTGATACCTCCGGCAAAAGTAGCTACCCAGATACGACCATAATGATCTTCATAGATACAATACACATTGTTATCGCTCAAACTGTACATATCTTCTTCACGATGAAGATAACGGGTCAGTTTATAAGACATTCCGTTGGAAGAAGTCGGCTCGGCACGGACAAGTCCGTCTCCTTTTGTTGCAATCCAGATCATTCCTTTCGAATCCTGAATAACAAAATAAACAGTTCCCAACATGGGAGTACCAGTAGTAGAAACGATGCCGCTTTCGGTCAGGTATCCTTTATAAGTTTTATCGGCATCATACATACGAAGCATGCCATCTTTCAAGCCAACCCACAGATTACCCAGTTTGTCTTCGCACAGGGCACGCACCTCATTATGCAATGATTCATGTTCATGCGGCATGGGAGTCATCATTGCAAAAGGTACATTCCGATAAGTCACCTTCTCCAATCCCTTGGAGTGGGTGCAAAGCCATAAATTACCTTGTTTGTCGGAGAAAGCCGAATGAATCTTATTGGAAAAACGCCAGTCACGGCTACCCAATTCATTATAGAAAGGAACCAACCGCTTTTTTTGAGGATCAAAATAAGAGAAACCTCCTCCGTAAGGATGTACCCAAAGATATCCGTTTACATCTTCATGGATATGGAAGGCCGGACGGGAACGTTCGGGATTACTGTATTCAATAAGAATCTGTTCACGGGTCACCACTCCGGTCGAAGGATTAAAATGGGCTACAACACCCGGTTCTTCCTGCTCAAACCACACTTCCGAAGCACGGTCTACATAAGCAGAAAGGATCGGTTTTGCGGGTAAAGCCTTGCAAGTCAGGAATGAATAATGCACATTTGTTTTAGTCCGCAAGTTGTAAGTAAAGAAACCATCCGAATCAGTAGTGATCACAGAGATGTCCGGTGCAACCGGATGAATAGAAGTGATCCGTCCTTTCGTGGGGAGCTCGATCAACGTAAATTCTCCGCTTTCTTTCTGATAAGACCAGATGCGTCCATGATCGGAGGCAAAGCAAATGTCCTTATCCCGCTCCTGTACTGCATAAAAAGCTTGGTTCATTCCGCCAAACTTTCCCTTTGTCTCCGTAAAGTAAGAGTCCGGTTCTTTCTTTCCGGGGCGGATCATGCCGAGACCGTTATCTGTCAACAGCCAGTCATTGCCTGCTTTATCTTGATGTACTTTGAGTATATGTAGAGAGGGAAATAACTCCGTCTTACTGGAATAAATATCCCATGTCAGGCGATTATTCTCATCCGGATGAGTCTGGATTCGGATAGCTCCGTCATTTTCTGTCAGCAGCCAGACGGTTCCATTCGGCATCACCTCAATGGTATGTACATTGAAAGCGCTTCCCTCTTCTCCGGCAGCAGGCACCTGTTCAAAAGTCTCCGTCTTCGGATCGAAACGATGGACACGATTATCATAGGTCAGTAGCCACAGAAAACCGTAACGGTCTTCATAGATACGATCTACACGGTTATTGGTCAAACTGATATAGTTTCCCTGACGGGCCTTGTATGTTTTAAAGGTATAACCGTTGAAACGGTTGATGCCATCCCAAGTGGCAAACCAAAGATTGTCTTTGTGATCCTGCAAGATGTTCATCACCGTATTTTGGGATAATCCATCTTCAGTAGAATAGTGGGTGAAAAAACAGTGCTGCTGTGCATGTGTCAAGAACACAATAGCTAGCAAAAAGATTACTGAAATTAAGGTTTTCTTCATCATATCACTCGGTTCTGTGCCGTAAAGATAGAAAAATACTTGTAGTTTAATGCAATCTTTAGCGGCTATTTAACAGAATCGGACCATTCTATAGAACAAGTCATCAATTTTAGACATAAGAATAAAAGAACAAAATATCTTGTCGGATTCTGTTTTTTCGCTCTTTTGTTCTTATGTCCACTTATTTATACTTCTGCTTTGTTGTTCTGCTGCTTCCAGCTAATTTGTTTCTTTACCTGTTCATCAAATCAGCGCTTTACCGTTATCAGTTTGTTTCCGTTCTCTACCGGATTCCAACCATCTTCTCCTGCCAGAACAGTTGTTATCTCATATCCTTTCTGATTTTTCAATTGTCGGGAGAAAGCAGCACGTGCTTTCGGGTTGGCCCCTTCACCCCGATTTTCGTATTCGGCATAAAAGACTGTCTTTTCATTTTCTTTCTTGCCCCAATTATTCCAGCCGACAGGAAGGATATGTTTCCCTAACTCACAACGAATAAATACAGCCTGTGCATACGGACGCCAAGGACGGGACAGATATACTTTCTTGGCTTCCGGCTCTGCTGTCAACCGGCAATCGTAGAAGACATAGCCGTACTTTTTCCCTTTATCGGTAGAAGGAGCAGTGACATAGCCATCGCGTTTGCTATGAATGTGACAGCGATTAAAAACAGCGGTAGACCAGCCGAAAATAAAATCGACTGTTCCTTCAATATAGCAATCTTCGTAATATTGACGGCTTTGCTTCCCATATGTGTAGAGAGTATCTTGGAAGCCGAGGAAACGGCAGTTCTTAAAATAGACACGGTCGGCAGATACAAAGCAGGCAACTGCCTGTCCTACGGGACCTGATGAGTTCTCAAAAGTGATATTTTCCGCATAGAAGTCGGGAGCATAGATATAGCAACTGGATGAACCGGAAGTTCCCATATTCTCACCGAATACATTTTTCTTGTTTGCGAAACCGTCATAAGTCAATATCGTACCTTCTTCTCCAATCAGGGAAATATTAATCTTGGATTCAGGGATGATGAGTTTCTCTTTATAAGTACCCTTGCGAACCAGAATAGTGGTACGGATGTCTTTGCGAAAATCGGGAACAGCATCGATCGCTTCCTGCACGGTAAAGAAATCACCGCTACCATCTTGAGCCACTACATAATCGGATTGACGGATATATTTCGCCAATTCCGGAATTTCCTTGCCGATGGCATCCACAGCCAGCCCTGCAATAGTTCGCGCTCCGTATACATTCAAGTGAGTATTGTCTTCACGGCCTTTCGGAAAAGCAGGCACTTGATTGGGCTCAACAAACACAAATAATTTCTTAGATTCTACTGGTCCAAGTCCTTGTACCAGGTCATGAGTGATTTTATTCATATCAATGAAAATCACTCCTAATTCTTTTGCCACATTGCGGGGAGCATCCAGATAAGCACCATGTGTATCGAATAAAACAGCTCCTTCCTTCGGCTGTTCCTTTTCCCCCGGCGTGCGGCGGACATCTTTTGCAATGGCGTCATCCTTCGGTTGCACAAAGTTACGACGGACGATAGAGTTAAACAATACCGGTATTCCACCCTTGGCACGGGTTTCATTTACATAGCGGCGAAGAATCTCATCAAAAGTTGTCCCCGGATCAGTGTGACGGGTAGAGTCTGCTTTCTCATCGTTATGACCGAACTGAATAAAGACATAATCTCCTTTTTTCACTTTGGAAATCACTTTTTCCCAACGTCCTTCACTGATAAAGCTCTTGGAGCTGCGTCCGTTAGCAGCATGATTGTCTATCCGTATATCTTCAGAAAAGAATCCGGGAAGCACCATTCCCCAACCACGTTCAGGGTTTCCTCCATCTATTTTCTTGTTAGCCATGGTCGAATCGCCTATCATGAAGATAGTGATAACCGATTTGTCCGCACGAAATGCAGAAAAAAGAATGAAAACTGCGGCCAGCAGCCCCCACATTTTATGTCTTTGTGTCTTCATATTTATCTATAATTATAATACTAACTTGCAGCTTATCGTAAACCGATTTATTTCGGTTGAACCAATGTGTTCACCGTATTGAAGCAAAGTGTTTCAAGCGTTGAAACTAATAATCACAAGCGGGCTGGCAACCATTCGCCTTGCTTCTCTCATTTATAAGGATACCAGTTACTACTTTCTTTAAAGATATTTTCCGGGGTATACTTCGTTATTTCCTTCTTTGTCAGCTGTTTGGCCCACATTACACGTCCTGTCGTGTCAGCACCTGCACCGGTATTTCCAAATTCGGCATAACGAGCTGTTTTTTCGTTCTCCGGATTCTTCCAGTTGTGCCATCCTTCGGGGCGGATGTGATTACCAAACTCGCAATTAATAAAAACCGTTGCCGCATAAGGACGCCACGGACGACCCAGATATACTTTTTTCACATCCGGAGCAGCTGTCAACTTGCAGTTCTTGAAAACATATCCGAATTCTTCACTTTGTGGGGTTGAAGCGGCCGTGATATATGAATCGCGTTTGCTATGAAGCTCACAATATTCAAATAGAGCAGTTGAGGGACCAAAAATAAAATCGGTAGTCCCCTCGATATAACAATTGGTAAATAAGAGCCGTGTTCTTTCAGAACCGGTATAAATAGTATCCTGATTTCCCAGGAAACGGCAGTTGACAAACATGAGCCTGTCACCTTCGGTATGAAGAGCTACCGCCTGTCCCAATGGAGCCGCATTATTCTCAATCGTCAAATCCTTAAAAGTAATGTCATTTCCCTCTACTTTTACTGTATAGGTACGAAATGTCCCCATCTTATTGATGTTGGCATGATCGTCATAAGTAATAATCGTTTTCTCTGCACTTTCGCCCACCAGTTGAACATTCTTTACCCAAGAAGGGATGACCAGTTTTTCTTTATAGACACCATTCTTGATAAATATAGTTACCGTATAATCCATAAAAGCGCGGACAGCTTCCACTGCTTCCTGAATATTACGATAGTCTCCTGTCCCGTCACGTGCCACAACTAACGTGTCTTTGCGTTGCTGTTGCTGTGAATAAACAGATGTTGCTCCCACGCCAAGCAGAAGCAAACACATCATTCCTTTAAAAATAGTCCTTTTCATCGCCGGAAATTACTTTTGTAAACGTTCATATTCCAAGCTAGCCATAATAAAAGGTCCTACGGCTTTAGGATCGTTATTGCGGATAGTTTCATTTATATAATAGTCATAATCGCCGGAACGGTACACTTTTCCTCCCAATCCTGCTACTGCGCAAGCTTTGGTGATGGTTACCAATCCATTTTTGTCCACTTCGATAAAATTATCGAGAAATCCCTTATAACCTTTCAGCGCTACATCCAGATAAGATTTATCAATATATCCCAGACGGACTGCCTTAAAGAGCGAATAAACGAACATAGCAGAGCAGGAAGATTCCACATAATTTCCCTTGTCCCCACTCCTGTCCATTACCTGATACCATCCTCCTGTCTTCGGGTCTTGAAGTTTCTTCACCTGCACAGCCACATTATTCAGGATATCCAACAGGGAATCTCTTCCGGCTTCATGCAGCGGAATAAATTCAAGTGCATCTACCAATGCCATTGCATACCATCCCATAGCACGTCCCCAAGTATGTTTCGACTGTCCGGTTACCGGATCTGCCCAACGTTCGGTACGACTTACATCACACGCATGGCGATAAAGACCGTTCTTAGGGTCATACGTATGCCGCGCACAGGTTATAAATTGGTTGATAACATCTGCATAGTCCTGCGGAAGATTATTACGGAAGGCATATTCGGCATAGAAGGGAGCTCCCATGTAAATTCCGTCCAGCCACATCTGATGAGGATAAATCTTTTTGTGCCAGAAACCACCGTCTTCATTGCGCGGCTGTCCTTCAAACTGGCTATAAAGCAGATCGAGCGCTTTTTTATATTTAGGATTCTTCGTTTGCTCATAGATACGGAAAAGAATTTTTCCGGAGTTGATACGGTCGAGACTATAATCAGTTAATTTGTAAGCGGTAATGCTGCCGTCCCCATGCACCATTGTATCTGCATACGCAATGGCATAATCACGAATTTTCTTGTCACCATAAGCATCATACACATCAAGCATAGCTCCCAATTCCAGTCCGTGGCAATAATCCCACTTCAATTTCGGTTGGAAATCGAGTTGCCAGGATTCCGGGCAACGGATCATTTCCGATTCGGTCATCCGTACAGACCAGGGCAACTTGCCGTCTACCTGTTGCGCCGATACCGGAACGGTCATTGCAATCAGCAGAGCCAATATAAAAAAATTAGAAAAAAGAGTTCGTCTCATGGTTTGTTATTTTAAGGATTAAACATACAAGTCTTTCACGCTACGAAAGTAGTGTTTTTCCTCCAAACCCGATAGGATTTTTTAGTCAAGTAGGTGCATTTTTTGTTTTTCGTGCACGGAAACGACCAATTTTGTGCACGTAAACGTCAAAAATGTCCATTTTTTATGCAATATCTGATAAATTAAGAGTTTCGTTTTGGAAGAAAGCGGAAAAGGTCGTACTTTTGGCACGGTTTACAACTAATACCCTCTGGGGGAAACACAGGTAATTTATCATTAAAACAGAGAAAAAATAGAACAGAATGGAAGAAGTATTCAAGTACATTATCGGTCTTGGAGCGGCAGTGATGATGCCGGTCATTTTCACAATCTTAGGAGTATGTATCGGTATTAAATTCTCTAAAGCGCTGAAAAGCGGTTTATTGGTAGGTGTCGGTTTCGTCGGTTTATCAGTAGTCACAGCGTTGCTTACCAGCAGCCTGGGCCCTGCACTAAGTAAAATGGTAGAAATCTACGGATTGGAACTGGGTATTTTCGACATGGGATGGCCCTCTGCAGCAGCAGTTGCCTACAACACATCTGTCGGTGCTTTTATTATTCCGGTTTGTCTGGGTGTTAATTTGCTGATGTTGCTTACTAAAACAACCCGCACTGTCAACATCGACCTTTGGAACTACTGGCATTTCGCCTTTATCGGAGCGATCGTTTATTTTGCTTCCGACAATATCTTCTGGGGATTTTTCGCTGCAATCATCTGCTACATCATTACACTGGTAATGGCGGATATGACTGCTCCCGCTTTCCAAAAGTTCTATGATAAAATGGAGGGTATCTCTATTCCACAGCCTTTCTGCCAAAGTTTTGTTCCGTTTGCTATTGTAATCAACAAACTACTTGATAAAATTCCGGGATTCGACAAACTGAATATCGATTCTGAAGGTATGAAAAAGAAATTCGGATTGATGGGTGAACCGTTGTTTCTGGGTATAGTCATCGGTTGCGGTATCGGAGCACTGGGTTGTGCCAGTTGGAAAGAAGTATTGGACGGTATTCCGGGGATTTTAGGATTAGGAATCAAGATGGGTGCGGTGATGGAGTTGATTCCACGTATCACCAGCCTTTTCATCGAAGGTTTGAAACCGATTTCTGACGCTACCCGTGAGTTGATCGCTAAAAAATATAAGAATAACACCGGTTTGAGCATCGGTATGAGCCCTGCATTGGTAATCGGTCATCCGACTACGTTGGTAGTATCTTTGCTTTTGATCCCTGTAACGATCTTCCTGGCTGTTATCCTTCCGGGCAACCGTTTCTTACCGTTGGCTTCTCTGGCAGGTATGTTCTACTTATTCCCGATGATTCTGCCTATTACAAAAGGTAACGTAGTGAAATCATTCATTATCGGTCTGGTAGCTTTAACAGTCGGACTGTATTTCGTCACAGGACTGGCAGGTTTCTTCACGCTGGCTGCCAAAGATGTATATGCTGCAACGGGTGACCCGACAGTGAATATTCCCGCCGGTTTCGAAGGTGGAGCACTCGATTTCGCTTCCAGCCTTTTCTGCTGGGGTATCTTTCACTTGACTTACAGTCTGAAGATTATCGGTCCGGCTATCCTTGTCGCGCTGGCACTCGGTATGGCTGTTTACAACCGTATCCGCATGACCCGGAATGACGCGAAAAATGCATCAACCAATAAAGAATAATATAAATCCTATAAAGAAAAGATGATGAAAAAATTAGCAATTGCAATGATGTTGGGTATCGCAGCGATGTCTGCTTCTGCCCAGGTGAATTACAAGATGCAAGTGGCTTGCAGTCCGCAAGACGTGAAAACGTATGATACAAACCGCTTGCGTAGTAGCTTCCTGATGGAAAAAGTAATGGTTCCGAATGAAATCAACCTTACTTATTCGATGTATGACCGTCTGATCTTTGGCGGTGCAGTACCTGCAACCAAAGAACTGGTTCTGGAAACAATCGATCCGCTGAAAGCTAAATTTTTCCTCGAACGCCGTGAACTGGGTGTTATCAACATCGGTGGCGAAGGTATTGTAACTGTAGACGGTAAAGAATACACGCTGAAATTCAAAGATGCCTTGTACGTAGGTAGAGGCAAGCAGAAAGTGACTTTCAAGAGCAAAGATTCCAGCAATCCTGCCAAGTTCTACATCAACTCGGCGACTGCTCACAAAGAGTACAAAACTCAATTGATCACTATTGACGGACGCAAAGGCTCCCTGAAAGCTAATTCATTCGCTGCCGGAAAGATGGAAGAAAGTAATGACCGCGTTATCAACCAGTTGATTGTCAACAATGTACTTGAAGAAGGTCCTTGCCAATTGCAGATGGGATTGACGGAATTGAAACCGGGTAGCGTATGGAACACGATGCCGGCACACACTCACTCCCGTCGTGTGGAAGCATACTTCTATTTCAACGTACCGGAGGGCAATGCTATCTGCCACTTCATGGGCGAACCTCAAGAAGAACGTATCGTATGGATGCAGAACGAGCAGGCTATCATGTCACCGGAATGGTCTATCCATGCTGCTGCCGGAACAAGTAACTATATGTTTATTTGGGGTATGGCTGGTGAAAACCTCGACTATGGAGACATGGACAAGATCAAATATACAGAAATGCGCTAACCGTTGCGTATTCCTATTCATACATATAATCAATGATCCGAAAAACTTCATTCTTTTCTCTTGCAGGAGAAAGGGGTGAAGTTTTCCGGATTTTACATATTCTTCCCCCAAAGAACAAACACTTCGTTACCTATTATATAATAAGATGTAACAAAATCCATATATAATGCAACGAATAATACATGATTTTGACCAATTTTTACAAATAAAATTCAGTCGAAATGCCGACCTTTGTCAACGAAACAAAATCTATTTAAATCCATTATCATGAATGCATTTCAAAAAACAGGCGAAAAGATGACAAACTACAGGTGGACCATCTGTGCTATGCTATTTTTTGCTACTACAGTTAACTATCTCGACCGTCAGGTTCTCTCATTGACGTGGGACGAATTTATCAAACCGGAATTCCACTGGGACGAATCTCACTACGGTACTATTACTTCTGTTTTCTCCATTGTATACGCTATATGTATGCTGTTTGCCGGTCGCTTTGTCGATTGGATGGGAACTAAAAAAGGATTTTTATGGGCCATCGGTGTCTGGTCGGCAGGTGCTTGTCTTCATGCGGTTTGTGGCGTTATCACAGAAGCACAGGTAGGTCTGCATAGCGCAGCAGAACTGGCAGGTGCCACAGGAGATGTGGTAGTCACCATTGCTACTGTCAGTATGTACTGCTTCCTTGCTGCCCGCTGTATCCTCGCTTTGGGAGAAGCCGGTAACTTCCCCGCTGCAATTAAAGTAACTGCAGAGTATTTCCCTAAGAAAGACCGTGCTTACGCTACTTCTATCTTCAACGCCGGTGCTTCTATCGGTGCATTGATCGCTCCTCTTACCATTCCTATTCTGGCAAAAATGTTCGGTTGGGAAATGGCGTTTATCGTAATTGGTGGACTTGGTTTCATCTGGATGGGATTCTGGGTATTCATGTACGATGCTCCGTCGAAAAGCAAACACGTTAACCAGGCAGAGCTTGACTATATCGAACAAGACCAGCGCGAAGCTGGTAGTGCGCCGATGGCAGACGAAAAAGATGAAAAGAGAATGAAATTCTGGCAATGCTTCAGCTACAAGCAGACATGGGCTTTCATCTTTGGTAAGTTTACCACTGACGGCGTATGGTGGTTCTTCCTTTTCTGGACTCCGTCTTACCTGAATACTCAATTCGGTATCAAAACTTCCGATCCACTAGGTATGGCATTGATTTTTACGCTTTATGCAGTAACAATGTTGTCTATCTACGGTGGTAAATTGCCTACTATCTTTATCAACAAAACAGGTATGAATCCGTATGCAGCCCGTATGAAAGCGATGTTGATCTTCGCCTTCTTCCCATTGGTTGTATTGTTGGCACAGCCGTTAGGCACGGTTTCTCCATGGTTCCCGGTTATTTTGATCGGTATCGGTGGCGCTGCTCACCAGTCCTGGTCGGCTAATATCTTCTCTACTGTAGGTGATATGTTCCCAAGAACAGCTATCGCAAGTATCACTGGTATTGGTGGTATGGCAGGTGGTTTCGGCTCCATGATTCTTCAGAAAGTAGCAGGTAACTTATTCGTATATGCTTCCGGAACAACGATGGTTGACGGTAAAGAAGTCGAAATGACGAAAGAGTTGCTGGAACAGGGAGCGCAATTCGTACACCCGGCCATGACATTCATGGGCTTTGAAGGTAAACCGGCCGGATATTTCATTATTTTCTGCGTGTGTGCAGTAGCTTACTTGTTGGGGTGGATCATCATGAAAGCATTAGTTCCGAAATACAAACCTATCGTATTGGATTAATTCCATATCAATAGATACTATCCATAAAAACAAAAGAGTAATCCGTCGCCGGATTACTCTTTTGTTTTTTAACCAATTATTCAAAAAATGAAAAAAATAAAAAAGCCTCTTCTCACGAAGAAGGCTTTTTAGGTTTACTTATCCTGCATCATCCTCCTGCAAAATATTTAAACGTAACACTTAAAACAGTGTTTTTGCATTCCTATAATGAAGTATAGTAAACGTTAAGATGAAAAAAAGGGAAGTCTCACGACTTCCACAATTCTTCTAACCTTAAATCTAAATCTCTATGAAAAAAACGTGTTGCAAATATAGGCGTTTGTTCAATATAGAGGTGTTAATGAATTGCATAAAGAGAGAATAAAAACTAACATCTGCAAAATGATGCAATTTTTCAGGAGCCTTCTATTAATTTTAATAAACTTTTGTAGAGTGGATTACGTTCCAAGAGTTCGGGAACTCCTGTGATGAACATCTGTTTCCTCGCACGGGTTAAGGCAACATTCAGTTTCCGGTCAATCAAAACACCCTCTTCTTCCGTCAGATTGGATAGAAATTTTAATTGATAAGGGTAGTTGACACAGAAGGAATAGATTATTACATCACGCTCGCTTCCCTGAAACCGCTCCACGGTGTCAACCAGAATGCGATTCAGAACCGGAATACCTACTGATTCTATTTCTTTTTTTATCAATGCTATCTGACTCCGATAAGGAGTAATGATTCCTAAGGTACGGGATTCGTCAAAATCCGACTGATGGTGTTCATAAATGCGAACGGCTAAATCTGCAACGATACGTGCTTCCGAATAGTTGATTTTGGCAGACGCTCCTGCTTTCTCCGGCACAGAAGGATAAAAGGCTAAACGGCAGATCGTGTCCGAGTCCTCTATTTGATGAGGTAGTCCGACAGGAATCAGACGGCCTCCGTAAAAAGCACGATTGGCGAATAAGGCAACCTCCGGATGCATACGTCCCTGACGACAAAGCATATCATAGGAACGCTGAATAGCAGACGATGAACAGGCTGCCGTACAGCTCCGGTAAAGACGTTCGAACAAAGAATCTTTCAGATTACTCAACCCGATAGACAGTAATGATTCATCATAGATTGCCGCCTGTTCGGTGTTTTGCTGAACAACGGCAGGCAGTTGCTTATGATCTCCGATCAATACAAACTTATCAATTGCATTTTTCCCGTCTTCTCCACGGGCACAAAGAATACCCAGTAACTGCGGCTCCAATATTTGAGTAGCCTCATCAATGATAGCCACATCAAAGTGTTTCAGACGAAACAGTTCCGGTTTACCGGAAATAGCCGCTACGGTCCCTACGATAATCCGGCAACTCCGAATACGCTCGTAGACCTCTGAACGACGGTTGCAAGAAGATAACTCATTTTCAATCAGATGCTCGCGATAGGCTTCATCACAGGATAATTCGCTTCCCACCCGGATAAAATCAACTGCCGGGGCAATGGAAGCCAACGACTTGCATATCTCATCAACCGCCCGGTTGGTATAGGAAAGCAAAAGAATCTGCGCATCCTTGTCTGCATGAAAGGTTTCTACCATTTTCTTCAAGGCGCACGAAGTCTTGCCCGTTCCCGGAGGTCCGATAAGAAGGAAATAATCCTGTGCGGCTTTTGCTTTCAGGGCAACTCGTGCAAAATCATCCTTCGAAGAGGAAATGAGAGAATCCAATGATTCATCAAACCTCGGAGAACGCTGCGATAACAACAAATCCCGACGTTCCTGTGCGGCGGAAAGATAGGCATACAAGCCCTGATACATGGAACGGAATGTAGTATCCATGATATCATGTTCTATCGCATAGAGGCTTTCGGCAGGAAGCACGGATGGATTCTGCTGGGTAGCACGCAAACGAATACCAATTTCATTTTCTGTCAGGTATTCAATATTACCTTTGAAAACCATTTTATTGGTGACATTATCTGCATCGCAATTCCGTTCATAAAGGATAATAGCATCTCCTTGACGGAAATTAGGAAGAAAAGTTTCACTTTCAAGAGCTCTATTTCCGATTATCTTACTTTCAGAGACTTCATTTTCAGTAATATCACTTCCGGTAGTCCCATTTACGGGGATCTTATTTGTCAAAGCATCCCCTGCTTTTTTCTTTTGAAAAAAAGAAAAAGTAAGTCCGGCTTTATGTTCATCAGCAGCATGATTCTCCTTTATTTTCAAATCATAAATGATTTCTCCGGCCTCACATTTCTCCGCCAATGTAGAGAGCCACAAAGAAGCTGCCCCTGTACGTCCTTCATAATCCACATCACCGGATTTTGAGGTATAAAGTTCCTTTGTTATAAAGTTGTACACCGCATAGAAGTAATTCTTTTCCAATGCGGAAAGAGCTTTCAACTTCGATTGAAAGTTATCAATAGAAGGACGCAGGTATGTTTCCCAGAAACGCCCTTTCAAGCCTCGTTCATTCAAGGTGGAAGCATTGATTTCTTCCAGTTTTTGTGACGTATACTCCAAGCTGTTTCGTAATTGGATGCCATATTCATCAGCTACAATCCGGTTACGCAAATCAATTACCCGGCGTACCATCGCCCACGAAGGACGGGAAGGGTAAAGAAGCGGATAGCGGGTATAAAGTAAATAAGCCTTCACTTTCCGGTGATCCATTCCCATCGAATATTGCAATACCGCCTGATAAAGCAACATCTGTACCTTATTATTCTCTTTCGGTTCTACCTTGCCCCGGATAGCATACTCGTCCGCTTTACCGGATTTCATTTCGATGAAAGAAGACATATCCCGCTGCATATAGTCAAGACGTCCCTGAAGTCCGAGTGCCTCACAGATATAAGATGGTTCGAGCACGGCATCTGTTTTGTCAAGCTCATAGCCGGCTGCATGAAAGGTGTCATTTACTGTTTCACGAATATGATCGAAGTGCAATTTGCATTCTTCAAAGAATTGGCGTTCTTTCTCCTTGT
Source organism: Bacteroides sp. 90-K9/2 (assembly GCF_047310725.1). NCBI lineage: Bacteria > Pseudomonadati > Bacteroidota > Bacteroidia > Bacteroidales > Bacteroidaceae > Bacteroides > Bacteroides sp. 90-K9/2. Next base: position 1,708,871 of record NZ_JBCGVL010000001.1, read on the forward strand.
CTCGTAAATCGGAACAGGCGGCCAGTTCAATAGGATAACGCCGGAAGGCTTTCTGCATACAGGTACGATAGTCTATCTCTTCGCTCTTTGCATGAATCCATTCGTCCAGAAAAAGGTTGGCTATATTTCCCAATAATAAAGGACGGGCATTTTCGATCGGTTGAAGACGGGAAAGAAAATAGTTGGCCGGATGGTGTCCGTAGTCACGGAAACACTCGGCAAGGGAACTGATGTCGAGCAAGTAATCCGGTTCGAGTACGATAAAAGAAGGGGTCAGGATTCCAGCTTCATCGATGGCTACATCCAATAAGTTGACTTGCGCATGACGCCAAAGCAGCTTGCACGTTTCTGCAAACTCTTCATTGATCTGGGGAACATTATAACGGACAAGGTATGGTTGCTCCGAAACTTCCTCCAAGGGAGTCACATACAGATATTGTTCGTCGGCATACTGGAAACAGACACGCATCCGCTGTACCCGTTCGCGGGCAGGAGGCGCAACCAAATAGGTGGCATCCGCACGGGGAAGCAACCGATATAGTTTCGGAGGAATATCTTCTTCCAAGAGTTTACGGATAAAGAAAGCCAGAGTTTTCGCATCCCGCAAGAGTTGTTCCCGATTGGGCTCTTGTTGACGGTTCAGGATAGCATTTGAAGTTAACCGGAAGGTATGCAGCCGATTCTGCTCGGCAACAGAAAGACCCACCTTAGCCGACACAAAACTAATTCGTGCGGAAAGATCGGTCATCTGTAAACTTTCGTTTTGCATTTGCGCGCGACAAATGCGTTCCAGCAAGTCACGCATTTGCTTATATCCTACGGCAAGGTAGGCGTCTTCTGCCCGGCAAACTGCTAAAAGTAATTCATAAGATTCTATCGCTTCACTCTTCGGACAGGGCAACGTCATCTCCAGCTTCATCTTCTACTTCCTCTTCGGTTTTCTTCTTGTCTTTTATCATCAAAATACTCATCTCGTACAACAGATAAAGTGGAATAGCTACGACACTTAAAGTGAAAGGGTCGCCTGTCGGAGTAATAATAGCTGCTGCTATCACGATAACAACCACCGCATGACGGCGGTATTTCCGCAGGAAGGACTTATTCACCACTCCCATCAAAGAAAGCAGCCATGTAACCAATGGAAGTTCAAAAGCCAATCCCATGCAGAGAATCAGCATCATAAAATTATCTATATAGGAATTGAGTGACAAGATATTCTCCACTTCCAAGCTCAACTGATAAGTAGACAGGAAACGAAGTGTCAATGGATAAACCATAAAGTACCCCAGCAGAACACCGATGAAGAACATCAGCGTTCCAATAGTCAATGCTTTACGTACTCCTTTTCTCTCATTCGGATAAAGAGCAGGATTAATGAAACGCCATATTTCAAAGAAGAGATAAGGCATAGCTGTCACAACCGACATCCAGAATGCTGTCGACATGTGAATAAAAAATGGAGCAGCCAAGTTGATATTGACTAGCTTCACATAAAACTGTTGTGTAAAAAAATCATCGGTCAAATCAAATGTCTTCCCGATATGCCGTAATAAATCGTAGAATATGAAATCATTGTGGCAAGGTGCCAATATCACATGATCGAAAAGATAGGGCATAGCAATGAAGTAGCCTACCGCCAAAACAAACCAAATCCCGATCACCCGAAAAAGTACCTTACGCAGTTCATCCAAATGATCCCAAAAGGTCATTTCTGCCATCCGTACTTGCTTTACTTACCTGTGTCGGCAGGTTTATCCAGATCTTCTTTTGCCTTGTTTATTTCATCTTTTGCTTCGTTCACACCGTCTTTGAAGCTCTTCACGCCTTTGCCTAATCCGCGCATCAGTTCAGGTATTTTCTTTCCACCAAAAAGAAGAAGGATAACCAAAGCGATAATAATCCATTCGGACCCACTAGGCAAAAAGCCTAACAATAATAAGTTTGTCATAAGTTTATTTGATAAAGAGGTTTTTAATAGTTGCTGCAAATATAATCATTTTCACTACAGGTTACATGGATTAACACAGATTTTTATTCACCACAGAGGACACAGAGGGCACAGAGTCCTTTTTTTATGATACGCTGTCAGTATCTGATTTGTATCTTTGAAAAAAACTCCGTGTCCTCTGTGGTGAATTAATCCTGATAATATACCCGTTTCACCCGTGTCGATATACTTGTCAGCACTTCATAAGGGATCGTATCCAGCTTATCGGACAACACCGTAATCGGCAGATCATCACCGAAAATGATGGCCTGATCGCCTTCCCGACAGTCAATGTCCGTTACATCTATCATGCACACATCCATGCAGATATTACCCACATAAGGAGCTTTCTTTCCGTTCACCAGGCAATAGGCATTGCCACGTCCCAAATGACGGTTTAATCCATCCGCATAGCCGATAGGAATAGCTGCAATACGCGAAGGGCGTACCAGATGTCCCATCCGGCTATATCCCACCGTATCTTCCTGGGGAACATCCCGAATTTGAAGAATGGTAGTCTTGAGCGTGCTCACATTATGTATAATCGAATTGTCTATCGGGCTAACTCCATAAAGTCCGATTCCCAAACGTACCATATCAAACTGTGCATCGGGGAAACGTTCGATTCCTGCTGTATTGCAGATGTGACGGAGAATCTTGTGAGAGAAAGCGGCTTGCAATTCCTGCGAACCTTTCTCGAACAATTCAATCTGTTCACGGGTGAAAGCGTCGAACTGCGACGAATCACTTCCTACAAAATGAGAGAATACCGAACGGGGGATCACTGCACTCTGATTCTTCAGACGACGAATGAGCAATGGTATATCCTCTACCGCAAAGCCCAAGCGATGCATACCTGTATCCAGTTTCACATGAATCGGGAAGTTGGTGATTCCTTCTTTTTCTGCCGCTTTGATGAGCGCATCGAGCAGATGGAAATTATAGACTTCCGGTTCCAGCTTATAATCGAACATGGTTTTAAATGCTGTAAGCTCCGGATCCATGATTATAATAGAGGCGGTAATACCTGCTTTGCGAAGTTCTGAACCTTCGTCAGCCACGGCCACAGCCAGATAATCGACATGGTGTTCCTGCAAGCTCTTGGCTATTTCGTACGAACCGGCTCCGTAAGCGGATGCTTTCACCATACAGATCACCTTTGTTTCCGGATGGCGAAGCATGGAACGGTAATGGTTCAGATTGGCGACCATCGCTCCGAGGTTTACTTCAAGGATGGTTTCATGTACCTTCAATTCAAGCTCTTCGGATACCAAATCAAAGTTGAACACGCGCGAACCTTTTACCAGAATTACTTCCGAATGAAGTGATTTGAGTATGCCGGACGTAAGAAGTGCTTCTGTGTTAGGAAAGAAGTAGCGTTCGAGATCGTCATCAAAACGAGCGGAACAGGAGGATATTTCCTGCCCTACACCAATCAGTTTATTTATTCCTTTACTCTGCACCAACTGTGCTACACGCCGGTAGAGCGTAGCGGTACTTTGTCCGGTTTCCAGTATATCCGACAGGATCAGTGTCCGCTTCAAGCCTTTCTTTTCGGAACGGCGTACCAGAAAGTCGAGTGCAATATCCAACGATGCCAGGTCTGAATTATAACTATCATTAATCAATACGCAGTTATTCTTTCCTTCTTTCACTTCCAGACGCATGGCAATCGGTTCGAGACGGGCCATCCGTTCGGTGATCTGGTCGGCAGGCGTCATCAGGTAAAGACAAGCTGCCAGGCAATTCAGCACGTTTTCGATGGAAGCGTCATCGATGAAAGGAATACAGAATGTATTATCCATTTCCAGATAACGATAGGATATAACGGTATGATCTTCTTTCTTGATTACACGGCTGATATACAACGGACGTTCAATATCCTTACAGCTCCAGGCTATTTCACGTGCGGTCAGCATTGATTTTGCGACACAATTACTGATTAATTCGTTATCACCGTTGTAAATCACTACATCGCAGTCTTTGAAAAGCGTCAACTTCTCCATACACTTCTCTTGCAATGAGAAGAAGTTTTCCTGATGGGCACCGCCGATATTGGTCAGAATACCAATGGTAGGCTTTATCATTCGTTTCAAGGCTCCCATCTCTCCCATTTCAGAGATGCCGGCTTCAAAAATACCCAGTTCTGCTTCTTCTGAAAGCTGCCATACAGAAAGAGGAACTCCGATCTGCGAATTATAGCTACGCGGAGAACGGACGATACAACGATCCGGACTAAGTAACTGGTGCAACCACTCTTTCACAATGGTTTTTCCATTGCTTCCGGTGATACCGATCACAGGGATTTTAAATTTATCACGATGCGCTTCGGCAAGCTTCTGCAAAGCTTTCAGAGGATTGGGAACGATAAGGAAATTGAGAGTTGAGAGTTGAGAATTGAGAATTGGCTGCGCATCATCATCCTGCCCAGATTTCTCCATTTTCAAATCTCCATTCTCAATTAATTTAAAGTCTTCTTCTGTTATTACAAAATTGCGTACGCCCCGGTCGTATAATTCGGGGATATAACGGACTCCGCTATTTCGTTTGGTAGTTAAAGCAAAAAAGAGAGTTTCTTCCGGAAAACTCAAAGAGCGGCTGTCTGTTAACAGCCAATCAATAGTCGCTTTATGTTTGCCTATACGGCGGGCACCGATACTTTGGGCTATGGATTCAATCGCATATGACATAGTTCTGTTTCTTTTTGAAAATCTAAGTACGGGTATTTTCCGATAAGTCGTTCTATTTTTAACACTATTTGTCCTAAAAAGCGTTGATACGCCTCTGACTCGGGGTGAAAGGGTTTATGTGCCAAGTCACGGCGGATGTCTTGCACTGCCATGATAACCTGCTTTGTTTCAGTGGAAAAGAAGGTTTCGGAGAAGCGCTCCCACAGGTAACGAATCGCCAGAGGAGACGGATGCAGCATATCGTCAGCATAGAAGCGATAATCACGCAATTCGTCCAATATGATCTCATAAGAGGGGAAGTAGAACACTCGTCCCGGGAACAGTTGCTGCAACCGGTCGATGGCGAGCAACAAGGTAGATTTGCTTAATTGGTTGGCGTGCATCCCGTCGCGTATATGACGAATCGGGCTGACTGTAAACAGCCATTTTAATTTCGGGTTATGGGCTGCCATTTCGGTGATGAGTGCTGTATAATCTTCTACAATTTCTTCAACAGTAAGCCGGTAACGTAAGAAGTGGTTTTCCGGCAGTTGATGGCAGTTGGCTACCACTTGTCCACTTTCTTTTTGTTTATAGACGTAGGCAGTGCCCAGAGTTACCATCAGCCAGTTCAATTCCGGCAGTCTTTGATGGGCGTGATGAAGACGGGCATTTATGGTATGCAATGTTTCTTCGGGCGTAAAAGCTGAAAAAGAGCCGTGATGCATCGGACTATGCCATAAGTCTTTGTAGGCAAACAAATCCTGACTGGTATATTCTTTATTTCCTATAATCTCTCTCAAAGCGGATGAGATGGACAAAGGATTATAAAGGATACCAAAAGGATTCAGATCCAGCTGAAACCCGGCATCTGTTAATTGTCTCCCGATATTTTCCGCAAAACAGGAGCCCATCAGAAGAATACGATCTGCATGACTGACAGGCGGCATCCCGGCAGGCAATTCTACAGATGTTTGAAAGTTCATACGATTTTCCATCATTTCATTACGTTTCATATGCAAAAGTAATCAAAAAACAATTTCCTACCTCTTTTTCCTCACGATTCAATAATCTTAGGGGGTACGGAAAAACAGATACGTCTCTATGCCGAATAAGATTTTATAAAAAAAAGGAGGCCGAATATACTTTCTTTTCGTATTTTTGCACTAAATTTCCTCGAATCATGAAGAATGAACCGATATATAACTTGCTAAACACTATCAATTATCCTGAAGACCTGCGAAAACTAGACGTGGAGCAACTGCCGGAGGTATGTAGTGAACTAAGGCAAGACATTATTAAAGAACTCTGCTGCAACCCGGGGCATTTCGCTGCCAGTCTGGGAACTGTGGAGCTGACCGTAGCTTTGCACTACGTCTACAATACACCTTATGACCGTATTGTATGGGACGTGGGACATCAGGCATACGGCCACAAAATACTGACAGGACGCCGTGAAGCCTTTTCTACGAACAGGAAACTCGGAGGAATCCGCCCTTTCCCGTCTCCGGAAGAAAGCGAATATGATACTTTCACGTGCGGACATGCTTCCAATTCTATTTCTGCAGCTCTCGGTATGGCTGTCGCAGCCGCCAGAAAAGGAGATGCCAAACGCCATGTAGTAGCCATCATAGGCGACGGTTCCATGAGTGGCGGACTGGCTTTCGAAGGACTGAACAATGCATCCGCCACGTCGAACAACCTGCTCATTATCCTGAATGACAATGACATGGCTATTGACCGTAGTGTAGGAGGCATGAAGCAGTATCTCTTTAATCTGACAACTTCCAACCGCTATAATCAGCTACGTTTCAAGCTCTCGCGCATGCTGTTCAAGCTCGGCATCCTAAACGAAGAACGTCGCAAAGCGCTCATACGTTTCGGGAACAGCCTGAAATCAATGGCTGCACAGCAACAGAATATTTTCGAAGGGATGAATATCCGTTACTTCGGTCCGATAGACGGACACGACGTAAAGAATCTGGCAAGAGTATTGCGCGACATCAAAGATATGCAAGGACCTAAAATCCTGCATCTGCATACTATCAAAGGAAAAGGATTCGGACCGGCAGAGAAGCACGCTACCGAATGGCATGCTCCCGGCAAGTTCGATCCCGTCACCGGCGAACGTTTCATTGCCAACACAGAAGGAATGCCTCCGCTTTTCCAGGATGTATTCGGAAATACATTGGTAGAGCTTGCCGAAGCCAATCCGAAGATTGTCGGTGTCACTCCCGCCATGCCTAGCGGTTGTTCGATGAATATACTGATGGAGAAAATGCCCAAACGCGCGTTTGATGTAGGCATTGCCGAAGGACATGCGGTTACTTTCTCCGGTGGAATGGCCAAAGACGGATTGCAACCATTCTGCAATATCTATTCTTCTTTTATGCAACGGGCGCATGATAATATCATTCATGACGTAGCGATTCAGAATCTCCCTGTTGTTTTGTGCCTCGACCGCGCCGGACTGGTTGGCGAAGACGGTCCCACTCATCACGGAGCTTTTGATATGGCGTGTTTGCGTCCGATCCCCAATCTGACGATCAGTTCGCCCATGGACGAACATGAATTACGTCGCCTGATGTATACGGCACAATTGCCGGACAAGGGTCCGTTCGTGATCCGTTATCCTCGCGGACGCGGTGTATTAGTGGATTGGAAGTGTCCGCTGGAAGAGATTCCGGTGGGAAAAGGACGAAAACTGAAAGAAGGTAACGACCTTGCGGTTATCACTATCGGACCGATAGGAAACATAGCCGCCCGTGCCATCACCCGGGCAGAAGCTGATTTCGGTCTGTCTATCGCCCATTACGATTTGCGTTTCCTAAAACCACTGGACGAAGAGCTGTTACATGAGGTAGGACGTAAATTTCAACGTGTGCTGACTATCGAAGACGGGATTATCAAAGGCGGAATGGGTAGTGCTATCCTTGAATTTATGGCAGACAACGAATACAAACCAACCGTGAAGCGTATCGGTATCCCTAATATATTTGTAGAGCATGGTTCAGTAGCCGAACTGTATCAACTGTGCGGCATGGATGAAGAAGGGATTCTGACTAAAATAAAAGAATTTATCAATTGACATGAAGATTATTATTGCCGGTGCCGGCAACGTAGGCACCCATTTGGCCAAGCTGTTATCGCGCGAGAAGCAAGATATCATCTTGATGGATGATGACGAAGAGAAACTAAGTGCTCTTAGTGCCAATTTTGACTTGCTGACTGTTGCCGCTTCTCCTTCTTCCATCTCCGGATTGAAAGAAGTGGGCGTCAAAGAAGCCGACCTGTTTATCGCAGTCACACCGGACGAAAGCCGTAACATGACCGCCTGTATGCTGGCTACCAATCTGGGAGCTAAAAAGACAGTGGCACGTATCGACAATTATGAATATCTTCTGCCAAAAAATAAAGAATTTTTCCAGAAGCTGGGAGTAGATTCTCTGATTTATCCGGAAATGCTGGCTGCCAAAGAAATCGTATCTTCGATGCGTATGAGCTGGGTACGCCAATGGTGGGAGTTCTGTGGAGGTTCTCTGGTTCTGATTGGTACGAAGATGCGCGAAAAGGCTGAAATCCTGAATATACCGCTGCATCAGCTAGGCGGTCCTAATATACCTTATCACGTAGTAGCCATCAAACGCGGAACGGAGACGATTATTCCCCGTGGAGACGATGTCGTTAAATTGCATGATATTGTTTATTTCACCACTACCCGCAAGTATATTCCTTATATTCGTAAGATAGCCGGCAAGGAAGATTATGCCGACGTACGCAATGTGATGATTATGGGAGGAAGCCGCATCGCAGTCCGTACCGCACAATATGTGCCGGACTATATGCAGGTGAAAATAGTAGATAATGACCTGAACCGTTGTAACCGCCTGACAGAGTTACTGGATGATAAGACAATGATTATCAACGGAGATGGTCGCGACATGGATTTGCTCATCGAAGAGGGACTAAAGAATACCGAAGCATTTGTAGCTCTGACCGGTAACTCGGAAACAAATATTCTAGCCTGTCTCGCCGCTAAACGTATGGGAGTGGAAAAGACGGTGGCAGAAGTAGAGAATATCGACTATATCGGTATGGCGGAAAGTCTTGACATCGGTACTGTTATCAATAAAAAAATGATTGCTGCCAGCCATATCTACCAAATGATGTTGGATGCCGACGTGTCTAATGTGAAATGTCTTACTTTTGCCAATGCGGACGTTGCTGAATTCACTGTACCGGAAGGTGCTAAAATCACCAAACACCTGATTAAAGACCTGGGACTCCCGAAGGGTACTACCATCGGAGGAATGATCCGCAACGGAGAAGGTATCTTGGTGACGGGTGATACACAAATCCGTCCCGGCGACCATGTAGTCGTATTCTGTTTGAGTATGATGATTAAAAAGATTGAGAAGTTCTTTAATTAAGTATTAAGTATCAGGTATTAAGTATTAACCGTGGCAACCCATTTTCACCGACTAATACTTAATACCTGATACTTAATACCTGATACTTAATACTAGTTTATGATTAATTCAAAGATGATATTCCGGATTCTGGGCTTTCTGCTTCTGATAGAAACAGCGATGCTGTTATGTTGTGGAGCGGTCTCTCTTTTTTATAAAGAGAATGACTTGCAGAGTTTCCTGATTTCATCTGCTGTCACAGCCTGTATCGGCGTTCTGTTGCTTGCCGTCGGGAAAGACGCAGTGAAATCCTTGAATCGTCGCGATGGATATGTCATCGTCAGCGCAGCATGGGTTACCTTTTCCCTTTTCGGAATGTTACCTTATTATATAGGAGGATATATTCCCAATGTTACAGATGCTTTTTTTGAAACGATGTCCGGATTTAGCAGTACGGGGGCCACTATTCTGAATAATATAGAGTCGATGCCCCACGGAATACTTTTCTGGCGGGCTATGACGCAATGGATAGGTGGTTTGGGTATTGTATTCTTCACCATTGCCGTTCTGCCGATTTTCGGTGTGGGCGGAATTCAGGTATTCGCAGCAGAAGCCAGTGGACCTACTCATGACAAAGTGCATCCCCGCATTGGCATCACCGCTAAATGGATTTGGGGTATTTATGCCGGAATGACGGGAACACTGATTATTTTATTAATAGGTGGTGGCATGAGTATATTCGATAGTATATGTCATGCTTTTGCAACGACCAGTACCGGTGGGTTCTCTACCAAACAGGCCAGCATTGAATATTACCATTCACCTTACATAGACTATGTAATTTCCATTTTCATGTTCCTTTCAGGAATTAACTTCACATTGCTGCTGTTGATGTTTAACGGGAAGATTAAGAAGTTCCTACATGATGCGGAACTGAAGTTCTACTTTATTTGTGTTTCATTCTTCACTCTATTCATTGCTATCTGGCTCCATCAGACTTCTTCTATGGGAGTAGAGGAGGCATTCCGGAAATCGCTTTTCCAAGTGATTTCATTGCAAACTTCTACGGGATTCGTCACAGCTGACTATATGCTTTGGCCTTCCATCCTTTGGGGCTGCCTCGTCATTGTGATGATTATCGGAGCTTGTGCCGGCAGTACAACAGGGGGGATCAAGTGTATTCGTATGGTTATTCTGTTTCAAGTAGTGAAAAATGAATTCAAACATATTCTTCACCCTAACGCCATACTCCCGGTGCGGGTAAATAAGCAAGTTATTTCCCTTTCCATCCAGTCTACTGTATTGGCTTTCACCTTTTTGTATGTAGTTATTGTTATCATCAGTGTGCTTGTCATGATGGGCTTAGGAGTCGGTTTCTTGGAATCAATAGGAACAATAATCTCAAGTATAGGCAATATGGGACCAGGTCTCGGCACATGTGGCCCGGCTTTCTCATGGAGTACATTGCCCGATGCTGCCAAATGGCTGCTTTCTTTCTTAATGCTCTTGGGACGCTTGGAATTATTTACTGTATTATTGCTTTTCACTTCCGACTTCTGGAAGAAGAATTAAAAACTCAAATTCTCAACAATACTCATCGTATTTCTACGTCATTATCGCATCATATCTTTCTAAGTAAAATCTTTCTTACTACAGGTTTATTAACCTCATAAATCTTATTGATAAGAACTTCCATTTCCTGCTCACGAGCTTCACGGACAGGATCCAACATCATCTTTGAATACATATCGCGACGTCCTTTCAACCAGACATTCTTATCCACGTTTTCATCCATTATCTCAATTGCTTTTCTATCATTAGCGAACAACAATCCCTGCTGCTGGAAAAAGCCAAATTGACACCATGCATACTCTCTGAATGTTCTTTCAATCTCCCAACGATATTCATTCAGGTGCATCACTGTCAATGCCTGTTGATATTGAGGAGTTTTGGATTCGGCAGCTAGATTAATGCCTTTTGCCAAGTCGTCTCCACTCCATATTCCAATTTCTTCCTCATCAATCAACAATTTATAATCACCTTTCAGACCTGTTACTTTCAGAACCTCACGATTCATTTCATCCATAAAAGGAATGACTTTCGTAGCTTCTGCCTGACCTTTTTTTTGTCCCCATCCACGGGCAATCGTATCCAAAGGATAAGGAAGAGCTTCTGCCAGATAGTCAAAGCTCAAATCTTTCCCGTTCTTCTTGATATTTGAGATTGTACAATTCTCTGCTTTAACTGCCTGTTTCTTATTAGCATTTATCTCCATTTCTGCTACTTCTTTACCCACAAATCCTTGTGCTTTCAGGAAAAGGTAAGCCATCACCATGTGTCCGTCATTATCCGGATGAATACGGTCGCTGCCACAAAGCGTAAATGCCGGATCTTTCTGTTGGTTTTGTTGATTCAAAGCAACCATAGGAGCATTCAAATCCGTAAATTCCCAATTGTTCTTAGCTGCAGATTCTTTCTGGTATTCAACGATACGTTTGATAGTTTCGTTCTTTGTTTTGAACGGTACATTCTCTTTCAATTGCACGGTTTCATCATAAGGGGAAGTTCCGACCATCACAATACGGGTATCAGGAAGATCTTTGAAACGCTTCTCCATTTGCTGATAGTTCTTGATACTTTCCTGATATTTCTGTTCACCGAATTCTTTGGGATTATCCCCGTTATATTCAAAATATCCGGAGTCATTCATACCAAAAGTAACCATCAATACAGAGGGTTTCATTGGGAAAATATCTCCATCCAAGCGTTTGTTCATATCGTATGCCGTATCTCCGCCAATACCACCGTTCAATATGCGGAGAGGCATATTCGGAAAACGAGTCATATAATACAACCAGATATACGAATGGTAATGACCGCCATCCGTGATACTGTTTCCTAAAAATACTGCTCTTTCACCCTCTTTAAAAGGTTTCACAGTTTGAGCAAAGGCAGTAGTATATGTCATACAAACTGCCGCAATCAATACAAAAATCTTTTTCATGTCTTAATATTTTTTACAAATACAAATGCCAAACAGAAAGATTATGATCTTCTTCATGAACATTTTCTTTATTTTTTGAGAGAATCGTATACAGCAACTGCCACGCGAGAATCAGCACAGCCATAATAGAGGAACCACTTCTGGTTGTGGAATACAAGTCCCTCGATAAATACCGTTCCGGCAGGGTATTGTCCGCTTTTCTCAAAGTCTGATTCGGGAGTATAGAACGGTTTATCCAGACGATCGATTAGTTTGGTAGGGTCTTTACTATCAAACAGGGCTTGTCCGGCACAATAGGAATTCGCTGTATAAAGCGTATCTCCCTCTGCACCCGATTTGTTTTTTCCGTTATAAAACAACAGGATTCCTTTATCTGTCAGGATAGCAGGAGGACCACACTCGGTCAGGTCACTGTCGAATTTACCCGAACGGGGTATCATGACTTTCAGGAATTCGCCGTTTTCATCCAACATTGGTTCCCAGTTGACGAGGTCTGTGGAGGTAGCTACATTGACAAACTTTTCTCCCCAATACATCCAGTATTTCCCATCTATTTGGGCGATCACTTGTTTGCCGTCGACTAATTTAGTCAGGATAGAGGCAGACTTTGAGAATTCATCCAGAAATCTTCCATTATAGGCTTTGGCAAAAGCAGGTCCGTGTTTTTCCCAAGTTTGGAGGTCACGTGAGGTGGCCACTGCCAAACGTGCCTGTTTACGGTTCCATTGTGTGTAATGCATTACATAAAGTCCGTCTTCTGTTACGGCAATGCGCGGGTCTTCGCAACCACCCGGATTCTCGAGTTCTTTCTGGCTATCGTCTGCCGGATAAAATACGGGAACAGTCATTCGTTGGAAATTTATTCCGTCGTCGGAAGAAGCGTATCCTAAACGGGAAGTACGTGAACCGATACCGGTTGCCGAATTATCTTCAGCCCGATAGAGCACTACAACTTTTCCATCATAAACGGTGGCAGCCGGATTGAATGTATCGCTCGCCTCCCATGCCACTGAATCCTGCCTCATCGGACAATAGAAAATAGCAGTAGTATCAGGTGAGATAATTGGATTAACGCCTTCCGGACGCTGGAAGTCCGCCCACGCCCAATCCGGAAATTCGGATGTTTGTTTCTTCTCGCCACATGAAGTAACGAATGCGGCAGCCATCAGTAGATAAGCTATGTTCTGTAGTTTTCTTTTCATTCTTACGTTGTTTGATTAATATGTCTTCATAATTAGTTTTTCAAATAAAATAGGCACGGATTACACAGATTAACGCTGTTGCTTTACATACCCATCATTCTAAAAACCGTGAAATCCGTGTAATCCGTGCCTAATCTTTTTGCAAAATTATTACCAACCTGCTTTATTTCTTTAAGGGAAAGAGGGAGGCACCACTTTAGTTCCCCATTTTACATCGGGTTTGGCCGAGGTAGCAAAATCAATAGTCCCACCATTATTAAGTTGATCCCAATCTATCCATGTACTATCATACGGTTTGCCATTCAACTTCATGGATTTGATATAGATATTCTTTTCCGAACCGCCTTTTATCACTATATCTCCTTTCTTCAGATGAACTTTCACCGATGAAAAGATTGGTGTATTTACAGTAAAGCCTCCTATTCCCGGTATTTCGGGATAAAGACCGATACAGGCAAACACATACCAGGCACCCATCGTACCTAAATCATCATTACCCGGCAGACCGTCAATTTTACTTGAATACTGTTCATTCAATACACGGTTGATAATTTCCTGTGCTTTGTAGGGAGTTCCCACCCAGTTGTATATCCAGGGGATATGGAAACTCGGTTCATTGCCGGAAGCAAACCAGGCATCATTGTAGCCGGCATCCAGACGGGTGAAGAATTCGTCCAAACGTTTCTCTGCCGCGGCTTTTCCACCGATAATTTCAATCAGACCGGCAATATCGTAAGGCACCATCCAGAAATAATTCTTATAGGTCGACTCACGGAAGTCTTCAGTCAGAGGTTTCCACGAGCCATCCGGATTACGTGATTGCAGCCAGCCGGTTTCCTGATTGTACAGATTCTTCCATGAACGGGCAAAATGAAAATAACGCCAACTTGCAAATTCATCTCCTACGGCGTGCAATGCAAACTGTCCGATGGCAAAATCCGCAGAAGTATATTCCAATTGAATGGAAGCATTATAATATCCTTTATCCAAATACTGTTTCAATCCCGGACGCGCCTCCACATTCTGCGACATTGCTCCCGGTTCTTCGGCTCCCTTTCTCATTATTTTGAAGATCGGCTTCGGATCATAATTACGGGCACCAAAAGCATAGGCATTAGAGATCAGGATAGGAGTCGGATCTCCTTGCATCACTCCGGTTTCAATATTCGCCATTACCCAACGTGGATAAGCGCCGCCAGCTTCTTCAGCAAATAGTTGGTGAGAAATCACAATATCAGAAGCTACTTCGGGATCGAGCATCGACAATAACTGAATCTGTGTGCGATAGGTATCCCAGTTGCTGAAAGAGGTGTAATGTTTAGAACGGGACTTATGCACCTTGAAATCAGCTCCCATATACTCTCCGTTCACATCACTGCATACATTCGGGTGAATGAACGAACGATACAGATGGGTATAAAATTGAGTGGTCCGGTCCGGATTAGTGCCCTCTACTTCGATCTTACCCAAGTAGTCATTCCATTTGGATTCTGCCTGGTTTTGAATCTGTAAGAAGTCCCATCCGGTATTCTCTGCTTTCAGATTCTCACGTGCATTTTCTACGGAAACATAAGAAACACCAATCTTATACTGGATATTTTTCTTCTTGCTTACATCAAAAGTAAAGTAGACTCCGGAATATTCTCCCTCGGCAAAAGTGGTGTTCGGTTTCAGTTCATCTCTTTTCCAGGTTCCCGATTCCAAGGCATCGGCATCAAATTCTGCAACGAAATAGACTTTATACGGTGTACGCAGACCGCAGAAATTGCCACCCTCCGCATAACCTTCACACTTATTCGGTGCAGTGATTACAACGGCTGCCTGCTCGATCGGAGTGGCGGAAATACCTCCACCGATAATGACCGTACCATATTGTTGATCTGCCGGATATTCATAATTCGCCATACCGGTTCTTTCGGTCACAGTCAGTTTGGCTTTGATATCTTCCTGCACCATTGCCTCATAATAACCTGCGTGTCCTTTTTCTTCAGAGATATTGATACGATAGTTGAGAATGTTGTCCGGAGACATCTTCAGTTTGCCTTTTACCGGAAAAGTAGGGAAGTTGCCCATGTGTTCGCAACCGCCGCCACTCAATTGGTTGATGACGAATCCTGAACGTTTGGAAAAGTAAGAAGGGGTGAACTGCACCATTCCATAAGGATAGGTGGCTCCGGGATAAAGATATCCCGAAGTCAGACCAACGCCTTTTGTACCTATCAGTGTATTCACCTGACGGGCATAATTGCTCCCGGCATTCTGTGCCAGGAGGCTCCCCCACCCTCCAATCAATACCAATAATAAACCTGTTAAAACTTTATTTTTCATACTGCATTTCGTTGTTTCTTTTCTTATTCTTTCGACAGAGAGAAAGGAGCGGCATATTTTGACGTGCATCTTTCTTTATTCGGTTGCCCTCCCATTTCAAAACGGAGCGTACCACCGTCTGCTATGTCGTCATATTTAATGAAATTCTTGTCCAATACACGTCCATTCAAAGTAGCAGACTGGATATAGACATTCTCTTTATTGTTGTTATTTGCTTCGATCACAAACTTATTTCCGTTTTCCAGCGTTATGGTAGCCTTTTTAAATAGTGGACTGCCAATCACATATTCATCCGTACCCGGGCAAACGGCATAAATGCCTAATGAGCTTAATATATACCAGGATGACATACCGCCTTGATCTTCATCACCCGGATATCCTCTTTCTGTTGAATTATAGAGTCTTTCAACAATCTGGCGTACCCAATACTGTGTTTTCCATGGCTGTCCGGCATAGCTATACAGGTAAGGCATGTGCTGAATCGGCTGATTGCCATGTGCATACTGTCCCATCCCTGCCAATTCCATTTCTTTCATTTCATGGATCACTCCTCCGTATGTTCCCGGCTTGATAGTGCTGGGCAGGGTAAACACTGAATCTATTTTGGTAGTAAACTTCTCATCGCTTCCGAACAAGTTGATTAATCCTTCGGTATCATGGAATACCGACCAGGTATAATGCCAAGCATTGCCCTCACAGAAAGGTCCGCCCCATTCCAGCGGGTCAAACGGTTCCTGCCATTTGCCATCGACTCCTTTTCCACGCATAAAGCCGATGGATGGATCGAATACATTCTTATAGTTGTACATCTGACGGGCAAAAACTTCCTGATAGTGTTTGTTTCCGACCATTTTTGCCAGCTGGTAGCCACAGAAGTCATCATAAGCATATTCCATGGTCTGGGCACTTGAGCCCATTGATTCCGGATAAGGAACATATCCCAGTTCAAAATATTCTTTCCAGAAGCCGCGTCCGTTGGCTCCTCCCCAAGGACCTTTGTTCATCGCTTCGTGTGCGTATGCTTTCAAAGCTTTTTCCGGGTCGAAGGTACGGATGCCTTTTGCCCATGCGTCTGCCAATAATGAGATGGAGTGATTACCCAACATTCCTCCCGTTTCTCCGGGAGCCGACCAGGATGGTAGCCACCCGCATTGTTCCTGTGCGGCAAGCAAAGCATTCATGTAGCGTCCTTGCATAGTAGGATGAAGAATATTGGTCAGTGGGAACTGTGAACGGAAAGTATCCCAGAATCCATTATCGGTATACATATATCCGTCATATACTTTGCCATCGTAAGGGCTGTAATAATAAGGTTCTCCGTTCGCTTTACGTTCGTAGAATTTACGTGAGAAAAGATTAGCACGGAACAGACATGAATAAAAAGTCTTCATTTGTTCTTCTGTTCCACCCTCTACCTGAATTCTGTTCAGCAGTTCATTCCATGTTTTTTGTCCACGGGCTTTAGTAGTTTCCAGGTTGGAGTCTTTACCCAGTTCATCGTTCAAAGTAATCACAGCCTGTTCTGCACTGATATAGGAAGAGGCTGCCTTAGCCTGTACTTTCGAGCCTTTTTTAAACTTGATATAAGCACCATAACCTTTGCCTGCTCCCTCCTGTTTTTTAGAGAAGATTTCATCTTTCTGATTTTCCCATACGCCGTAATCTTCAAATGCTTTATCGAATTGCACAACGAAATAACTGCGGAATGTCTTGGAATTATTTACAAAACGCTGGTTATTCACCCAACCGGATATTTGTCTCTTGGCGGGATCTATTTTGATTTCACTCATATCTGTATATCCGTCGATCACCAGATAGGCATCTCCGGTAGAGGGATAGGAAAAACGCAAATGCACACCGCGGGTAGTCGGTGCCATTTCGGTGGTAATGCCATTATTCAATGTTACTTTATAATAATGCGGCTTGGCTATTTCATTGTCATGACTAAATTTCGTCGCCCGTTTATCCTGATTTACGACTAGTTCTCCCACCATCGGCATAAAGGAATATACGGCATAATCACTCATCCACGGGCTGCATTGATGTGACTGGCAGAATCCTCTGATGGCATCTACCGCATACTGATACTTCCAGCCCTCTCCATTCTTTCCGGTTTGTGCAGACCACGTATGCATGGCATAGGGCATACCGGTAGTAGGATATGTATTTCCGTAGCTTAATCCAAAATGGGAATCAGTGCCCTGTAACGTATTGACGTATTGCACCAAGTCTTTCGTTTGAGCGTATATTCCTATGGAAATAAAAAGAAAGATTACTAGATAAATTAGTTTTCTCATGGTTATTCTTTAATGTGTAACGTACTATTTTTACTGATAGATTGAATGAATCATTTATTGCCAGCAGTGATTCCCGGCCAATCATCCGTACGGAATGGAGATGCCGGAAGATTGGCTCCATTATACAAATTACAGATCGGATTATCAGCCCATGCATATCTAACTGCTACTGGGAAAGCGACTGCCGGCGAAGATACTACGATTGTGTTACCCTCAATCACAGCATCAGCCCAATGGAATTTATGATCGACACCGGCAATGGTAAATCCTTTTATTATTTCGTTATTTGCAGTCTTCAACCCACCGTCCGTATGTTTGAAATAAATACGGATCTTATTACCTTCCATCTGATACGTATCATACATTGGACCGGAATATGGTATTTTCTCACCATAAGTCTGTGCCCGCGCAGCCAATGCCAAACGCCTGCCGACTTCCTGTTTATTTTTCGGATGAATATCAAAAGCATCACCTATATCGATGGTCACAGCCATTCCTGTATTCTCAAGATGCAATGTTCGTGTTTGAGCCTCTCTCAATTCAGCCCAGGTTGCATCCACCGGAGCGGTTTGTTGAGCTGTGAAACTGGCAAGTTGTACCATATAAAATGGAAAATCAGTTCCCCAACTATTCCGCCAGTCGGTAATCATCAATGGCATCAACTCACGATACAGATATGCTTGTCCTGTATTAGCCTCACCCTGATACCAAATGGCTCCCTTTATGCTATAGGGAATCAACGGATTCAGCATTGCATTAAATAAAAATCCGGGAATATTCGGTTCATTAGCTGTATTTACAGGCATTTGTGGAATATCTTTTATATTCAAGGAAACCTGATATTTCCAATCACCGGCCAATGGTATAGCGTCTGATTGAGAGCGATGGAGTGAAACACTTTCAGGACTTCCATTTATACCTCCTGTACCTCCAGTGTCCATCACACGCACAGCAATCACCGCCTTACCACCTTTTACCAGTTCTTTGGGTACTTTGTAGCTTCTGGGAGCCATCCATCCCTCGGTGTGCCCCACTTGTACGCCATTGAAATAGGTGAAATCATTATCATCAATTACTCCGACATTCAACGTCAGTTCTTTGCCTTCCCATTTTGCCGGAATATCTATTGTTTTTCTAAACCAAACGATACCATTAAAGCCTTTCAAGCCTTGTTCCTGCATCAGCCCCGGCACTTTCATCGTTTTCCATGCACTGTCTTCAAAGTCTGTAACTGTCCATACAGCTCTGCCATCCACAAATCCTTTGTCAATCTTTTCAATCTCTTTCTTCCAGTCTTCCACATCTGAATGGAATTTCTTTTCACGATCTTCGGATGAAATTGGAAGTCCTTTCAGTACCTCCAGTTTCTTCTGCATATCCGGCATGGTTGCCAAAGCCTCTTTACTCGTCCATGTTTCAATATAAGTACCTCCCCAGGAAGTATCTATCAGTCCGATTGGCACATTTTGATACTTATGCAAATCGCGCCCGAAAAAATAACCGGCTGCCGAAAAGTCTGCCACACTTTTTGAAGAGCAAACCTGCCAACCATTACCTGCTGCTTTCATATCATTTATGGGTAAAGGACTTGTTGCTTTCTCTACCAACAAGAAACGAATATTCGGATAGTTATTCGCCTCCTCTTTCTCTTGTTGATAGTTCATCACTTTACCCCAACCTTCTACCTGCATTTCCATATTGGATTGGCCGGAACATACCCATACTTCACCAATCATCACATTGTTCAACTTTACAGGTTTCCCGTCAGAAATAGTTATCGTATATGGCCCTCCGGCGACCGGAGTATCTACTTTAGTCTTCCAATTCCCTTGTGCATCAGCCTGAATAGTATATTTCTTCTGATCCCATGAGGTAGTAATTTCTACTTTCTTATTGGGTTTAGACTTACCCCATACAGGAGCTTGTGTTTGTTGCTGCAACACCATGTTATCAGAAAATACCGGAGATAGTTTGATCTGTGCAAAGACATTACCTCCACACATTAAACACCACAAAATACAGATTAAAGTCTTATTCATATCTGTTTTTCATTTTATTAATTAGTATAAAATTATAATTTATGAACGAACAAAATGGCATTTACCACTAATATGTAACCTTTAAAAGAATAAAAAAGAACCATTCCTCTTTTCACTAGAAATGGTTCTTTCGATTATTTACTACAGTTTAGCCTTACTCTTCATAAAGTTTCTCCCAATTATATACACGATAAAAGTAAGGACGATAAAGATCTGCACTACCCACTGCATTAAAGTTACCACCAAAACCATCAGCCGGATCTGTATTTGTAGAAAACACTAATTCACCTGCCCGTGATAAATGAGGATGCAAATTTACCATATACAAATTGCCATAAGTCTGTACCCCTAGTTTATCTAAAGTATTGGGGAATCCAAACAATGTTTTGCGATCTGTAAAAGGTCCATAAGGTTTATCACTTCGGAAAATATACATTTCATGCCCAAACCATTTAGCTTGTGCCACCATGTAGTAACTATCTCCTTTTTTAAAAACCCAAGGCATACTGCAATCCGTTTCTTGAATTTTGGAAAGAGCAACCTGTTCTTGAGTTGGATAAGTGTTTTGCCAAGAATATTCTCCATCCTCATTGCATACATAATATTCCCATGGACTATCTAAACTATGTGTAGCCGTACGCGCAACTATTATATCATAATTATATGAACCATACAAATAAATATGCCCGTCTTCATCTTCATACAAAGTAGAACCGTATCCATAGACATCAGCATCATTAAAATGATGATTTGCACTAATGAGTTTCAAATAGCTTTCATCACCCGGTTTTCCTTCCAAGCTATAAGTAGCCAAACAAATACCTTCATGTCTCATCAGATGTTCATTATCTGTATTATCCACTCCATTCCAAAGAACTTGTAATTGATTATTATACACAGTAGCATCACCAGCCCAATATAACCAATCTTGATCGATCTCCCCTTCCTGTATCTGTGCTTCAGATCTGCTAGCTTTAGGATGACGAATATGAGTACGTGCCTGATAATAGCGCGGAGCATTAGGATCGGTTGTTTGAACAAAATCGGCTAACCAAATAAGATTTTCTTCTTTATCACCAGGTGTCTGCACCATAATAGTGTTACGAGGGAAATTTACTTTATTTCCATCACGTGACCGAGTTTCTCCATCTACAACTCCATAGAAGCTATCATTAAATGACCAAAATGTGTTTCCATCAGGCAACTGCGTCGTTAACACTCCATCACCTCCATTCCATCCTAAAGTACGAGTAAACAACTTATCGTATTTTTTATCTTTAAAAGATACCACATAGTCGTTCCGCTCTAATAATTCCAATTCCCAGGTTGGATCTATATTATTCAATACATTCTCCACCGCATCATCCTGCGGGCTGTTCTTATATTCCAAAGGAAAGGCTTCAAATTTGTCGCAAGCCTCAAATGCTCCACATAACAAAGAGAGCAATAAGATTTTTCCAACTTTATGTTTATTCATAACTATATCTTTTATCAGTTAATTAGAACGTCAATTGCACACCTAAATTCACAACACGTTGGTTCATGTATGCATCACCTGCTGTATTTGTCTTAATTTCTGGGTCTTGCTGATATTTATCATAACCTGTAAATGTCAATAAATTGTAAGCATTCACATAGAAACGAATATTATCTATAGCTTTCGGCAATATCTTCTTTGGAAGTTGATATCCCAAATCGATTGTTTTCAAACGAATATACCAAGCATTAATCAACCAAAAATCAGACATATAGGTACTGGCACTATTAATTGTAGAAGGATTGGTTGTCAAACGCGGGAAACCAATTTCTTCACCATTCTGATAACGTTCCAATGTCCAACGACTAGTATGGATAGGCTGGAACTGACCCTTGAATGACTCAATACCTGTACCGTTAATAGCAAAACTATAATCAAATGACCCCTGAAACAATACATTGAAGCTAAATCCACGCCAATATCCACCAAATGACCATCCTAAAGTAGTAGAAGGCAAATTGGGTTTACCAATAGCACCTTTATCATAATCATCAATCGTTCCATCATTATTTAAATCGGCATATTTCAAATCACCAGCTTGTACAGGAATATCCGTGTAAGGAGTTGCCGGAGCATCTGAAGCACCGGATTGTATCTTTGCAACATCTTCCGGAGTATAATACCCGATCCATTTATAACCAAAGGGTTGATTTAATGGCTTTCCGGTCTCTGCCAACCATGGATATTTTTGTTGAGCTTCAGCTTTATAATCTACCTTATTCTTTGCATAAGAAAATACCAGGTTAGTATTGAAATCAAAATCACCAAAACGATCTTGATAGCTAATCTGACCGTCGAAACCTTGATTAGTAGTCCTTGCTATATTGTTTGGAGAGAAGCCGATACCAAGAACCAAAGGGACGTCATTTCTCGTCACCAATTGGTCATAACGCTTATCTAAGAAGTAGTCGATAGTAAACGAAAACTTATTTAAAAAATTCATATCCAAACCAACATCAAACTTCTTTGCCTTTTCCCAAGTAGCATTAGGAGTTCCCAAATCACCCTCTTTATAAGAGTCAGTAAATTTTGGATAATCACCAAAGGAGTAGCCATCACCTTTCTGATATACTTGATCGTACAAATAACGATTACCCGCTGCTACATCCGAACCAACCAAGCCATAAGAAGCTCTCACTTTCAAAAGTTGCACTTTATTTGCCAGCCAATCTACATTCTTAAAGAAATCTTCTTCCGAAATAGCATAACCGATACCTACGGCAGGAAAGAATCCAAAACGGTTTTTTCTTCCAAAACGGTCAGTTCCGTTATAGGCCATATTGAGATCAATCAAATATTTACTTTTATACTTATACCCCATTGTCAAGGTATATCCTTCAAAATTGCTAGGAACAGCCGCTGATACAAGACCATCTCTATCTACTGTAGTAGTCTGAAGATTATACAGAAACATAGCGCTGACATCATGATCTCCTCCGTTAAATACGCGAGCATAGTTCACCGAAGCTTGAATATTCAAGTCTTTTGTAGCCTTTTCCGTACCACTGGTCACCGAAAACGTTCCATAATCATACACCTTATTCGGATTAATTACATATCCATTAGTCGACGAATCGTAATGATAGGTAGGATATTGAGATCGGTTTGCCTGACGATGATTTTCATCTACACTCGAATATGCCAAGCGATAATTGGCAGAAAGTCCCTGTGTCAAAAAATCCATTTTCCAAGTAGCTCCATACAGAATATTATTATCATTACGACGGGTACGCTTATATCCCTCATTTGCTAAACGGGCATTCAAGGTGGGTTTATATCCTTCCGTATCATTTAGATAAGCATAAGAGCCATCCGGATTCAATACTGGAGCTGAATAAGGATGCATTTTTGAGAAATCGTAAATTTCACCTGTTGCATTCATATTACAAGGTTCGTTGACATTCATAAAGCGTGATGATATATCCAAACGCATACTCAGGTTATCTGTCACAGCAAAGTCAATGTTAGTACGATAATTGAAACGACGGTAGAAATAATTGGAATTCACTCCACTCTCCTTTGTACCAAAATCTTTCACCATACCATCCTGTGTAAAGTAACCCGCAGAAACAAAATATTTCAACCTCTTAGAACCACCGGAAATATCCACATTCACATTCTCCTGAAAAGCACTTTTCTTAAAAATTTCATCATACCAATTTACATCCGGATGTCCGTAAGGATCAGTATGATCCCTAAAAGCCATAACATCTGCCTTTGAGAATGGCCTAGGCATACCATCATTCTCATAAGCTTCATTCACCAAAATAGCTGTATTGTATGAGTCCAAAAATTTTGGAGTACGCACTGGAATCTGCATACCACCTTCCAAACGTACATTGATTTGAGGTTTCCCTTGCTCTCCTCTTCGGGTCTTCACCACCAATACACCATTAGCACCCTTAATACCATAGATAGCTGTTGTAGAAGCATCCTTCAAGATAGATATGCTTTCTATTTCGTTCACATTGATTTGTGACAACTGATCGTACGTATACTGGACATCGTCCACTATAATCAACGGCTTATTGCCATCCGCATTCAATGAACTCACACCACGAATAAAGAAATCAGAAGCATCCTTACCTGGCTGTCCAGATTGTTGTTGGCTAAAAAATCCAGGTAGCTTTCCTGTTAATGCATTTTGTAAGCTACTGGTCGGTACATTACGTATTTCACGTGCTTGTATACCACTTACAGCACCAGTCATCGTAAGACGCTTTGCTTTACCATAAGCCACTACTACCACCTCATCAAGATTTGTCAAGTCTGGCGTTAGCTCCACATTCCAATCACGTTGATTTCCTATTTTCACCGTAAGTTTCTTAAAGCCAATATAAGTAAACTCTAGCACTTCTCCCTTGTTCACCTTCAACTGATAATTACCATCAAAATCCGTAATTGTACCAATTGTCGCATCCTTCACTTTTACATTTACTCCCGGAAGCAGTTCACCATCAGTGGAAGAAACCTTTCCTCTTACTGTTATCGATTGTCCAAAGGCAAACGCAAACAGATTTATACTTAATAATATTAAAAGTATTCTTTTCATAACATATTACCAATTCGGGTTTTGAACCATATTTTTATTCTTTATCACTTCCGAGTACGGAATAGGATAGAAGTAACGTTTCACATTAAACGTAGTAGACAGTACATTTATCTTATTATAAGTCGTTATAGCACCGGAAATTTGAATATTTAAACCTTCCAGAGGTTTCGCGAAAACTTCTTCAGCTATTCTCCAACGGCGGATATCCCAATAGCGTTGTTCTTCAAAAGCCATCTCAACACGTCGCTCGTTCTGAATAATTTTACGCATATCAGTCTTATTTATCGACCCTAATGCTCCTAAGCCATAATTATCATCTCCATCGATACCCGCACGTTTCCTCAATGCAATAATAGCATCATATACATCTTGTGAAGGTGCCGACTGATATTCATTCAACGCTTCAGCATAATTTAGCAATACCTCTCCATAACGATACATTACCCACAAGTGTAGTGCTTCACTATCATACTCGCTTTTCGTTTTATAATCTTTCATGAACTTAGATATATAATAACTAGTTCGGCTATATTCGGCTCCTGAAGGATTGTTCGCTCCACCGAAATTTGTTTGAAGCTGCGTATTCAACCAAGAAGAACCATGATGCAATACTGTTAACTCTAAACGGGGATCACGATCTCTATACGGATCGTTCGAATTATATGTATATTTACTTTTATCTGTGGACTTGCCATCTTTCATTAAAAATGATTCCACTAAATTTTGTGTTGGATTAGTGTTCCCATATCCCTGCGCATTTCCGGAAAATCCCAATGGACCATTAGCTGTTTCAATACCTTTTCCTTTACCTATAGGACGAAAGAAAATCAATTCAGGATTACTTGTTGAGCTATAAAATTCGGTAGATATATTCCGGTAATCAGCTGTCAAATCCAACGTCTTTTTACCATTAGGGCCAAACTCATCAATCACCTCCTTGGCTGCTTGAGCCGCCAGATTCCATCGCTCCGGATCATAAGAAGCATATCCTATCAATTCATTTCCAGGTTCTATAGGTCTCTCATTAAACAACGGACTAGCTGCATATAACAATACTCTGGCTTTCATTGCCATACAAGCTTCTTTTGTTGGTACATGCGCATAGTCGCCACCATCCGATATCGGTAATGAACGAAGATCATTTTTAATTTCATCCAGTTCACGAACAATATAATCAACGCATTGAGCAAATGTATTCCGGGGAAGCTCTATATCATCATTCAAATCGTATACTTGATCACCCACCAAAGTTACACCCCCATAACGTTTCACTAATTCAAAGTAAAAGTGGGCTCTCAAAAAACGGGCTTCCGCTTTCATTGTATAATTCAATGGTTTTACCTCTCCCAACGCATTCGTATATTTCAGGTTGAAAGGCACCACGTCAATATTATTAATCAAGATATTCGCTTTACGGATTCCTTGATAATATTCCCCCCATTCCATATCTGTTACACGAGTCAATGCCGAATAGCGTCCTATTAGCAATTTATAGACAGCTGGGTCATTATTGTTGATGGAGACAGCATCATCCGAAGCAGCATCCAAAAAATCACCACCCACCCGATTATATCCACTATATAAATGTTCATAATAGATATTGTTCAGAAATCGTCTGGATTGTACACCAGCCGAATCGACTCTGGAAAACAAATAATCAAGTGTGAATTGTTCTACCGGTTCTTTCTCATATCCATCGTTACAAGCCGAAGCCATGAACAACAAACCTGCACCTAAAAATGTTAAATATTTATTTCGTACCATACAATAATTCATTAAAATCTGATATTAATACCTGTACTAATGCAACGTTGTAACGGATAGCTTGTGAAGCTAACTTCCGGGTCAACTAAATCGCACGCAGACTTCGTAAACAAGTTTTGTCCATTGACAAACAGTTTTACACGCAAACCACCTAAATTGTTACGACAAAATGAATCGGGCAGGTTATATCCCAAACTTATATTTTTTAGACGGATATAGTTTCCGGAACGTAACCAGAAAGAGGAATTCCAGCCATTACCACGGTTATAATTATTTCCACCAGCCGTCAGTCTTGGGAACGTAGCAGTTTCAGCTGTTTCCGGAGTCCATCGTCCCAACATGTTTTCATAAGCCTGACCATAAAATTGACCATTTTGTTGGAAACCTTCGGTTAAAGTGACATCGCCTAAATAGTAATCACGGTTATAAGCTCCTTGCCAAAGCATTGAGAATTCCAATCCTTTCCACTCAAAACCCAAATCAATTCCAAAGTAAGAATACGGTTTATCACCACCAATCACAGTACGGTCAAACTCATTAATCACTTTATCACCGTTCAAGTCTTTGTATTTGATATCACCTGGCTGAATATTTTCAAATCCTTCGATTACCGGACTATTTTCTATTTCTTCTTTGGAAGTAAAGAATCCATCGGCTACCAATCCGTACATGACTCCTACAGGACGACCCGTCTGACGTAGATACTCTTCCGGAACATACTGTTCGTCCATATAGAGCAATTTACTTTGATCACAACTCCAGTTAGCAGAAATATAATAATTGAAATTGCTTACACGGTCTTGATAAGTCACAGAGAGTTCTCCACCAAAACGACGTACTTTACCTATATTTTCTGTCGGATAATACTGTCCAATTAACTGGATACTTTTGCCTCTGCTTTGAAGCAAATCAAAATATTTATCATTGTAATAATCTGCAGTCAGTTTCAAGCGGTTACCAAATAATGATAAATCAACTCCCACATTCAACTTATATGCTTTTTCCCATGTCAAGTAAGGATTTGCTAACGGAGTATTTTCCGTTGTAAGATTTCCCATACCCAAGTTTGTTCCCATTGGGTAACCAGCTGCCACGTTGCTAGAAAAAGTTTGTCGATATCCATAATAACCAGAGTTATCCATACCATTACCTGTCTTACCAAATGTTCCACGTATCTTTAACTGATCCAACCAATTAGCATCTTCCATAAAATTTTCTTTGCTTATATCCCAGCCAAGACCAAACGCGTAGAAAGTTCCCCAACGATTACCCGGGGCATAACGATTGAAATAACTTTCACTCAAAGCAGCCTGTACAAAATATTTCTCCGCATAATCATAAGCTACGTCACCTATAATATTGGAAGGTAACTGTGGTAAATCATAATTGACCAATGTTTGACGAGTGTCGCTCATTAAAGTAGCTTTTACTCCATGTTTTCCAAAACGCCGATTGTAGTCGACAGCAATCTGACCATACATTTGCTGGTAACTAGTCACAGAATTAAAGAAATTAGATTGAGTATTTGTGGCTCCATGCAAAGTGTAGAATTCTTTCCCTTCTTTATCAAATCCATAAGCATATACCGGAGCACGTTTACTTCTTTGAACATACGAACGGTTCTGAATAGAAACATTACCCACCATACGAACCGACAGACCCTCCACTAATTTACCAAAATCATATTTCAAGTTAACGCCTCCTACCATATCTCTCGCGCTATCCTTGATATAACCTGAATTAATCGATTGTGACACCAAGTTATTGTCAAATGTTTTATTACCCCCCCATGTTCCATTTGGATTTTTAATAGGATAAGCATTATTAGGAGTATTATAAATAGAATTTAATAAGCTCCCATAAGAAACACCAGGTTGATTACCATCTTCCACGCGACCAAGCAAAGTTACTTTTGCTGTAAAGTCATCAGTAATATTGATGTTCACCTTCGAAGAAATCATATAACGTGAATATGATAAATTCGTATCATGCGCATCATTATCTGTGGGATTTGCAAACAACCCTTTTTCACCCTGATAGCCTATACTGACAAAATATTGTGTGACCTTATTACCTCCTGTTACATTTAGGTTATATGCCTGTGTAGTAGCATTTTTGTTCAATATTTCATCGAACCAATTTATATCAGGATGTGTGTATGGACTAGAATGTGTACGGAACTTATTAAAGTCATCGTATGAATAAAGCGGATCTTTTCCGTCATTTTGCAGTGCTTCATTCAACAAGTATGCATATTGATATGCTGATAGAGGTTTAGGAGTTTTCAATGCACTCTGCACACCAAAACGTCCCGTAAAAGATAAATGGATTCCTTCATTAATAGGTTCTTTAGTTGTAATCAGTAAAGCACCACGCGAACTACGCATGCCCAAAAACATTGATGACAACGCATCTTTCTGTATAGATACCGACTCGATAGCTTCCGGGTCGAGTGAATATAGTTCTCTCTGGATACCATCAACAACTACTATTGGAGCATTACCACGTGAACCGACACCAAATTCAGTGTTATCACTATAAAATCCCTCCCCAAATAAAGGAACGCTACCAACCAAATCATTTCTTGAATTAGAGGCAATCTGATGCGCACGAGCTCCTGCATATTGACTTACATTCAAACCTGCCATACGACCTTGCAAGGCTGGTAAGATGGTTGTCCCCATCATAGACGACAAGTCATCCGTATACACAGTAGCAGCAGATCCTAAATAGTTTTTCTTATTTTTAGGCTCATAAGGGCCACTAACGGTTTTCCTATTTTTAATAAATTGTTCATTTAATGTCACCTTGAATACGCGCTCTGTATTCCTCAACTTATTAACCTTAACTTCTTTGTGAATGAACTCCGGATGTGACAAACGCAATACATCTCCTTTTTTCATTTGAAATGTAAAAACACCATCAATCCCTGTTATAACTTTAAAATCACTATTTTTCATGGTGATCGTTACATCCGGAACCGGATTACCGTATTGGTCAACCACCTTACCAGTAATATTAGCACCACCTACTTCCTGTGCAAAAACTTTCGGAGACATCATTCCCCAAAGCATACCCATGGCAAGCAATACAAAATAAAACCGTCTACTTATTTTAGTTACTATATTATACATATAATTTATCTATCTTTTAATATTAATAAAAAGAACATGATGGCTTTATTCACAGGCTAGTTCGCAAATAAAAGGTTCTTTCTCACCTTCTACCTCTCCCCCTTCCGCAGCTATTTTATCATCAGTACTCGTAATACTAAGCGTACCATCCTCATTTGTGAATATGTACTCAATATGGGTGATCGTTTCCCCCTCTTGAATTCCAAAATATTCTGCCGGCCAAATTGTTAAATTAAAGATATTACTAAGAATACTGTCTTCCTTAGGCATCAACGTCTTTGCACTCTTTTCTTTTACTTCATATGTATTGCCATTATCTGTATATGCTATAGCTTCCAGATAGATAGCATCTGCCTTCTTAAGCTCATTGTCATATGTATCACCTAGGAAAGTGAATGTCACAAAGTCATCTTGTAATGCTGCTAGCGGTTCAACTTTATTATAGTGAAAAGCACAGAAATCAGTTACTTCTCCTACTCCTTCTACCACTTCGAAGCAGTCGTTACTAGGTACATACTTCTTGTATTTCATACCGTGTTCGTCATTTGCAGGAAAATCGTCTTCTGCAAAATTAATGAAGAAAGCAGGCTTAAAACGGAGATTTTTAGGTCCGGTTTTACATTTCAAAGTTATTTTAATAGTAGCGTTCTCATGTTCAAGCATCGTATAAATCTTATTCGTACTAAAGGCTACCCATTCCATATCGTTCAAGACATTGGTGCCCACACCATATTCAGCCCTTAATACTTCCGCCCAAGGTACATCCACATTTTTGGGCACTAATTGGGGGTCAACAGGTGACATGGGAAACGGAGTTATTCCATCTTCCTTACCAGTAGCCGTATAGGTCACAGTTGTATTCTCACGTGCATTCCAACTTTTCGGGACTAAGATTGCCATAAGAAACTTCCTCGTTTGATTTTCTGCTGATTCGATATGCGCATCAATAGTAAAAGTTGCAATTTCTCCTGCTTTTGCCCAATAAATGGGATTCTCTTCCGTTCCTTGGTTGATATTGACCTTATCAAGATAAACACATCCGACTACAACAAGAGCCATCAGAATACTACTGCCTACCCAAGCAACCCTATTTTTTTTTATATTCGTTTTCATAAAATTACCTTAAAACATTATTCTGTTACTTGCTTAAAAGTATAGATATACTTATTTGTATGACATCCCGGACTCAAAGTGATGGTCATCTGACGTTTTCCATTTACTGTTCGAAACCCAATAAGTGTCTTTATTTCCTTCTCTGTCCCATTTTCTTTAAAAAAAAGATGGAATGGATATATTGGATCATCTACACTCCAGCTACCATTACCTTTCACGATAAAAGGTAAATAGTTTTCTATTTTGTATGTATTATCTTCATTCAGCACAATATGGAAACGCGTAAAATCCATCATGTCCGTAATGTCTACTCCATTTCGAGAAACAGCCGACAATTGCCAGTTGGCATTTATGTTTTTAGCTACTTCTGAATAATTTTCAGGGGTTATTTCATCTTTAAATGTATTGCAAGAGCTGACAGCTATCGCCAATGTAAAGAAAACCCCCATTGTAAATCGTATATTTAATTTCATATTATACTCTATTTCTTAGAATTATTCGTAATAAGGATTTTGTATCAAATCTTCAGACTTCACCGTTTCTTTATAAGGAATAGGAAAGAAGTACATCGCTTTACGGAAAGTATGTTTACGCACCGGAATTATCTTACCCTTCTCCGTCACACTTTTTGTAATTTCGAATCCATGCATCTGTTTATTCTCAGTTTCCTCAGCAATCATCCAACGGCGCACATCAAAGAAACGATGTCCCTCGAATGCCAACTCAATGCGACGTTCTAATCGAATAGCATCTCGCATTTTCTCATAATCCCTATCTATCCCCTCTGCCAATCCATATCTGCCATCCTGTCCAGGGTCGATACCTGCACGTTCACGAAGTTTTTCCAACACTTTACGAGGACTTATAGTATACTCACCTAAAACATCCTCATGATCTGGACCATAATATTCATTGGCTGCTTCTGCATAATTCAGTAGAATCTCAGCATAACGAATCAAGTCAAATGCTTGAGAAGTACCTACAAACCAATTTCCCGCTAATTGACGATGACTAAATTTACGAATATAATATCCAGTTGGCGTACCGCTTCCAAAAGCATCGGTAGTTGATCCTTCCCCTTTATGAGTATAAACGACGTGGTCTTTGTCACCTCCACTCATCATTACACTACCATTCCAAACAACCGTGTTGGCAAAACGCGGGTCACGTCCTTCTGCCGGTTTCAAAGGATCATAAGGATATTTATCACTTTGTCCTATTGATTTCCCATCTTTCATAGGGAACTGTTCTACCAAGTCATGATAAATATAACCACCATTACCATTCCCGCCACAAGTGGGAGGTCCAAATAATGCTTCACGCTGATTTCCTTCTCCCGGTCTACATTCGAACAATGCTTCACAGTATGTTCCATTCGGATAAGTCACTCCATTAGCACCATCCGACACTTTACCAAAGTCATTGTTATGGAAAATGGCATAAAATCCCCAACCAGGTTCAGCACTTCCTTGGTTATATCCACCACTTTCTATATGGCGTATATAAATGGAATAACGGTTCAATTTTATCACATCAAGAGCTGCATCGACAGCCACTTTCCAGCGTTCTTCTTTATACTCAGGATAACCAATCAACTCTTTGGGGCAATTAGTAGCTATACCAAAATCACTACCATTGAATAATTTACTGGCTTCGTACAAACGAATACGTGAAATCAGTCCTTTACATGCTCCAGCTGTAGCACGTCCATTATCCATACCACTGAACACAATAGGCAAATCTTTCGCAGCCAATTCACATTCATCTACAATGTATTTCACACAATCAGCATATGTGTCACGCTTTGTTTTCATATCATCTGCGACCTCATATATGGTATCACCAAGCAAAGGCACTCCACCATAATGACGTAACATCATCGCATAATACCATGCGCGCAAGAATCGGGCTTCTGCCTTATATTGGACCTTAGTAGATTCAAGTAACGGAGCAGCATCTACGTACTTCATAAATAAATTCACTCTTCGGATATTAGTGTACGCCTTCTTCCAAACATCATCTTCTAATACATTTAGCGAATTAATAGTTCCGGTAGCAAACATCACATCATTGGTTACATCAGAGACAACTTTATAAGCAGCCTCATCACAAGCAGTTTGTAAGCCTCCATGCTCTTTCGTTACCCCGAAAGCATTAGTTGTGTATCGATTAGGCTTAACATCATAACCAACATCTACATAAATTTGAGAAAGGAAACCTGCCGTATATGCACTATCCGCAAAGACAGACTCCCGGTCAAGATCTGTCGTTTCAATTTGCTCTAAATTAGCGCAAGATGAAACCAACCATACACCTGCAATAGGTAAGAATAAATAAAATAAGCTTTTCATATACAATAGAAATAGCGGTTAATAAATCGTTTATAAACTCTGTTAACAGTAAAATTCATTATTATTAGTTTTTTTTATCATGCTGCATTTATATTTTATAAAGTAAGAACGATTATAACAGATTATACCACTAAATAAAAATGTATTTTTTTCAATGGATTCAATACCTTCACAGCAAAATCTATAAAAGTGTAAGAAGCAGATTAAATCTTTGTCTGATACTTATCTTTTGTATCCGGATCTGCGAAAAAATAGGAATCATTACAGACTATCTGTATGAACAGTATGACGTATTCTAAGTTACAAACAACGAGATAGCCATTTTTAATTACGACATTCTACCTCTCATTTAAATGTTTATTTAGTAAATTCATAATCAAAAGCTTGAATTTCAACCGGTCCAAGTAAACCCGAAGACTGCAATGGTGAATCAGCTTTCCATGGATTGATAGTTGTCCACGTCGGACGCAGGTCTTCCGGAAGAGATTGGTCACCAATAAGGCGATTTTGCCAATTATTGACGACTGTTATTTCCAACTTATTCTCGCCTTTCTTCAAATAGTCAGTCACATTCATACGATATGGGTACGTCCATACACCTCCTACATAATGTCCATTTAAAGTAACTTTAGCCATCACCATCACACTGCCTAAATCAAGATACAAATTCTTCAATGGGAGTTCTTCTAATATGAATTCTGTTTCATAAACAGCCTGTCCAGAGAAATATTTGATTTTATCATCATCGGAATTTATCCAATCTTTTAAGTGAGACCAAACAACAGGTGTTTCCATGCCACGTTTACCAGCTTCAAATGTTATCTTCCAAGGTGTATCTATCGTATAAACCATTTCTTTCATCGGAAAATTTTCTTTCTTCTCTGTTGTTTTATCATTTTTGCAGAAAACTATAAAAGTACTTTCATTTCCTTCTAACTCAATTGGTAAAGATATATCTCCTTCTTTACTTTCAAAATCAGGTAAATGGCGAATCTCTCCTGTTACAGGATTCCAAAGCTGCGGAAACAATTCCTGCGAAACGCGGAACTCTCCGTTGAAAACGACTTTTTCATTATCCTGATTGGACACAAAATAAATTTCCGCATCCGGCAAAGTTCGATGTATAAACAGAACCGGAATATCTTTTTCACATGTGAAATCAGGATGTATATTTAGTGTATCCAGTACTTCTTGCATAGCAATACCTCGGTGGAATACTTTACCTTTTCCATAATGACTGTTAGCGAACAATTCTGTACCGATACGCAACACTTCCTTATCTACTTCAGGATAACCAGACAAACTTGGAGAATATTCAGGAGCACCACCATAAACAGCCAAACCTGCACGTACCAGTTCGCTGATCTTTTTCAGCACTTCGGGACGCATGCTTTTTTGATTAGGTAATACCAGTAAACGGTATTTCATTCCATCAGGCAGAGTTAAACAAGCATCCTTTACAGTAGCCCTCGTTAAAAGCACCTCACTATTAATAAAATCAAAAGAGTAGCCTTTGGGTAATTGAGGGTCTATCGAACCCGTCATCTTCGGAGTATCTTCCCCGATAAAATAAGCAACATCTGCCACATAGGTACCCTGCTGCAAAAGAAAATTCGCTCTCCTCAAATAGTTTGTAAACAGATCCATCTGGCTAAACCAAGTATTCTTACGATGAAAATCATTTCCGAACCAAGCACTCACACCGGGATTACGATCTTCATAAGGTTGATGAATATACAAATGAAGTAAGGAAGCATTGATACCTTCTGTGAAAAAGCGGTCAATACGTGCTTTCATATCGCCTGGATAATGGGTAAAATTCGGGCCTCCACTTGTGCATGATTCTGCCCAGATGCGCTTCTTACCATAAATATGTCCACAGGAAGAGGCACAACGGTTCTCAATCAGTCCCAAATCACCAAAACTCCAGAACTCACCACTGATTTCATCCGACTGCCCGCCATATTGTAAAAACTCACCCGGAAATCCCCAATGCCCATAGTTTTCCAACCAGGTAGTAAGTCCATGCTGATGGCAGATAGTTCTCAGTCCACCTACATAGTCATACGAAATACCATCAGCAATTAAACGACGCAAATCCCAAAGAAAACGTGAAGACATGTCTTCATTACCTACGACTTTTCCATACAGAGCTGGTAAATAAGGTAGAGGATCATATCCATAAACTTTTTTAAAACGTTCCAACATATCATCTGTCCAGTTCTGACTACCCGTCTCATAACTATCCTGTACAACAATCTTCAGACTCTTACGATCGGCTTCAGGGATACGGCGAAGAATTTCACCCATATAGGCGTCAAAGTGTGCACCGACATGTTTCTTACTCATCTTATCCACTTCAAGTCCGGTAGCCTCAGGAGTAGCAGGTGTATTCGTCACACCTGTGGTTTTCATTTCCAGACAAGAAACAATCCAGTCACCAGCGGGCACATTCCAAGTCAAAGTCCCACCTGACGAAAGAGAAGCAGTCAAATCTATCACCTTATCTTGTGGAATAGTAAATCCTTCCGCCTCATTATACCAATCCTGATTAGCCCACATATATGAGTCCCACTTAGGATCAGGTCGTTGATACATCTTCGCTAAAGTTTGTTCCGGATATCGTTCTATCATTCTTGCAGAGGAAAGAACAACTGTAGCTTCTATATCTCCATAAGAATTGATTGGTCTATCCAATAACAGACGGAAATCTCCGGATTTTGTTG
This sequence comes from Bacteroides sp. 90-K9/2, assembly GCF_047310725.1. Lineage (NCBI taxonomy): Bacteria > Pseudomonadati > Bacteroidota > Bacteroidia > Bacteroidales > Bacteroidaceae > Bacteroides > Bacteroides sp. 90-K9/2. The sequence continues at coordinate 1,744,483 of NZ_JBCGVL010000001.1, forward strand.
CAGGAAGAGATAGAACAACCGGAGCATTTGCAAAGAATCCAACAGACCGCATGCCATTGGTACGATCTATCTCAAATTTCCGAATCGTTTGATAAGTATTACCTATTTTAGCTTGCAGTTCTGCTTTTGTCCATACATAGTTGTTTGTAGTAAAAGTGAAGCTACGAATTGGTTGAGATTCATCGATATGCATATCAAAAGCCACGGGTTCGTATCCTTTCTGTTGTAATTTCCATTCTTTTTTAAACACATCGCTCTGCGTTGGATAAGCAATGACGCGAACCAATTGCATGGAATCCGAGTATCCGGGTACTGTATATGAGAGAGTTTGCGGACCTTTTACCTGCATATCTGTAGAAGCCAAATAGCGCATACTCTGCTCCGGTTTCACCCACGGTCCTCCCGATTGACTCCATCCCGGACTATTAAACATTCCTATTTCAATATCAAGTTCCGTCGCAGTTTTTAATGCTGCATGTACGGCTTCCCACCATTCAGGCGTGAAGATCTTCACCTCTCCGTAGGAATTTCCTCCTATATCAATATTCCCAATATACGCACGGGTGATTCCTGCCTTTTTCATAGCATGCAAATCTTTAATCACTCCTTCCTTTGAAATATTATCGGAAATCCAATACCAATAACATCCCACCCTAATACTATCTGGTATCTCACGAAATCCCTTTTCAATAGTTCCTATCGAAAACATATCTTTTGTATTCGAGCACCCTGACAGAAAACAAATCACAACGCTTGCAAGTATTACTAATATATTTTTCATAATATCATATTTTTCACTTTAGTCAAAACAGAGGACTTCCAGCAATTCATCCGGCTATTAATAAAAAAAGAGAATAAACAAACCGAAGAAATATTGTGGTACTTCAAACACCAATCCGAATCTTTTACTCAATATCTATTGAACTATATACTATGAACGTCCAGAAGCTGGAATACCACTAAAAAGAAATAAAAAATAATCGAATAGCTCCGGCCTGTTTCAAAGAGTATAAAAATATTCTTTTACCACTGCACTATCATCACATACCACCATTACAACATTTATCATCATCATGCCCCATAATGTGACGAACATCAATAATGAGAATCAGCAGCTGAATTAGATTAAAACGGTATGGAGATGAACTAATCTTAGTTTCTCTAAAACTTAATCTGCATTATGCAATGATTTAACATTCATCATACATAAATTTATTCGTCTGACAGTTGTTGAACTTTCGTCTGACAACTGTTATTCTTTCGTCTAACAGTTGTCAGACGAAAAAGAAACAGTTGTCAGATGAATAAATCCATGTATCATTAGCCATAAATCCATTAGGCATTAAAAATAAATCTGCGCAAGCTCGGATTTAGTTCATAACGGTCAAGTTATGAATGAAGAATGATCAATGGACTAGGATTTACGTGTCATTTCTTAATGAGGCACACGTTATCCCTTCATGAATGGCAAGAAACTATTAATGATTCAAATCAAACACAAAATCATAGTTACCTTCTTCCACGGCAATTGTTTTCTTTTCAATGCTAACTTTCTTCTTATTCATCTTGCACGAAGTAGCAGCATCGGGTATGCAAATAGTGGCAGTAGTTCCGGAAGGAACTGAAACTTGAAGATTCAGCTGGCTATTTTTCAATTCCCAATTGACGATAATAGTACCATAAGGTGACTCTTTCGTAGTTTTAGCCCAGGTGACCCCGTTCGGTATTTGAGGATCAATATAGACATGACGATATCCCGGAGCAGCCTCATCAGGACGTATTCCTCCTACTGCTTGATAGAACCAGGTGCCGATTCCATTGTAACAATTATGCACCCGGCTACGTTCGCCACTCCAATATTCCCAAGTTGCTGTAGCTCCATTATCAATCATATATAGATATCCGGGATAATCACGCTTTTTCAATATCTGATAGAAGAAATCCGCTTTTTTATTCCGAACAGCCCATTCTGTCAAAATGGGTACTCCAACAAGGCCGACTGCTATATGTCCTTTATGTTTTTCTTCAGTGATAGCCATCATATTCTCTCTTACCGTATTGTATAAAGCATCGGGGACAACGCCTACCAACATAGGATAACACATATCCAACTGCGAACCGGTAGAATAGATACCCTCATTCGGACGATAGAAAGTCTGATGTATCAGTTTATTAAGCTTTTCTTTACGGGTTGCAAATTCTTCGGCTTCTTCTTTCTTACCCAACACTAAAGCTACTTTATTCATAGTACCCAGACATTCACTGATAAAACAGTTGCTTACCAAATCCACAGAAGATTGAGCACCGGCATCCACTCCCATCGGTGCCAGCCAGTCGCCAAGATACCAATCGCGATATTTCGTATCAGGCCAGCGTTTCAATAAACCGTCAACTGTATATTTATCGACATATTTGAACCACTCTTTCATTTGAGAATAATATTTCTCTATTAGTCGCGGATCATTGTAGTTGACATAAGTTCTCCAAGGAGCCAACACAAAGAATCCACACCAATAAGGACCGCCACCACCTGCACCGGGATTAGGACCTACGTGTGGCAAACTACCTCCCTCACGCATGGAATCTCCCCATGTCTGTATCCAGTTCTCAAAAGTCGGAGCTACATCATACATCGTCTGCAAAGACATCGTTGAAGAGTTTCCATCACCACCATAACCGGCACGTTCCAGATGAGGACAGTCTACCATATATCCACTAAAGGTGAGACATTTCATTGTATATTGAATCATATTATGAATAGCATTCAAATCGGCATCCGAACATTCAAAAGTGGCCGCTTGCTGATAACCTCCGTGAATCTGGAGCGATTTCATCCATTCTCTTTCCGGCTTTACAGGAAGATTGGAAATACGCACATACCGATAAGCATGATGATTGAATTTATTTCTAAAACATTCTCCATTCCGTCCACCGGATATATAAATATCACTTTCACCTTGTTTGTCAAATTCTCCGTCTTTAGTCAGATTATCACTATATTCCATTGTTATTTCATGACCTACAGGCAATGTAGGCATATACATTTCAAACCATCCGGTCTGCACCCGTCCCATATCTACCAGCCAAGTGTCTTCATTCAATTGCCTTATAGAAACAGGTTGTAGTTTCTGATAGATTTTATTGACCTCACACATTTGGGGTGAAGCAATATGATCGGGAACTTTCACCGTTACTACCGGAGCCCATTTCATCTTGTTCAATGCTTGTGAAGAAAGATCTGTCGGCAAAATTCTTCCATCTACTCTTTCACCAGCGAATTGCAGTGCCCGCCAAGTCCCTGTATCCGAATAACCACTTTCGCGTCCACACCATGAACTATCTGTTTTTGTCAGTACTTCCCATTTTCCATTTCGTAAAACATCCAGTTCCGCTTTCACCAATGGGCCGTCGTAAGCTGATCCGAAAGTAGTACTTTTATACCATCCCTGTCCAAGCCAGATCAATAAGTCGTTTTCTCCCTCTCGCAAGTAGGGAGTTACATCATAAGTGACGATCAATGAACGCTTAGTCAGATGAGATACAGCAGGTGTCAGTACATCCTCGCCAACTTTTTCGCCATTGATATAAATCTCATGATAACCCAATGTATTCACATGCAAAAAAGTGGTTTCCCCTTTTGTTGCATTTACTTTCTTACGAAGAATAGGAGCACAGACCTTTCCTCCCTCAACAGATGAGCCTATATATTCGCCATGCATATGTGATTTATCCAAAATGCCAACGGCAAAACGAGCTACCGGACTCCAGGCTGAAGCCTGTTTTTTGGAATCCCATGCACGAACTCTCCAATAACATAATGAGCGGGAAGACAAAGGAGCACCTTGATAAGGCACCATTACCGAAGCATCGGATTTCAATTTCCCGGTATTCCATAAATCGGCTTTATCTTGTATCAGAAGAATACTGTCCGAAGCCACTTGTATCTCATAGTAAGTTTGTCTACCTTTCAACCCATCACCTTTCAGCTTCCAACTGAAATGAGGAGTAGTATTATCAATCCCCAAAGGATTCACCAGATTCTCACACTTCATTTCTGTCAGCATGAAAGGAGCTTCCTTCGCTTTGCCATACACAAACGCCGATATACTGCAGAAACAGCCTATCAATCCTACACTCAATAATCGTTTCATTCTACTCATACTACCATTTTTATTAACTTATTTAAGAACGACAAAGTTATACGATCCCGATAACACCTCCATTCGATTCGGATGTACTTCATCTTTTATAATAGTCCCCACCCTGCTCACCGGGATTCCCGATTCCAGAATCGTGTTGCTTCCCCAATCCGGAATGACAACCGTAGCCGATGTATTGGCAGGTATTTCTATTTTAAGACTTAAATTTCCATTCTCATTTATTTTCCATTCAGAACAGATCCTACCATATAAACTTTCATACGATGCTTTACAATATTTCAAATCCGACACAAGTTTCGGCGCAATATAAAAATATTTCATTCCGGGATTCAACGGATCAGGCTTTATACCTGCCAGTGAACTGTAGAACCACGCCACAACACTTCCAAACATTGGATGGCAATGACCACATCCTTCATCGTTTCCGTCACCATTCCACGTTTCCCAAAGAGTATTATTTTTCTTATCAGCCAGATAGCCGTATCCCGGAAAATCTCTTTGATTCATTAATTTATACGCAAGGTCTGCTCTTCCATTTTCTGTCAGGACTTTCAACACAAGCGGCGTGGCAAGTATACCTGTATCAAAATGAAAATTAATATCTTCCAGATGTTCAAGCAAAGCTGAAAAAACTCTTTCATACTTGTCTTGAGGAACAAGTCCGAATGCCAGTGCAAAAACATCAGATCCTTGTTTTCCCTCCCAATAATGATGGGTATCTTCATTATAGAACTCGACATTGAAATTCTCTTTTATTTTCCGGACTTGTTCCCGAAAAAGATTCTCATCCCCGGTTTCATTCAACGTTCTTGCTATTTCTGTCATGATGCAAGCGACATGATAAAAATAGGCCGTATTCACTAATGATGTAGGAATTTCAAGAATATTATGAGGGGTAGACCATTCTCCCAAACACCATCCATTGGGTTCTTCTCTGACTACTATTCCTTTATCGTCCGTACGTGTTTCCAAATATTCAACCCAGTGTTTCATACCATTATAATGTTCATGCAATAACGCCGTATCACCATAATGACAGAAATAGGCCCAAGGGATAATAACATAAGCCGACCCCCAGGCAGGTCCTCCCCCTCCCCCACCAAAAGGAGCAGTATGAGGAACATAACCCGTTTTCTTATTACTTGCATCACTGATATCGCTCACAAATTTCTTGAGAAACCCTGTCATATCATACGAATAAAGTAAACTCTCCGTAATCACCTGTCCATCCCCCGTATAGGCCAATCTCTCACGATGCGGATCACTACTTATTATACCTTTGAAATTAGCATGCATCGTACGATTATAAGCCTGACAGATATTATTAAATAACTCATTGGAGCATTCAAAACTTCCTGTATTCTCTATATCCGTATAAATAGATTTCACAATAACACTCTGTTTTGAGATTTCTATTCCTTTCGCTATAATCTCAATCTTTTTAAATGCATGCCAGGTAAACTGGGGTTCCCATTTTTCTATATTTCCACCTTTTAGAACATAAACATCTTTCTGACCATAGTCCAATCCTTCATCACTGATAAAACGTAATTTCACAGAATCTCCCCGTTCTCCTTTTACTGACAGTTCGCACCAGCCGGAAACTGTTTCAGGTAGAGTAAAAGTATAGGTTGAATCGTTCATCTTCTCAAAATGAGCATTCATCGTTTGCATCACTTTATTGAACGGAATCGTCTGTGCTTTTAAAGCACCTGTGGGCGGACGTACAAGCAAGGCCGATCTCCATGTTGATTCATTATAGTGCGTCTGATTCCATGAGCCTAATTCAAGACGGGCATCATAAACTTCACCGGTAAATATAGCATCATGCAAAATCGGTCCCGTAGTAGTTTTCCATGATTGATCCGAGACTATCGTTTCTTTCGTTCCATCTTTATATTCAATTTCCAGTTGCAGTATCATTTTAGGGACATCATACCACATATATCCTTCCACAATACGGTCACGCTGATTATACCAACCATTACCTAGGATAACTCCTATCACATTGTTTGATTTCTGCAGACTAGAAGTTACATCAAATGCATTGTAAAGTACTCGTTGTGTTGACTGGTCGTCATAGTGATACAAAAGCTTTTTCAATGACCGCTTATCATAATTCGTAACGGCAGGAGCTAATACTTGATCTCCGACTTTACTTCCATTTATATACATTTCATAGAATCCTAATCCTGACACGTATACTCTAGCTTTCCTGACTGCTTTTTTAATAACAAACTCTTTACGAAAATAGGGTGCCGGAGAAGTACATGCAGAATCGGGATATAAATCTTCGGTTTGTCCTATCCATTTTGCCTGCCAATCAGAAGCCTGTAACAGACCCATCGTCCAATTCGAAATATCGCTCCAATTGGATGGAATGTCATTTTCATCCCAAATCATCACTTTCCAGAAAAGTTGATTTCCGGATAATAATGCTTTTCCCCGATAGTTGATTATAGACTCTGACGACTTCATCTTACCAGAATCCCAATAATTTCCCTTTCCCTTATTTAATTGTTTAATATTATCAGACACAAGAATGCGATAGGCAGATTGTTTCTTTCCTCTTTGATCTGATGATAATTGCCATCGAAGTTGTGGATTCCGGCTCTCGACAAGAATTGGAGTTTTCATATTGTCGCAATGCAGATTCACAACACGGATGTCACTCCTTCCATAAGCAAAGGAAGACAATATTATCAACAGAAAAAGACTTCCGATAAACTTGTTCATCTTATAGTAACTAAAGGATTGTTTCATATGCACGGGTTCTTTCACTATACAGCTATCATTATTTCATTCTAGTCAGTTTCATCTGATGAGTAACCGGTTTATTTATTCTATAAATTGTTTCAACAATAGAATTCATATAATCACTCCATACCTTACGTATTTCAGGATGCATTGCTTTGACATACCAGTCATAGCTTGCTCTAAGAAAAAAATCTTTAGGCAGGTATTCCTGAAGTTTATCGATAGCTTTCTGATTATCGGCAAACAATAATCCCTCCTTTTTCAGGAAAGAATATTCTGTCCACAAATATTCTCTGAACCGTTTCTCTATTTCAAACCGTTCTTCATTCAGGTACATAATTGTCATAGCCTGCTGATATTGGGGAGTAGTCGGATAGTCCGCCAGATTAATCCCGTCTGCCAATCGTTCGGATGAAATCTCATCTATAAACTGACCATCTATAGTCAACCGATACCTCCCTTTCTCCAGGTTGATTACCTGAAAGTATTCCTGATTAAATTCCTCCATAAACGGGATTAACTGCATGGCATCACGTTGAGATCTCTTGTTTCCCCAGCCATGCCGCGGAATAGAATCCAAAGGATAAGGAAGCGCATTGGCCAGATAGTCAAAAGCCAGTTCGCCTTCTTTCTTCTTTAATCGGGAGATTTTACAGTTTTGGTGGGTTACAACATTCGAGTGCTGTGCATCAATGGAAAAATCCGACACTTTATGTCCTGCCAGCCCTTGCGCTTTCAAGAACAAATAAGCCATCACCATCTGACCATCATTATCCGGATGAATCCGATCTATCCGGCAAAAAGTAAATGTCGAATCTTTCTTCTGTTCTCTTAGACTGATTTCGCACATCGGTTGGTTGAAATCTACAAAACCCCATCCATTCTTTTTGGCTGACGTGCGTTGGGCATCTATGATTTTCAGAATGGCGTTATTCTTCTGATGCAGAATGAAATTATTGAACTTTGAGGTTTCATCATAAGGAGAACCACCTATCAATACTTTGGTTATTTTATTCTTAGCCAGCAGCCGTTTTTCTATTTTCCGAAAGCTATCCAACGACTTTGCAATCTGTTGTCCTGACAGTTCGTTTGCATTGTCTTTCATGTAAATATCATAACCGGTATCATTCATACCGAAAGTAAGGGTCACGTAAGTTGGACGTCTGCCGAATACATCATCGTCCAGCCGGTCTTTAATATCCCATGCACTCTCGCCGCCAATACCAGCATTCATGATAGTGATCGGTTTATCCGGAAAACGAGTCATGTAATACAACCAGATAAACGAATGATAATGTCCGCCATGAGTGATGCTATTTCCTGTAAACACTACGCGCTCCCCTTTCTTGAATGGAGGAATTGCCGACTGTGCCTGCAAACTACTAATACTCGCATAAGCCAAACACAGTAATAGAAATATCTTTCTATTTATTTCATGAATCACCATCTGATACCTTTTTTGAATCATACCGAACTATAATTATCAGAACATTATATCCAGTTTATTCTTTTCCGTCTTCCCATACTGTTTTAGTAACACACTAACGCCACCTTTCAGCAATTCGGGTTCTGCCTCCACACTAATAATCTTCTCTTCACCGGGCATCAAAGTAACATAATTATCAGACATAATAACAGGAAGTATACGTTTCTGCGTAGACTTGTTAACAAGCCTCATACGATTGGCAAATGCTACTGTTTCAGCATTATTCTTCAAGGCTATTTTTACCTTTCCATTAGACAGTCCCGACTTATCTACCAACCGGCAGGATAATTCTGCCTCCGGCAGCGTATTCAACAAGGTATAATCGAGATCTCTCACGCCATTTCTCCAATAGAAATTTTCGGAAAGCAGATTACCTCCAGCGTCAGTCAGTTCCAACTTGATAAAATGCAAAGGTGTCAGTTCTTCTATCCCTGCAGGCTTTTCACCATAGACTTCAAACTCAAATAATGAATACCCGAATTGTGTAGCACGACTAATACCCACCAGTTTCACATAACGAGCGGCCACCGGTTCCAAACGAATTTGTTCCGTACCTCCTTTTCCAGCCTTATTGGTATAGACCGTTTTCCAATTCTTTGCATCTTTCGACACCTGTAACTCATATTCTTTAGCACAAGCCACTTCCCATTTCAATGTCACATTTTCTACTTTCTCCTCCTTACCAAGATCAACATATATCCATTGAGGATCACTATATTCACTTTCCCAACGGCTTCCTGTACCTCCATCCGTAGCCAATGAAGCCTTTTTGGAATCACCCGTTGAGGAAGAAGCAACTGCATTCTTTCCGAAAGCCAGATTGAACGGATTAAAGTTCAGTGTGAAAGCTTCTGTCCTATTACTGGCCGCCACGTCAATCTGCTTCGCCTGCCCATATGCAGAAACCTCTTTTCCATTCAGATCGTAAATTGTTGCTTTAGCCATTGCCCCTTTCAGGTCTTTCGCTGTCGTATTTATGGCTTTTATACTGTTATTGGAAGCATTCCATTGAATATGTAAAGGCTCACAAGCCTTTTTCGCTCCCCAGTAAGCCCCCGTAGGATCATAATAATAATCATAAGTCTGCCATACAAATGAAGGATAGGCAGGATGGCTCATCCAAATCAAGAGTCCGGCAGCATCATTCCACATCTTATCATTCCAAGCCTCATACATCCCCTTCATTACTTCGATATTCAGCATTTGTGCTTTCTCGCAGAATTCTTCCAGTCCGGACGATTCTCCGTACTGTGTGTTCACCGAGCTCTTGTAATTAACAGGGTTGGCATTGGATGCTTCTTTACCGAAGAAATGCTTGTTCCAGACATTATCATCATCATTCTTCAATTGCTCGTCGGTAGGCAAAGGCCACCATGCTTCTTGAGGTATAAACTCTTTTATACTTTCAAATGTAGGGAAAGTAGCTGTACCTATTTCTGTACGCATACCATATCCATGGTCGATACCATACGGATAGGCCGGTGTATTAAAGGCCAGATTACTGCCGGAAGTTTCGAAATGATGTCTTGGAGGCTGATTTCCCCACCAGCCACTTCCTGACAGGCCATCCTGATTGGAACAGGACTTATACATACGGTCATTATTGTCTTCTTTCGCTACCATTTCACGCAGATAATTATCCAAATCGGGTGCCGGATGTGTTTCATTGGCTCCACACCAAATGGCAATGGAAGGATGATTTCGCAAACGTTTGACCTTATCAAGAGCGTTTGCTTTAAAAGCTTCCGGTTGTGCCACCTCATTATAAGCTACATACAACCAGAAGTCATTCCATACCATAATCCCATATTTATCACAATAATCGTAAAATTCATCGTCAGTCACACAGCCTGTCCACAAACGAATCATATTATAATTCATTTCTTTATGTAATCTGATCTTCGTTTCATACTCTTTACCCTGACACCGAAGCAAATACTCGCTCATTCCCCAATTGCCTCCTTTCAGATAGATCTTCTGTCCGTTGATAAAAAAGGTCAGAACAGGATAACCTACCACATTATCAATCATTTTATACTCATACTTCTTGATACCAAACGTGAGTTCTTTCACATCCGATGGTTTACCATCTACAGAACAAGTTAGTTTGCAAGTATAAAGATTGGGAACACCATAACCGTTTGGCCACCAAAGTTTCGGATGATTGATAATCAATTGCGCGAATTCATCTTTGTTGATAGATAATCTGGCAGTCGCCCCTCCATCCACTTGAATATCTTTGGAAAAGGATATATTTCCCGGCTGGATAACTCCGGAAATAACCACTTTCTTTCGTTCAAGAGAAGCATTCTTTACATCAGTCGAAATAGAAATCTCCGCTTTCTGCAAAACAGGCAAATCTGAACGCACCCAAGGGTCTTCCATCACTACATCTCCGGTAACAGCCAGATAAGCATTACCTGTGATACCCGCCAGACGTCCCGGTACATAAGGCATCCAGTCCCATCCGGCACCTGCCAGATAACTGGGGCTACATGCAACTCCATACGGATCTTTAGCCTTACGTGTTTTCTTCTGATCGGGATCGGTAATCAAAACAGCAATTGCATTCTTACCGGATTTCTTTATCAGATGAGTTACATCAAATTTTGACCGTATCATGTGCCCGCTTACATCTTTAGTAGACGTTTTCGTTCCAGATATTTTCTCTCCGTTAAAATAGAAATCAGCAAAACGATTCGTATTATCAAAATGAAGCCACACACGTTTGCCTTTCGAGTAGGAAGCCGGAAGTTTAAATTCGGTACGATACCAGAAAGGACGATTATAAAACGTTTCGTCCACTTTATAAATATGATCGGCATAATTAGGATCGGGAACAATCCCGGCATCTACATAAGCTGTAAAAACAGTTCCGGGAACTACACCTTTCACATAATCGGGCATTTTAAACCCGGGAGTAGATATTTGTTCTCCGGTCGCATTTTCCAAATCTGCCTGCGGTTTCACCTCCCAGACAATTCCGGAATCAGAGCTGTTTAACGACATATTTATATCCTTTTCAGCACATACCCCCTGAATAGAAGTAGCCATCAACGATAATAAAAAAAGACCAAGCTTATTCATCAATCAAGCATTTAAAGTTACCATTTGTTTTTCCAATCCTTACTCCTATTAGATACCCCATCCGGTATTGGGCTGATCGCCCATAAACAGTTCCAATGTACCTCCGGCTACAATATCCGCAAAATCGAGATAGCATTTATTATACTCCTTGCCATTCAGCAAAGCCTTTTGTATATAGATGTTGTTCGTGTTGTTATCATGAGCTATTACAGTAAATGTCTTTCCCGAATAATAGGTAGGATCCAAACGAAATTCCACTTTGTCAAATACCGGACTTGTAATTTCCATACGTGTATTACCCGGACAAGAAGGATGAACACCGGAGGCTGCCAACACATACCATGCCGACATCTGGCCTACATCTTCATTGCCGACAATACCTTCTACTTTATTCGCATAAGCTTTTTCGCAAGTATAGCGAGTCCACTTTTGTGTATGCCAAGGCACGGCAAGCTGATTGAACAGGAAAGGAACGAAGTGCACCGGCTCATTTGCATGATTATAATATTCATTCCACAACATATTGGAAGGAGTCTTATTGAAGAAATCAGTCAGGTCGGCAATTACTTTTTCCTTACCTCCCATCAATTCCACCATACCCGCAACATCGTGAGGTACAAACCATCCCTGTTGATAGGAGTTGGCTTCTATACAGCCATACCACTCTTTAAGACGTGCATTCTCCGGCCATGCCACCCATGTTCCATCTGCTTTACGAGGGCGGAACCAACCTTTCTCATGGTCAAAAACATGATGATAAGCCTGTCCCTTTTCATAGAAACATTTAGCATCGTCTTCTTTCCCCATAGCTTTTGCTAATTGGGATATACACCAGTCTGTATATGCGTATTCCAAAGTAGTAGAAATACTCAATGGTTCGGGAACATATCCCAATGAATCATTGCCAAAGCGACGTGATGTATTGACTGCATATTGATATGCCTTCTCCGCATCGTATGTACGGATTCCTTTGATATAGGCATCTGCCAGAACAGACAGGGCAGGATTGCCCAGCATACAGCCGGAATAAGAATTCATAAGCTCCCAACGCTCGTAATATTCACGTCCGCTTTGATCGGCCATAGTAATCAGGGAGTTCAGTTCATCGCTAACTAAGCGTGGATTGATAATAGTCTGTAAAGGGAACTGACTGCGAAAGACATCCCATCCGCTAAATATAGTCCGTTTCGTGAAAGTACTGTCGCCCGCATGCACTTTATAATCTCCACCTACATAACGTCCGTCCACATCCGTATAGATACGAGGATCGATCATTGTATGATACATGGCAGTATAGAATATCGTTTTTTCATCATCCGTACCGCCGGATATCCGAATGCGGCCAAGTTCTTTATTCCACAAATCCGTAGCCTCCTGTTTTACCTGTGCTAAATCTTTAGAAGCAATTTCCTGTTTAAAATTATTAGCAGCTCCTTCCATATCGACGAAAGAGATACCCACTTTCATCTCCACGCTCTCCCCTTCTTTGGTCGGAAATTCAGTAAAGAAGCCCAAGTGTTTGCCTTCCAACTCTTTCTTATCTTTTATAATCGGAGCCTGTGAAACACGTGTCAGATAGGGAATACTCACTACCTCATCCCGCTTCCGGGTCCATTGGTCAGGAATATCTGCACTCCAGAAACCGTAATCAGTCAGAGGTTTGCTGAATTGCGCATAATAATAAACGGTATAATTGGCTTTTCCCTCGCCATTACCCCATCCACCACCATCGGGTGTGCACTTCATCCAGCCTTGAATCGTATAATCATCTACCACTTTAATATATTGGGAAGTAGATGTTCCTCCTACCCTGCGTGCCAGATCTATCTGAATACGGGATTGATCGTTAGAGGGATAAGTGAAACGCAATATTCCACAATGCGGCGTCGCACTGCTCTCTACTTTTATTTTGTAATCAGTCAACTCTACAGAATAATATCCGGCTTTAGCTGTCTCGGTTACTTTATTATAAGCCGAACGATATCCTTTGATACTATCGTTATTCTCTTTGCCTGCCACTTTATACAATTCACCGGTAGTTGGCATTACAAGAAAATTTCCCAGATCCCCAAACCACCCTACGCCACTCATCTGGGTAAAAGCAAATCCCTCAATCGTTTTATGCTCATCACTATAACCGGAACCGTTATCGCCTCCTGTTATTGTGTTCGGGCTAACTTGCACCATACCATAAGGAGTCGTAGCCCCAGGAAAAGTTTTACCTAACCCATGATAAACGCCGGCAGCTCCCACACTGGTACTGGCACCAATAAATGGATTTACATAATCCGCCGGGATTAGTTCTTCCGAAGCTGTATGGATCGATGAACACCCTGTCATCCACCACAAAGAGCAAGCAATTAAAAGACTAGCAGTTGCTTTATACATAACAATATTATAATTATTTTAATTCAAACCCAAAACAAATGTCTTTATACCAAAACGAGGCATTGAAATTGTCATTTCCGACTTTCCGGCATGTGTTTTTATTTTCTTTCTTTCGATGCATTGACCATTCAGATCGACTTCTTCCACGCTTGATAATGGCATATCGAAAACGATCTTCTGTAGCTTGTCATTTCCTTCTGCATTAAACAGGCGTAATATAATCTTTCCACTTTCCAACCGGGCAGTACTTATTTGATAACCTGTATTTCGCAAATCGACAAATGATTTTGATTCCAAAGCTGCTATTGAATGGCAGGAATATAGCAACGGCTCATTCCAGCAATCGCTATCATCTGCTATTGATGCTTTGTCCCATTTACCACGATGAGGTATGATTGCATATTTCATCTTCAGCGGCTGCGTAATTTTATAATCCGGCCCCCAAAGTCCTCCTCCCGAATATTGAGCTGTGAGTCCTAATGGATAATCTTTCCCATGAGAATAAGAAGTGGTATGATCTGACAATAAAGCCAGTGCATAATCGCCCTCCTGTTCAGCCAAATCAACCCAATGAAGTATGATATTATGTTTGATCTGATCCCAGGAATTAAAGAAAGTATTGTCGAGTTTACTTTCACAAACATCAAACGGTGCATTCTTATAGATACGAGGAGAATGAAGATCGGCCGGGAACAGAACATTCAGTTTAAACCGGTCGTCACAAAAGGCCCTACGATTATCACTCCAATGATTTTCTTTATATTCTCCAATACCTACATTCTTTTTCCAATCGATTGTCAATTCAAAATCAATTCGTTTTGTTCCTTTAGAAAGAGTTACAATCTGTGTAAACGGATGAGAAGCAATTTCTCCTTGTACCTTTACTTTTTTCTCATACGTGTTATCTCTCAATACCGTCAGTCTGCCCGGTGTTTCCGTAGAAGAATGAAATTTATTTTCTTCATAAAAGAAACCTCTCAATTCTCCCAAAGAATATTCACCTGTTTTACATGCAAACTCTTTATTCCCCTCTTTCTTAGCAATCAGACTTTTTATAATTCCTCCTTTCGATAAGTCGAAAACAATCTTATACATATCATTTTCAACCGCGTACTCCTGTTCATTAACCTTTTCACTCTTTGAAACCTGTTCATTCCCTGAAACTGCTCTTTTACCTGTTTCTTTCTTTTTTATGCAATACGTGGAGTAACCGAAAGGAGGAATATCTGCTTCAAAAAACAATCTTATTTTTTCACCCTCACTTTCTACAAAGCAACCTATCTCTTTCCCTTTCCAATCATAAATACCTAAATCCGAATATCCTGATTCCGAAGGAAGAAGGACATTCATTGTTTCTTTTCTTTCTGTTCCTAAAGTATTGAAAACGCGTATATACTGTTGTTGAGTGACCTTTTTCTGTTGAGCAATGGGATTATCAAAGCTCTGCATAGATGCTCCGATAATTCCATCAGCAATAGCATTCGTACTATCTGTCCAGCGTTTGATCTGATCTGCCCATGTACCCTGTTTATTCAATCCATTGTAGGGCACAATCCATGAGTCATGATGCTGCGCCAGCATTAAAGTGCGCCATGCCTCATCCATATCAGCTTGTGGACAGGTATATTTATTCTTCAGATAAGCCATCACGGACATTTTTTCCGCCATGATAATCCGATTTTCAGATGTGCGTACTTCCTGTGCGATACGCTGCATCACCTGACTTCCCCACATCAGGTTTACATGCATGTCCTCCTGTGAGAAATGCCAGTCATCATCTGTTTTTCCAATGGAGATCTTTTCAATGTAATCTCTCCATCTCATATATATAGAGTTATTTTTTGTGTTCTTCCCACTTCCTATCCACGGACCATTTTTCCATCCGGCATCCTGAAAACACATACCAACCGGATGCTGGATACCTGCATCACGACAAGCTTTCAAATATGCGTCCGAATTCCCCCAGGCAGTTGTTTGCCAAGTTGATTTCTGCTCCAATTCTTCACAAGCATACCGGGGAACTGCCAATATGGAAGTACCATCTGGTCCTACCCAGTTAACCAGTTCACCACCATAAGCAGCCGTATATCCTCCCCAACAAGTATTAGGACATTTCAATACAGCATATTTAAAACCGAATAGTTTAAGAATTTGTGGCAAACAGCTTGTGAAACAAGGTTCCTCCACGGAATAAGTGACGAAATCCACCTCTGGAAAATGTGCATTTATTTTAGCTATACCATATTGAAACTGCCGTATGATACTTTCACCCGAAATATTATAGCAATAAGGCTGCGCATAAGTAGGATTCGTAAATTCTACCTGCTGACTGGTTGCCACTTCTTTAAAATGCTGATAAGCTTCTGGGGTCTGTACACGAATCGTATCCCAGGTTTCAGGTTCTATTTCCAGACCTATTCGCCAATCCGGATGCATGTGCAACTGATCCACTATAAATTGCGTTTTCCATTTCACCGGATAATGACCATATATTCCGCCATGGTATCCGTCAACAAAATAGGCTTGCTGCGAATAGGCATTAGTAGATAAGAAAACAGTCAGTAATATGATATAAATTTTATTCATGGTATCCTAAGACTATTTGGTTTTGCGTTGTTCCATTTTACGCATAAATTCTTTTAATTTTAGCTGCGCAACTTCTTCGTCATTCTCATTCTCCGGAAATGTCCAATCAAGAAGTACCAAAAGATTCTGATTTACAATAAATTCTTCTTTAAGTTCTTCACTATTATCCACTTCCTGCAGAAAATTTGTTTTTTCATCAGAAGTCAGTTCATCAGCAAAATATCTATTCAGAAAATTTCTCATTCCTCGTCCTTTTTTATCAAAGAACGATTAGATATATAAAAACCCCTAAAAGAATATCTATAAATTAATTAAAAGTCACGCTGCTAAGCACACATTAAGTTTTACTCTCAATTTTTTAAGTGCTATTCCCATTTGACATTCCACTGTATTCACCGAAATTCCCAGCTTCTCGGAAATCTCCCTGTATTTCAATCCCTTCATACGACTTAACAAAAATATATCACGGCATCTTTTAGGTAAACTGTTGATAGCATCTCTGACCAGTCTTTCCGTTTCATTTCCCTCGGATATATCAGATACATCAAAACGGTCTAAAGATTGCAGTTTCAAATTTAATTCTATCTCAAAAGAGGCTTGCACATTCTCTGCATATTTTTGTTCGAATACCTTATGCTTCAAATAATCCAAGCATCTGTTTCTTACAAGTCTGAAAAGGTATGCATTTACATTTTCGATATGATCTATCGCATCTCTTCTCTCCCATAGGTCTGTAAACACATCTTGCGTTATGTTTTCAGCATCCTCTTCCAGTACAACAAATTCTTTTGCGAACCGAACAAGTTTGGGATAATACATAAGATATAATTCTGAAAAGCTCATAGTTGTGTGTTTCTTTAGATTAGTATTCAGTTATCAAAAATCTTATGTTGCAAATATAGAGATGAAAAAAGCCTACTTCTGTGTGGAAGTAGGCAGGAAAGTAGACGTTTTAAAGACTAAAAATCTTATATATATTTAATAATCAACATCTTATCATAATACCATTTTGTTGTTTTGGTAAACCCTGTAGAATCATTTTTGAGATAAAGAACCGAGCTTTTTCACCTCTTCTTCAAAGAGATTACTATCAAGAACAGACATTCTCTTCACTTTACTCTTATAATTATAAATTGTCTGCACAGAATAATGTAGAAATACAGCGATCTGACCTACGTCTATGATCCCTAATCGGATCAATGCAAATATGCGCAATTCTGTATTTAACTGGTCTTTTTCGAGCTTGTAATGCTCCTCCGGTTTCAACAGAGAATTAAACTCTTCTACAAAATTGGGATACAATTTAAGAAATGCTTTATCAAAGTTATTATAAAGTTCTTCAAGTTCCTTTTCAAAAGGACGGGAAGAGGATTTATACAAATCATCAATTTGTCCTGTCTTTATTTTCCTGTTTACATTCTTCCTGTATTCATCAAGCTTATTAATATAAACGGCACACTGGTTCATAAAATATCCCACATACTTTTCCTTGATTAGATTTGCTTCATCAAGATTCTTATTCAATCCAATCAATTTTTCATTCATGGCTTTAAGATGTCGTTTAGCCCGGGATACCACTTTTGTTTGCTTATACGTGAAATACAAGGTTATTGCAAGCGCCACCACAAACAAACTGGTCAGTAATATATAAAAACGCAGGTTTCGTTTCTGCTCCTCCAGCCTGTATAAATAAGTATTCTCTATAATCGGATGAATACGGGCTATTACGGTATTCTTAAAACGGGAGTTATAGAAAATTGCATCATCCAAAGCCACTTTTATATAATTATAAGCGCGGTCTATATCTCCTTTATGATACAAATTGACTGCTAAAGTCAACAATGCTTCATTCTCTTTCACCGCCAACTTCGTATCTGTCATAGCAGCCAGTATCAGGTACTTTTCCTCCAATTCAGGATTTTTCATCAACCGATAGATTCGTGCAAGTCCCATAGCCATCATAGCATATCCATGAGACTCCGGTTCCTGTTTATCATATATTTGCGTCAATATCTGAAGTGCTTCTTTTGTGTCACCACTATCTTGAAGCTTCACCGCTTTTTCTTTCCTGTACTCGTCGGACTCATTAAACAAGATACTCATGACTGTATCTCGATAAGCTTCTTTTTCTACAATATATCCTTTAGAGAATCGTACATCATCCGTATATTTAATGAGGTTTTCATAATAGCGTATCTTATTCCAACAATACAATGCTTTCAGATGATCGGGTAAATCTGCACACTCAATTGACTTAAAAATGTCATTTGCCTGAATAAACAAACCGGATAGGGAATAGACGAAAGCCAAACGGAGTTTCTCTTCCAAAAGATATTCCTCATTACCCATCTTCTTTGCAATCTCAATATTCTCATGAATATATTGTTCTGCCGAATCACAGACAAAAGTTTCATACTGATGGATAATCTCTTTATTCAAATTATACAAATCTTCCGGAGTGTTCTGTCCGGACTTCTTTGTCTTCAATTCTTTTATGGTGGCTTCCTTTTTCTGTGTATACACCAAACGTTCAGAAATCACTTTGTCCAACACCTTCAACAAAGAGTCATTTTCATTACCTGCATAGAGGTAAAATAAGGAGTTCAAGAGAAAAAATGTAAACCAAAGTGTGCGTTTCATATTAGTGCGTTCTTTCTTAGTCTGCAAAAAAATGTATTTTATTTGTGTAATTCGTAAAAAAGGAAGTAAATCGTTCTTTTTATTGCATCTTTTAACAAATACAGGAGAAAGAATAGCCTTATTTCAAAATGATATTTATGAAACCGTACCGACCAAAAAACGAATCCTCTGGAAGCGGAGTTAAAAAAAGCTTTTTTGCCACTCGGACTTTGCAAAAAGTATAAATATTAGTTCTATATTTGCAGCCGTTAAAGGAGAAAGATGAAACAAAGCTTAAAATTCGGACTACTTTTAGTATTGGCTTTGCTCATCCATTGTGCAACTAATGGAGCAATGGAAGATATGTGCAAAGTTTCCTCCCCGACTTATCGGCAGGAGAAGTGCTATGTGTCACAAAATTGTCCGATTCACAATGCTTTAGAACGTCTTTACAACCTTTACGCTACCCAATCTTGCGATATGAGTCATACGGACGTCACGCATGTCCCGGCAAATAAAAGCATACTGTTGCCAGTTGCTTTTTCCGGAGAACATCACAATTCTCAAACACCGTACCACTCTTCATCTTCTCATCCCCCAACGTGCTATTATGATCCTATCTCCTATTATATATATGAGTTAAGAAAGATTGTCATTTAGCCTACAGTACAGTAGACTCTTTTACTCGTCTTTTATTACAGTTGGTTTTATTCTCCATAGGGCGAATAGATTAATTGTTTATTTCTATATAATATTCAATCTAAACAGCTATTGAATTATGAATTTTACATTTTTAGTTGTTGTTTTACTGACAGCGCTTGCTTTTGTCGGTGTAGTAGTAGCTCTTTCGCGTGCTATTTCTCCCCGTTCATACAATCTGCAAAAGTTTGAGGCTTATGAATGTGGTATACCGACACGTGGTAAATCATGGATGCAGTTTCGCGTAGGCTACTACCTGTTTGCTATCCTGTTCCTGATGTTCGATGTCGAAACTGCTTTACTGTTCCCGTGGGCAGTAGTTATGCATGACATGGGACCACAGGGACTTATTAGTATTCTCTTCTTCTTTATCATTTTAGTTCTGGGTCTTGCTTATGCCTGGAGGAAAGGAGCTTTGGAATGGAAATAACCAAAAAGCCAAAAATAAAATCTATTCCGTATGATGAGTTTATCGACAATGAATCATTGGAAAAGTTGGTCAAGGAACTTAATGCAGGAGGAGCAAACGTTGCCCTCGGAGTTCTTGACGACTTTATCAACTGGGGACGCAGTAACTCACTGTGGCCGCTTACCTTTGCAACCAGTTGCTGTGGTATCGAATTTATGGCACTGGGTGCCGCGCGTTATGACATGGCCCGCTTTGGGTTTGAAGTAGCACGTGCCAGTCCGCGCCAAGCTGATATGATTATGGTATGCGGAACAATCACCAATAAAATGGCTCCGGTACTGAAACGACTCTATGACCAGATGCCCGATCCGAAGTATGTGGTTGCCGTAGGCGGATGCGCCGTCAGCGGAGGTCCTTTCAAAAAGTCCTATCATGTGGTTAACGGAGTGGACAAGATTCTTCCGGTAGATGTATATATTCCCGGATGCCCGCCACGTCCTGAAGCTTTCTATTATGGCATGATGCAATTGCAACGCAAAGTAAAAATAGAAAAGTTCTTTGGTGGAGTAAACAGAAAAGAGAAGAAACCGGATTATTTAAAAATTGAAGAATGATTCTACATTCTGTAATTAAAAGGATTTATGCAAGAAATACAATTTATAGCTCCTGCAGCGTTACACGACGAGATGCTGCGCTTGCGAAATGAAAAACAGATGGACTTTCTCGAAAGCCTCACCGGTATGGACTGGGGAGTAGCCGATGAGAAAGACGCTCCGGAAAAACTCCGCGGTTTAGGCGTAGTCTACCATCTGGAATCTACCATTACAGGCGAACGGATAGCATTAAAAACAGCGACAACCAACCGCGAGCTACCTGAAATTCCATCTGTCAGCGACATTTGGAAGATAGCCGACTTCTACGAACGTGAAGTTTTCGATTATTACGGTATCACTTTTGTCGGTCATCCTGACATGCGCCGGCTTTATCTGCGTAACGATTGGATAGGTTATCCAATGCGCAAAGATAATGATCCGGAAAAGGATAACCCATTGTGTATGACCAATGAAGAGACGTTTGATACGACTCAAGAAATAGAACTGAACCCGGACGGAACCATCAAAAATAAAGAGATGAAGCTGTTCGGTGAAGAAGAATATGTAGTTAACATCGGTCCGCAACACCCTGCTACTCATGGTGTAATGCGTTTCCGTGTTTCTCTGGAAGGTGAAATCATTCGTAAGATTGATGCGAACTGCGGTTATATCCACCGGGGCATCGAGAAAATGAATGAAAGCCTCACCTACCCTCAAACATTGGCTTTGACAGACCGCCTTGACTATCTGGGTGCACACCAGAACCGTCATGCACTGTGTATGTGTATTGAAAAAGCCATGGGCGTTGAGGTTAGCGAACGTGTGAAGTATATCCGTACTATTATGGATGAATTGCAACGTATCGACTCTCACTTGCTGTTCTACTCTTGTCTTGCCATGGACTTGGGAGCGTTAACAGCATTTTTCTATGGATTCCGTGATCGCGAGAAAATTCTCGACATTTTTGAAGAGACTTGTGGCGGACGTCTGATTATGAACTACAATACAATTGGCGGTGTACAGGCTGATCTTCATCCTAACTTCGTCAAACGAGTAAAAGAGTTCATTCCTTATATGAGAGGAATCATCCACGAATATCATGATATATTTACGGGTAACATCATCGCACAAAGCCGTATGAAAGGCGTCGGTGTGTTAAGCCGTGAAGATGCCATCTCTTTCGGTTGTACCGGAGGTACAGGCCGTGCTTCAGGATGGGCGTGTGACGTACGTAAACGAATGCCATACGGTGTATACGACAAAGTAGATTTCAAAGAAATTATTTATACGGAAGGTGACTGCTTTGCCCGTTATCTGGTGCGTATGGATGAAATCATGGAAAGTCTGAACATCATCGAACAATTAATAGACAATATTCCCGAAGGACCTTATCAGGAGAAGATGAAGCCTATCATCCGTGTTCCGGAAGGCAGTTATTATGCTGCAGTAGAAGGAAGCCGTGGTGAATTTGGTGTCTTCCTTGAAAGCCAGGGTGACAAAACACCTTACCGCCTGCACTACCGTGCTACGGGATTGCCGCTTGTTGCCGCAATCGACACCATCTGCCGGGGAACGAAGATTGCCGACTTAATTGCTATTGGCGGAACAATAGATTATGTCGTTCCGGATATTGATAGATAAAATACTTAATTATTAAGAATATATGTTCGACTTTAGTATAGTAACAAACTGGATACATGAGCTACTGCTCTCCATTATGCCGGAGGGATTAGCCATCTTTATAGAATGTGTAGCTGTCGGCGTGTGCCTCGTAGCACTATATGCCATCCTGGCTATCATATTGATCTACATGGAGCGTAAAGTTTGCGGTTTCTTCCAGTGTCGTCTTGGTCCGAACCGTGTTGGTAAATGGGGTTCTATTCAAGTGGTCTGTGACGTACTCAAAATGATGACCAAAGAAATCTTCATGCCGAAGGGTGCCGACCATTTCCTTTACAATCTTGCTCCATTCATGGTGATTATCGCCTCATTCCTGACTTTCGCTTGTATTCCTTTTAATAAAGGTGCAGCGATTCTGGACTTTAACGTAGGCGTGTTCTTCCTATTGGCTGCTTCCAGCATTGGAGTTGTCGGTATCTTGCTGGCCGGTTGGGGTAGTAACAACAAATTCTCTTTGATTGGTGCCATGCGAAGCGGTGCACAGATTATCAGTTACGAACTTTCTGTTGGTATGAGTATCATGACTATGGTAGTGCTGATGGGAACCATGCAATTTTCTGAAATCGTAGAAGGACAGGCTGACGGCTGGTTCATCTTCAAAGGACATATCCCTGCTGTCATTGCTTTTATCATTTACCTGATTGCCGGAAATGCAGAATGTAACCGTGGCCCGTTCGACCTTCCCGAAGCTGAAAGTGAGCTGACTGCCGGATACCACACAGAATACTCCGGTATGGGTTTCGGTTTCTTCTATCTGGCAGAATACCTGAATCTGTTTATCGTGGCCAGTGTTGCCACCACTATCTTTCTGGGAGGATGGATGCCGTTACACATCGTCGGGCTGGATGGATTCAACACTGTAATGGATTATATTCCGGGCTTTATCTGGTTCTTCGCTAAAGCATTCTTCGTGGTGTTCCTTCTGATGTGGATCAAATGGACGTTCCCACGTTTACGTATCGACCAGATTCTGAATCTGGAATGGAAATATCTGGTTCCAATTTCTATGGTAAACCTATTATTAATGGCATGCTGCGTAGCTTTCGGCTTCCACTTTTGATAAATGAAAATTATGGAATATAAAGATAAAAAATATACGTACTTAGGTGGTCTGGTGCACGGCATCAGCACACTGGCAACGGGTATGAAAACCAGCATCAAGGTATACTTCCGTAAGAAAGTGACCGAGCAATATCCCGAAAACCGGAAAGAGCTGAAAATGTTCGACCGTTTCCGTGGTACGCTGAATATGCCCCACAATGAGAATAATGAACATCGCTGTGTAGCCTGCGGATTATGCCAAATGGCTTGTCCGAACGATACAATCAAAGTGACCAGCGAAACCGTCGAAACAGAAGATGGCAAGAAAAAGAAAATCCTGGCAACCTATGAATATGACCTGGGTGCCTGTATGTTCTGCCAACTCTGTGTCAATGCTTGTCCGCATGATGCGATTACGTTCGACCAGAACTTCGAACATGCAGTATTCGACCGGACGAAACTTGTCCTGAAACTGAATCACGACGGTAGTAAAGTAATAGAAAAGAAAAAAGAAGTTTAGATATGGGATCAACACTTGAAACAGTAGTATTCTACTTTTTGGCAGCATTTATTATTGCTATGTCCATCATGACGGTGACTACCCAACGTATCGTACGCTCGGCCACCTACCTGCTCTTCGTGCTCTTCGGCACGGCCGGCATCTATTTTTTGCTGGGTTACACCTTCCTGGGCTCTGTTCAGATAATGGTTTATGCCGGTGGTATCGTCGTTCTTTATGTATTCTCCATCCTGTTGACCAGCGGAGAAGGTGATCGAGCCGAGAAAGTGAAACGAAGTAAGCTCCTGGCCGGGCTCATTACCATGATTGCCGGTTTAGCAATTATCCTGACCATCACGTTGAAACATAATTTTATGCAGACGGCTAATCTTGCCCCGCACGAGATCAATATTCATGCCATCGGGAACGCTTTGCTTAGTAGCGACAAATACGGTTATATATTACCTTTCGAAGCTGTCAGTATCCTGTTGCTGGCTTGTATCATCGGTGGTATCATAATTGCACGTAAGAGATAGAAAATCAAGTATTAACTATTAAGTATTAAGTATATGATACACATGGAATATTATCTGGTAGTTTCTACCATCATGATGTTTGCAGGAATCTATGGATTCTTTACCCGCCGGAACACACTGGCTATCCTGATTTCTGTAGAGTTAATGCTGAACGCCACGGACATCAACTTTGCCGTATTCAACCGTTTTCTCTTTCCGGAGGGAATGGAAGGCTATTTCTTTGCACTCTTTTCCATCGCCATCTCGGCTGCGGAAACTGCAGTAGCCATTGCCATCATGATTAACATTTATCGTAATCTCCGGAGCATCCAGGTGCGCAACTTGGACGAGCTGAAGTGGTGATTTGTTTCTCACCAAGAACAAATAATAATAAATCAAGTAATAAAAATAAAACTGTATGGAACTAACAATTCTAATACTCCTTCTTCCTTTCTTCTCCTTTCTCATACTGGGAATCGGAGGTAAATGGATGTCCCATCGGACAGCGGGCACAATTGGTACGCTGATACTGGGAGCAGTAGCGGTACTATCCTACGTTACAGCTATCCAATATTTCTCGGCTCCACGACTGGAAGACGGAACATTCGCCACACTGATACCTTACAACTTCACGTGGCTTCCTTTTACAGAGACCTTACACTTTGATTTGGGCATCCTGCTCGATCCTATATCAGTAATGATGTTGATTGTCATCTCTACCGTGTCACTGATGGTACATATCTACTCTTTCAGCTACATGAAAGGTGAGGTAGGTTTTCAACGTTATTATGCTTTCCTATCCCTGTTTACCATGTCTATGCTGGGATTGGTTGTTGCAACCAACATCTTCCAGATGTACCTTTTCTGGGAATTGGTGGGTGTAAGCTCTTATCTGCTAATCGGTTTCTACTATACAAAACCTGCTGCGGTTGCCGCTTCCAAGAAAGCGTTTATTGTCACTCGCTTTGCCGACTTGGGCTTCCTGATCGGTATCCTGATTTACGGATATTATGGTGGTACATTCGGATTTACCCCGGACACGGTATCCTTGATAAGCGGTGGAGCTTCTATGCTTCCATTGGCTCTCGGATTGATGTTTGTCGGTGGTGCCGGTAAAAGTGCCATGTTCCCGTTGCATATCTGGTTGCCGGATGCAATGGAAGGTCCTACTCCGGTCAGTGCATTGATTCATGCGGCTACCATGGTTGTTGCCGGTGTATATTTGGTGGCACGTATGTTCCCGCTTTTCATTGCCTATGCACCGAATACGCTGCACATGGTTGCCTGGGTAGGTGCATTCACCGCATTCTATGCAGCAAGTGTGGCTTGCGTACAATC
Source organism: Bacteroides sp. 90-K9/2 (assembly GCF_047310725.1). Taxonomy (NCBI): domain Bacteria; kingdom Pseudomonadati; phylum Bacteroidota; class Bacteroidia; order Bacteroidales; family Bacteroidaceae; genus Bacteroides; species Bacteroides sp. 90-K9/2. The sequence goes on from NZ_JBCGVL010000001.1 coordinate 1,770,340, forward strand.
AGATATTAAACGCGTACTGGCTTTCTCTACCATTTCACAGATTGGTTTCATGATGGTAGCTCTGGGTGTTTGTACTTCCATGGATCCTCACGAAGGAGGCTTGGGCTACATGGCTTCCATGTTCCACCTCTTCACACATGCTATGTTTAAGGCATTGCTCTTCCTCGGTGCAGGTAGTATCATTCATGCTGTACATTCTAACGAAATGTCCGCGATGGGAGGTTTACGCAAATATATGCCGATCACTCACTGGACATTCCTGATTGCTTGTCTTGCTATTGCCGGTATTCCTCCATTCTCGGGTTTCTTCTCGAAAGATGAAATTCTGGCTGCTTGCTTCCAATACAGCCCTGTAATGGGATGGGTAATGACAGTAATTGCTGCGATGACCGCTTTCTATATGTTCCGTCTCTACTACGGTATTTTTTGGGGAAGCGAGCCGCTCCGGGCAGATTCCCATTCGGAACATAACACACCGAAGGGAAACTTGGAAGCGGCACCTTGCCGTCCTTGCCGCCCACATGAAAGTCCGTTGGCTATGACTTTCCCATTGATGTTTCTGGCGGCAGTAACTTGTGGAGCCGGATTTATTCCTTTCGGACACTTCATCAGTTCGAATGGAGAATCTTATTCCATCCATCTCGATCCGTCGGTGGCTATTACGAGCGTTGTCATTGCGATTATTTCGATTGCAATCGCTACATGGATGTACAAGAATGCCAAACAGCCAGTTGCCGATTCATTGGCAAAACAGTTCAAAGGTCTGCACAAGGCTGCTTATAACCGCTTCTATATTGACGATATATACCAGTTTATCACGCATAAGATTATCTTCCGCTGCATCTCTACTCCTATCGCATGGTTCGACCGTCATGTAGTGGATGGATTCTTTGATTTTCTGGCATGGGCTACCAACACAACAAGCGACGAGATCCGTGGTTTGCAGAGCGGTCAGGTACAACAATATGCATACGTGTTCCTTTGCGGTGCACTGGCACTTATCCTACTGCTGATTCTCTAAATAGTAAATAGTAAATCTTTAAATAGTAAATCATAAAGATGAATTTCTTATCAATATTCGTACTTATCCCCTTATTGATGCTGGCCGGACTCTGGGCAGCACGAGGAATCAAAGCCATCCGGGGGGTTATGGTTACTGGCGCATCGGCACTTCTGATTGCCTCCGTCGTACTTACATTCCTGTATCTGGGAGAGCGTAGTGCCGGAAACACGGCAGAAATGCTTTTCCGTGCAGATACGCTTTGGTATGCCCCGCTTCACATATCCTATTCAGTAGGTGTTGACGGAATTTCGGTAGCCATGTTGTTACTGTCCGCTGTCATTGTGTTCACCGGTACATTTGCTTCCTGGCGTCTGCAACCGCTGACAAAAGAATATTTCCTTTGGTTCACCCTATTGTCTATGGGAGTATTCGGATTCTTTATATCCGTCGATTTATTCACCATGTTCATGTTCTACGAAATCGCATTGATACCGATGTACCTGTTGATTGGTGTATGGGGATCAGGACGTAAAGAATATGCAGCCATGAAGCTGACCCTCATGTTGATGGGTGGTTCTGCCTTCCTGCTGATCGGTATTCTCGGAATCTATTTCGGTTCGGGAGCAACCACTATGAACCTCCTCGAAATCGCGCAGTTGCACAACATACCTTTTGCACAGCAATGCATCTGGTTCCCGCTGACTTTCCTTGGTTTCGGTGTATTAGGTGCCCTTTTCCCGTTCCACACATGGAGTCCTGACGGTCACGCTTCCGCCCCGACTGCCGTATCTATGCTTCATGCCGGAGTATTGATGAAACTGGGAGGTTACGGATGTTTCCGTATTGCCATGTATCTGATGCCGGAAGCTGCTAACGAACTTTCATGGATATTCCTGATATTGACAGGTATCTCTGTAGTTTACGGTGCATTCTCCGCTTGCGTACAAACCGACTTGAAATATATCAATGCTTATTCATCCGTATCTCACTGCGGACTGGTTCTTTTCGCCATTCTGATGCTGAATCAGACAGCAGCAACAGGAGCTATCCTTCAGATGCTTTCACACGGATTGATGACAGCCTTGTTCTTTGCTCTTATCGGTATGATTTATGGACGTACACACACACGTGACGTTCGCGAGCTTGCCGGCTTAATGAAAGTTATGCCGTTCCTTAGCGTATGTTATGTAATTGCCGGTCTTGCCAACCTCGGTCTGCCGGGATTAAGTGGCTTTATTGCTGAAATGACTATTTTCGTCGGCTCTTTCCAGAACAACGACCAGTTCCACCGGGTACTGACTATCATCGCTTGTTCTTCGATTGTGATTACTGCAGTCTACATTCTGCGTCTGGTAGGTAAAATTCTATACGGAACCTGTACCAACAAACATCATCTCGAACTGACTGATGCGACTTGGGACGAACGTGTAGCCGTTATCTGCCTCATCGTTTGTGTAGCCGGACTAGGTATGGCTCCTTTCTGGGTTAGCCACATGATTGGTGAAAGTGTACTCCCCGTAGTCTCACAACTGATTCCATAGCCCTTTAATTTTTAATCTTTAATTTTGAATTGATAAAGATGGATTATTCACAATTTCTATATATGCGAGAAGAGCTGTCGCTCATAGCCGTCTTACTGCTGCTATTTCTAGCTGACCTCTTCATGAGTCCGGATGCACACAAAAATGGTGGGAAAGCACGCCTGAACACAATGTTACCCGTTATTCTGATGGCTATCCATACAGCTATCAATTTAATTCCGGGAACTGCAGCCGATGCATTCGGCGGTATGTATCATTATGTACCGATGCACACAGTGATTAAATCAATCCTGAACGTCGGCACACTGATTGTTTTCCTGATGGCACACGAATGGATGAAAAGAGAAGATACTTCGTTCAAGCAAGGAGAATTCTATGTACTAACACTCTCTACCTTGTTTGGTATGTACCTCATGATTTCTGCCGGACACTTCCTGATGTTCTTCATCGGACTGGAAACTGCTTCTATCCCGATGGCAGCGCTGATTGCCTTTGACAAATACCGTCATAACTCTGCCGAAGCAGGAGCCAAATACATTCTGACAGCTCTTTTCTCCAGTGCATTACTGTTGTTCGGTCTGTCAATGATCTACGGTTCTGCCGGTACTCTTTATTTCGATGACCTTCCTGCCCATATTGACGGAAATCCGTTGCAGATCATGGCATTTGTATTCTTCTTTGCAGGAATGGCATTCAAATTATCATTGGTTCCGTTCCACTTATGGACAGCAGACGTTTACGAAGGTGCTCCGAGTGCAGTTACCGCTTATTTGAGCGTTATATCAAAAGGATCGGCAGCATTTGTTTTGTTGGCTGTACTTATCAAAGTATTCGCTCCAATGATCAATGACTGGCAGGAAGTACTTTATTGGGTAACCATCGCTTCTATCACGATTGCCAATATATTTGCTGTCCGTCAGCAGAACCTGAAACGTTTGATGGCGTTCTCCAGTATTTCACAAGCGGGATACATTATGTTGGGCGTTATCGGAGGTACGGCACAAGGCATGACAGCTTTGGTATATTACGTATTAGTGTACGCTGCTGCCAACCTCGGAGTATTTGCCGTGATTACTATCGTGGCATTACGCAGTCAGAAATTCACGCTCGAAGATTATGCAGGACTTTATAAAACGAATCCCAAAATCGCTTTCCTGATGACTCTGTCTCTGTTCTCATTGGCAGGTATCCCTCCGTTTGCCGGATTCTTCTCGAAGTTCTTTATCTTCATGGCTGCTTTCGATGCAGGTTTCCACTTGCTGGTATTCATTGCATTGGTAAATACAGTGATTTCATTGTACTATTATCTGTTGATTGTAAAAGCAATGTATGTCACTCCTTCCGACAACCCGATTCCTACTTTCCGCAGCGACCGCTGCACGAAATGGGGACTGGCACTCTGCACACTGGGTATCATCGGACTGGGTATCGCAAGTATCGTATATCAGTCTATCGATAAATTGTCGTTCGGAATATAAACGAACTACCTCTATAACATAAGAAACGGTCTTGGTTTCATGTCCCTATCAATCGACATCAAAACCAAGACCGTTTCCTTTATATATTAAATTGCCCCTTTACCGGGCACAACTCATCTCTTCCGTCACAATTACCCCAGGAATAGTAAACCAGAACCGTGATCCTTTTCCTTTTTCAGAGTCAACGCCAATACGTCCACCCAGTTGTTCTACAATGCTTTGACAGATAGAAAGTCCCAATCCTGTACCGTGCACAAAAGAATTAAGCTTCACAAAACGTTCAAAAATATGCGGTAACTGCTCTTTCTCAATACCGATTCCCGTATCTTTGACATAAAACTCCAACTCTCCTTCTTTTATTTCATATCCGACATGAATACTCCCTTCGGAGGTAAACTTCATTGCATTATTAACAAAGTTAGAGATCACCTGATGTATGCGATTACGATCACTAATGACATGACAGACAGGAAGATGATTATCGAGTACCAGTTCCACGTCTTCTTTCGCTTTCATACGCATCGAGCGGACAATATCCTCACACAACAGATTTACATCTACGTCTCCATTAGTAAACTCAAACGTACCAGCCTCAATCTTCGAGAGGTCGAGTATATCCGAAATAAGTTGCAGTAACAGATCATTATTCTCACGTACAATCTTAATATACTCCTGACGTTCTGCCACGTCTTCAGTTTCCACCAACAAATCGGAGAAACCAACAATAGCATTCAGCGGCGTACGGATTTCATGACTCATATTTGCAAGGAAAGCACTTTTCAAGCGATCCATCATCTCCGCTTTATCGCGTGCCTGAATCAATTCGGCTTCGGTCTCTTTCAGCTCTGTGATGTCATAATTGATACCGATGATTTCTATTTCGTTTTCTTCCGGTCTATAGTTAGTGACCATTACATTACTATTTACCCAATTCCATTCGTTCTTTGTTCCGGGACGACGAATACGCACTTCTCCCTGAAAATGCCTCCTTTTTCCCTTCTTGACTTCGTCATAGAAATCAAAGAAACGTTTACGGTCTTCCGGATGCATTTTGCCATAAACTCCCACAACCTCACTCAAAGGAATATCTTCTTCCTCACCCAAATTCTTATACCACTGTTTAATAGCATAACCTTTCCGGTTCAAAAGATTCAGTTTAGCATAACCTACCTTGGCATAGTCGGATATCATCAGGAAGAAATTCTCAAAATCACGGATACGATTCATCGCGTCGATGCGTTCCGTATTGTCAATGCTGATTAAGATATATCCGTTAAAGTTACCCTCGTTGTCATATAGTTTACTAACTTTCGAATATAGTTCGATCACGTTGGAGCGGCTTGTTTCATAATATCCCCCGGTTTGCTCAAAAGAATAGTTAAGCCGGAAATCGACTAAATCCTCATTCCTCACACGATCACGGATGTTCTGTGGTACATTCGGATTCTCAAAGAAATTAACCCCTATTACATCCGATTTATTCACTACACCGAATATCTCCAGATCTTTATTATTTAAATCCACCAGATACCCGTCCTTATCATAGATTTCGACTCCTGCCGGGATATTGGTAAAGATGTTCTTAAATAACTTTTCGCTCCGGTCCAGTGCCCGATTGGCTTTCACTGATCCCGTGGAATCGAGGAACAAGCCGACAACTTCATCCTGTTCAGGAGAATAAATAATCCAATGCGTATAGCGTTCCGTTTTAGGAAAATATTCATCTTTTTCCCTATAAGAATCACTATCCAGGATCTCTTTCAGGAAATCAAGTTTTTGGAGATAGTCGGAATGTTTTTCAGATCCCAAAGCACCAATATAAGATTCCAAAGGATGTCCGAAAAATGTGGAACTTACCTCATTTGCATCCGTCACCCGATAATCACATGGCTTATTATTCTCGTCACGGATAATCGACATACGGATATAACCCATCGGCATAAAATGGAACAGGTTATTCAGGAAAGCCTGTTCACGGATCACCTTGTCCTTGGCCTTACGCAACTCGATACAAATGCTTATAATATTTCCCAATGAAGAGAACCATTGAAAATCTTCATTACTCCAGCCATGGTAATTTTTCACCAGATCAATGCCCATATACCCCCAAACGTGATCACCCGTCATCAAAGGAGTAACCATTAAAGAACGAATCCCCTGAACAGCAAGTATCTTATACTCATCGGCTGCTGCTTCCGGTAACTGTTCCAATGTATCTAAGAGAATAGGTTTACCAGCTAATATCTGTTCACTCCACCACTTCGATTGACTGATAGGCATATTTTGGAGAGTCTCTTTTTCAGCTGATACCCCTTCGGAAACAACTTCATAAGTACAGCTATGATGGGTGTGAGTCTCATCATATTCAAAAATATAAACGCGTCCTTCGCCATTATATAGATTCAGTATATCTCTTAAAATATCTGTTATACAAGATTCCACCTCTTCATCACGAAGGAAACGAAGCAACGATTGCGACACAAAATTCTGACGGCGAAGCAAGTCATTCACACGTCTTAATGCATCCCTTTGATCTTCTTCCTTAGGAGCTTCGACACGCTGGATTACTCCGAAAGATTTATCACCTCCATCAGCACCTGCTCCCTTCTCACGAAAAGCCAGACGAGTATGTAACCAAACCTCACCATATTTGGAATGAATAGGAAAAGTTTGTTCATAAAAGTCCTTATGAATAGAAGTGTTTGCCTGAAACTCTTGGGTAATTTGCTTGCGATAATCTTCACGTACCAGATTCAAAAAATCCGAATTAGAAATAGTGTCTCCATCCAAGCCCAGAAGATCACAAAGATAATCGGAACATAAGTAATATCCTGTCGTTAAATCTACTTCCCACCACCCGATCTGTGCAAGAGAAGCCATTTTATGGTACCGCTCGTTGTCTGTTTGCATAATTTATATCATTGTAAGATAATAGGTCGACAAATATACGAAAAAGGAAATCACTCATACCATAAAAAACCAAATAAAAAAACTAAAATAGGATTACGAAAACAAACAAATAGAATATGGGAGAATCTGTTTGTTACAAATACTCCCATACCTCCTATTAAAAAATAAACCTCGCTAATCTATATCTTAATTATAATGAGGAGAAATTATATCCGGTCCAAGTGAACAGGGATGCATCTGCACCAGTGTTAGTAGCAGGTTCGGTAAATGTATTCAATGTACCGTTCAGCTTCGTTTTATATTGCAGAGTATTCGTTATGCTAATGCTGGAAGCTGGATTTCCCGCACCTTTGCTGTCGTTCATATCAATCAGGTCGATGGTTCCGCCGGTTCCTTTGACAAGCGCATTGATAATCTTTCATTGCTATCTTTATTTCCTTTCCTGCTTATGACAGGCAATGCCAACCCGCTGGCACAACTGTGCCATCGCAATGGCACAACAGTGACAACGTAGTGGCACAACTGTGACAAGCCGCTGGCACAAGCCCTCGTCCAGAGCATCTCCAGAGGCTTCCTTTGCAGAAAAAACGGAGTCCGGGGGGGGACTAGCGTCAACCGGTCTCTATCCCCTCGCCAATCACTAAATCAATTTCTTTTTCTTCCGGTAGTTCTCACGAAACTCTTTGGGCGAACAACTCTTTTTCTTTTTAAAGATACGGTTGAAATTGGAAAGGTTATTGAAACCGCACTCATAACAAATCTCGGCAATAGACATGGTAGAATCGACCAGCAACCGGGAAGCAAAGCCCAAACGAATGTCTATGATATAATCAGATAAGTTCTTTCCGGTACGCAGTTTGAAGAACCGGCTGAACGACACATCCGTCATTCCCACCATATCAGCCAATTGCCCCAGACGTATTTCCTCCTGATAATGTGCATTGATATATTCCTGCACTTTTTGCACACGGCGGCTGTCCGAATGAATATCTATCTTGGCAAAAGACGAACTGGACAACGTACGGGCTTCTTCTTCAAAGAGAGAAAGCTCATACAGTATCGTCATAAACTTGATGACTGCATAGAATCCCTGTTTCTCGGAAGCAAGCGTATCCAGCAACGGATAAATTTTCAGTATGGCAGACATGGGAAAACAAAGTCCCTTCTGTGCCTTATCCAGCATCCGGCGGATAGAATCGAATTGATTCTTATTGATAAAGCTCTTGAAGAAAAGATCGGAAGAAAACTGGATGGTAATCTCCCGTATCTCTTTAGAACGACAGTCGTTCTGTTCCCAGACGTGTTCCAAGTCTTTTCCCGTTATCAGCACCAGATCATAGTCGCCTATCACTTCGGAAGAATCTCCTACAATCCGCCTCACCCCGGCAGCCTTTTCGGTGAAATTCAATTCAAATTCGGAGTGATTGTGAATAGGATAAGTGAATTCCGTTTTATAACGCTCCGCAATGTAAAAGCAATCCTTATCTGATAAAGGAGTGATTTCACGGATAATCTGGTTGGATAACGGTGTAGTCATAGTAGTAGTAATTTATAAACGTTTGATTAGTTTTCTATCTTTACCCCTATCCGATGGAAGTCGGCTCCCGACGGATTCTGGAAGACACGCAGATCGAATTCAGGAATAATGGCAAGCACATGATCGAAAACATCTGCCTGTATGCCTTCATAGGCAACCCATACTTTATTGGCAGAAAAGAAGTAAAGTTCCAACGGAATACCGGTTTCGGTAGGCTGGAGCTGGCGTACCATGCAGGTCAGATCCTGATTGACGGTAGGCAGGTTTTTCAGATAATTAGTCAGATAGGCGCGGAAAACTCCCAGGTTTGTTTGCCGACGTCCATTCACTAATACGGAGTTGTCGATGTGATGCTCCTTATTATATTCTTCCACTACCTTTTCCGTTTCATCCACATAGTTCGTCAAAAGTTGTATCTTCCGGTATTTTGCCAACATTTCCGGTGTACAGAAGTGCACGCTGGTCATGTCTATATTAATGGAACGTTTCACACGGCGTCCGCCGGATTCCTGCATTCCCTGCCAGTTCTGGAAAGAGTCACTAATCAACAGGTAAGGAGGAATGGTGGTGATGGTGTTATCAAAGTTACGCACCTTTACGGTGTTCAATGTTACCTCTATCACCGTACCGTCCGCACCATATTTCGGCATCGTGATCCAATCGCCCACTTTCAGCATATTATTGGCAGAAAGCTGGATGCCGGAGACAAATCCCATGATACTGTCCTTGAAGACTAACATCAAAACGGCAGCGGAAGCTCCCAGTCCGGTCAGCAGCACCACCGGGCTTTGCTTTATCAGGATACTGATAATAATAATGGCTCCTATAAAGAAGAGAACGACTTGTGCTGTCTGCAAAAGTCCCTTCAAAGGTTTGTCCTTATATTGTTCACGTGCGCTATATACGAGGTAAACGGCTGTGAACAGCGCACTGACGAAGCGAAGAAAGACTGCCAGGATATAAATCATGCAAAGTCTGCGAAGGAAGTCCAGCAAACCGGAGTCCGCATGTTCGGGAAATGCGATAGGGATAGATATATAAATCAAAATAGGTGCTACCAATCTGCTGATATTCAGCATCACTTTATCATTAAATACAATATCATCCCAAGTTGCTTTCGTCTGTTTCACCAATCTGGCTACGGTACGCAGAATAATCTTGCGGCAAATCAGATTGGCTAATAAAGCGATTCCGATTATGCACAATAAGATGATAAAGTTATCAATCTTATCTGCCCAGACTTCATCTACTCCCATCGAAAGCAAAGCATGGTTTACTTCTTGCATCATTACATTACCTGCTTCTTCCGGCTGTCCATTTGCCAATGCTATACTCACAGTGTCAACTACTTCCTTTACTTCTTTCATAAGCAATCTTCTCTCTCTCTTTTAGTTTTTCTTTTATTTATGATTTCTGTTTATTTTTTCCTTCTTCCAAATATTCACTGATATCCTGCCGCAACCAATCGTAATGGAAGAGCCTTTTGTAGGCTACATTCTTCTTGAGCATGATTTCCACATTCACCTGGCTGTTCTGATAACAAGTCAGTTCGTTTCTGAATTGTTCATTGTGTTCGGCCAGTCGTTTGATTTCCTGTTCCCGTTCACGGCGTAATACAGTGCAGACCGGAATCAAAAGTTTCATTACCACATTATCCATCACATGGTGTCCCTGCATATACAAATAAGTAGTTTCCGGCACCAACCCCAGCTCTTTAAATTCAGCCTGCAGTCCGTTTACTTGATTGATGTTATGAGGAAATTTCTTTTTCAACTCTGCCAACTTCTGGTTAACCCGTTGTTGGAGTGATTCCAGACTCTTTTCCGGATTCCGGAGGTTAATCTCACGCAAAGAGGTATAGGTATGGAAATCGTACATCGGGAAAGTGTAAGTATCCCGTTGGCGATAGAACCATACGTTCCAGAGAAAAAGCGGATATACTATTTCGGAGTATCTCTTTAGATAGGAATTGAAGTCGAGAATGGAACGGTCGTTCAATGTGGCCTGCACACATACCTCGTGAAGGCTCTCGGCAAAACAATGATAGTTTTCAATAGCATAGGTATAAGTCTGAAAAATATATCTGTTCCGGTTGATTTTACGGGAGGTATTGGTGGCTCCCTGCAACAGGAAATCATAGTCACTGTCCACACAGGCAATCAGGCTTCTCCCCAGTTCGGCTGTATTCAGCGTGTTCATGAGTACCATCTTTTTTCCTTTTGCCAAGGAGGTGGCCGAAGGGAGCATCACCTGGAAATAGTGTTCATCATCTTCAAATTCTTCAAGCAATGTGCGCCAGAAAGCGATGTCGTCATAGCTTTCTACATAAGCGATGATACGTCGGCGGGCTTTTTTCGGATAAAGCTTATGGGCGGCATTGAAATAGGAAGAAGTCAGATTATCTCGTAGTGAAGTTGCCATCAGTTTTATTTATATTGGTAGATATATCGCTTACTTCTGTCACGGCATCCAGCCATCCTTCCATAATGACGGCAGGTGAATGGGTAGTCAGGATGATCTGCACATTCGGATTCAGTTCACGTATCATAGCAATCAATTTTTGCTGCCATTCTATGTGAAGGGAAGCTTCCGGCTCATCCATAAACAATACGCAGTGGCTGTTGTCCTGCACAAGTACGGTCAGCAGAATAACCAGCATTTGCTTTTCGCCGGACGATAGTTTATAAGGAAACAATAGTTCGCCATCTTGGTAGAAAGCAATATCATTCCGTTTCCGGTCTATCTTTTTACGTGTATAGCTGAACAGTTCGTCAATCATATCCTGAAAACGGCGCTTAGCCACAGACAGTGTGGCCGCCTTGCGACGTTCCTCTTCATTATCGCTGGAAAGCATTTCGATCATCTTATTGCCTATGTTAACCTGATAATCGAGATAACGGCGTTGCAACAGGTAGAGTTGCCAATCCAGTTCGGACTTTACATTCTTGTCTGCCATACGGGCGGTGAAGTCTCCCATAATCAAGGGACGGTCGTAGCTCCGGATCACATTATAGGGGATATAGGTTGCCTGGGGATTGTCGAAGAAAAGACGCACTCCGTTCTTCTCGTCACTTTTCATTTCACCGGAAAGTTCCTCGAGATATCCTACCGAACGGTTCAGAATGGTAGTCTTCCCCACTCCGTTGATGCCGGAGAGGATATTCACATCGGGACGCAAATCCCATCCTATATTAAAGCGTTCCCATAGTCCGTGTATCTCGATACGACGGATATAATTGGCTTGTTGTTCCATAATATTCAAGTTTAATCAAGGCAAATATAAACAAATCATACGATAAAAAGCTACCTTTGCAACCGTTTTCTCTATTTGATTGTTAATGATATCAGAAATATAGTAAAATAAATAGCATCAACATGGACAAAAGTAAGAACCTGTATGGTCATTTGTTTGCGCTTACGGCAAACGTTATGTGGGGATTAATGTCTCCCATCGGTAAGTCAGCTCTTCAAGAGTTTTCCGCAATTTCAGTTACCACGTTCCGTATGGTGGGAGCAGCAGCAGCTTTCTGGATTCTTTCTATATTTTGTAAACAGGAACATGTGAATCATCAAGATATGCTGAAAATCTTCTTTGCTTCACTTTTTGCGCTAGTATTCAATCAAGGAGTGTTTATCTTCGGACTTTCTATGACTTCTCCTATCGATGCTTCTATCGTAACTACTACTCTACCGATTGTAACAATGGTTGTAGCGGCCATCTATTTGAAAGAACCTATTACCAATAAGAAAGTAATGGGAATTTTTGTAGGTGCTATGGGAGCACTCATTCTCATTGTGAGCAGCCAGGCAGGAAGTAACGGAAACGGAAGCCTGATTGGTGACTTGCTTTGTCTCGTTGCGCAAATCAGTTTCTCCATATACTTAACTGTATTCAAAGGATTATCTCAACAATATTCAGCAGTAACGATTAACAAATGGATGTTCATCTATGCTTCGATGTGCTATATTCCATTCTCCTATTATGATATTTCTACGATTCAATGGACTTCTGTTTCCACAATTGCTATCATACAGGTATTGTATGTCGTATTAGGAGGTAGTTTCCTCGCATATCTCTGCATTATGACTGCGCAGAGACTGCTTCGTCCTACGGTAGTCAGCATGTACAATTATATGCAACCGATCGTGGCTACAATTGCGGCAATCGCAATGGGTATCGGAAACTTTGGCTGGGAAAAAGGGATTGCCATCGCACTCGTATTCCTGGGAGTATATATTGTGACTCAAAGTAAATCGAGAGCTGACCTTGAAAAAACAGAAAAGCTTCATTAATAGTATAAACGGGTAGAAAGACTGAACGTTTCCTACCCGCTTATGCTAAATGTATTCTTTAATAATTAGAATCTTGTTAATTTAAAGCCTTATTTCAAATCCTCAAAGTAAGTATCGAGCAGACTTCTTGCAGCTATAAACGAAGTCAGGTTACCTTTCAATACCTGCTGTTCTTTTTCTAAGAGCATCGCTTCAATCTTCGGATTATGATAAAAGCTGTCACGAAGTTGTTCATTAATGCTTTCATACATCCAATATTTACTTTGTTCGTTGCGGCGATATTCAAAATAGCCGTTTCCTTTCACGAAATCAATGTACTCGTAAATCATGTCCCAGACTTCCTTCACTCCCAGATTATAAAAACCGGAGTAAGTCAAGACTTTGGGAGTCCATCCGGATTCAGGCGCAGGAAACAGATGCAATGCATTACGGAATTGAGTGGCAGCCAACTTGGCACGTTCCAGATTATCTCCATCGGCCTTATTGATAACGATACCGTCTGCCATTTCCATAATACCACGCTTAATCCCCTGCAGTTCATCTCCCGTACCGGACAACTGAATCAACAGGAAGAAATCAACCATCGAGTGAACAGCCGTTTCGCTCTGTCCCACTCCTACGGTCTCCACAAAAATCTTATCAAATCCGGCAGCTTCGCAAAGAATAATCGTCTCCCGTGTTTTACGTGCCACTCCTCCCAATGAACCGGCTGACGGACTAGGGCGGATGAACGATTTAGGATGTACGGACAGCTGTTCCATACGCGTCTTATCTCCCAAGATACTGCCTTTACTGCGTTCACTACTGGGATCGATAGCCAATACCGCCAACTTGCCCCCTTTTTCAAGTACATGCAGACCGAATACATCTATCGACGTACTCTTTCCCGCACCGGGAACACCACTGATACCGATCCGAACCGAATTGCCGGAAAATGGCAGACATTTCTCGATGATTTCCTGTGAGACAGCCTGATGTTCAGGCTTTACGCTTTCCACCAATGTCACAGCCTGACTCAATATAGTGACATCACCCTTTACGATACCTTCTACAAACTCTGCTACTGAAAGTTGGCGTTTCTTAGGTTTCCGCTTTAAGTAGGGATTCACAGATGAGGGTTGCTCAATACCTTTATTGACAACAAGTCCCTTATATTCTTCACTATTTTCAGGATGTTCCATAACAATAGGATTTAGCGTTTGATATTGATTTCGACTTTCGGGCGTAGCGGATCATTCGTTATCATCAAGATACGTAAATGATGTTTCTTATTACCTACGTCACGCTTACGAATGGTCACTTTAAGTTTCGTCATTCCATCCGGGGGAAGCACTGTCTTTTTCAGGCTCACTCCTACCGATGAATTAAATACCTGCAACTTACTGATAATTAACGGAGTTTTTCCGGCATTGGCTATCAATATGTCGTAGCTTGCCTTTTTCTTCTTTATCAATGGCACGCTCAGGTCGATGTTCGTTTCAGAAATACGCATGGCAGGAGCGTTCAGAGAATCTTTTTCTGTCATACGTGAGAAGTCGGGAAGAAGAATAGCCGAAACCGGTATTTCATTATCTTCGCTCACCTTATCACCGGAAAAACGGGAAAGGTAAACGGATGTTTGTGTCAATCCATAATCTTTCAGCTGGCTTGCATCCAACGTCAGTTTAACAGTTCCTTTCTTACCTTTCAACAGCACTTTAGGTTCCGCTTCCATTTTCAGATAAGGAGGCAGGTGCATCAGCACCGGTTCGTAGGGACGATCGGAAAGATTGGCGATGTTGAAAGTCAATGAAGGCTGCTGTCCGCGATAAACATCAGGAAAAGCAAACTCATCACGATCTAAACGGATATTTCCGATGGCATGAGGAAGCAGCTTGGTATAATCTTTAATTTCCTGCACCACTTCGCCGGTAAACTTCAGATAAACCAGACTCGGACTGGCATTGCTATAGATGCCTACTGACTTCTCAAAATGCCCTAACGCCTTGGCATCAAAAGTAGCCTTTACTACTCCCTTTCCTCCGGGAGCAATCGGTTCTTTCGTCCAGTCGGCCACGGCACAGGCACAAGAGGTCGTGACGTTGGTCAGCACCAACGGTTGGTTTCCCGTGTTAGTGATGGTATATTCCACAGCCACCGGACGTTTCCACTCTATTTGTCCGAAGTTATGTGTCTCTTTATTTGAAGAGATACGCGGTTGGGCAACGGCTGCCAAAGCGACAGTAAGCAAAGTTAATATAGATAGTAAACTACGTTTCATGCGATATTTTTTATTTTGGTGCACAAATGTAGGGGTTTTAGATGAGTTTTTCACCACAGATTACACAGATTAACACAGATTGGGAAAAGACTTTACTTAATAGCATTCCTTGTAAGCCCCTGTTTATAAGAAAAAAGTTCCTCACCGACGAAGGATGCCTTTCTCGGTGAGGAATACCCTCTTCATCGGTGAGGAACGCCTCGCTCATCGGTGAGAATAAAAATCCCCTGCCGGAACTATTTAATAATAATTGTCATCGAAGCAGAATGCGAAGCATATTCCGGTGCATAAGCACACTGCATAGTTGCCAAACCTGTTTCGTAAGTTCCTGCACGACTGACACGGTAGCTATATTCCAACACGTATACACCCTTTCCTAAATGATCGAAGAAGAAATTAGTCGATGCATCTTTGATGTCTACGTAATAGCCAAGCCCGTTGTTCCAACGATAACCGGAGATACTGCCGATCGGTTCGAAACAAGCGCCCCGCTGATCTTTCAACTGTACAAAGTCCATCGGACGGTCTACGCGGATGCTCAAACGGGAAACAACTTTATCACCTACCTGAAGAACCGTTTTGGCAGTAATAGGCTGTAATTGAGGCACGTTATTCACCGTACGCTCCACATACAACTGTTTCTCAACATTCAGTTCACCGCCCTGTTGTTTCACATCACTCACAGGAGATTCAAATTCTGCATACACAGCTCCCCAGGCAATACCCGGATTTCTCTTTTCCACTTCAATCTTGCGGGCATCCACCACATTCTTCTGTGTGAAAGAACGTTTGATATATCCCAATCCGGGAACAGTCGTTTTACTTGGACTAACAGTTTCCAGCACTTCATCAGCAATCACAATCCGTACATCTCCCTGATTGTCGAGTAAATTAGTACCCTTCATCAGCAATGCAAATACCGCATCGGCAGTAGCTACCGGAGAATTCCACTGTTGTGTCTGCTTTTGCTTCAACAACCAAAGTTTCATTTCTTCCACCGTATCGGTATTTCCACCCGTCTGTTCCAGCGCTTCCATCACATCTACATGAGCCTGCATCTGCATTCCGCCCCATGTATACGGATTCTCGTTGAAAGCAAAGAACATTCCCTGTTCATCTGTCTTCGTCAGATGTTCTTTCAGAGAAGCGACAAACTCCTGCGCTTCCTTCTTGCGTCCGGCTTTATCAAGCACAATGGCGGCAATTGCTTTGGTATCCATCGAAGGAGAAGTCAGCAATTCTCCTACCTTAGAAAGATAATAGGTATAAGCCGCTTTATTGACTGCGGGTACCTGCTCTCCCGAAATAGCGATGAGATACAAATATTGCAGAATACTGCCCGAAACGCCCGTAAACTTCACACCGTCTTTCTGTGCTTTCAGGATTTCCTTATACTCGTCCAAAGCTGATTGATGAAGGTAAGCGAAAGCCTTCTGTTGCAAAGAAAGAGCCGATCCGCTTAATTTCTCACCTGTCAGCATAGCCAGACGGGCATTCAGTTCGGCGATATAGGTAGTTACAGATCGACTGCCGTTCATTCCTTTATACCAGGACCATGCCCCGTTTGAGTTCTGTAACTCCTGCAATCGAGTCAAAGCTGCGATATTATTACTACGGATGTTATTCAAATCAAACAAGGTGGCGATGCGCTCTTTCTGTTGCTCTTCCGTCTGTGCTTCGAGCACCCAGGGAGACTCGGACAAAATGATATTCTTCACTTCCTGATTCTTTTGCAGATTGCTCAAGAACGTTTCTTTCGTACCTCCTTGCAGTTTCCAACTTTCAAATACCGCTTTGATCTTCGGCTGACTGTTCATGATAAACGAAGCCAATGTATTGGCATAGTAGGCAGTAGCCCAGGAAATAGCGTTATTACTTGTCGGAAGACTCAATGAAGGCAATGCCTGAACGGCATACCAAGCCGGGTTTCCTGTAAATTCAACAGTTAGTTTACGATCTGTGGCTGTTTTACTTTGCTGATTGAACAGATGATCGAGTGAGAAAGTACGGGTTTCTTCTCCACGCACTGGCATTGGAAGTGTCTCCACCAAATGCTCTTTATTGCTAAGAACCGGAAGCAACTGTTGTTCTCCATCGCTGAAAGTACCACTGTCGGCAATCATCCGGCATCCCACTATTTCGTATTTATCACTAACGGTAAACTGGAAGTCCACACCCATTGTCTTTCCGGCAGCAAGGCTGAATTTCTGTTTTTGTGTACTGATAACCTTCTCTGTCATCGGGTCAAAAAGGACCAGACTGACCGTTCCGGCTTGCGGCTTACCAGTCATATTAGAGATAGAAGCTGCCAGAGAAGTCTTATCACCCACACGCACAAAACGAGGGAGATTAGGAGTCAGCATAAATTCTTTGCTTGTGGTAGCTTCGCCATCCAATGTTCCCGTCAACATTCCCTTTGTATGAGAATATCCACGGAAGTTCCAACGCGTCAGACTTTCGGGCATCGTGAAAGAGAAAGAGATCTCTCCCTGTTCATTGGTGCGAAGTTGAGGATAGAAGAATGCTGTTTCTGCTAAATTGGTACGCAAGTCGGCAGATGCTTCGGGAAGCATTTCGTTGTCAGATGCCTCATCCGCTTTTTCTCCCGTGGGTATCATTTCCGATTGAAATTCAACATTAGTCATGGCATCAGCAGCCATAGCCGATTTCATCTTTGGCGCATTACTCCTTAAAGTTGCAACGTCCAATGTCGAAACGCTACCTGTCACCGTCAACTTTCTCGTCGAGCCATATCCTCTCACCATTATTTCATCCGTTCCTCCGCTATTATAATGGTCCGATAGCATCACAAAATGGTCATACTCCAGTGATGGCACTTTGAGACTCTTCGTATTCCACCAATAATTGAATGAATTATTACCGGAATATCCACTCATCCAATTAGAATATGGAACAATCTGATTATAGTAGATTTGGAAATTCTGTTGCCGGTTCCATATTTTATCCAAGGAGGCATCATACATCGTTGCCAGCATTTCCGCATTGGCAGCCTGCCCTTGCGGCGTTTTAATCGTCAGTTTCCATTCCTCCTTTTGTCCCGGACGCAATTTATCACGGAACACTTCCCACTTCATAGTCAGTGTCTTGTCAGGAATCCGTTTGGTCAGCCGCACCTGTTCCTGATAAACCTGTCCGTCTCTTACCATACAGAGATTCACAAAGACACCATCCCCATAACTTTCCCGATATGGATACTCGAAACGGACAATTGTATCTGACAAATTCAACGTCTTGCTCTCCAACAATTTATCACCGGAAAATACATTCATCATCACATAAGCATCTTTTTTCGACGTACCGAAACAGAACACGGCCGGATGGGCAGCATCAAATTCCGTATTTGCACCATAGAACCACATCGTCGTTTCTATGGGCGGACGTTTGTCCTCGACAGAGAAAAGAATTGTGTTGGTGTCAGCAGTCACTTCCTTGCCCTGATTATCTTTCACTGATGCTTTCAGCACATAAGGTCCCGATGGAAGATTCTTCCAGTCGAGCGTCATGTCTTCATTAGAAGTAAAGGTTCCCGTTGCAACCGGTTTCTCTTCCAGCTGCTTAAAGTCCTTGTCTTTGGCAGGGTACAAGTAATAATTCCCCTTCACCTCCACAGGTTGTCCATTCAGGTTCTGCACTTTAAACATAGTTTCGAAGGGTTGATCCTTGCAAGTCTTATCTTGCAATTCCACCTGCAAAACCAACGAACGGTTTCCTGCCGAAATCACGTCCGTAGAAGATTGTGTTTCACCTGCCACGTTGGTAACAGTGGCCTCAATGGAATAACGATAATATACCTTATCGTTATTTTTATAAGAGTCACTTTCCTGCAGACGAACCGGTATCGTAAATTCTCCATTCTCATTGGCCATCACTTCACCGGAAGCAATCTGCACAGATTCCGCAAACCGCCAAAGGCTGTATGCAGAACGCTTTACCGTATATTTCACCGGAAGATCCTGAAGCAGCACACCACTATAAGATTGTACCTTACCCTTCACCTGTACCTCATCACCCAGTTTGTAACTTCCTTGTTGCTTTTCAAAAGTGACATCAAATGTCGGACGTTTATAATCTTCTACCCGGATGCTTGTACGACCTCTTCCCGCTTTCAAAGAAAACATTCCGTTCAGGCAGGCCGAAGGCAATGCGAAATCGGTGGTAAACGAACCAAACTCATTGGTACGTACCGACTTCTGCCCTACTTCCTGATTGTTTACATCCAATAAAGTCACCGTATATTCCTTGTTCGGAAGCACATTCGCCGTATCTGATTGTTGAGAATAAGCAATTCCCTTCACATACACAGTCTGTCCGGGACGATACAAAGAACGGTCGGTCAATAAAGTCATATTTTCAGTCACTTTATCTTCGTCGCCGTAATATCCGTAACTTCCTGCATAAATGCCTTGTTTCGGCATTGCCGTATCCGTCCCCTTGGAAGCTTTCAGATAGCGGTATTCAGATTTCCAGGGAAATACGACCTTACCCTCTTCGTTTGTCGTAAACTCCTGCAACACTTTTTCATCATTACTGTACATTGTCACTTTCGCATGGGGAATGGGATGCCCTGTCTGTCCATCCAGCGTCACCACTTGATACTGTTTTTCCGGCAGACGGCACGTCAGCACTTTGAAACGTGTTACATCAAACTTGCTTTCACTATCTCTCTTCGCACGAATATCAGGTATGATACGCATCACGTAAGATCCAAGCTCGGGAGCTTTGAATGTAAACACAGTGTCCTGCGTCCGATAATCTTTTGGCCGAAGCACAGCGTAATGTTGTTCCTTTATCAGTTTCTTCGCCTGATAAAGACGGACAGTGAAACCATCCAGATTTTTGTGTGAGACCCTCAATTCTATCTCTTCGTTCGGAAAAGCCAAATCGGATGCATAAACATTCAAATAAGGAGCCAATATCTCTTCCCGAAGATTTTTCAAAGCATTGATTCTGCGATAGCCTGGATAAAGGCGGATTGCCTCATCGCAAAGCTGCAATGCATTGAGCTGCTGTTGTTTTCCAATAGCATACCGGGCTTCCGCCAAATAGACTTCGGCACAGATGGGTTCGGAAGCATACTTGCTTTTCAATGTGTTCAAAGCTTTCAGATAAGTATCTTCCGTCAGTACCGGAAGTTCGCCCTGTGCCTGGAGAGGTCGAATATTCCGATCAGCATTCCATCTCCATTCCAGGTAGTTAAGTGCTGTCAACACATAACCTTCTTTTAATCCGGCTGCTTTATAAGCGGAAATCATATTTCCATAAATAGCTATTATATCTTGTTTTACCGGATTCACAGTACCGTCATTAGTAATCCTGTTACCCAGTTCTTCCACCCGTTGCAGTGCTTCAATGCTACGGGAAGCCAATAAATGATACATATCATGGTGATAGTATTCGCTCGTTTCTCCCAGTTCTACAAAAGGAATATAGTCGCGTGAGGACGTTTTGAGCAGCAATACAGAATCCGCTAATGCCTCCTTTATATTTGTCCTCACTTTTTCGATGAACATATTAGCTGTCCATTCACGCATATCGGTGGCAGGTGTCTGGTCTACGATTTCTGTCCGTTGACGGAGTTGCCACTGGTTACTGGCTGCATAATCTGCATAGATTCCCGCTATCAAAGAGTGTAGGATGGCGCGATCCATTGGTTGGTCAGTCTGTTTCACCCATTGTTCCAGTCCTTTTAAATTAGCATAAAGACTGTCGGGATTCAACATTTCCCGATATTTCATCCGCCACGTATATGCTTTGAGCATTTGTGGTGAGTTTTTCTCTTTTTCCCCTTTCTGATAAATCTCATCAGTCAGTTTTATTACAGTCTTAGGCAAGCTCTTTTTCTCCGCCTGCTCCACTTCTTTCCATAATTTGTCGAAAGTTTGTGCCTGTACTGCCGGAATCACTCCCAACCATAGCAGCACCATCATACAAATCTGCTTTACTTTCATAATCTTTCTAGTTTAAGTTTGATATAAGTCTCACTCTTATAAATAACAAAGTAAGGAAATAAAGTTTAAAGATTTGTACTTTTTAGCTTAAAAAAAGCTTTTATCAAGCTACCAGCCCTATAGCATATTGCATAAACATTAGCCTATTAATCAACTCACTTTGGAATAAAATAAAAAGTCCAAAGGCTGCCACTCCGTTTGTTGTTTAATTGAAAAGTTTATCTTCTGCAATAAGATTCACCTATCTCTTACAAGTTCAAAAATGCAAAAGTATCTTGCACCTTACACTAATCCTGTGATAGTTAATTGATATACAGGATTTGTAGCAGTACAAAAAACAACTTTATGTAAAATTTTAGATATAAAAAATGGGGATATCGTATTTAATAACGTATCCCCACTCTAAACTTAGTTAATGTACTTGTTCTCATTTTTCAATTCTGTACCCCCATGAAAGCATTTCATTACGACCTACTTCACTAAGGATTTTTCTAACTAAAGAACTCATTTTCTTTGCCATAATCTTTAAACCTTTAAAATTACTAATTCCTGAAAACTAAAAAATAAAACTTACTTGTTTGGTTTGGTATTAATTGTTGAATATCCCCAAACATGTACATCGGCTTCGCCGATCTTTCTAAACAATCTTTTTAAACTTTTCATTTTGTTATCCTCCTAATTATATGTTTTACAACACAAAAATACAGCCTTTGTTTATACATTGATCTAAAAAAGAGAGAAATTTATGTTTTATAGCATATTTCTTGATTTGCATCAATTAATTTATTTGTTATACAGCAGAATTGTAATATACGCTGCAATAAATATGACAAAAGGCACAGATGAAATATCATCCGTGCCTTCACTATGGTTACCTATTATATAATAGGAGAATATTTATATAAAGAGAAATACGTTATTTCATTGGAGTTTGCTCCAAAGTTGCCACCAGAAAGTCATAGAACTTCTGTACGGTAGGAATCAACGCTCTTTCGTCCGGCGAATGCGGTGAACGCAAAGTCGGACCAAAAGAAATCATGTCCAATCCCGGAATAATAGCACCGATAATACCACATTCCAAACCAGCGTGAATCACTTTCACTGCAGGTTCTACGCCAAACTGCTGTTTATAGGATGACTTCATCGCATGCAAAATCGGAGAATTTACATTAGGTTGCCAACCGGAATATCCGCCTGTCATCTCTACCTTCATCCCTGCCATAGAGAAACAAGACTCTAAGCTGGTAGTCAGATATTCCTTCATGCTATCGCTTGAACTGCGAGCCAAAATCTTAATGACTGCCTTCCCTTCACCAATCGTAATAATAGCAAGGTTGGAAGACGTTTCTACCGTATCCGGAACAGTAGGGATCATACGTGTCACACCGTTCTGACAAGCAAAGATTGCATCAATCAGATTGTCTTGAATTTCTTCAGGTACTTCACCGGCAGGAAGTTCTACGCGTTCAGCTGTAAAACTGATCGGAGTTTCAATAGCCGAATATTCTTCATTGAACAGGTTTTCGCAGTATTTCACCAAGCCCAGCAGTTCTTCTTCATTTTCAGCCGGAATGGTAATAACCGCATGCGCCTCACGCGGGATAGCATTACGCATATTACCACCTTCCCAGCTAGCCAAACGGGCTTCATAGCTGGCAACCGCTTCACGAACGAAACGAACCAATAACTTATTGGCATTGGCACGCCCTTCATTGATTTCCAATCCCGAATGTCCGCCGCGCAATCCTTTCAAAGTAACTTTCACTGCGATATCTCCTGCTTCGGGAACTACTTCCTTATATTCCAAGGTAGCAGTTACGTCCATACCTCCGGCACAACCGATATACAATTCACCTTCATCTTCCGAGTCCAGATTCAACAGAATTTCACCGTTCAGGGTGCCCGGCTTCAAACCAAATGCACCGTACATACCGGTTTCTTCATCTTTAGTGATAAGAGCTTCCAGAGGACCATGTTTCAGGTCTTTTGCTTCCAGCACGGCCATGATGGCAGCTACTCCCAGTCCGTTGTCCGCACCCAAAGTAGTACCTTTTGCTTTCACCCAGTCACCGTCTATATAAGTTTCAATCGGGTCTTTTTCAAAATCGTGTACAGTATCGTTGTTCTTCTGCGGAACCATATCCATGTGCGCCTGAAGAATTACACCTTTCCGGTTTTCCATACCCGGAGTTGCCGGTTTACGGATAATCACATTACCTGCTTCGTCTACAAAAGACTCCAAGCCCAAGCCTTTTCCGAAACCAAGAAGAAATTCAGTTATTTTTTCCATGTGTCCTGACGGACGAGGAATCTGTGTCAACGAATAAAAATGCTTCCACACATTTTGTGGAGCTAAAGAAAGAATGGTACTCATAATAAATATTTTAAAACGATTTTAAATCTAATAATTAAACAGTGCCAAGTTATGGAAAAGTTTTCAGATGGCAAAGGACGTCAACAAAAACATTTAAGAATACACAGTTTTAGCTAAAATTTCACCCTCGATGTCTATTGGTGAATGGCAGAGCGGCAAATCCATAGATGCCCAACAGAACAACCAGAAAGGTTTGAATACCGTGTACAATCAGGGCAAAGATTCCGGCATCCGTCACATTTACTCCATAAAGCATCATCATAGAAATGATAGCGAAATGCCACGGCCCCGCCCCGTTGGGAGTAGGCACAATCACGGCAAACGTACCGCCCACAAACATGACCAATGCCGCCAGAATACCTAAATGCGCTGTAAAGGCAAAACAATAGAATGTGAAATAGAAATGGAGAAAGTAGCACGTCCAAATAGCCAGTGTATAAAAAATAAAGAGAGGAATGTTACGCACTCCCCTTAAAGACATAATCCCCTCCCATATATTAAGTACAAAGCCTTTCACCCGTTCGTAAAAGAACAGCGTTTTTCTTAAATAATAAAGAAGGATCGCCACACCGATAAAACAGAACAGGATGATATAAAACCATACTGAAGTCAAAAGATGAACAAGAGAGGGTATTTTTGTTCCGGTCTGTTGAAGAAAGGTGACGAAGATAGGTAATTGAAGTAAAACAGTGATGCCTGTAATAAGAAGAATAGTCAACGTATCAACCAGTCGCTCCGTAACGACTGTTCCCAACGACTTGGCAAACGAGACGTTATCATATTTCGCCAAAACCCCGCAACGGCTCACTTCCCCGATCCGGGGAACTACCAGACTGGCAGCATAAGAAATGAAGATAGCATTCACACAATCGCTCTTTTTCGGGAAAGCGTCCAACGGTTCCAGTGTCTGTCTCCACCGCCATCCACGAAAGACTTGTGCGAACACCCCGAACACTAATGAGAAGAGCATCCACCACCAATTTGTACCGTGTAATAACACATCGCCCGCTTTTGTAAAATCAAAGTCGCGATACACCCAGAATAAGATAAAGCCGCCTAAAACAACCGGTAATATCAGTTTCAGTGTCTTTTTTAATAGTTTCTTCATCCTTAATTCTTCATTCTTCATTTAAAAGAATTACCTTTGTCGGCTGCAAAAGTAATTATTTAGTTGGTAAATGAAATTAGTAAAGCCTAAAAAGTTTCTCGGACAGCACTTTCTGAAAGATCTGAAAGTTGCGCAAGATATTGCCGATACTGTCGACACTTTCCCCGAACTGCCTATTTTGGAGGTGGGACCGGGTATGGGAGTATTGACCCAGTTTCTGGTGAAAAAAGACCGGTTGATAAAGGTCGTAGAAGTTGACTATGAGTCGGTTGCCTATCTTCGCGAAGCTTATCCGTCATTGGAGGACCACATCATCGAAGATGACTTTCTGAAAATGAACCTTCACCGGCTATTCGACGGCAAACCTTTCGTACTGACCGGTAATTATCCGTATAACATCTCCAGCCAGATCTTTTTCAAGATGCTGGACAACAAAGATATCGTCCCCTGCTGTACGGGAATGATTCAAAAAGAGGTAGCCGAACGTATTGCAGCCGGACCGGGCAGCAAGACTTACGGCATCCTTAGCGTATTGATTCAGGCTTGGTACAAAGTGGAATACTTATTCACAGTGAGCGAACATGTGTTCAACCCGCCCCCAAAAGTGAAAAGCGCTGTCATCCGCATGACGCGCAACGAGACTAAAGAATTGGGATGTGATGAGAAACTGTTCAAACAGGTAGTGAAAACGACTTTCAACCAACGACGCAAAACATTACGCAACTCTATCAAACCTATTTTAGGCAAAGATTGTCCACTCACGGAGGACATATTATTTAATAAACGCCCGGAACAACTATCGGTAGCAGAATTTATAGACCTGACCAATAAAGTGGAAGAAGCATTAAAGACGGCAGGCAACAACCGACTGACGGGCAGCAGTGAGCAGAGAACTGGATTTTGTAATTCGTAATTTGTAATTGACAACGATGAACGAGGAATACATTGACAACGTTAAACACCTTATTGAGCAAAAAGACGCCGATACGGTAAAAGGGCTTCTCATCGACCTTCATCCGGCCGACATCGCCGAATTGTGCAATGACCTGAATCCGGAAGCGGCCAAGTTCATCTATCGCCTGCTCGACAACGAAATTGCCGCCGACGTACTTGTCGAAATGGACGAAGACGCTCGTAAAGAGCTACTCGAAATGCTCCCTTCGGAGACAATCGCCAAACGCTTCGTTGACTACATGGATACGGACGATGCCGTAGACCTGATGCGTGAACTCGATGAAGATAAGCAGGAAGAGGTTCTTTCGCACATTGAGGACATTGAACAGGCAGGTGACATTGTCGACTTGTTGAAATACGACGAAAATACCGCCGGTGGTTTAATGGGTACGGAAATGGTACTCGTCAACGAGAACTGGAGTATGCCCGAATGTTTGAAAGAGATGCGTCAACAGGCGGAAGAGCTGGACGAAATCTATTATGTATATGTCATCGACGACGACGAACGTCTGCGAGGTATCTTCCCGCTCAAAAAGATGATTACGTCTCCTTCTGTATCCAAGGTGAAACACGTGATGCAGAAAGATCCGATTTCCGTGCATGTAGATACTCCCATTGATGAGGTGGTACAGGCGATTGAAAAGTACGACTTGGTGGCCATCCCCGTCATCGACAGTATCGGCCGGCTTGTAGGACAAATCACCGTCGACGACGTCATGGATGAAGTTCGTGAACAATCGGAACGTGATTATCAGTTGGCATCCGGTCTTTCGCAGGACGTAGAAACAGACGATAATGTATTGAAACAGACCACTGCCCGCCTCCCCTGGTTATTAATCGGTATGATCGGCGGAATCGGGAACTCTATGATATTGGGAAATTTCGATGCTACTTTTGCCGCTCATCCCGAAATGGCACTTTATATCCCGCTGATCGGTGGTACAGGAGGAAATGTCGGAACACAATCTTCGGCAATCATCGTACAAGGCTTGGCAAACAGTTCGCTGGATGCCAAAAACACATTCAAGCAAGTCACCAAGGAAGCAGTAGTAGCATTAATCAATGCCACGATTATCTCCTTATTAGTATACACCTACAACTTTATCCGGTTCGGTGCAACAGCTACGGTGACTTATTCCGTATCCATCAGCCTGTTTGCCGTGGTTATGTTCGCTTCCATTTTCGGAACACTGGTACCAATGACTCTGGAGAAGCTAAAGATTGATCCTGCAATTGCAACAGGACCGTTTATAGCCATTACAAATGACATCATTGGAATGATGTTGTACATGGGAATAACCGTTTTATTGTCATAAAAACACGATAAACAAAAAAAAATAAGCAAAATAGTATGAAGTAATCGTTTTATTTCATTAATTTGTGACCCAAAACTAATATACAATGATGGACGCTCATGACACTAATCAACCCTTGAACCAAGGGGAATTAGAAGAAGAAAAGAAAACAGTCGAGGTTTCTGAAGCTATTACAGAGACTCCGACTGAAGAAGTTACTGCCGAAGTTCAACCTGAAGCAGCCCCTAAACCTGCCACTAAGGAAGATGTACTAAACCAGCTGAAAGAGCTTGCGCAAGATGCCGAAAATGCGAACAAGCAGGAAATTGACAATCTGAAACAATCATTCTACAAGTTACATAATGCCGAGTTGGAAGCTGCTAAGGTACAGTTTACAGACAACGGTGGAAACATTGAAGATTTTGTTGCCCAAGAGGACCCGACAGAGGAAGAATTCAAACGTCTGATGGGGGTTATCAAGGAAAAACGCAGCAGACAGGTTGCTGAATTGGAACGCCAGAAGGAAGAAAACCTGCAAGTGAAACTTTCCATTATCGAAGAACTGAAAGAATTGGTGGAATCCGGAGATGATGCCAACAAATCTTATACAGAATTCAAGAAGCTGCAACAGCAATGGAATGACACGAAATTGGTACCGCAAGGCAAAGTGAATGAACTTTGGAAAAACTATCAATTATATGTAGAGAAGTTCTACGATTTATTGAAACTGAACAATGAATTCCGTGAATACGACTTCAAAAAGAATCTGGAAATCAAGACGCGCCTCTGCGAAGCTGCTGAAAAGCTGGCTGACGAGGAGGACGTGGTTTCCGCTTTCCACCAACTGCAGAAGTTGCATCAGGAATTCCGCGATACAGGTCCGGTAGCCAAAGAACTGCGTGATGAGATCTGGAATCGGTTCAAAGCCGCTTCTACCGCTGTCAACCGCCGTCATCAGCAGCACTTCGAGTCGCTGAAAGAGGCCGAGCAGCACAATTTGGACCAAAAGACCGTAATCTGCGAAATCGTTGAAGCGATTGAGTATGATGAATTGAAGACATTCTCTGCTTGGGAAAATAAGACTCAGGAAGTGATTGCCCTGCAAAACAAATGGAAAACCATCGGTTTTGCACCTCAAAAGATGAATGTGAAAATCTTCGAACGTTTCCGCCATGCCTGCGATGATTTCTTCAAGAAGAAAGGAGAATTCTTCAAGAGCTTGAAAGAAGGTATGAACGAGAATCTGGAAAAGAAGAAAGCACTCTGCGAAAAAGCGGAAGCTTTGAAAGACAGCACGGACTGGAAAGTTACTGCCGATGCGCTGACCAAACTTCAAAAAGAATGGAAGACCATCGGACCGGTAGCCAAGAAACATTCGGATGCTGTCTGGAAACGTTTCATCACTGCTTGCGACTACTTCTTTGAGCAAAAGAACAAGGCTACTTCTTCACAACGCTCTGTCGAAACAGAGAATATGGAAAAGAAGAAAGCATTGATTGAAAAGTTATCCGCTATCGATGAGAACATGGATACTGAAGAAGCGAGCAATCTGGTTCGGGATTTGATGAAGGAATGGAATTCTATCGGTCACGTGCCGTTCAAAGAAAAAGATAAGCTATACAAGCAATATCACGGATTGATCGATCAGTTATTCGACCGTTTCAATATCAATGCTTCCAACAAGAAGTTAAGCAACTTCCGTTCGAACATCAGCAATATCCAGGGAGGCGGAACTCAATCTTTATATAGAGAACGTGAGAAACTAGTGCGCACTTATGAGAATATGAAGAACGAACTTCAGACTTATGAGAACAATCTGGGCTTCCTGACTTCTACTTCCAAGAAAGGCAGCAGCTTGTTGACTGAACTAAACCGCAAGGTAGACAAGCTGAAAGCAGACTTGGAACTAGTATTACAAAAAATTAAAGTAATCGACGAATCAATTAAAGCAGAAGAATAATCCTCTGCCCGATTTAGAGAAATAAAAGAAACCGGTTTTATGCTCGCTTGAGCAATAAAACCGGTTTCTCTTTTCTAGCAAACAAGCTTATACAGCCTTTAAGGATTTATTTATTAAACATCAACCCCACGTATTCTTTTCACAGCAAATATGTGTTTCTTCTGACTATAAATGTCAGAAAACAATAAAACCCTGCAAGATTTAATTCTTAGCAGGGTTCTATCTAAATTGACGTTGATTTGTTGGGCTACCTGGATTCGAACCAGGAATGACAGGACCAGAATCTGTAGTGTTACCATTACACCATAGCCCAATGATTTTCGTTTGCGGGTGCAAAGATACAAATATTTTGGGAATTCAAAACAATTCTGATATTTTTTTTGCAAAAATGTCCAAATAAGCTTTCTAAACAAAAGTATCTCCACTAAAAAACACAAAAATTGAGGGATAACTTTCTTGTATCCAATAAATCAGCGTATATTTGTCAAAAATATCACGTTTATAATCAGAAACAAAGGGTTGCCTTTTTTTGTTATAAACAAATAGAGAACATAAATTATTAATCTCAATTACAGGAATGAACGATACTAAAGTATTAATTGAAAAAATAAAAGAAGGAATTCAAGAGAAAAAAGGTAAAAAGATAATCGTTGCCGATTTAACCAGCATAGAAGATACCATCTGTAAATATTTCGTTATCTGTCAGGGAAATTCTCCTAGTCAAGTGAGTGCCATTGTAGATTCAATCAAGGAATTTACACGCAAAGGTGCGGATAGCAAACCTTATGCAATCGATGGGCTCCGGAATGCAGAATGGGTGGCAATGGACTATGCCGACGTACTGGTACACGTTTTTTTGCCGGAAGTAAGAGCTTTTTATAATCTTGAACACCTTTGGGCAGATGCCAAACTCACTCAAATCCCCGATCTAGACTAATTAATGATTATGGACAATAATAATAGCAATAATAGCAATAATAACAATAGCAATAAACCTAATAATAAGGTTAATATGCCTAAGTTCAACCTGAACTGGATGTATATGATTATTGCCCTTATGCTTCTCGGCCTCTGGTGGGGCAGTGATTCAAAGGGAGCTGGAAGCAAAGCTGTAACTTACAGTGAGTTTCAGGACTACGTAAAAAAGGGCTATGTAAGCAAAGTATTGGGTTATGAAGATAAGTCAATCGAAGCTTTTCTTAAACCGACTGCTGTAGGAGCTGTTTTTGGAGCAGATTCTACCAAAGTAGGACGTAACCCTATCATTACAAGTAGAACGCCATCTACCGATAAACTGGAAGAGTTTTTGCAGGCAGAAAAGGAAGCCGGTCATTTTGACGGCTCTTCTGACTATCCGCCCAAATCGGATATTTTCCCCGCAATCCTGATTCAGATACTCCCGCTTGTCTTGCTTGTAGCGTTATGGATCTTCTTCATGCGCCGTATGAGCGGAGGTGGCAGTGGTGGCCCCGGTGGTGTATTTAACGTAGGAAAATCAAAAGCCCAGCTTTTTGAAAAAGGCGGAGCCATCAAGATTACATTTAAGGATGTAGCGGGTTTGGCAGAAGCTAAACAAGAAATAGAGGAAATAGTAGAGTTCTTGAAGGAACCGCAGAAATATACGGATTTGGGAGGTAAGATCCCTAAGGGAGCATTGCTGGTAGGCCCTCCGGGAACCGGTAAAACTTTGCTTGCCAAAGCTGTGGCGGGTGAAGCTAATGTTCCTTTTTTCTCACTGGCAGGTTCTGACTTCGTGGAAATGTTTGTGGGTGTAGGTGCATCCCGTGTTCGCGACTTGTTTAAACAGGCTAAAGAAAAAGCTCCCTGTATCGTCTTTATCGATGAGATTGATGCCGTAGGACGTGCTCGTGGCAAGAATCCTGCAATGGGAGGAAATGACGAACGTGAAAATACATTGAACCAGTTATTGACAGAGATGGACGGTTTCGGTTCCAACAGCGGTGTGATTATCCTCGCTGCTACTAACCGTGTAGACGTACTTGATAAAGCGTTGCTCCGTGCAGGACGTTTTGACCGTCAGATACATGTGGATCTGCCTGACTTGAATGAACGTAAAGAAGTATTTGGTGTGCATTTGCGCCCGATCAAAATAGACGATAGTGTTGATGTAGACTTGCTGGCTCGCCAAACTCCGGGATTCTCGGGTGCGGATATCGCCAATGTCTGCAATGAAGCTGCACTGATTGCTGCCCGCCACGGAAAGAAATTTGTAGGCAAGCAAGACTTTCTGGATGCGGTAGACCGTATCATCGGTGGTCTGGAAAAGAAAACCAAGATTACTACGGAAGCTGAAAGACGTTCCATCGCTTTGCATGAAGCAGGACACGCCTCTATCTCCTGGTTATTGGAATATGCCAATCCGTTGATTAAGGTAACTATCGTTCCCCGCGGACGTGCATTGGGAGCTGCCTGGTATCTGCCGGAAGAACGTCAGATTACTACTAAGGAGCAGATGTTGGATGAAATGTGCGCCACTTTAGGAGGACGCGCCGCTGAAGATTTATTCCTTGGCCGCATTTCAACTGGTGCCATGAACGACTTGGAAAGAGTGACCAAACAGGCATATGGTATGATTGCTTATTTAGGTATGAGCGACAAGCTGCCGAATTTATGTTATTACAACAACGATGAATATTCTTTCAATCGTCCATACAGCGAAAAGACAGCCGAACTAATTGACGAAGAGGTAAAGAGAATGGTGAACGAACAGTATGAACGCGCCAAGAGAATTCTGTCAGAGCATAAAGAAGGTCACAACGAACTGACACAATTACTGATTGACAAAGAGGTAATCTTCGCAGAAGACGTTGAACGTATCTTCGGCAAACGCCCCTGGGCTTCGCGTTCGGAAGAAATCATGGCTGCTAAAGAAAGCCAGGATGCTGCAAGAGCTGAAAGGGAACTTGCCCAAAAGCTGAAAGAAGAAGAAAAAGAAATCAAAGAAGAGGAAGCTGAAAATACTGCAGAGGAACAAGCACCCATTGACACCAAAGTTGCCGCAGCGGGTAACAAGGTTACAGTGGAAGGCAAAGTTACCGTAGAGGGTAAGTCTAATGGAGAAGAACAAGCTAACGAGTCCAACTAATTAAAACGAATAGATTTTGATTAATAATTTCATAAAACGAGCTATTACAGGTGTACTCTTCGTTGCCATCTTGGTAGGGTGCATCCTTTATGATGCATTCAGTTTTGGCATTCTGTTCACCGCTATCAGTGCACTGACTATTTATGAGTTTGCACAGCTGGTAAATATGCGCGCAGAAGGAGTCAAGATAAACAAAACCATTAATATGCTCGGCGGGGCTTATTTATTCCTCGCAATCATGGGATTCTGCATTGATGCAGCCGATTCGAAAATATTCATCCCGTATGTGCTTTTATTGCTTTACATGATGATTAGCGAATTGTATCTGAAAAAGGAGAACCCGGTACTTAACTGGGCTTATTCGATGCTTAGCCAACTTTATATCGGCCTGCCTTTTGCTTTGCTAAATGTATTGGCTTTCCATAACGACCCAGCGTCGGAATTCAGTAGCATAAGCTATAATCCGATTCTACCGTTATCCATCTTTATTTTCCTTTGGCTGAATGACACGGGTGCTTATTGCATCGGTTCACTGATAGGCAAACACCGACTCTTTGAACGCATCTCCCCGAAAAAATCATGGGAAGGTTCTATCGGCGGCGGAGTTGTAGCAATCGGAGTATCTTTTATACTTGCTCACTACTTCCCATTTATGTCAATGATTGAATGGGCAGGACTGGCATTGGTAGTGGTTATATTTGGCACATGGGGCGACCTGACGGAGTCATTGCTAAAACGCCAATTGCACGTAAAGGATTCGGGAAATATCCTTCCGGGACATGGAGGGATGCTCGACCGGTTTGACAGTTCTTTGATGGCTATACCGGCAGCAGTCGTTTATCTATATGCATTAACGTGGTTCTAACAGGAGTTTTTCTCATCGATTAGAATTGCACACAATACAAAAGGTCGGGAACTTCGATAGAAGTATCCCGACCTTTTTCACACACAGTAAATCATAGTTAGGTTATCGGATCGAAGAAGTGGAGTGTACATCCTTCGCAGCTTCCGGCACACCTACCGGATGATCCAGATCAAGAACGATCACTCTTCCTTCTCCATGTTCTCTTGAATTTATGGTCACTTTAAAACCTTTCATTGTTGATTCAGAATCTTTCTCCGTTGGGAAGAACTTTTCCAGATTATAAGAAACTCGTCCCCATCCCCAATAATCGGTTACATCCTCATACGTATTATAACGCAGTTCCAAATGTACGTAACCATCTTCAGCCACATTCAATGTTCCCGGTTCTGACGGTTCTCCCGTTTCTATCTTATTTTGCACAAGACTGATACGATGTTTCTCCGAGCGAGGCAGTTCCTGACGAAAAATTACATTCAGGAATTTTCCTCCCAACCACATATCACCCTGATAAATCAGGATAGGATCATTGCCGAATTCCACCGCTTCTTCCTCTGTGGTCATATCTTCTACTTCCTTTGTCAACAATTCCTGTACACCTTCCATCTTCACCTGAACTCCTTTTCCTCCTTCCATGTCATACAAAGGATTGAAAAAAGCCACTACACGTTCACCGTCCACCGGTTTAAACCAAGGTATGGAAGTAGCAACCGGATCAATCAATCCCCAACGATCACCTTCCAAATAATAGCCTCCTCCACCGGTTGCACGAACGGTCGCCCAGTCCCAGCTAAAGTCTCCGATAGAATAGCCATCATCATCACATGATTGCAACATTGGCACTAATGCCAATAACAACATTCCTAAAAGCCACTTAAATTTTTTCATATCTTTTTTCCTTTCTTTTTTAGTCTTCTGCTTAATAAATAAAAAAGCCGTGCAATTACTGCATCGGCTTTACGTTTATTCAGAAAAAGAAAGTTATTTTTTCAACAAATGCAGCATTTCACGAGCTGCACGACGGGGAGCACCGGCAGGTCCCAACCGTTCAGCCATATATTCATATCCCGAAAGCATTTCATTTCTATATGCTTCATTTCCAATGATATTTTTCAATTCACTCTGCATATTCTTCACGGTCATCGTATCCGCCACCAGCTCTTTTACCACTTCACGGTCGGCAATCAAATTAACCAACGAAATAAATTTCACGGTCAAGATATGACGCCGCAAGAAGGAAACTATTTTCCCTATCGGAGTGTGATAACAAACGACTTGGGGAACACGGAACAATGCCGTCTCAAGAGTAGCCGTGCCTGAAGTGACCAAAGCCACATCTGCGTGTTGCAACAAACGATAGGTTTGATCGAAAATGATTTTCACTTTCGCCTCTCCTACATATTTTTTATAATATTCGGGAGCAATGGCAGGAGCACCCGCCAGAACAAGCTGATAATCAGGAAAAGCAGAAGCCGCCTCCAACATATCCGGCAGATTATCTTTGATTTCCTGTTTCCGGCTACCTGCAAGAAGAGCTATTATCGGTTTATCTTCCAGTTGATTCTCCGCAATAAACAAATCCTTATTTTTCGGATGAGCTTCCTGATAGGCCACCACCTCATCCACGGTAGGATTTCCAACATAGTGAATGGGATATTGATGCTTTCCTTCGAAGAAATCTACTTCAAAAGGAAGAATGGAAAAAAGTTCGTCTACATCTCGTTTTATATTCTTAATGCGATACTCTTTCCACGCCCATATCTTCGGAGAAATATAATAATAAACCGGAATCTGTGTCTTTGCATGGACAAACTTGGCTATATCCAGATTGAATCCCGGATAGTCCACCAGAATAACAACATCCGGTTGCCAGGAAACAATGTCTTCTTTACAACGCTTCATATTTGCAAAGATAGTGCGCAGATGGAGCAACACGGGAATAAACCCCATGTACGCCAGTTCTTTATAATGTTTCACCATCGTTCCTCCAACGGCAGCCATCAAATCACCTCCGAAAAACCGGAAATCAGCCTGCGGATCTTCGGCCTTTAAGGCAGCCATCAGATGAGAAGCGTGCAAGTCGCCGGAAGCTTCGCCGACAATCAAATAATACTTCATAATAGTTGATAGGTGATAGGGGATAAATGATAGGTGATAGGTGATAGGGGATAAATGATAGGTGAAAATTAAAACATGACAACCACTAAGTCGTGTCTTGTAACCGATTCTCAACTCAACATCTATCGCTTATCACCTATCATTTATCAACTAATTAAACCATTTGTTAAGTTCATCCATAAAGTGATAAGCTGTCACATCAACCGTGGTCGGAGTGATAGCAACATAGCCATTTGCCAAAGCCCAATGATCATTCTTCTCATTTTCAAGCTCGTGGTCGGTAAATTCGCCGGTCAACCAGAAATAATTCGGATCGTTCAGACGGGGACAGGCAGCCCATTCGTTCGTCCAACGACCTTTTGCCTGTTCACAGATTTTGATTCCTTTGATATCGGTTGTATTCGGGAAATTTACGTTCAGGCAGGTCAAAGGAGGAAGTCCTTTTTCCAGTACCATGGCGGCAATACTGCGAATATAAGGTCCAGCAGCTTCAAAATCGGCATCAGGTTCATGATTACACAAAGAGAAGCCAATAGAAGGGATTCCATTCAAACAACCTTCGAACACCACTCCCATCGTGCCGGAATAATGCACGTTAGTGGCGGAGTTATCCCCATGATTGATACCACCGACTACCAAGTCCGGTGTCCGGTCGAGCACTGTGTTCCGTGCCAATTTGATACAATCGGTCGGCGTTCCCGAACATTTATAAACAGTTAAACCTACCTCTTTCTTTACTAACTGGTAATGAACAGGCTGCGTCACCGTCAGCGCACAACCACTGCCCGAACGCGGAGCATCAGGTGCCATTACCACAATATCTCCCAAAGGGCGAAGAAACTTCACCAGTTCATTAATCCCTTTAGCCATCACGCCATCGTCATTTGAAACAAGTATCAACGGCTTTTCATTTTCCATATCTTCAATCCTTTCCTTTTTTATATTCGCACAAAAGTAACAAAAAGAAGCCGTACCGCCAAACACCTCCCTGCATCAGATCGAAAAGTCTCTTTCCACCCCATTCCTACCCGTTTACAAATCTTAATCTTCTGCAAGCGAGCAAAAAAAGAAATAGATATCCAATATAAATATGTATATTTGCAAGCTCGTTAAAGAGAAAAGTAGATGATGCAACCTGTTGAAGTTTTGTAACCGTTTCGTCCGACAGTTATTAACAAAACAGGCGACTTATCAACAGAAATTGCAAAGTTTCTCTTTTTTCGTAGGCGCTCTAAGGATTTATCACTTATTTCGCTGCCAATAAATTTAGAGAATATGGGAAAAATTATTGCTTTGGCCAATCAAAAGGGTGGTGTAGGAAAAACAACGACTACGATTAACCTCGCAGCTTCACTTGCTACACTGGAAAAAAAGGTACTCGTGATAGATGCCGACCCGCAAGCTAATGCCTCTTCCGGTCTGGGAGTAGACATCAAGCAGTCGGAATGCACTATCTATGAGTGTATTATTGACAGAGCCAACGTACAGGACGCTATCCTTGACACGGAGATTGATTCTTTGAAAGTGATCTCTTCGCACATCAATCTTGTAGGGGCAGAGATTGAAATGCTGAACCTCCCAAACCGAGAAAAGATACTGAAGGAAGTACTCACTCCTTTGAAAAAAGAATATGACTATATTCTGATAGACTGTTCTCCTTCATTAGGACTAATCACGATCAACGCCCTAACGGCAGCGGACTCGGTGATTATTCCCGTTCAAGCTGAATATTTCGCTCTTGAAGGTATCAGCAAACTATTGAATACCATTAAAATCATCAAGTCGAAACTGAATCCGGCTTTAGAGATCGAAGGTTTCCTGCTGACGATGTATGATTCTCGTCTGCGTCAGGCTAATCAGATCTATGACGAAGTGAAACGGCATTTTCAAGAACTGGTGTTCAATACCGTTGTTCAACGAAATGTAAAATTGAGCGAGGCTCCCAGCTACGGTGTTCCGACCATCCTTTACGATGCGGAATCTACCGGTGCCAAGAACCACTTGGCTCTTGCTAAAGAGATTATCAACCGAAATAAATAAAAGAAGAAGATATGGCAACACAAAAAAGAAATGCATTAGGACGCGGTTTAGACGCCTTGCTCTCAATGGATGATGTGAAAACCGAAGGGTCTTCTTCCATTAATGAAATAGAGCTGGCAAAGATTACTGTCAATCCTAACCAGCCCCGCCGTGAGTTTGACGAAACAGCGTTGCAGGAACTGGCTGATTCCATTGCGGAAATCGGTATCATCCAACCTATTACTTTACGCAAACTCTCGGACGATGAATATCAGATCATCGCGGGAGAACGTCGTTATCGCGCTTCACAAAGAGCAGGCTTGAAAACAATCCCTGCTTATATACGCACCGCCGACGACGAAAACATGATGGAAATGGCGCTGATTGAAAATATCCAGCGTGAAGACCTGAATGCCGTAGAAATCGCACTTGCCTACCAGCATCTGCTCGATCAGTATGAACTGACACAGGAACGTCTTAGCGAACGTATCGGAAAGAAAAGAACGACAATCGCCAACTACCTGCGTTTACTAAAATTGCCGGCTCCCATACAGATGGCCCTGCAAAACAAGCAGTTGGACATGGGACATGCCCGTGCGCTGATTTCATTAGGCGACCCGAAACTACAAGTTAAAATATTCGAAGAAATACAAGAGCACGGATATTCAGTCCGCAAAGTAGAAGAAATTGTTAAATCATTAAGCGAAGGAGAAGCGGTGAAAAGCGGTACGCGGAAAATAACACCGAAACGTACCAAACTTCCCGAAGAGTTCAACTTATTGAAGCAACAACTCTCTGGCTTTTTCAACACCAAGGTACAACTCACCTGCTCTGAAAAGGGAAAGGGAAAGATCAGTATTCCTTTCGGTAACGAGGAGGAACTGGAACGTATCATGGAAATCTTCGATACGCTAAAGAAGTAAATGACAAGAAAAAGTAAGAAATATCAGTTACTAGTCAGCGCCCTGCTTCTCTGTTTTTTACAGGTGGCAGGGATTGATGTGTATGCACAGTCCACTGTTACTCCAGTACGGAAAGATACAACAATCATACAGCGTGAAGCACCGAAAGCCCGTGCACGAAGGCATCGCGAACCGATTGCACAGGATTCGACAAGACAGGATTCTATCCGGATCATACCCTCCAAAGAACTTCCGGCCATCGACAGCTTGTCAGCTGCCAAGATACAGATAGCAGACAGTCTGGACGCAGCCAACAAGAAAGAGCTGAAAAAGATAGAACAGCCGTCATCGATTGTTGTAAAGACCGACAGTGTACCGCCAACGACTCAAGATATTAACAAGAAGATATTTATCCCGAATCCGACCAAAGCTACCTGGCTGGCAGTCGTATTCCCCGGTGGAGGACAAATTTACAATCGTAAATACTGGAAACTACCTATTATATATGGAGGGTTTGCAGGTTGTGCCTACGCGTTAAGCTGGAACGGCAAGATGTACAAAGACTATTCGCAAGCCTATCTGGACATCATGGACAGCAATCCGAACACCAAAAGTTACGAGGATTTGTTGCCCCCGAACTCCACTTATAATGAGGAGCAGCTGAAAAACACCTTAAAAAGAAGAAAAGATATGTTCCGTCGTTATCGGGACCTTAGTATATTTGCATTTATCGGAGTTTACCTGATCTCTATCATCGACGCTTATGTAGATGCGGAGTTATCCAACTTCGATATAACCCCCGACTTGAGCATGAAAGTAGAGCCGGCCGTTATTGATAATAACAACCAGTTCCGCTCCAACAGCTTTAAAAACAAGTCGGTTGGCCTGCAATGCGTATTACGATTTTAAAAACACAATTTAGATTGATCTTATTATTGAAGCATGAAGAAATTAGTTAGCTATTGTTCGATTATTTTTCTTTTACTAGTGGCCACGTCGCAGGTAAAAGCGCAAAGTGTAGATGTAGTGATTCGTGAAAATGGAACTGAACGCAAAGAAAGCATCGACCTGCCTAAAAGTATGACTTATCCACTTGACAGTCTGTTGAATGACTGGAAAGCTAAAAATTATATTGATTTAGGCAAGGATTGCAGTACGGCTGAAATCAATCCTTTATTCAGTGACTCTGTCTATATCGACCGCTTGTCACGCATCCCGGCCATCATGGAAATGCCTTATAATGATATTATCCGCAAATTCATCGATATGTATGCAGGACGCTTGCGCAATCAGGTTTCTTTCATGCTAAGTGCCTGCAACTTCTATATGCCTATTTTTGAAGAAGCACTGGATGCATACGGACTTCCACTGGAACTAAGATATCTGCCGATTATCGAATCTGCGTTGAACCCATCAGCCGTATCACGTGCAGGTGCTTCCGGTCTGTGGCAATTTATGATTGGTACAGGTAAGATTTATGGTTTGGAATCAAACAGCCTGGTAGATGAACGTCGTGACCCGATTAAAGCAACTTGGGCTGCCGCTCGTTATCTCAAAGAAATGTATGATATCTATGGAGACTGGAATCTGGTAATTGCTGCTTATAACTGTGGGCCCGGTACAATCAATAAGGCAATCCGCCGTGCCAATGGCGAAACTGATTATTGGAAAATCTACAATTACCTGCCTAAAGAAACGCGTGGTTATGTGCCTGCCTTTATCGCTGCCAACTACGTGATGACTTACTACTGCGACCACAATATCTGCCCGATGGAAACCAATATTCCGGCAAGTACTGACACAGTGCAAGTAAACCAAAATCTGCACTTCGAACAAATCGCTGACCTTTGTAATGTACCTCTGGATCAGATCAAGAGTTTGAATCCGCAATATAAGAAGCAAATGATTCCGGGTGACAGCAAACCTTATACGCTAAGACTCCCTATCGACGCGATCAGTACTTTTATCGATAAGCAAGATACGATTTATGCACATCGTGCCGATGAGTTGTTCCGCAACCGCAAAACCGTTGCTGTAAAGGATATTACACCTGCAACCCGTAAAACGACAACAGCAGTTGCCGGTAAGGGGAAACTGACCTATTACACAATAAAAAGTGGAGACACTTTATCCACTATCGCCGGAAAGTATGGCGTCACAATCAAGGATATACAAAGGTGGAATGGAATGTCTAACACTAAAATTGCAGCAGGAAAACGATTGAAAATATACAAATAAATAACTTCCTGCTTGCATCGTTCGGAAATTTGCTTATTTTTGCAGAACTAAGCAAGTGAAAGGATAACAATTATGGATAATCTGGCCCCCAAAGAAATAGCTGACGAAGAGATGATTAATCAGGCGTTCCACGAACTACTGAATGACTATCTCAATACTAAACATCGCAAAAAAGTTGAAATCATTACGAAAGCTTTCAACTTTGCCAATCAGGCGCATAAAGGAATCAAACGCCGTTCGGGTGAACCTTATATTATGCACCCGATTGCCGTTGCCAGCATTGTATGCAATGAAATAGGTCTCGGTTCCACTTCTATTTGTGCAGCCTTGCTGCATGATGTGGTAGAGGACACTGATTACACAGTGGAAGACATCGAGAATATCTTTGGTCCGAAGATTGCCCAGATTGTGGACGGACTGACTAAAATATCCGGTGGAATCTTCGGTGATCGTGCTTCGGCACAGGCAGAGAACTTCAAGAAGTTACTGCTCACCATGTCGAACGATATCCGGGTCATTCTTATCAAGATAGCGGACCGTTTGCATAACATGCGTACTCTTGGCTCCATGTTACCCAACAAGCAATATAAGATTGCAGGCGAAACGCTTTACATCTATGCTCCACTTGCCAACCGTTTGGGGCTCTATAAGATAAAAACGGAGCTTGAGAATCTAAGCTTCAAATATGAACATCCCGAAGAATATGCGGAAATAGAAGAGAAGTTGAATGCTACTGCCGCTGAACGTGACAAGGTCTTCAACGACTTCACAGCCCCGATCCGTACCCAACTGGATAAGATGGGATTGAAATACCGGATACTTGCCCGTGTAAAATCAATCTATTCCATCTGGAACAAGATGCAGACCAAGCATGTTCCTTTCGAAGAAATATACGATTTACTGGCTGTTCGAATCATCTTCGAACCACGCAATGAAGAAGAAGAACTCAACGACTGTTTCGATATCTACGTTTCTATTTCCAAGATATACAAACCCCATCCGGACCGTTTGCGCGACTGGGTCAGCCATCCTAAAGCTAATGGTTATCAGGCATTGCACGTCACTCTGATGGGTAACAACGGACAATGGATTGAAGTCCAGATTCGTAGTGAACGGATGAACGACGTTGCCGAACAAGGTTTCGCAGCCCACTGGAAATACAAAGAAGGAGGAGGTAGCGAGGATGAAGGCGAATTAGAAAAATGGTTGAGAACGATTAAGGAGATATTAGATGATCCGCAACCGGATGCCATCGACTTTCTGGATACCATTAAGCTAAATTTATTTGCTTCCGAAATATTCGTGTTCACTCCTAAAGGCGAACTGAAGACTATGCCGCAGAACTCTACGGCTCTCGACTTCGCATTTTCCCTGCACACGGATATTGGTAGCCATTGTATTGGCGCTAAAGTCAATCATAAATTAGTGCCGTTGAGCCACAAATTGCAAAGTGGTGACCAAGTTGAAATCCTGACTTCAAAATCGCAACGCGTACAACCGCAATGGGAAGTTTTTGCAACCACTGCCCGTGCCCGCGCCAAGATAGCAGCCATTCTCCGCAAAGAGCGTAAAGCAAATCAGAAGATAGGAGAAGAAATCCTTAGTGAGTTTCTGAAAAAGGAGGAAGTCCGTCCGGAAGAAGCTGTTATCGAAAAGCTACGCAAACTGCATAATGCCAAGAATGAGGAAGAGTTGCTGGCTGCCATTGGTAGTAAAGCAATCGTTCTGGGAGAAGCAGACAAGAATGAACTGAAAGAAAAGCAAACCAGTAACTGGAAGAAATATCTGACTTTCTCTTTCGGCAATAGCAAAGAGAAGCAGGAAGAGAAAGAACCGCAGGAAAAAGAAAAAATCAACCCGAAAGAGGTGCTCAAACTGACGGAAGAAAGTTTGCAGAAGAAATATATCATGGCCGAATGTTGCCATCCTATTCCCGGTGACGATGTATTGGGATATGTGGATGAAAACGACCGGATCATTATTCACAAGCGCCAATGCCCTGTTGCCGCCAAATTGAAGAGCAGCTATGGCAACCGCATATTAGCGACCGAATGGGATACACATAAAGAACTATCTTTCCTGGTATATATATATATAAAAGGTATAGACAACATGGGACTTTTGAATGAAGTCACCCAAGTCATCTCCAGACAGCTCAATGTAAATATCCGTAAGCTGACCATCGAAACCGAAGATGGCATCTTTGAAGGAAAAATCCAGTTGTGGGTACATGATGTGGATGATGTAAAAACTATCTGCAACAATCTGAA
Organism: Bacteroides sp. 90-K9/2; assembly: GCF_047310725.1. NCBI lineage: Bacteria > Pseudomonadati > Bacteroidota > Bacteroidia > Bacteroidales > Bacteroidaceae > Bacteroides > Bacteroides sp. 90-K9/2. Next base: position 1,812,537 of record NZ_JBCGVL010000001.1, read on the forward strand.
GAAAATACAGAATATCAAACAGGTGAGCCGTGTAGAGGAATAGCTTTCATTTATTCCCGCCCATCCAGTTCGCGTTTAATGGCCAAAAGCTCTTCTTTGATCGCTTTCAGCTTATTAACGATCTCATAATTACGAACTGTAGCTTCTTTATTATCCTTCAAACGTTGCCGGGCACCGGGAAGTGTCATCCCTTTCTCTTTGACCAAATGATAGATAAGTCCGATCGTTTCTACGTCTTCCTTACGATACTGACGTATTCCTCTTCCTGCTGTCTTAGGCGAGATTTGCGGAAATTCCTTTTCCCAAAAACGGAGTAACGACGGGTTGACTCCGAACATATCGGCAACCTCTCCTATTGAATAATATAGCTTCAATTCTTTATCTGTATTAAGCATAGCACTCCTGTTTAAAGATTTTAATCGAATACTTTACCATGATTGGCTGCCAGCTGAATCATCCTTTCATAATCTTCGGCACTCAAGTCCATGAAATAATAATTGACCGGATTCACGACCTGTCCTTTCACATGCACTTCGTAATGCAAATGCGGACCGGTACTCTTTCCTGTACTCCCCACTTTTCCGATAATCTCACCACGCACTACTTTCTTTCCGACTTTCGTATTAAATCCTTGCAAGTGAGCATATCGAGTGAGATATCCGAAACCATGATCGATTTCGATGGTATTCCCATATCCGGTCTCCCATCCTACTTTCACTACAGTTCCGTTTCCGGTAGCATATACATCTGTTCCCGGATGAGCAGAGAAGTCCATACCTGCATGAAACTTTGTCGTACCGTAAATAGGGTCGATACGTGTACCATAACCGGATGCTGTCTGACGAAGATCTTTATTCGAAATAGGCTGGATAGCCGGAATACATTTCAACATCTCATCATGGTTCTTACACATATCAATCACATCGTCGAAAGATTTCGACTGAATATACAGTCTTTTGGAGAGCACATCCAGTTTTTGAGTCGTATTCACTACCAACTTAGAATTCGCCAAATCCATCAGTTCTTCGTAACGGTTCGTCCCGCCATAACCAGCTTGGCGGATAGCCGGAGAAACAGGATCGGCCTGCAAAATCACCCGGTACAAATTATCGTCACGCTGCTGGATATCCTGAAGTACTCCCATAGCGTCGTCCAGACGACGGGAAAGTACATTATACTGTGCCAAAAGACGGCTGTTCTCAATTCTTAATTCTTTCTCCGATGGAGAGCCAAAAATCAGAAGCAATACAATAAAGCAACCTGCTCCCAACCCCATTCCATAGAAAAGCCGGCGCAGGATACTAAGCGCACGCTGCCGTACGGTAGGGTAAATTCGATCATAAGTCTGGGTCTTTGAATTATAGATGTAGTATACTTTGCGCATCTTTTTGGAAATATTTCGCTTGTTAATACGGCAAAAGTAATAAAAACAAGCTATCTTTGCACAGTTTTTTGAGAATATTAACCTCAACGATAGATATATAGAAGAATATGTTGACTGCAAAAGAGATCAGAGATTCATTCAAGAATTTCTTTGAGTCGAAAGGACACCACATCGTCCCCTCGGCTCCGATGGTGATTAAAGATGACCCTACCCTGATGTTTACGAACGCGGGGATGAACCAGTTTAAAGATATTATTTTGGGTAACCACCCGGCGAAATACCAAAGAGTCGCGGACTCGCAGAAATGTTTGCGCGTTAGCGGAAAACATAATGACCTGGAAGAAGTTGGACACGACACCTACCACCACACCATGTTTGAAATGCTTGGGAACTGGTCATTTGGCGATTACTTCAAGAAAGAAGCAATCAGCTGGGCGTGGGAATATCTGGTAGAGGTCTTGAAACTGAATCCGGAACATCTCTATGCAACCGTATTTGAAGGAAGTCCCGAAGAAGGATTGAGCCGTGACGACGAAGCTGCTTCTTACTGGGAACAGTTCTTGCCAAAAGATCACATCATCAACGGTAACAAACACGATAACTTCTGGGAAATGGGTGATACAGGACCTTGCGGACCTTGTTCCGAAATCCATATCGACCTTCGTCCTGCTGAAGAACGTGCCAAGATCTCCGGTCGCGACCTCGTGAACCACGATCATCCACAGGTGATTGAGATCTGGAATCTCGTATTCATGCAATACAACCGCAAAGCAGATGGCAGCCTTGAGCCGCTTCCAGCCAAGGTTATTGACACCGGCATGGGATTCGAACGTCTTTGTATGGCTTTACAAGGAAAAACATCCAACTACGACACAGATGTATTCCAGCCAATACTAAAAGCTATTGCAGCCATGTCGGGTACAGAATACGGAAAAGACAAGCAGCAGGACATCGCCATGCGTGTAATTGCCGACCATATCCGTACCATTGCATTCTCTATCACAGACGGTCAGTTGCCTTCTAATGCGAAAGCAGGTTATGTGATCCGCCGTATCCTTCGCCGTGCCGTTCGTTACGGATATACTTTCCTCGGACAGAAACAGGCATTTATGTATAAGTTGCTTCCTGTATTGATTGATAACATGGGAGAAGCTTATCCTGAACTGGTTGCACAAAAAACACTGATTGAAAAAGTAATCAAGGAAGAAGAAGAATCATTCCTCCGCACACTGGAAACAGGTATCCGCTTACTGGACAAGACCATGGAAGATACCAAAGCCAGCGGAAAAACAGAAATCAGCGGTAAGGATGCCTTTACGTTATATGATACATTCGGTTTCCCACTCGACTTGACAGAACTGATTCTCCGTGAAAACGAAATGACTGTCAACATTGAAGAGTTCAATGAAGAAATGCAGCAACAGAAACAGCGTGCACGTAATGCTGCCGCTATCGAGACTGGTGACTGGATTGTGCTGAAAGAAGGTACGACCGAATTCGTTGGTTACGATTACACTGAATACGAAGCTTCTATCCTTCGTTATCGCCAGATCAAACAAAAGAACCAAACATTGTATCAGATTGTACTTGACTATACTCCATTCTATGCAGAAAGTGGTGGCCAGGTCGGTGATACCGGCGTATTGGTAAGCGAATTCGAAACGATTGAAGTGATCGATACCAAGAAAGAAAACAATCTCCCGATACATATTACCAAAAAGTTACCCGAACATCCGGAAGCTCCGATGATGGCTTGTGTAGACACTGACAAACGTGCTGCCTGCGCAGCCAATCACTCGGCAACTCACTTGTTGGATGCTGCTTTGCGTGAAGTGTTGGGTGAACACATCGAACAGAAAGGTTCATTGGTTACACCGGATTCATTACGTTTCGACTTCTCTCACTTCCAGAAAGTGACCGATGAAGAAATCCGTAAGGTAGAGCATATCGTCAATGCGAGAGTTCGTGCCAATATTCCTTTGAAAGAATACCGCAACATTCCTATCGAGGAAGCTAAAGAATTGGGGGCTATCGCTCTCTTTGGTGAAAAGTATGGTGACAAAGTACGCGTGATCCAGTTCGGTTCTTCTATTGAATTCTGTGGAGGTACACACGTAGCTGCAACCGGAAATATCGGTATGGTGAAAATCATGTCGGAAAGTTCTGTTGCTGCCGGTGTTCGTCGTATCGAAGCCTATACCGGAGCGCGTGTAGAAGAATTGCTGGATACAGTGCAAGATACACTTAGTGATTTGAAAGCTCTTTTCAACAATGCTCCTGATTTGGGTATTGCAATCCGCAAATATCTGGATGAAAATGCAGGATTGAAGAAGCAGGTAGAAGACTTCATGAAAGAAAAAGAAGCAGCTCTGAAGGAAAGACTGTTGAAGAATATACAGGAAATTCACGGCATCAAAGTGGTTAAGTTCTGTGCTCCGCTACCGGCAGAAGTAGTGAAGAATATAGCTTTCCAACTTCGTGGCGAAATTACAGAAAACCTGTTCTTCGTTGCCGGAAGTATAGACAACGGTAAACCGATGCTGACAGTCATGCTTAGCGACAACCTGGTTGCGGGTGGTCTGAAAGCCGGTAATCTGGTGAAAGAAGCTGCCAAGTTGATTCAAGGTGGCGGCGGTGGCCAACCTCACTTTGCAACCGCAGGAGGTAAAAACACTGACGGCCTACCGGCAGCTGTTGAAAAAGTACTGGAGCTAGCAGGAATCTAAAAGTAAATAAAAAGGGCCTGATAAGAAGATAACAGGCTCACTTTACATAAAGATTTAAAATTAGGCGCGGATTACGCGGATTTCACGGTTTAAAGAATAAAAATCCGTGTGATCCGTGTAATCCGCGCCTAAATATTATACAAATCGAGGCACTGATGAGCACCCCGTCCGACATCGATGAAACAACCCTGCGGCACGAAGGAATACGTTGTCCGATGCCAAGGAATATCGACTAGATGTAGAAGTCTATTTGTCTCTCTTTAAAAATATTAAGCCTAGAATTTAGGCTTGTCACAGTTTTTTTCTACCTTTGTGACCTGATTAATTATTTTTCTTATCCTTCAAATAAATAAAATAAGTAATCACTAATACCTAAAAAGCAATGAGAACACCAGCTTATCTATGCCTGCTGCTAACCTGCATGCTCATTTCTTGTACCTCTACACAAGAAAAACACGAAATAGATTACACATCTTATGTAAATCCATTTATTGGAACCGACTTCACCGGAAATACTTATCCTGGTGCCCAAGCTCCTTTTGGCATGGTACAACTTAGTCCGGATAACGGACTTCCCGGTTGGGATCGTATCTCCGGTTATTTCTATCCGGATAGTACGATTGCCGGCTTCAGCCACACGCATCTCTCCGGCACCGGAGCAGGAGACTTGTATGACATTTCTTTCATGCCTGTCACCCTTCCCTACAAGGAAGCAGAGGCTCCACTTGGCATCCACTCTAAATTCTCCCATAAAGATGAAAGTGCCCATGCCGGTTACTATCAAGTACGTCTGACTGATTACAATATCAATGTTGAACTGACTGCCACCGAGCGTTGTGGTATCCAACGTTATACATTCCCGGAAGCCCAATCCGCCATCTTCTTAAACCTGAAGAAAGCCATGAACTGGGATTTCACCAACGATTCTCATATCGAAGTCGTAGACTCCGTCACTATTCAAGGTTACCGTTTCTCTGACGGTTGGGCGCGCGACCAGCATATCTATTTCCGCACCCGCTTCTCCAAGCCTTTTGAGAAAATGGAACTGGACACTACCGCTATCATCAAAGATAATAAACGCATTGGTACTGCCGTGATCGCCCGTTTCGACTTCAACACCCAAAAGGATGAACAGATACTAGTAAACACCGCTATTTCCGGTGTCAGCATGGAAGGCGCAGCCAAGAACCTGCAAGCAGAAGTCCCCGAAAACGACTTCGACAAATACCTGGCCGAAACGAAAGCAAACTGGAATCATCAACTCGGAAAGATTGAAATAAAAGGGGATAACGAAAATGATAAAGTTAATTTCTACACTGCTCTCTATCACTCAATGATTGCACCTACTATTTACAGTGATGTAGACGGAGCTTACTATGGCCCCGATAAGAAAGTGCACCAGGCCGGCGGCTGGATAAATTACAGTACTTTCTCCTTATGGGATACGTACCGTGCCGCCCATCCCCTCTTTACCTACACCGAGCCGGAGCGTGTTAACGACATGGTGAAATCTTTCATCGCTTTTTACGAACAGAACGGACGTCTGCCTGTATGGAACTTCTATGGAAGTGAAACAGATATGATGATCGGTTATCATGCTGTCCCTGTCATTGTAGATGCCTATCTGAAAGGAATCGGTGACTTTGATGCCAAGAAAGCCCTCGATGCTTGCATAGCAACAGCCAATCTGGATAATTATCGCGGTATCGGACTCTACAAAGAACTAGGATACATACCTTACAATGTAACAGACCACTACAACGCAGAAAACTGGTCGTTATCCAAAACTCTGGAATATGCTTTCGATGATTACTGTATTGCCGAAATGGCAAAGAAGTTGGGTAAGCAAGACATTGCGGACGAATTTTACAAACGTTCTCAAAACTACAAGAATGTCTATAACCCCACCACTTCTTTCATGCAGCCACGTGACGACAAAGGCGTCTTTATCAAGGATTTCAAAGCCGATGACTATACACCACACATCTGCGAAAGCAACGGATGGCAATATTTCTGGTCCGTACAGCATGATATTGACGGGCTGATCGACCTTGTAGGAGATAAAAACCGCTTTGCCGAAAAACTGGACAGCATGTTTACCTACCATCCGGCAGCAGATGATGAGCTGCCCATTTTCAGTACAGGTATGATAGGGCAATATGCACATGGTAATGAACCGAGCCATCACGTTATTTACCTGTTCAATGCCATAGGACAGGAAAACCGCACGCAAGAATATGTGGCGAAAGTAATGAACGAGCTTTATAAGAACGAACCGGCCGGTCTTTGCGGCAACGAAGACTGCGGACAAATGTCAGCATGGTATGTATTCAGCGCTATGGGATTCTATCCTGTAAATCCTGTCGGCGGTAAATATGAAATAGGAACTCCGTTGTTCCCGGAAATGCAGCTACACCTTTCAAATGGAAAAACCTTTACCGTACTCGCTCCCAAAGTCAATAAAGAAAATATCTATATCCAATCTATCAAAGTTAACGGACAGCCGTATGACAAAACGTATATCACCCATGAGCAAATAATGAGTGGAGCGACTGTAGAATTTGAAATGAGCAAGACCCCTAAAATGTCCGGGAGCCCTTTTAAAGAGAGAAACCCTTAAAACCCACCTAAACTAATCAGAGAGAATGAATGAGAACTTCGATGTAACCTACAAAAGTTTATTTCGCAGATACTACCCTAACCTGATCTTCTATGCTACCCGCCTAGTAGGAGAAGAAGAGGCTGAAGACGTGGTACAAGATGTATTTGTAGAACTGTGGAGACGCAAAGACCATATAGAAATAGGCGAACAGATTCAAGCCTTTCTCTATCGTGCAGTCTATACCCGTGCCCTAAATGTCTTAAAACACCGTAATGTAGAAGACGGTTACTGTGCTGCCATGGAAGAAATCAACCAAAAGCGTACCGAATTTTATCAACCGGACAATAATGAGGTAATCCGGAGGATTGAAGACAAGGAACTCCGCAAAGAAATCCACGATGCGATTAATGAACTTCCGGACAAATGCAAAGAAGTTTTCAAGCTAAGCTATCTGCACGATATGAAAAACAAAGAGATAGCTGATGTTCTCGGTGTTTCCCTCCGCACTGTGGAAGCCCATATGTATAAAGCCTTGAAGTACTTACGAAGCCGTCTCAATCCTCTTTGGACAATTCTTTTCTTATTTTTATGGAGATAATGATAAGTGTTTTTGTATTCTGAATTGTATTATTAATATGAAGGAAAAGAAAATGAATAATCTGAGTGAAGAAATAATAAACAAATATCTGACAGGACAATGTTCTGAAGAAGAGCTCGTCGAGGTGAATACCTGGATGAAAGAATCGGAAGAAAATGCCCGCCAGCTCTTTCGCATGGAAGAAATTTATCATCTCGGTAAATTCGACCAGTATGCTAACGAGCAGCGAATACTTCGTGCGGAAAGACGGCTTAATAAAAAGTTGGACGAGGAAAAAAGAAAACAGAGAAAAACAGCACTAAATATGCAGCATTGGATGAAATACGCTGCAATGATTGCTGTAATATTGGTAATTGGCGGCGGGCTCGGATATTGGCTTTATCAAAACGGAAACGACCAACAAATGATGGTCGCAGTAGCCAATGAAGGCATCGTGAAAGAAATCATTTTGCCAGATGGCACCAAAGTCTGGCTGAATAATTCGGCAACTTTAAAGTATCCCCGCGAATTTTCCGAGAAAGAGCGTAACGTTTATTTGGATGGAGAAGCTTACTTCGAGGTAACCAAAAACCGACATAAGCCATTCACCGTACAAAGTGATGCGATGCGAGTACGTGTACTAGGAACGACATTCAACTTCAAATGTGATAGGCATTGCCGAATAGCAGAAGCAACATTGATTGAAGGTGAAATTGAAGTAAAAGGCAACAAAGAAGAAGGACAAATTATTCTCGCTCCCGGCCAACGCGCCGAATTAAACAAAAACAATGGACGCCTGACCGTGAAGCAAGTAAATGCAAAACTGGATGCAGTCTGGCATGATAATCTGATTCCATTTCAGAAGGCGGATATCTTCACAATCAGTAAGGCTTTGGAACGTTTCTATGACGTAAAGATTATTTTGTCTCCGGACATGAAGGCAGACAAAACCTATTCTGGTGTACTGAAAAAGAAGTCAACCATCGAATCCGTGTTGAAATCATTGCAAAACTCCATACCTATCGATTATAAAATCGTAGGAAACAACATCTTTATCTCTCCTAAATAGAGAGATAAAGAACAAATGTGATAAAACTTAAAAGCCATTAATACCATGAATTTAAAAACATTCCTAACAGTAGGATGTTTAGGAGGTTTATTCACACTTAGCTCCTGCACAGCCCCCACTAATGTAAAAGACTACAGTTCTTATGTCAACCCTTTCATCGGTACCGGTGGACATGGACACACTTTCCCCGGAGCAGTAGTTCCCCACGGTATGATTCAACCCAGCCCGGACACCCGAATTGATGGCTGGGATGCTTGTTCGGGTTACTATTATGCAGACTCTACCATCAACGGTTTCTCACATACACACGTCAGCGGCACAGGTTGTTGCGACTACGGGGATGTGCTACTCATGCCTACTGTCGGCAAACAACAATATCTAACTACCGATCCCCAAAGCCAGACACTGGTCTATGCTTCTTCTTTCTCTCACGAAAACGAGGTGGCAGAACCGGGGTATTATTCTGTTTTTCTGGACACCTATCAGGTAAAAGCTGAAATATCAGCAACTAAACGCGGTGCCATCCACCGTTATACTTTCCCCGAAAATTCAGAATCCGGTTTTATCATCGATTTAGATTACAGCCTGCAACGACAGACTAACTCGGAAATGGAAATCGAAGTGATCAGTGACACGGAAATTTGCGGACATAAAAAAACTACTTATTGGGCTTTCGACCAATATATTAATTTCTATGCCAAATTCTCTAAGCCGTTCTCTTATACATTGATTACGGATTCTATTACCATGGACGACGGCAAACGACTTCCCGTCTGCAAAGCACTGTTGCATTTCGACACGAAGAAGAACGAACAAGTACTTGTGAAAGTAGGCGTTTCCGCTGTCGATATAGCAGGCGCACGCAAGAATGTCGAATCTGAAATTCCCGGATGGGATTTCGATAAGGTACGCAAAGACGCACGTCAGGCGTGGAATCAATATCTGTCGAAAATTGACATTACAACTTCCGACAAGGAAGATAAAACCATCTTCTACACCGCTCTTTACCATACGGGAATCAGCCCGAATCTGTTTAGCGATGCAGACGGACGTTATTTAGGAATGGATCTCGAAGTGCATCAGGGAGATACTGTCAATCCTGTGTATACCGTATTCTCATTGTGGGACACTTTCCGCGCATTGCACCCGTTAATGACGATTATCGATCCCAATTTGAATAATCAATTTATCAATTCACTGATAAAGAAGCAACAGGAAGGCGGAATATACCCGATGTGGGATTTGGCTTCCAACTATACCGGTACCATGATCGGTTATCATGCTGTCCCCGTCATAGTGGATGCTTATATGAAAGGGTATCGCAATTTCGATGCAAAAGAAGCCTATAAGGCCTGTCTGCGTGCAGCCGAATATGATACTACCGGTATCAAATGCCCGGACTTGGTACTGCCGCATCTCATGCCGAAAGCGAAATATTATAAGAATGCCATTGGTTATATTCCCTGCGACCGTGAAAATGAATCCGTAGCTAAAGCGCTGGAGTATGCGTATGATGACTGGTGCATTTCTATTTTTGCAGAAGCAATGAATGATTTTGAGTCCAAAGCCAAATACGAGCGTTTTGCCAAAGCATACGAATTCTATTTCGATAAATCAACCCGCTTCATGCGTGGACTTGACTCGAAAGGTGAATGGCGCACCCCGTTCAATCCGCGTGCATCGACTCATCGCAATGATGATTATTGTGAAGGAACAGCGTGGCAATGGACTTGGTTTGTACCTCACGATGTAGAAGGACTGGTCAACCTGATGGGTGGCGAGGAGGCATTCGTTCAGAAACTCGACTCACTGTTTGCGGCTGATTCATCACTCGAAGGTGAGACAACATCGTCAGATATCAGCGGACTTATCGGTCAATATGCACATGGCAACGAACCGAGCCATCATGTGATTCATTTGTACAATTACGTAAATCGTCCATGGAGAACCCAAGAATTAGTGGATAGTGTTTATCGCAGTCAGTATGCCAACAGTGTAGACGGGCTATCCGGTAATGAGGATTGCGGTCAGATGTCTGCATGGTACATACTCAACTCTATGGGATTCTATCAAGTATGTCCCGGAAAGCCGGTATATTCTATCGGACGCCCCGCATTCGATAAAGCAGTGATCAATCTGCCCGGAGGTAAAACATTCAGCATTATAGCAAAGAACAATTCCAAAAAGAATAAATACATTGAAAGCATATCACTGAACGGCAAGTCTTTGGAAACTCCATTCTTCAACCATCAGGATATAGTAAACGGCGGAAGAATGGAAATCAGGATGACTGACAAGCCTAACTACAAAACACATATACCATGAAAAGAATATTACTGACAGTTTGTGTGCTTGGTTGCACATTCTTTGCCAAAGCCAAAGACTGGACACAATATGTCAACCCGCTAATGGGTTCGCAGTCTACCTTCGAGTTATCAACAGGTAATACTTATCCGGCCATTGCCCGTCCCTGGGGAATGAACTTCTGGACTCCCCAAACTGGAAAAATGGGAGACGGGTGGCAATATACCTATACCGCTAATAAGATTCGTGGTTTCAAACAAACGCATCAACCCAGTCCATGGATTAATGACTACGGACAGTTCTCCATCATGCCAATAGTTGGCAAACCGGTGTTTGATGAAGAAAAGCGTGCCAGTTGGTTTGCGCATAAAGGAGAGATTGTCACTCCTTATTACTATAAAGTATATCTTGCAGAACATGATGTGGTCACTGAAATGGCACCGACAGAACGTGCTGTTCTCTTCCGTTTCACTTTCCCTGAAAACGATCACTCTTATGTTGTTGTAGATGCCTTTGATAAAGGTTCCTACATCAAAATAATCCCGGAAGAAAACAAGATTATCGGTTATACCACTCGCAACAGCGGTGGAGTTCCCGAAAACTTCAAGAATTATTTTATCATTGAATTCGACAAGCCTTTCACTTATAAAGCTACAGTAGCCAATGGTAATCTGCAAGAAAACATAGCCGAACAGACTACTGATCATGCCGGAGCTATTATCGGTTTCCAGACACAGAAAGGCGAACAAATACATGCCAGAATCGCCTCTTCTTTCATCAGCTTCGAACAGGCTGCCGCAAATATGAAAGAACTGGGTAAAGACAATATCGAACAGGTAGCCAAGAAAGGAAAAGAAGCCTGGAATCAAGTTTTAGGTAAAATAGAAGTGGAAGGAGGCAATCTTGACCAATACCGCACATTCTATTCTTGTCTGTATCGTTCATTGCTTTTCCCGCGCAAGTTCTATGAACTGGACGCCGCCGGACAACCGATTCATTACAGCCCGTACAACGGTCAAGTCCTGCCGGGATATATGTACACCGATACTGGTTTTTGGGACACATTCCGTTGCCTCTTCCCATTATTGAATCTGATGTACCCTTCTGTCAACAAGGAAATGCAGGAAGGACTTATCAATACTTACAAAGAAAGTGGTTTCTTCCCCGAATGGGCAAGCCCCGGACACAGAGGTTGCATGGTTGGTAACAATTCAGCCTCCATCTTAGTAGATGCCTATATGAAAGGGGTAAAAGTAGACGACGTAAAGACGTTGTATGAGGGTTTGCTTCACGGCACAGAAAACGTACATCCCGAAGTTTCTTCTACAGGGCGTCTGGGACACGAATTCTACAACAAATTGGGCTATGTTCCTTATGATGTGAAAATCAACGAGAACGCTGCCCGTACACTGGAATATGCATACGATGACTGGTGTATCTATAAACTGGCCAAAGAACTGAAACGTCCGAAAAAGGAAATCAACCTTTTCGCCAAGCGTGCCATGAACTACAAAAATCTTTTCGACAAAGAATCTAAATTGATGCGCGGACGTAATGCGGACGGCACATTCCAGTCTCCATTCTCTCCGTTGAAATGGGGCGATGCCTTTACAGAAGGAAATAGCTGGCACTACACTTGGTCAGTTTTCCATGATCCTCAAGGGCTTATCGACCTGATGGGCGGAAAGGATGAATTTATTACTATGATGGATTCTGTCTTTGCCGTACCTCCCATTTTTGACGACAGCTACTATGGACAGGTGATTCACGAGATTCGTGAAATGACAGTAATGAATATGGGTAACTATGCACATGGTAACCAACCCATCCAGCATATGATTTATCTGTATGACTATGCCGGCCAACCCTGGAAAGCCCAATACTGGTTACGCCAAGTAATGGACAGGATGTACACTCCGGGGCCTGACGGTTATTGCGGTGATGAAGACAACGGACAGACTTCCGCCTGGTATGTCTTCTCCGCCCTGGGCTTTTATCCTGTTTGCCCGGGAACGGATGAGTATATCTTAGGTGCCCCACTGTTCAAGAAAGCAACTCTTCATTTTGAGAATGGCAATAGTTTAGTAATTGATGCCCCGAACAATAGCAAAAAGAACTTCTATATCAACTCCATGAATTTCAATGGAACTAATTATACCAAGAATTATCTTCGTCACGAGGATTTATTCAAAGGTGGTACTATCAAAGTAGACATGGACAACAAACCTAATCAGAATAGAGGAACAAAAGAAGAGGATATGCCTTATTCTTTTTCTAAGGAATAAAAGCCCTTAAGACATAATAAAAGCCTATTTATCAAGATTCCAACTGATAAAAACAGCCTGAAAGTATCTTTTTACTTTCAGGCTGTTTTTATCTCCTCTTGATTACTTTTTCACTACCTTTGCTCCCACAAACAATAATTCATGAGCATGAAAGAAAAACTTGACTTTTCAGAAGTCCCTTATCAATACTCGATGTGCCTGAACCGACAATGTCCGAAAGCCGACACATGCCTTAGACAACTCGCCGAACAAAGTGTACCGGAAAAGGTCGAACATTGGACAATTATTAGTCCCAAGCGTTTAACTACTGTAGAAGGAGATTGCCCTTATTATCGTTCCAATATCAAAGCGCGCTATGCAAAAGGATTCATCGGCATCTTGGAAAGCCTGCCCCATAAACAAATGGAAAGTGTAATCACACACCTAATGAGTTTTTTCAGTCGCAGAACCTATTACCGTGCCCGCAAAGGTGAACGTTTACTCTCTCCCGCCGAACAACAGCAAGTGCTGAATATCCTTAAGCATTGTGGTGTTTTACAACCACCTAAGTTCGATAAGTATATCGAAGCTTATGACTGGTAACAAGCCTTAAATGCCATGACAGTGACACCATATTGGCACAGTTGTGCCATCGAAGTGGCACGCTTGTGACAAGGCGATGGCACAGTCGTGCCACCACGGTGGCACAAATCATTAAAACCAAGGATAGCTATTAAGAAGCAAAAGAAAAATCCTCCTGCTCTACCATTCTATATAAGTAAGGTAAAGCAAGAGGATTTTGTCTAAAGATGATAAGCAATGAATAAAACAGCTTTATTCTGCTGAACGATGCCGGATAGTAACGGCTTTATTTGTTTATTTATAAACAATAGTCGTTGCGTCATTTTTAGTTAGATTCGGAATCTCCTGGCCTTTTTTCAGATAAAGAGTTTTAACTTTATTACTACGGTTAGCATTTAAGGTCGTTAGCATTGGACATTCTGAAACATCAATAGAAGTCACATTGTCATAACTTTCGTACCATGAAATAATGCTTAAATCTAAAGATTCCAACTTACTGCTACTAAATTTAAGGCTTTCTGCATATGAATACGCATAAGTTCCCCCTGCATTAAAACTGGGGATTGGGTTATCTCCTAAATTATATTCTTCACAATAGGTTACGTCACTTAATGATAATGATTTCACTTTATGTAAACCTGAAATATCAAGCTTCTTCATATTTGTGCAATATCCCAAACTTAATGAAGTGAGGTTCGGGAAGTTTTCTATTCCCGTAAGATCCGTGAGTTGACTAGAATATGAACTATTTGACAACGAAGTAGCGTTGAGTCCTGCTTCTAAAATAATGCATTGAGAACCAGCAATTGAAAGAGCCCAATTATTTTTTACCACAAGCGCTCTAAGGTTTTGGTCCGGAATACTTACTAATTCAACGTCAGGATCCTTTTGTACTACAGCGATATCACTGGCTAACGTATTATTTGTATTAGTAATTCGGACAAGACCTCCACGTGTGTCTGTAGCACCACTAAGAGTATAAGTCAAAGTTACTGTTGTCAAGCCATCATCTCCTAATTGCGGTTGAGAAACCGATTGTTCGGTAATCCATTCGTCTCCTTGTACAATTGAAGCCGTATATTCGACATTATATCTTACCTTGAATGAAATGGTACGCGCTGAAAGATCATACATCAAAACGTCCGTTTCCGGAATAATAGCTTCCGTTCGTTTTTGGTTTACATTGACGTTTACAGGGTTCGTAACAAGTGGGCTTGAAATAGTGATGGTAGCAGAACGTTCTTTATAAGTTACATTTTTTGCAGCTTTAAATGACAAGGTAACTTTACCACCAAAATCACTCCGTTTATCAAATGCCAACCATTCTTCACCACCCTCGCTATAAGTAATGACAGGTTCAGCGATATTTGTATTGAGCTGAATTTGTATAGCATTTTCTTCTCTTGAAATCGACAAGTTATCATCAGAAAGTAAATCTATAATATAATCAGGCAAAGTTTCTACCTGCAAAGGTGCTACAGCAGAACCTGTAAAGAATTTGAAAGTCGCCGTACGCTTCTCGTCCTGTGTATTAGGATCAATTGTAAAAGTGACTACGTCACCATCTTTTCCTGACGTAACCGACGGGTGTGCCCAATCACATACACCCGCCAATCTCCAATCTCCCGAGCTTGCCACTGTAACAGTAATGTTTCCTCCATTTTTATCAGTCTGGATAGTATTGGTAGACAATGAGATAGTAGCCTCACTCCCATTGATCGATTCATCATCATCGGAACACCCCCACAACATGGTAGCTGCCAACAATGTTATCATTATATTTTTTAGAAAGTCCATCTTTTTCTGTTTTTAAGGTGAAATATAAACTTCTGTTAGAGAGCCTTACGCTCTGTGCTATTTTTACTGTAATAGTGGCTCGGGTAAACGAGTTCTTCGTCATACAATCCTCTACATACGCTCTGGCAACGAGATACCTGCGACCTATATAATGAAGGATCAAGCGCAAAAAACATATAGTATCCATACCCGGCTTCTTTTTTAGAACGTGCCGTTGATTCACTTGAATTTCCGCTACCACGGCGGAGCTCAATCGACATGCCGCCACATTGTTTCAGTGTCATACCAGTACCAGGGCTTGCAGAGCCTCCATAATCAGCTACAGCGTAATCACAATATTGACCGGGATCAACACCATCAATAATCTGAAGGCTATTTGAGTACATTGCTCCAAGATTGTAGAGCGAAACAATCTTTTCAGGCATCGCTAATTTGCACTCATACATTAACCGTGAACCTGCATAGGCAGACTGACTTGCAAGCCATGGATTAGATAAATCCGGTGAGCTTGAATATTCATCGTCAAAAGCAACACCATCCAGATTGTATGCACGACAATAAGCTGCCAATTCCCGAGCAAACTCTTTAGCTCCCATATCCGAAAGTTGGGCTACTCCTGCTTCATCATGGTTACCTAAGATACTGATGATGACTTTCATACCAACCTTACGAAGTGGTTGTAGATATTTGTCATTATTGTCAAGCAAGAATTGAACATTTTCGTTGTTTGACAGATACACACGCTTCTTTTCAGGATCCCAGTTAATGTTAGCTGCAAAAAGCACTATATGATCAAAATAATACTTACCACTTTCTGTCAGAAACTCCAGTGCATTAAGTGGATTGGTATCATTAATCTCGAAGTAAAGTACCATCTGTACCGCATCTTTTCCTTTGTTGGTGTTAGGCTTGTTACGGTAATCTTGCACAAGAAGTACCATATGTTTGGATGATTCGGTCAATGTAACTCCTTCTGTTGTTGATGTAGCTGTCAAAGGAATGATATATGTTTCATCTTCTTTCATTCCTTCGAATGCGGTGAGAGTTACTTTTACACTCGGAGTATTTTTATCATCCGGCGCAAGCACAAAAGTACCATTATTGGCTATTTTGACGTTGGCTGCGGGAAAGGCTTTGAAATCAGTCTCATGGACAGCATTATAAGTAGCCACATATGATTCATCAACAGCTATTTGAACATCTACTCCTTTTTGAGGAAGTTTGGATAGCCGAAACACTACGTTAGTACTGTGTTCATTGTCACGGAGCTCCACAACAGAACTGTTTTTATTAGTATTTTCATCCAGTAGTAAACCGTTTAACTGCGTGGATGTTAGATAAGGAGATTCATCAATCCTGCTTCCTACTACAATATCATCTTCACAAGATGTAAAAATTGTCATGGCAAACATTGCCAATGGCAGAAAACTATGTTTGATATTATTTATCATATTCGAGATTTTATGAGTTTATTATTGAGGTAATGAGACGGACACCCAATTAGGTTCGTTTTCAATTGTCAAGTCATAGCCACTCGTACTGTAATCTTTTGCTACAGTTCCCGAGCCTTCGTTGAATTTCCAATAAGCGATAAGTCCTTCTGAATCAGGTTCTACTGTATAGAAATGATTGGCAGATTGGATTTCCTCTGCAGTAAGTACCCGGTTCCAAATTCTAGCTTCAGAAACAACTCCATCAAAGTAACGGTCACTTGAGTAAGCGTAACCTACCCAAAAACAACGTGAACCATCTTCTTCATTCGTATGTTTAGCTCCCAGATTAACGGAAGTTTTAGATACAGAGTCTGAAAGTTTCTCTACTCCATTGACATACACTTTAATGGCACCCCTATTAAAGGTAACAGCTAGATGATACCATTTGTCACTTTCAAACTGGAGATCTGTGCTTGTACAATTTCCGCCAGATGTAGCCACTTGTAATTGGTTGGATGGAACGCCAGCATCACCAAGGCGTAATAAGTAGTTACCTTCAATACCCATTAATGTATTTAATGTATTGGGGAACGAAGTAGCTTTGAACAAAATTTCCATTGTCTGCTCTGTCAAATTATTGAATTTAGAGTCATTATTAAAGTCGGGATAAGCACGATTTCGACTAATATTACATACTACGTTAATGAGCGATGCTCCGCGGAATACGTAATAATATGTTTTGGCACTTTGTAATATCCCAATTCCCTCCACAGATTTAATAGTTACAGGTAGTACATAAGTTGTTTTGAGGTCAAGCTCGCCTGTATTGGTGAATTCAATAAACACTTCAGGACTGACTATGCTACCGGACTTTATGCTTGTAGTAGTTTCAGGCATGGAATAGTGCTCTTCAGGCAGAAGTATTGCATTTTCATCATAATATGCCATTTTGTAAGTTGACAAAAGTTCAGGAGCGGGTGCCATAGTTACCATGATATCATGTTCTTCAGGCTTGGCTATAGCAACGGAAATACCAGCTTCCACATTTGTATCACCAGCTTTAAAAAGTATTTCTTTAGTAAAGTTGGATGCTGAAATGAAAAGCTTGTTATCATAGTGTTGCTCGTTTTCATCATTATTCTGGCAACTGCCGAGAAATACCGAAAAACCGGCAAGGGCAGTGATTATTAGGTTGTTTAGTTTCATAAAATGTTGTTTATTTAACGGTTGGACTCAATATATTAATGGCTTCTTTTATAGTCGGATAAATGTTGGCAACATTAAAGTAGTCTTTTTCCGCTGCATCAATCGAGATTCCTGCCTTGGTATAGTCAGAAGTTTTTGAGACAGCCCATTGAGCTGCTCCTATGATAGCAGACGAACCATCGCCTAGTTCCCCATTATAACTCCCTGAATTGGTAAGATAAGGAGTAGTCACCCCCATCACAAAGCGGTCAGTGGGCACATCCTTGGCAGATGCCATTAACACGAGATATGACATTTCATTTTGATTCTTGGCACCATGTGCATTGATAATAATATACTTACAATCAGCAAATAACTTCTTGTCGATAACATTTTGCGGAGAACCTTTGAAAATAATTGTTTTATCCATATTTGAAGCTTTCCAATTAGATACCACATCAAAAAATGCCGCTTGACGTGCTGTTTCAGCAGCTATTTCGCTTTCCTCAACCAGTGAATTAAGGTCAAAACCTGTATAGTTTGCTACAATTCCGTCTACTCCCAAAGCACTGCTTGCTGCAACTTGTTTAGCCACTTCATTCTTACAGTATTCAATAAAGCGTGTTGCATTATCAACAGGTTCTTCTTCTCCCTCATTCTCTGTTTCATCGGAAACAGTTTGTACATTGGCAGCTTCCTCATCAAGGATTTTTTTCCATGCACTTTCTATTTTATCGAAATCTACCAAACCTAACACTTTTGTACCTAACCGACGCACCTCTTCCATTTCAGATGCATTTACTTCGCTCACTTCCATGATATTATTCAAGCAAATGTAATCAATACTGTCGGGCATATCAGTAAGATGTTGGCTGCGCGAGGTTGGAATAGTGCTTACATTGTCAATTGAAGTAATCACAACCTGATGTTCTGATGTCTTGAATTCATTAAGAGACTTTACGTATTGGGCGTAAAGCTCGGGATTCTGTTCCTCAATAGTCGGCGTATTTAGTTTAATACTTTCTACATCTGTCCAGTCGGAACAAGATGCTACAGCAACCAGTGTCATTGCAGAAAACAATGTTTTGAATATACTATTTCTCTTCATATTCGTTCAATTTTCTTTTGATATATAATTATTTGCAATCCCACCAAACATGAGTAGCCATTGAGTCTCCTTTTTTAGTCTTAGACTCTTGAGTCAAAGTCAAAACAGCAGCCTCCACGCTTTCTTTATTTTCACGATATTCGTCGGTCGGATATGGCATACGCCGCGCACCTTCTGTATCATCAACAATACCACTGCTGGCATTTGCCGCCATCGGCATCAACTTTGGATAGCCGGTACGCCGATATTCAGACCATGATTCCATACCATTCGGGAAATTGGCAATCCATTTCTGAGTAATAATCTGTTCAAGACTTTTCTCAAAGTCACCACCAGCCCATGCTACTGTAACAGCAGTATTAATCGAACCGGAATAATCATAAGTCTGCCCACTCTGTCCTTTTAATGGATCCTTGTAGCCTTCTACTTTTCCAGTATTCGCCAAATAGCTTTCTACTCCACTACTGATATTGTTTTCTTCAAATGACAAACGGATACCTGCTTCATAAAGGTCTTTTGGAGAGCCTCCCATATTCCACCCACGAAGAGCTCCTTCAGCACGTAAGAAAGCAACTTCTGAAGCACGGAATACAACAATGTTATCACTTGCAGCTACTTTCATACAAGAAGAACCTTGTGACCAGGAATTATACTGTCCCTGCAAAATACCCCGACGCAATCCGACGTAACCTTCTTCTCCCGTATATGCATTCCCTGATACAGTACCAAAAGTACTTTTGTCATAATAGGCTTCACGACGAGGGTCATTATAACCATTCATGTAACAAGTTAAATCGGCTGAGATTCGTGCGTCAGACCATAGTACCATAAAACGTTGCCACGGATTATGATCGGCAACTTTGCGATAAGCACCGTCAGAGGCGGTAGTCATTACACCTGCTTCTACAGCTTCTTCAGCTAACTGCTGCGATGTTTTCCCGTTCACATTGAATCCTGATACGTAGCAAGTACGCATCGCCATTCTAAGCTTCAAAGAGTTGGCAAACTTGCACCATGCTAATGTATTACCATTATAAATTCTGTCTGCACTTGAACTGAAACTCTGGCTAGCATATTTACTCAATACTGAGATAACATTATCCAAATCCTCAAACATCTTAGTATAAACAGCTTGCTGAGAATCATAAGGGGATTTGATTGCGTTAGCGGCTCCCACCTGTGAATAAGGAATAGGACCATATGTATCTGTTACACGTAACATAACAACAATGCGATATAGCTCGGCTAATGATAAGAATAATTCATCATCACTCTGATTCTTCAAATTAAAATAATCAGGATAGAACTTTGAATAGAAATCATTAAATGGAATTTTCTTCCAGTCATCCGAAGGATTATAAGTCGCATAACGACCAGACCAACCTGTTCCCAAATTAGAGTCTGCTACATATCCCGAGAATCCTCCTGCCATCAAACAGTCTACATACTGAGAAAAGTTTTCTTGTTCCGGCATCATTAAATCCTGCAAATTAAGAGCTAATGACCTCACTAAATACCAATCTACCCCCATATCGTTCTGATCCGGTTCATGAGGATTCTTATTATAATCTTCAAAGTTTCCCGTACATGCAGTTGTACCAAAAAGAAACAAACCAGCGACTATAAACTGTATTATTGTATTTTTCTTCATCTTTTCAGTTTTTAGAATTTAAGTTTCAAATTGAATCCTACGCTACGAAGGCTAGGCATCATAAAGTAATCAATTCCTTGATAATAATTACCTGTAGTTGCCACTGACTCCGGATCGAAAGGAGCCTTACAGTAAATCATCCATAAATTACGTCCTACTAATGAAAGAGTTATATCCATTATGTTTTTCAGTTTTTTTCTTGGAATGGTGTAACTTACTGAAGCTTCTTGCAGACGCAAGTTAGTGGCGCTATACGTATAGTATTGAGGAATACCACTGTCAGCACCGACTACTGAATACCATTTTTGTGCATCAATTCTATCATTACCATTTATCACAACCCCACCATTGTCACGGGCTGCCGCTGTTACTTCAGACACACCATAGGAATCAAGTACGGCTTGGGTTGCAGAATACACAACACCTCCC
Source organism: Bacteroides sp. 90-K9/2 (assembly GCF_047310725.1). NCBI lineage: Bacteria > Pseudomonadati > Bacteroidota > Bacteroidia > Bacteroidales > Bacteroidaceae > Bacteroides > Bacteroides sp. 90-K9/2. The sequence goes on from NZ_JBCGVL010000001.1 coordinate 1,833,648, forward strand.
AAACGGGCTGTTAACAAGAAACCAAGCCCCCAGTTGCCATATTGGAAATCATTACGCCATGCCATATTAGCTTTTGGGAAGACAGAACCTAGATAAATGTCATCAACTTTATCGTTTACTGTCACATTTCCATCTTCATTTACATAAATCTTATTATTCGAATCGCGGAGTAAGTCGGACTGTGAATAAAGATCACCCAAAGAACCACCTACTTTTAAAATAAACCTAGCCTTTGATAACCCACCTACATCCATTCGGTCTTTTGTAATCTCTTCACCTGTCACAGGATTTATATACCCGTCAATCAAGCTTAATATTTTGTTTTTATTGGCACTGAATGTATAATTCGAACTCCATGTAAATTTATTCCATGTATTTTTGTAACCCAAAGAGAGTTCTACACCACGGTTGCGTACATTACCAGTCTGTGCATAAAAAGTGCTGTATCCTCCTGTTGGAGAAAGTTTGGCATCCATAGTCTGATTATAAGTCTTGGTATTGTAGAATGAAACATCCAAATTGAAGTTTTTCAGAAAGCGTGCAGTAAGACCAACTTCCCAAGAGTCTGTTCTTTCCGGTTTCAAATCATATAATGGATATGCAGATTGAGAAGAATACGCTCCGGTAGAAGTATTCCAAGAGAAAGTCGGATATGCTAAGAAACGCCCGAAGGGTAGACCAACAGATGCCCATGAAGCACGTAATTTCAAGTAAGAAATACTTTCAGGTAACTTAAACAACTCTGACAGAACAATAGAAGTACCTACTGACGGGTAGAAAAAAGATGCTTGTTTTGAGTTCGGGCCCGCCAGTTGGCTCGGCCAATCATTACGTCCGGTAAGAGTTAAATAATAAGTACTCTTATAGCCAACTTCCGCTGATGCAAATATAGATTGAGTCTGTTCACGATAACCGGTTTCCTCACGTTTACCTGTATCCTTATCCAGTTGGGCAACAGTGAAAAAGTTAGGAAGACCGTTTGCGGCAATCGGTCCACTGACACCAAGAGCTTCAGAACGATTATCGGAATAGGAAGCACCAATATTGGCAGTCAGGCTCCAATCCTCTCCAAATGTCTTGTTAATATTCAGCAACAAATCCGCGTATGTTTGTTTGTCACGAGTATTTGTTACTCCATAAAAACCATTTTTACCTTCAGCTATAGTTTCAATAGTAGAAGCATAGTATTTTTGTGTATATGTGTTATAGGAATTATCCAAACGTACACGCCCGGCTACATTCAACCAACTTAAGATATCATAACTCAAAGCTGCACTCAACATATAACGGTCTTTGTCATTTTCGCGCAAGTTACGGTAGTTGATCCAGTAAGGATTTTGCAAACGAAAAGAACCACCACCTTGCGGCCAGTATTGAGTATACATGTTACGTTCTAAATCATAACGTTCATACATCTTATAATCTTCCCAGTCGTTACCACGTGGAAATAAATAAGCAGAAGCCAATGGATTGGCATAGATACCCTGGTTTACCATATTACGGTCTTTCTGCATAATATATTGAGCCCCCACATCCAACTTCATTTTATCATCTAGGAAAAGAGTTGTATTACGGAATGTAAAGTTATAGCGTTCATACTTATTATTGGGAATAATTCCACGTGAATTAACCGCAGCAGCAGACAAATAAGTCTGATTGTGTTCAGTTCCGGTAGAAAGTGTTACAGACTCTGTTCCGATAAGTCCTGTTTGGAAATAATCACTTGCAGGATCGTATCCATAGTAATTGGCATCGTTCAGTCTCTTTCCCCAACTGGCATCTGTGCCGGATGTGCCATAACGATTTTGGAATTCCGGCATAACAAACTGGGATAACATTTCTGTATTACTGGATACCGTCAGAGATACACGCCCAACTTTTCCTTTCTTTGTAGTAATTACAATAGCACCATTGGCAGCATTGCTACCATACAATGCGGCAGCAGCGGCTCCGGATAAGACCGACATTGATTCAATATCTTCCGGATTAATATCTGCTATAGCTTCTGTGGAACCTTGTGATTGAAATTCTTCAGAACCACCTGAAGCACTTAAATTATACATTGGAATACCGTCAATTACATAAAGTGCATTGGAAGATTGTTCAATACCTCTTGATCCACGCATAACAACCTTACTTGCACCACCAATACCGGAAGAAGAAGAGTTGATGTTCAAACCTGCGACCTTTCCATTTAGAGAGTTGATAAAGTTTGCATCTTTTACAGCCAAAGCCGATTCGGCATCTACTTGTGTTACATTGTAACTCAAAGCTTTCTCTGAACGTTTGATACCTAGTGCTGTAACTACAACCTCATCAATCACTTGTGTATCGTCCATCAACGTTATATTGATAGAGGTCTGCCCTTTTAAAGGCACCTCCTGTGTCTTATAGCCAATATAAGAATAAATAATAATAGGATTATTACTTTTTGTGATTATTTTATAATTACCATCTAAATCCGTAATAGCTCCATCTGTTGTTCCCTTTACTAAGATACTAACACCAATTAGAGGTTCACCCTTAGAATCCAATACTTGTCCGGTTATAGTACGTTCTTTTCCACTTTGCTGTTGTACTGGATTAGAATCCCCCTTTTCAGATAAATAAATAATATTCTCTTCTATTTTATAAGAGACTGCCTTATCTTTAAGGAGTGTACTTAATACTTGCTCCAAAGAAGCGTCCTTCACTTTAAGAGGCTCAACCGTAATGGTTGAAAGTTTGTCATTATAAAAAAACTGATACTTTGATTGTGATTGAATTTGCTTGATTACAGTGCCTAAAGTTGTACGGGGAGTTGATAAGGTCAACTGCGCCATAGCCCATTGTACAGGAACTGCCAAAAACAAAAAGACTAATAAAGCCCGAAATAACTTCGAGTTTCGAAGCGAATGTTTGCTTTCCATACATTTTATTTAATGGTTATACATTTTATTAAACTCTCAAGGATGGTGTCGACTTCCCCTCCTCTGTTAATAAAACAATGCTAAAATAATAAACACTTAGTCCGATTTATCTTTTTTTAAAAAAAAATCTTTTCCAAGAGAAAATAATTTGCGGGGTATGCGTGCCAATGCTTACGGTTCACACATGATTTTTACTATGGCCTCCAACTGAGACAATTTTGAAACAGTGCAATTACCGACTATGCAAAGAATAGCTCGCTCTTTCTAGGATGAAGAACTAGTATTCGACAGTATCAAATCTCTCAAAGACTGGAAATAATAAACTTATTAAAATGAAACTGAAGATATGAAAACAATAAATAAGTTATTAATGGTTATGTCTATCCTGCTCCTTGTAGGGTTGATGTAATGATGACAAACAGGAGGGAATTACAACAGAACCAATTTCTAAATTAGAAATAGAACAGGAAAATATAAAAGTAAAGATTGGTAGCGAAAATAAGGAGACTATCAGTATTACACAAGGAGGTGGTGAATACAACGTATCTTCACTAAATCTGTATATTGCCCAAGCTACGATAGAAAATAGTGGAACCCAAATAGAAGGTTTTCAAAATGTTGGAACAATAATTATAGTATCAAACAAAGACGGAAGATTCCGTAAACTGTCTGTTAGTGTTTATGCCACCGACATATTGGAACTAGACAAAGAAAGCATCGAATTTATTACCAGACTTGAATATTCAGACGAAGCAACAATCAATGTTACAAATGGAAATGGAGAATTATTCTATAACATCTAATAATAAAGTTGCAATATCTCAATACAAAAAGTAAGTTTGTAATAAGAAGGTTCTATAAATAAATCCTCCATGATGTGTATATGAAAAATGAAGGGCTTTTAAAAAAGTTTTGAGATAAAAACATCTTAATCACTCCACCTGTTCTTTCGGATAATTCACCAAATACAATGTTTTTGTCGCACGAGTAAAAGCCGTATACAGCCATCGGAAATAATCAGGAGTCAAATACTCATCCGTCATATACCCCTGATCTAAAAATACATTCTGCCACTGCCCACCTTGCGCTTTATGACAGGTTATTGCATATGCATATTTCACTTGCAATGCATTATAATGCGGATCAGCTTTCATCTTTTTCATCCGGTCTCTTTTGATTGGAATATCTATATAGTCCTCAAGTACTGTATAAAATAATCGGTCATTGTCTTCTTTTGATAATGCAGGTGAATCCGAATGCAAAGTATCCAATAAGAGATTTGCATCCAATTCAAAATCATTCTGGTCAGGAAAACGGAGAGTGACTTCCGCAAAACGAAAGCCATATATGTCACGAGTTCGACGAACACGCCGGACAACTGCTATCTCGCCATTCGCTATAAAATCCATCTCCTTATATTTCTCTGTCCAATAGTAATTATTTCTAGCTATCATCAACATATCTCCTGAGTTCAATTCATCTTCACGCCAAAGAATTTGAGCACGTATTCCATTATTATATAGGTTTGCACGCTTATTAGAACGACAGACAACAATCGTTTCATCCATACCATCATGATCATAACAATTAGTCAGTTCCTCTATCAGTTCCGTTCCCAGTACCAGTTTAATATCAGGAAAGCCTGCTATTTTTATTTTAGGCAAAGAATAACAATCATCCTCCGCTATCAATCGCCTCAACTGTGTGGCATTCCATAATATTCCGGATTCTTGCACCTGACGAACTACTTGAGTAAGATCAATCTCACGTACTTCAAGCCCATATCCCTTCAATGCATCGGAAAAAAGTGCCGGGCTTAACTCCTCTCCTACCGGAGGAAGCTGCGCAGTATCACCCATTAACAAGAGACGACACCCCTGCCCCGAATAAACAAATTGCACTAAATCGTCCAATAGACGACCTGTTCCAAACACACTCCCCGACAGTCCTTCGTTTGAAATCATGGAAGCCTCATCAACGATGAATAAAGTATTTGTAGCCAGATTGTCATTGATCGAAAAATTACTAAGCTCATTCGAAAAAGACTGTTGCCTATATATTTTTTTATGAATGGTGAAAGCCGGATGTCCTGCATATGTTGAAAAGACCTTTGCCGCGCGCCCTGTAGGAGCCAACAATACAGATTTCTGCTGCAATTGATCCATGGTTTTCACCAATGCCCCTACCAATGAAGTTTTACCAGTGCCGGCATAACCTCTTAAGATAAAGACTTCATCCGCCAGTGTGGACAGCAGAAACTCTGAAAGAGATTTTACAGCAATTTCCTGCTCTAAAGTTGGTTGATAAGGAAAATTTTCCTTAATTTGCCTTTCTAAATAGTTATTTATCATTTTTGTACGAGAAAAAAGTTCGAGGAACTATCGTATTTAAATTTATTTATTCTATTTTTGCGATGCGAATATAACAACTAAAAACATAATTTATCATGAAAACAGTATTTAATATTGTATTGGTGCTTTGTGCTGCTGCACTGATTTACATCTGCTACACCAGCATTATGGGTCCTATCAATTTTGAAAACGCTAAAAAAGACAGAGAAAAAGCAGTCATTGCCCGTTTGATCGACATCCGTAAGGCACAGCAGGAATACCGTACGCTGCACCGCGGAATGTATACAGACAAATTTGACACATTGATTGACTTCGTTAAAAATCAAAAATTGCCGTTCGTTATGAAGATGGGAATGTTGACCGACAAACAATTGGAAGACGGACTGACTGAAAAGAAAGCTATGGCTATCATCGAAAAAGCAAAGAAGACAGGCAAATATGATGAAGTTAAGAAATGGGGACTTGAAAACTTCAAACGTGACACTATGTGGGTAGCTGTTATGGATACTATTTTCCCGAAAGGATTCAACCCGGATTCTATGAGATACATCCCTTACGGAGGTGGTGCTCAATTCGAAATGAATGTAAAAAACGATACTGCTAAATCCGGTGCTCCTGTATACTTATTTGAAGTAAAAGCTCCGTATGAAACTTATTTGAACGGACTTGACAAGCAAGAGATTATTAATTTAAAAGATGTTCAGAGCAAATTGGGTAGATACTGCGGTTTGATGGTAGGTTCTATCGATACTCCGAACAATGGTGCTGGTAACTGGGAATAATGATTGATTTTACTAAATCAAAACAATATACTTTATCCATCCGTCTTAGTACGGATGGATTTTCTTTTTCTATCTATAACCCGATTCATGACGATTCGCTTTCAATCATAGAGAAAGAGATAGACGCTTCTCTATCCCTAACAGCAAATCTAAAGGCAGTCTTCCACGAATCGGACTTTCTCAATCATCCTTACAAACGGGTAAACATTATGATGGCAAGTAAACGTTTTACAATCGTGCCATTAGACCTTTTTGAAGAGGAACAGGCGGAACTTCTATTTTATCACAATCATCAGAAAAAAGAAAACGAAACGGTACTCTACAATATTCTAAGAAAGAATAATGTAGCTGTCATTTTCGGTATAGACAAAAGCGCACAGATCTTTTTGAATGAACAATATCCCGAAGCTCGCTTTTATTCTCAATCTACTCCGTTTATCGATTATTTTTCTGTAAAAAGCAGATTAGGAAACAGTAAGAAGATGTATGCTTCTGTACGCAAAGACGGTATTGACATCTATTGCTTTGAACGGGGTCATCTACTTCTGTCTAATTCTTTTGAATGCACGCATACAGAAGACCGTATTTACTATTTATTGTACGCTTGGAAGCAACTGGAATTTAATCAGGAGCGGGATGAGCTACATCTAACTGGAACACTTTCCGAGAAAGAAGTTTTAATGAGCGAACTGAAAAAGTTTATCCTACAGGTATTTATTATGAATCCTGCAACTAATATTGACATGCAAGCCTTATTAACATGCGAGTAATCAGCGGTATTTACAAACGAAGAAGATTTGACGTGCCCCGAACATTTAAAGCACGTCCTACAACAGATTTCGCCAAAGAAAATCTGTTCAATGTACTCAACAACTACATCGATTTTGAAGAAGGAGTCACAGCTCTCGACTTGTTTGCCGGAACCGGAAGTATTAGTATCGAACTGGTATCCCGCGGATGTGACCGGGTTATTAGCGTTGAGAAAGATCCTGCGCATCACTCGTTCATCTGCAAAATCATGAAAGAGGTGCAAACAGACAAGTGTCTGCCAATACGCGGAGATGTATTCAAATTTATCAAGAATGGTCGCGAACAGTTCGACTTCATCTTTGCCGATCCTCCTTATGCATTAAAAGAGTTGGAAACAATACCTGAATTAATCTTCCAAAACGATCTTCTCAAAGAGGGAGGATTATTGGTACTGGAACACGGAAAAGATAATAACTTCGAAGATAATCCACATTTCATAGAGAGAAGAGTGTATGGAAGTGTAAACTTCTCACTGTTCAGATAAGTTTTCCAATCAATCTCATCACTATTAAAGTAGCGGAGCCAATAAACGCACGATAGACTCCGCAGCTTTTTGTCTCCACGAACGTCTGACCCAATTCTTAAAAAAGATTTGTGTACTTTCTCGCTGATCCTGAAGAAATATCTCTTTCATTTCAAGGGCTGTTTCTACGTCATACATAAAGGCATTCACTTCAAAATTGTGCTCAAAGCTACGAAAGTCAACATTAGTAGACCCCACTGTGGAAAGCATGTCATCTGAAACCATGAGCTTAGAATGCAGAAAGCCCCTCTTATAAAAATAGACTTTAACACCTGCCTGCATCACATCTGCCAAATAAGAACGCGATCCAAGATGAGTAATCCAATTATCGGCACGTTCCGGTAACATTAAGCGCACATCTACCCCGGACAATGCAGCTGTTTGCATAGCAGCTAATATTTGCTCTGTAGGCAAGAAATAAGGGGTTTGCATATAGAAATATTTTTTTGCACTGGTAATGGCAACCGTCAAGCCCTGCATGATTTCTTTCCAGGGTCCGATAGGCTCACTCGTGACAATTTGCGCTAAAGAATTTCCACAAGAATCAATCTTTGGAAAATAACGGGAAGCAGTTATCAGCGTACGGTCTACAAAATACCAATCGAGCAGAAAAGCCGTTTGCAGACCGTGCACAGCCTTCCCTTCCAGCATGATATGCGTATCACGCCAAACTCCCCAAGAAAAGCCACGCATATAGCGTTCTGCCAGATTCATTCCCCCAACAAAACCCACACGCCCGTCAATGACAACAATCTTTCTATGGTTCCGGTAATTCACTCTACTGGTAAATAAGGGAAAACGTACCTTTAAAAAGCTCCTGACCTCTATACCGGCATTACGCATTTCTTCGAAAAAGCGGTTAGGCACATGCCAGCAACCTACATCATCATAGATCACCCGCACTTCAACTCCTTGAGAAGCCTTTTCTATCAGTACGTCTCTGACCAGACGTCCAATAGCATCATCCTCAAAGATATAATATTCCATATGGATATGCTGCTTCGCTTTTTGTAGTTCGCGCAATAATGATTGGAGTTTGGTATATCCTTCGGTATAGATTGCCACACGATTTCCCTCAAATGGAAATGCCTGATTTGTTTGCTGGAAAAGTTGAATAAGACGGGAGTATTCATAGGGAACATCCGAACAATCCTGTGCCAGATATTCGGCCATTGGTTTCTTTAATAGGCGGTCATAACTTTTTTGCCCGATGATACGCTCACGACGCTGGCTCCGGCCAAAGAAAAAATAAAAGACAAGCCCGACAATAGGTAAGAAAAGTAATATGAGTATCCATGCCATCGTTTTAACCGGATTCCGGTTGTCAAGAATGATAATGACAATCGTACCGATAATGGCTCCAAAATAAAGAATATCAAAAGCTACTGTTGCTATCTGGCTAAGCATATAGTTCCAATCAATCATAGGAATCTCCTTTCATACAGATACTGAACAACAAATATAGAGTAAATTATCGGATTAACAAAGAAGTCCCGGTGACAACATTGAATGTTGTGCCGGGACTTTCTTCGTTTTATTTGAATCTATTACGCTACTTCAGAATGGTCTGCCACCTCCATAGCCTCCACCACGTGGGCCACGCGGACCACCACCATCAAAACCACCATGACGCATATTGCCACGGGCTTCTTTATTTCCAAAAATATTCAGGCGATAAGAGAAACGAAGCATACAATAACTATTAATTCCATTATATTCGGAAACAGAACGCATATCGGCTGTCAACGAACGGCTGATATTGGATTGCTGCCGCAAAATATCATATACTTCAAAACTGATGGTTGCAGCATTGCCTTTCAGGAAGTTCTGGGCAATCTGCGCATTCCAGATAAGTTCATTCTTATTCATACTAGCATCACGATAACCACGGCGTGCGTTATTAGTTATATTGGTTGACAACGTCATACTCCAAGGTAAAGAGATATTAGTGCTTGCACCATAACCAAATGTATAAGGTTCCTGGTTATTTTCCGGACGCAGTTTGTTTCGTTCAAAGTTATAGTTAATCGAACCATTCAAGGTAAATTCAAACCAGTCGTTACGAAAAGTTCCATTCAGATTCTCTCCTAAAGTCAATGTTGTACTGGTGTTCTTGTCATTTATCTTGGTATCGTCATTGAAAAGGTAAGAAACCGCATTGGTATAGTTGGCACGAGAGAAAGAATTTATAGTGAAACGCTTATCTTTCAATGCTGTATTGAACCCAAACATACCCATCGCATTCCAGTTTCCGTTGATATTCTCCGGTTTAACTGTTACTCCACCAGTACTCTGATTGTAAGTAGTGGCATTGGTAATATTGTTTTGAGTCATATTCAAGTTTGCATGAGCCATTATGCCACGCTGTTTATCTGCATTATAAGTATTGTAGAACAAACGCATAGAATGAGAGAAGGAAGGCTTCAATCCCGGATTACCCTTACGAATGTTCAACGGATTAGAATCATCGGTTACATCCAGCAAATTTTCCATACTCGGCTGGCTTGCACGTCCCCGATAAGTAAAGCGTAACTGGCTGACTTTAGAGAATCTGTAACGAAAATCAACATTAGGAGCAAAATTGAACACATTTCTTTTTACTACAGTATCTACTTCAGCTTTCTTATAATCTAATCTGGTATTCTGCGGTTGCAGAGACACTCCAAAGTTCAATCGATATTTCTCGCGGATAATATTCAACCCTGCATTAATATCATGGTTATAGTATTTATATTGAGCATATTTACTCAAATCTCTATCCTTATTCTCTTCATATCCTTCAGGTAGACCATCACCAAAATTCCAAAACCAATCCTGTCCTTTATCTGCATCAGGAATCAAACTGTACGTACTTCTATCGCTTTCACTATACTTATATTGAAATTTATAGCGGAACTGTAAAAAAGTAACTCTCGCAATCGGCTCACTATAAGTCAGTTCGGCAGTATAATCATAACTTTTGGTTGGAGAAGTAGTATACTGTTTACGTTCATCATCTTCTTTTTTTGCATTATCATCAAAATAACGCGTCAATGATTCACTAAACTGTTCGCTATCATTATCTCCATAACTAAATGTACCACGGAAAGTGATGTTTCGTCCCTGATTATTCAATCTACGATTCAGCTGTAAAGAAGCATTTGCAGAGAGACTCTGACCTTCTGATTCTGATTCACTGTTGCTGGCGTTGACACGAATAGCTTCTAAAGGATCATCTGTACTCCCCCAGAAAATCTTATTCAAAAACTCATTAGGATTAGACACCAAATTAAATGGATCTCCATTAAAAGTACCCGATTCGGAAATAGAATAACTGTTAGACTTTCCATAAGAAACGTTCGGACGGAAAATGATGTTTGTCAATGTATCCGGTTTCCATTCCAAACGGAAGTCGGCATTGAAGTTTGTATTTTTATTACGGCCTTTACTGTTTGAGTTGGAGTACGAATTTCCATTTTGCAGGAAACGTTCCGAGTAGTTTGTAGATGTTGCATCCCGGTCACTGAAATTATAACGGGCACTACCTCCCAGTTCCAGCTTATCAGTCTGAGTAGCAAAGTTAGCTCCAAGCATCTTGGTAGCAGTCAAACCATTGCTATTCCGGAAACGAGGGCCACCACCTCCACCTGAGAATCCTTGATCGTTCACATTATTGGCCGAACCAATTAAAGAGAATTGGCTATTATCGACAAAACGGTTCAACATCAAGTTACTTCCATAACGGTCTTCTGTACCACCAGCAACACTTGCGTTACCAAACCAACCTTGATTCATTCCTTTCTTCACTTTCAGGTCGAGAACGGTTTCTTCTTCCCCATCATCTATTCCGGTGACACGTGCCAAGTCCGATTTTTTATCGTATGTTTTCAGTTTATCAATCATGTTGACCGGCAAGTTCTTCAATCCGGTTTTCACATCACCCCCAAAGAACTCTTTACCATCTACCATAATCTTCTTTACTTCTTTACCATTGATTTTGACATTACCGTCATCATCAATCTCTGCTCCCGGAAGTTTCTTTACCAATTCTTCGAGCATCGCTCCTTCCGGAGTACGATAAGCAGCCGAATTATATTCCAGAGTATCTTCTTTTACGGTCACCTGCGGAGCTTCGGCAGTAATCACTGCTTCTTTCAGCATAACAGCATCCGGATCTAATGCAATGGTCCCCATCTTTTTATCGGTGGCATTAGCAGATAATTGTACTGGTACGAGTTTGGTACGAAACCCGATATAGGAAACTTTCAACACATATTTCCCGGCTTTTACTTTGGGGAGAGTGAACCATCCCTGATTACTACTGGCTATACCAGCGGCATAAGCGCTATCAGGCAATGATAACAATTGAACTGTAGCCTGCGCTGCAGGCTCTTTTGTGTCGGCTTCCACCACACGTCCCGAAACGGTAATTACCTTATTCTGTGCAAAAATTGAGAAGGTGCATAGCAACATCAGCACCAACCCTGCTGAAAATCTTTTCATTTACCTTATTTACGATTATATTAGTAGCAATAACAATGTCTTTTTGACAAATCGAATCGCAAAAGGTTTAATTGAAAAGAAAATTATCTTTTAAAGAATCGATCAACAAGCGCTTTTTTAAGACCAAATTCCAAACAAAGCACATTAAAAACCAAAAAGGTCAAGAAAGAGGAAGTATCAACATTAATCACATCTCCTTGCATTACACGCCACAACATGCCACCAAAGACGAACAAGAATGTTAAAAAGATAGCATTACGAACAGCTGAATTACGAATCTGCTCCGTTTCCCGGCTCTCATTTTTACTGAATGCAAAGATTATCAACAAGCATCCTGCCATCATCAATAACTTTGTGCATTCTTTATAAAACAGCAAGTTATTATCGGTCACCACTCCCTGCATCACTAGAATAAAAGGGATGAACAGAGCTACCAACAAGACAACATATCCTAAAGGACGACAATATACAGGTAATAATGCTTTCATGATTGAACGTTTTAATGAGACAAAAGTAAGTAAAAAAAATATTTTATATACATTTGCAGAGTAAAAAAGCAAAAGAATCATGAGTAAACAAGAAGTTATTCTCTGCGAAAGCTTGGAAACGAGCCTCGGTCGTGCCATTGAGTTATGCCCGCATGACAAACTATTCGTCCTCACAGACGAGCATACCCAGCGTCTTTGCCTTCCTTCCTTAAAGGCATCAGGTCTACTGAAAGATGCTGTAGAAATCTGTATCGGAGCCGAAGACGTACATAAAACGATGGAAACGCTTGCCTCCGTCTGGATGGCATTAAGTACTCAAGGAGCTACCCGCCACTCTTTGCTTATCAATCTTGGAGGAGGAATGGTGACGGATCTCGGAGGTTTTGCCGCAGCCACATTTAAACGTGGTATTTCCTATATCAATATCCCCACTACTCTACTGGCTATGGTAGATGCATCAGTAGGTGGTAAAACAGGAATCAACTTCAACGGACTGAAAAATGAAATCGGTGCCTTTGCTCCGGCAAACAGTGTACTGATTGAAACAGAATTCCTGCGTACACTGGATGCATACAATTTTTTCTCCGGATATGCTGAAATGCTAAAGCATGGTTTGATTAGCAATACGGCACATTGGGTGGAATTACTCAATTTCAATACTTCTAATATTGACTATACAGCTCTCAAACAATTAGTAGGTCAATCGGTACAAGTGAAAGAAAACATCGTAGAACAGGATCCCTTTGAACATGGAATCCGCAAGGCATTAAATTTGGGACACACTGTGGGACATGCATTCGAAAGCATGGCATTGGCAGAGGAGCGCCCTGTATTGCATGGATATGCAGTAGCTTGGGGAATCGTATGCGAACTGTATCTTTCTCATCTCAAAGTAGATTTCCCGAAAGAGAAAATGAGACAAACGATCCAATTTATCAAGGACAATTATGGCGTTTTTACTTTCGATTGCAAAAAATACGACCAACTATATGCATTCATGACACATGACAAAAAGAATACTTCAGGCACAATTAATTTCACTCTACTGAAGGATATCGGAGATATTTGCATCAATCAAACTGCCGATAAGGACACTATTTTCGAGATGCTCGACTTCTATCGTGAATGTATGGGAATTTAATCCGACACCGGAGAGATTACATAATAAAAGGGAATGAAGTAAACTTCATTCCCTTTCTCTTCCCAATCCCTATAAATAATTGACAATTGTGCGACAATTGCCCGCGCTATTGTTCTAAATTACTCATTCGATACTGCGAAAGCGACATACCTGTATGCTTTCTAAAAAAACGTCCAAGCGACGATTGATTCGCAAAGTTCGTTTTTATGGCTATTTCCTGAATATTCAGGTTTGTATTCTTCAATAAAGCCTTGATTTCTAATATGATGTATTCGACTATCCAATCTTTAGCAGATTTCCCGCTTGTTTCCTTGATTACCATAGTCAGGTATTTGGAAGTAATACACAGTTTATCTGCATAAAAAGCTACATCCTTATTCTCCTTAAAATGCTTCATGATAAGCCCAAAGAATTTATTAGCTAATTCTTCTTTACGGGTATCCCTGCGGACAGTCATCAAGGTCGATTCCTTTTGATAAGCATTGAACAGTTCCAGATACAGATACCTCAACAAATGAATAATCAGCTCCCGCCTATATATATCTTGAGAAGTAACTTTATCTTTTATCATACCCAGATAATTATACATCCGAGGAATGTCGCGTTCCGATTGCGGATACCAATAATGACTCCGCATATAGAAAAAGAAATGCGGAGAAAATCGGGGCACACCACTTAACGCATCACTAAACAGTGAAGTAGATATTACCATCGTAACGGTCGAAAAATCTTCACTTGGCTCACTAAATGAGACAAATTGTCCGGGTAATAATATAATCAATTCCTCCGGTTGTATCCAGTGTACATCCTCATGCACTGTGATTTTAGCCCTTCCACTTAAACAATAAATAATCAATGCTGATTGATTATTAGAAGGATAAGAAGTCAGAGGAAGATACTTCAGATTTTGATAAAACTTAAAATCGTCACCCAGGACGTATATCTCTAATGTCTCTCTATTTTTAATGTCTAACATTTAACACCTTTCTAAACTAAGTCTTTTTACAAAAGTATAACTTCCTAATTTACCACACACCAAAATTGGAAATATAGTATCATACTAGGGAAATCAAACACCTTTTATTTGCATTAATTTATAAACAAACTCACTGATTGTTAGTTCATTTGTCATTTTCCTATTTAGTTTTATTATAGACTTCCCTACTTTTTATAGTGTTTTTAGGACAGGAAAAGGATTAATGCTTTCAAATGAAAAATAAGCAGATTGTTTTCCAATTCAAGCAAAATTAAAAAATGTACTTTTATATCACATAAGAGGCAATCAAAAGAACTACTAACTCATTGAGAAAAAGATTTGCATAGTCCCAAGAAAGACTAATAATCAGAATAATAGCTATAAATCGGCACAATTCATACTAGAAAAATCAACGGATTATTTGCTATTTAAAAATTAATCAGTACTTTTGCATCCGCAATTCGGGGTGTAGCTCAGCCCGGTTAGAGTACTCGTCTGGGGGGCGAGTGGTCGCTGGTTCGAATCCAGTCACCCCGACTGGTGAAAGAGGTTAGAAGCCGAATGGGTTCTGACCTCTTTTTATTTAAAAAAACAATGAAAGAAGATCCTAGACATATCCGCATCAGTGAATACAATTATCCTCTTCCGGATGAACGTATTGCTAAATTCCCGTTGCCTATCCGCGACCAGTCCAAACTCCTAATATATCGTCGGGGGGAAGTAAGTGAGGATATCTTCACCTCTTTACCGGAATATCTTCCGCAAGGCAGTCTGATGATATTCAATAATACGAAAGTCATTCAAGCACGTCTTCATTTCCGGAAAGAAACAGGAGCACTGATTGAAGTATTCTGCCTCGAACCGATTCAGCCGAATGATTATGTATTAAACTTCCAACAGACAGAACATGCCGCCTGGCTTTGTATGATCGGTAACCTGAAAAAATGGAAAGATGGAGAATTAAAACGAGAAATGACAGTCAAAGGACTTGCAATCACATTAACCGCCGCCAGAGGAGAATGCAGAGGAACCAGTCACTGGGTAAATTTTTCATGGGATAATCCGGAAGTGACGTTTGCCGATATTCTTGAAGTATTCGGAGAACTTCCTATCCCTCCTTACTTAAACCGGAATACGGAAGAAAGTGATAAGGAAACTTATCAGACTGTTTACTCTAAGATTAAAGGTTCGGTAGCGGCGCCTACGGCCGGTTTACATTTCACCCCGCGAGTGTTGGATGCACTACAGGAGAAAAGCATCGATCTTGAAGAGTTAACATTACATGTAGGAGCCGGAACATTCAAACCCGTAAAAAGTGAAGAGATCGAAGATCATGAAATGCATACAGAATATATATCGGTCAATCGGAGCACAATTAAAAAACTAATAGACCATGACGGTTGTGCCATTGCCGTAGGAACGACTTCTGTACGCACTCTCGAAAGCTTGTATCACATTGGAGTTATTTTAGCAGATCACCCGGACGCTACTGAAGAAGAATTGCACGTCAAACAGTGGCAGCCTTATGAAAAATACGATCAGATACCTCCGGTGGTTGCACTACAAAAGATATTGGGTTATCTCGATAGAAATGGACTCGAAGCACTCCATACCAGTACACAAATTATTATAGCTCCTGGATATCAGTACAAGATAGTGAAAGCGATGGTCACTAACTTTCATCAGCCACAAAGTACCCTGCTATTATTGGTTTCTGCTTTCGTAAAAGGAAACTGGCGTGCGATTTATGATTACGCTTTAGCACATGATTTCCGATTCCTAAGTTATGGAGATTCTTCCTTATTAATACCATAAATTTCTACACCCAATAGAATCGATCTAGTTCACTAAAAACAAAAGCACAATGTTAAGCGATAATAATCAAGAAATGTTCCCCATCGTAGACGAACAAGGAAATATCACCGGAGCAGCCACTCGTGGGGAATGTCATAGCGGCAGCAAACTACTTCATCCAGTAGTCCATCTTCATATTTTCAATACCCGTGGAGAGTTGTATCTGCAGAAACGTCCCGAATGGAAAGACATCCAACCGGGGAAATGGGATACAGCGGTAGGTGGACATATTGACTTGGGCGAAAGCGTAGAAATCGCTCTAAAGAGAGAAGTCCATGAAGAATTAGGCATCACGGACTTTACTCCTGAACTACTTACTAATTATATTTTCGAATCCGAACGTGAAAAAGAACTTGTCTTTGTTCACAAGACTGTTTACGATGGAGAAATCCATCCCAGTGAAGAACTGGACGGAGGACGATTCTGGACCATTGAAGAAATAAAAGAGAACTTAGGAAAAGGGATTTTTACTCCCAATTTCGAAAGCGAATTGCAGAAAGTCTCTCTTATTCCTTCTCTATCCAAGTAACGATTTTTTCAGAAAACGGACTTTCTTTAGGAGAGGCAAAGCCCACCCAGTTTCCATTCTCATCAATCATGAATTTCTGGAAATTCCACTGAACCGACGCATCTTCTTTACCATTCAGCTTCTTCTCTGTCAGCCATTGATAAAGAGGAGCGATTTCTTTCCCTTTGACGGAAATCTTAGCCATCATCGGAAAAGTGACACCGTAGTTCAAAGAACAAAATTGAGCTATTTCCTCATTACTTCCAGGTTCTTGCCCCATAAAGTTATTTGCCGGAAAACCGATTATTACAAAGTCTTTATCTTTATATTTCTCATATAATTTCTCCAGTTGAGCATACTGTGGCGTCAGTCCGCACTTGGAAGCCACGTTGACCACAAGCACTTTCTTACCTTTCAATGAAGAAAGAGAAAATTCTTTGCCATCAATCGTTTTCACTGCAAAATCATAAAAAGACTTGTTCTGCGCTTCCAAAGAAACGGCAAACAACAGACTTACCATCATCAAGACGAATGTTTTCATGGTGAATATACATTTAGTTTGTTTTTATAATAAACGAACCAATGTGAAGAAATGTTCTGTTATTCTATGATAGCTGCAAAACCTCCGTTTCTAACCATCTTAACGGTCAACAGCTCTCCGACTTTCACCTGCGATGACTTACAACGATAATCCATCGCCTGACGTCCTGCATTGATGCCATCTTCGAAAGATGTCATCTGATAAGAACGGCCTTTATTCAAAAAATCCAGCTTGATGGTAAATTCACGTTCTTTTTCACCATTGTTGGCGATTCCTCCTATGAACCACTTATCACCTTTACGTTTCGCTACAATTACGTATTCACCGGCTTTAGCTTCCAGTGCCACTGTCTCATCCCAAGTTACAGGAACTTGTGTAATGAAGCGGGTACAATCTTCATTGCGATAATAAAGAGTCGGATTATCCGCCAACATCTGCAGAGCGCTTTCGAAAACCACAAACAATGCCAACTGATAAGCACGTGTTCCGATACTGGCAGCATTAGGGCGCTCTGCTCTATATACATTAGGCTGCATACTAATCATTGCTCCGGGAGTATAATCCATCGGACCAACTGCATTACGTATAAACGGTAAATACAGACTGTTATCCGGATAGCATCCTCCCATTTGTTCCATACCACGCACTCCTTCGTAAGAAAGGACATTCGGATATTTATATTCTAATCCAGCCGGTTTAAAAGAACCATGAAAATCAACAAACAAGTGATATTTAGCAGCTTCACGAGCTACCCGTTCGTAATAGTTGACCATCCACTGGTCACTTCTATCCATAAAATCAATCTTGAGTCCTTTCACTCCCCATTCTTTGAAAGTTTTGAATAGATCAAAATTATTTTCCACAGTCAACCATGTCAGCCAAAGCACAATCCCTACATTCCTTTCTTTGCCATAACGAATCAGTTCATGCAAATCTACTTTAGGGTTCGGCGTATAAGGGTCACGAGTACTTTCGGCCCAGCCTTCATCCATAATAATATAAGGAATACCGAATTTGGAAGCAAAGTCGATGTAATACTTATAAGTCGCCAGATTATAGCCAGCAACAAAATTCACATCGGGCCCGTAAGGAGAGGCGTCATTCCACCATTCCCAACTTACTTGTCCCGGCTTTATCCATGAAACGTCTTGGAGCTGATTTTTTTCGGCAAGTCGATAAGTCATTGTATTTTCAATCAGCTGCTTATCATTCCTACTTATCACAAAGTAACGCCAAGGATAATTTCTCGTACCTTTTGTCTTGGCAATATAATCAGCTTCTTCTGTGATTTTCACACTACGATCACCACTTTCCGTAAAAGCAAGCGGAGTCTTAGGAAAAGTAGAGATCAGTCCATTTTCACCTGTTCCTTTGAGAAACATACATGGATAATCGGTCAGGTCCGATTCACTGATTAATATCTTATAATCTTTCTTTGTGTCAATCAAAGCGGGCAGAACAGCCATTTTATCTTCCGGCTTCCATGTGTTACTCCAAATATGTGTATAAGGTTCTTCATAAGCTGTTTTGAAACCTCCCGGTTGTTGCAAGTGAAGCAGATAATCCGACGGGAAGTTGATAGCAAATTCTTCACTCATTACCTCAACATCACCTTTTTGCGAGGTAAGGAACCGATAAGCAACTCCATCGTCAAAGGCACGGAACTCTACTGAATAATCTTTGAAAGTCAGTAGCAATTGATTATAACGATTATTGATTTTTGAATATTTCAAGGGCACAACAGGAGTTAAATACTCGTCGATACTCATACGCTTCTGACGACGCAACTTAGGATTCTGCCCCAACACTTGATTCTTCAGAGTCAACTGAATAGAGTTATCTTTCAATAATACTTCTCCGTTGTAATCTATACTGTAATAGATTTTATCCGAAAGATTAAATAGTACTTTTATTTCTCCATTGGGAGATACTAACTCGAATTTGTTCTGGGAATGAAGTAGTGATGCCAAGCACAGGAACATCAATAGCAATAAATACTTTCTCATTGTTTCTATTTTATGTTATACCGTAATTTGAAAGACTTTATACAAAGATAAAGATTCTGTTTAAAGTCCGTATTAAAACCTCACTGTTTTTCTTGGAAAAGATAACGATGAAGCTACTGCCTCATTCTGACACTGCACGTTTATAATTCAACCTACCACTCCTTACCAAATCCAACTTTATGTCATTATTTACATCATACTTCAAATAAGAAAGAAATTCTCCGTTATAATCTATTATTACATAGGTTACAACGGAGAATTCCAATATACCAGAACCTCACTTAGCATTAATTTAAAGGACTAGGCAATACTCCTTCAAAGGTCATCTTCACCATATTATAATGTACCCAACTACCATGATACATATAATATGCCCGTCATCATCTTTGAATGCAAACTAATCAACAGGTCGAGCTGCATGGACTATCTTATCAATTAGAAATTCACCTAAAGCATCCTTAAAACGGGCTTGCAAGACGATTTAATATAACTACGCCAATCCCCTGCTTCACCATTATTCTGAACATCATTTACTCTGAAAAATACAACTTCTTCAAGGCCGGCATATCAACTAAAAAAAACAGGATTACCACTCTTTTTTCTTTTCTGAAAAATTTACCTGATATTTCATTGTCTTTCCCGGTAACGACAAAGAAGGAGCTACCGCTTCATCTGATACGGCACGCTTATAGTTCGGTTTACTGCTCATGATAAAACGCAGTTTCACGCCATCACGTATATCCGCATACTTCAAATAGGATTTGTCATATTTCTTACCATTAACATATAATTCCTTCACATACACATTCTTCGGCGACCAATTATCTGCTGTCATTTCAATCACCTTTCCATTACTCATCTGAACGGATATACCCTTAACACAAGGTGAACCTATATTATAGACATTACTTGACGGAGCAACCGGATAAAAGCCCAAACAATTGAACATATACCAAGCAGACATCTGACCACAATCGTCATTTCCACTCAAGGCATCCGGCGTATCGCCATAGAAACGATCAACAATGGTACGAATCCATTTCTGACATTTCCAAGGTTCTTTCAGATAGTTATAAAGATAAGCCACATGATGACAGGGCTCATTTCCATGCCAATAAGCACCGATACGTCCCTGAATGTCATGAGCACCCGGAATATCATCCGGTAATTCCACCGTGAACAATTCATCCAGACGATTACGGAACCACTCCTCACCGGCTTCATTTATATACCCTTGTACATCTTGTGGGACATACCAAGTATATTGGACCGTAAAACCTTCCGTTATATCTCCCCAGCCATGCACAGAACCGGGCCCCTGATAAGCAACGGGAGTAAACGGAGTACGCCAGCCACCCTTACTGTCACGTCCGCGCATATACTTCGTTTCGGGATCGATCAGAGTCTGATAAGACAATGCCCGATTCAGGAAATATCGGTAATCACCTTCCTTACCTAACTTCTTGGCTGCCTGTGCGATGCAAAAATCATCATAAGCATATTCCAACGTCTTGGAAACGGATTCCGCTTCCTTATCGAAAGGCACATATCCCATTGCACGATACTCCGGCAGACAATCGTAATTCGGATTCATCGCCGTAGTCTTCATCGCTTCGTAAGCACGTTCATAATCGAAGCCTTTGACCTCTTTCACGATCATGTCCGCCAAAACGGAGACTGCATGGTAACCAATCATACACCAAGTTTCATTTCCATAGAACGACCAAATAGGAAGCATCTTCTCTACGCTCTTGTCATAATGTGCCAACATCGAATTGGCAATATTGGCATTTACATCCTGCTGCACAAGGTTGAACCAGGGATGCAAGGCACGATAAGTATCCCAAAGAGAAAATACGGTATAGTTGGTGAAGCCTTCCGCTTTCTCTATATTCTTGTCTAGTCCGCGGAACTGCCCGTCTGAATCCTGAAAGATGAACGGATGCAAAGCCGCATGGTAAGCCGACGTATAGAAAGTTCTTTTCGTTTTAAGATCGGCAATAAGGGTATATTTCCCTAGTTCCTTTTCCCACAGAGCTTCACCTCTGGCTTTCAGATCATCGAAAGTCAGTCCGGAAAGTTCTTCTATATTATTCTTCGCACCATTCGTGCTGACTGACGAGATGGCAGTTTTCACAATCACCTCCTCTCCAGCTTTTGTTTCAAAAGAGATGCAGGCCATCAGATTCTTGCCCCAAGTCTCGTAGCAGCTACGGAAACGGGAAGTGTTATAAATCACCGGCTTCTTATCTTGCATAAAACGCAGTCCGGTCAACTTTTTAGAAAAAGTAGCCGTAAAATAGACATGGCGTTCCGGTCCCCAGCCCTTCACCAGTTTATAGCCGGTGATGGTAGAGTCGTTCTCCATGCGCAGATTCGCCCATTCACAAGATTGCCATAAAGTATGATTCATGTCAATCATGATAAAAGACTTGTCTGATTGAGGGTAAGTAAAGCGGAACATACCGCTGCGCACGCCTGATGTCATTTCAGCCTTCACTCCATAGTCTGTCAATTCTACCGCATAATAATTTGGGGATGCCCACTCCCTTTCATGTGAATAATGGGAACGGTATCCTTTTTCCGGATTCTCACGAGTACCCGGTTCTAGTTTCATTTCCCCGGTTCCCGGAATGAACAGGAAATCTCCTAAGTCAGGTATGCCAGTCCCACTCAAATGAGTCAAGCTGAACCCTAATAATGTGGAGTGATTGTATTTGTAACCGGAAGCGGCATCATAGAATTTGCTGTCTGTATCCGGACTCATCTGGATTCCTCCGAAAGGAATCTGTGCACCCGGATAGACATTCCCATAACCGTCCGTCCCCACAAATGGATTCACATAATCAATCAGCTTTTCGGTTTGAGCCATGCCCGGCAAAGCACTCACCAGGCATAGCCAGACCAAAAACAATCCTCTTTTACCCATTACACTCACCATATTTATACTCTTTATTATGCCTGTATATCACCTACGGCAATCTGATATTCGCGCCACAACTCGTCTATGTTATATTCATCTCCCAAGATATGCTTGATAGCTCCATCGAACGACCAAGGAATTACCTCCAATGTACTCCGGTTAAACTTACGCAGGAACTCAGGGTCTTTGTTGTCACGCAACCACACGAAGAAATAACCCGCCGTACGATATCCATCCATATAATTTCCACCTTTCGGACGGGCATTCGGTCCGTCAAATCCTCCATTGGCAACCCGCACGGCGTCTGCCATTCCCTCGATAAATGCCCAGAACACACGATTAGTTCCGTAAGAGCCAATTCCCTGTGGTTCCAGCTGATATGCGTGCGTCAATTCATGCAAAAGTACCCCGCGTGTTTCAAAAAATAACTTAGCTGTATCATTCGCTGCAAAAGATTTCTCAATGTGACGTGTACTGTAGAAGATTGTCACATCGCCATTACCACCGCCTTTGGCTGAAACGCCGTCAACATCTTCCAATGTATAATGTATCTTGTATACAGTTGGAATACTATCTTCAGGCGAGTTGTAAAGAGTAGCCAATACAGTACGTGCCTGTTCCTTGATGTATGATTCAGCATCGGGAATGATCCGGTGGTAAATGTCCGATCCCAGCGTTTCCGGTGCTTTGTCCTCAAACAATATAGCACCCGTATTGTACTCCTTCCATACGTCAGGATTATCCTCCACTTGTTTTTGCGCACTTGCAGCACAAGCCCCCATACCTACCAGCAGGCAGGCTGCATAGATTAAATGTCTCTTTTTCATATTCCTTTATTGATTATTTGTTGATTCCGTTAGTTAATGAATAAGGTTTATCCTCCGGTGATAATCCACGGCGTTTGTTAGGTGACGCGCCCATCTTGAATTCCAGCACGCCTCCTTTCAGTATGTCCTCATGTGTAATATACATCTTGTCGTATACCTTGCCGTTCAGCTTCAGCGACTGTACGTAACGTTTCTTGTCGCTAACACCCGGCGCTTTGATCTCCAGTGTCTTTCCGTCAGGAAGCGTCAGCTTCAGATAAGGCAGATAGGGTGCTCCCAACACATACTGGTCCGTACCGGGACAAACCGGATAAAAGCCCATCACGGAGAAAAGATACCATGCCGACATCTGTCCGCAGTCATCATTTCCACCCAATCCGTTAATATCATTCTTGTACATCTTATTTAGAATCTCACGCAGCCAATACTGTGTTTTCCACGGCTGGGAAGTCCATGCATATAGATAAGGCACATGGTGGCTCGGTTCATTACCATGCACATATCCGCCTACCAGACACTCTTCTGTAATATCTTCATTATGCTCATAGTACTTCTCCGGCAAATGCATGGAGAACAGTTCATCCAGTTTCTGCACGAATGTCCTTTCTCCCCCCATCAAATCGATCATGCCAAACACATCGTGCGGCACATGGAAAGAGAAATTCCATGAATTGCCCTCGATAAAACCTTCACCGTAGGTTTGCAATACATCAAACTCTTTCTTGAAAGAACCGTCACTATAACGAGGACGGGCAAAACCAATACTTGTATCATAGATCGTACGATAATTGAGGGCGCGTTTCCGGTAAGCCTCCGCTATTTCCTTGTTGCCTGCTTTCAAAGCTGTCTGATAGATAGTCCAGTCGTCATATGCATACTCCAAAGTGGAAGAGGCTGCCGTACCGCTCTTGTCTAGCGGAATATATCCCAACTTCATATAATCGGCTACACCTTCATAGTATGGAACGGTGGAGGTGCTCACCATCGCCGCCAATGCTTCGTCCACATTCGAAAAAACACCTTTGGCTATTGCATCCGCCAACACGGAAACGGCATGATAACCGCTCATGCACCAGTTTTCATTTCCCATCAGGCTCCATACCGGCAACATTCCGTGCACGCTTTGCTGCTCATGTTTAATCATGGATCCCACCATATCGGCATTGCGTCCCGGTTTCACCAGATTCAGGAAAGGATGTTCCGCACGGTAGGTATCCCAAAGAGAGAATATAGTGTAGTTGGTGAATCCCTCCGCCCGGTGTATGTTATGATCCAAGCCGCGATAGCAACCGTCTACATCCATATATACAGACGGATTAATCATGGTGTGGTAAAGGGAAGTATAGAACATCGCTTTCTGGTCGGGCGTACCTTCGATCTCAAAATGATCCAGTTCGTTATTCCAATCTGTACGGGCAGCTTCCACCAACTGTTCGAAGTTCTTTCCGGAAGTTTCGGCACGCAGATTCTTGACCGCACCTTCCGTACTGACTGCTGACAATGCCACTTTTACGACCAGTTCCGGGTTGTTAGCGGTATCGAAGTTAAAATAAGCTACGATCTTACGACCGGTGATCTCCGGGAAATTCTTTTCCAGACTGAAGCGACGCCAGAAGCCATTGTAGAGAGACTTTTCCTTATCTTTGTATCCATAATCTCTGACAGGCTGCGAGAACGAGATAGCAAAATAAGTGTAGTTGGTACGAGCCCATCCGTTGGTAATACGGTATCCAGTCAGCAAGGTATCATTCTCCACCCTTAGATTCGCCCACAGCACTTTGCCGTCATAATTATAAATACCATGCACCAAGTCCAGAATCAGATGACCGTCTTTTCCTTTTGGGAAAGTGTATTTATGTACACCCGTCCGTTGTGTCGCCGTCAGTTGGGCTTTAATGCCATAATCGTCCAGCATCACTTCATAATATCCGGGAACAGCCTTTTCTGTGGCATGGTCGAAACGCGAACGGTATCCTTCTTCCGGATGATTCGCCCGTCCGGGATTCAACTTCACATCGCCAACAGCGGGCATCAGCAGGATGTCTCCCAAATCGGAATGTCCCGTGCCGCTAAGATGGGTGTGACTGAAACCGACAATGGTCTTGTCCCGATACTGGTAACCGGCACAATATTCATAAGCATTTTTTTGATAAGCCCCATTCACATTATGCGGAATTGTATCTGTGTCCGGACTCAACTGCACCCATCCGAAAGGAGTACAAGCACCGGGAAAGGTATGCCCCATCCCGTTGGTACCGATTATCGGATTCACATAGTCCACTGGTTGTTGCGCTATGGCGGACAAAGTTGCCGCCGCCATAGTCATCATCAATACTTTCTTTTTCATATTATTCATATCTGCTTACTTTGCATCACGAGAGAATGAATAGGGGAAGTCTGATTCGTTGACACCTCTCCCCTTATTCGGTTTATTATCCATATCAAACATCAGACGCCCGCCCTTCAACAAATCAAAGTGGTTCAGGTAATTCTTCGTATAGTTCTTGCCGTTGTAGTTCAACGAACGGATATAACGATTGTCATCGCTATTCTTCGGAGCGGAGATTTCCAGTTTCTTACCGTTCTCCAGCGTAATTGTCGCTTTCTTGAAGTAGGGAGCTCCCATCACATATTCATTGCTGCCCGGACATACCGGATAGAAACCCAATGCGGTAAAGACATACCACGCAGAAGTCTGGCCATTATCTTCATCTCCGCAATAACCGTCCGGAGTGGGAAGATAGAGGCGGTTCATTGTCTCACGCAGCCAGTATTGGGCTTTCCACGGCTCACCAGCATAATTATACAAATAAATCATATGTTGGATAGGCTGGTTACCATGTGCATAGTTTCCCATGTTAGCGATCTCCATTTCACGAATCTCATGAATCACTCCTCCGTAATAGCTGTCATCAAATACGGGAGGAAGATTGAATACAGAGTCGAGCATGCTGACAAACATCTTCTTACCGCCCATCAGTTCAACCAACCCCTGTACATCGTGGAATACCGACCAGGTGTAGTGCCAACTATTTCCTTCCGTAAAGGCATCTCCCCATTTAAAGGGATTGAACGGAGTCTGGAAAGTTCCGTCGGAGTTCTTTCCGCGCATCAGCTTAGTTTCCGGATCGAACAAGTTACGATAGTTCTGGCTCCTTTTCTTATAAACATCCAGTTCTTCTGCCGGGCGACCCAACTTTTCACCCATACGGTAGATACACCAGTCATCATAAGCATATTCCAATGTGCGTGCCGCATTCTCGTTAATTTTCACATCATAAGGCACATAGCCCAGTTTGTTATAATATTCGTATCCACGGCGTCCGGTAGTAGAAACTCTCGGATGCACACTGTTGGCTCCTTTCAACAGACCTTCGTACATTTTTTCCGCATCCGCTTTAGTCACATTCTTCATGAAAGCATCTGCCACTACAGAAGCTGAATTGTTTCCAACCATGCAGCCACGATGCCCCGGACTTGCCCATTCAGGGAAAAATCCGCTTTCAAGATAGGTATTTAGCAGGCCTTCCTGCATCTTCTCGCCCATTGAAGGGTATACCAAATTGACAAATGGGAACAAGCAACGGAAAGTATCCCAGAATCCGGTATCGGTAAACATATATCCCGGACGAATTTCACCATTATAGGGGCTGTAGTGCACAGTCTCACCTTTGCCGTTTACCTCGTAGAACATACGGGGAAACAATACTGAACGATACAGGCAAGAATAGAATGTACGCATACGGTTCTCATCACTGTCTTCGACCTTGATACGGCCTAACACATCGTTCCATGCCTTACGTCCGGCTTCTTTTGTCTGTTCAAAGGTCTTATTGCCGATTTCTTTCAGGTTCAGTTCCGCCTGCTCGGGACTGATGAATGAGGATGCCACTTTTGCGTGTACCTGTTCTCCTTTCTTCGTTGAAAAACCGATAGCAGCACCCACGTGATTGGATTGCAGTTCGAGATGTGTTTCTACCAAATGATAATCTGCCCATACTTTGTTGAAAGTAAAAGGTTTGTCGAACTCTATTACAAAGTAATTCTTGAAGTTTTGAGGAACCCCGCCACTATTGCGTGTCGTATAACCGACTATTTTATTTTCTTCGGGAATCACCTTCACATACGAACCGCGATCGAAAGCATCTATCACTACATAGGCATCGGAAGTTTCTGGGAAAGTGAAACGGAAATATGCGCAACGTTCCGTCGGAGCTATTTCAGTTGTCATGTCATACTCGGACAAATAAATACTGTAATAATAAGGAGTGGCTTTCTCTGCCTTGTGAGAGAACCAGGAAGCACGACTGTCCTGATCAATCTTCAACTGCTTAGTCATCGGCATGATTGAGAACTGGCCGTAGTCATTGATCCACGGGCTGGGCTGATGGGTTTGCTTGAAACCTCTGATTTTGTCGGATGCATAAGTGTAAGCCCAACCGTCGCCCATCTTCCCGGTTTGTGGCATCCAGAAGTTCATACCCCAAGGCAACGCGATGGCAGGATATGTATTTCCATTGGATAGTGATATTTTCGAATCAGTCCCCATTAAAGGATTCACATAGTCTACCGGTTGCTTTTGCGCAAAGGTAGAGGAAGCTCCCAATAGCAGGGCTATTGCGAAAGATAGTAGTTTCTTTTTATTCATGGTCTACGAATTAAGCTATTAATACTAGATTATCAAAATCTTTTTTTTACGTTACAAATTAAAGCATCTTTCAGCAATTATCAGTCCTCTGATACGCCAAAATAAGAAAAAATAGCAGTATAGTCAACCAAAGGAAACGAGTGTCAACGAGAGTACAAGTTAAATAACTGGAAATCAAGATGTAATATTTATGTGCATACCACGAGAGTACAACCGGAAGACTAACTGTTTAAGCAATAGAGAGAGGATAATTAGCCTTTACCCTCTCTCCAATTCTATCAGAAACAAATATTTAATTATTACCAGATTAATTCCATCCCGGGTTCTGGTGTCCTTCCAAAGCTGGGTTAGCCTGAATTTCATCCAACGGAATAGGCCATAGCAAAGCATATTCAGGAATGGCTCCGGCTCTTGTGCTTCCATCAGGCTTGTTCTGAATCTGAGCAGATGAAAGGGCAGTCCATTTCAACTTTCCAGTTTCAGTAGATGCTTCCGGATACAAACGAGTACGGCGAATGTCATCCCAAATCTTAAATTCCAACGGCAACTCATGCAGACGTTCAGTCAAAATCGCTTGCACCAGATTGTCTCCTGTAGCAGTCTCATCCATCAGTCCTGCGCGTTTACGCACTTGGTTGAGGTAATATTTAGCGCCACCGACAGCATTATCTTCATGCCCTGTACGTGCCAGACCTTCGGCTGCAATCAGCAAGACTTCCGCAAAACGGAATACTGGCATATTATAATCGCCGTCATGACCGCTAATCAAAGCATTTTCATCAAACCATGCCCAGTTGCCTGCATTGTTCAAAGTATGAGTCTCCCCTGCAGCATCGGTATATTCCCAAAAGAAAAACTGTTTCTCATGTCCCCGAATATCAGCAGGATCATAGCTGTTAAGCAACATATCACAGGGAAGGTATGCATTATATAACACGTCTCCTCCCGGATGGAATACTCCCCACTGAAATGCATCCGCTCCGATAGAACGGCAAGCATAAGAGTTGCCTACACTATAATTGGTGTAATTGTATTCTTTAGCATAGATGATTTCAGCAGATTCTTTCGTAGTCTTGATCACATTATATGCCGAGTTCAAATCATCAGTCGTTCCATTCGGATGAATAAGTCCATGAGGACTGTCATTGATCACTTTCAAAGCCATCTGTGCAGCTTTACTATAATAGTCTGCTCCACCATTTAACGGTGCACCTGCCCATTGCAGATAAACCTGTGCCAGCAAAGTCTGCGCCATTGCCCTGGTAACATAACAGCCATTTTCATAGAACGTCTTATTAGGCAATGCATCTCCATTGACAATATCCAGCAAGTCGGCTTCAATCTTCTTATAGATCTCTTCGGCAGAAAGTCGTTCTTTGTACATACCTTCTGTAGAAGTGTAAGGTTCTGAAATATAAGGAACACCACCAAATTCTTTGACTAGCCAAAAATATCCGTATGCACGGAAGAATTTACCTTGAGCCACATAATTATTAATAGTAGCTTCATCCAGCACTCCAGTCATTGACGGAATATTGGCAATAACAAAGTTGGCACGTGAAATGCCTTTATAGAACTCATGCCAATATTTCATTGCAATATCATCAAAAGATTCAATATTGAAATTACAACCTTCGGATGCTGTAGTAAATGTTCTGTCCTTACGTTTATCGACATACAATCCAGATACGATACCACCCCACATCGTCGCTTTAGGAGTCCAACCACCGCCTACATCAGTGTTATGCAAATAAGGTACACCACCGAAATACAATGCGTTCACACCCGATTCCGCATCAGCTTTCGTCTTCCAGAACTGGTCAGATGACTTCATATCTAATGGCTCTTCTTTCAGAAAATCGTCACATGAATTCAGCAACACAGAAAGTGAACACATGCAAAATGCAGATATATATACTTTTAATAGTTTCATAATTCTTATGGTTTTTATAACGGTGAATTAAAATGCTACATTAAGACCGAACGTAAATGTTCTCGGACGCGGATAGGTAAAGAACTGGCGGTTAGCACCCCATTTGTTGTCACCTAAACGAGATGAGTTATCCGGATCATATCCGTTATAGTCTTTAGAAGTAATCAGGAATGCGTTATTCACATTCGCATACAAGCGCAACGAAGAAAGACCGATCTTCTTAACCAGTGTCGGATTGAAA
This sequence comes from Bacteroides sp. 90-K9/2, assembly GCF_047310725.1. Classification (NCBI taxonomy): domain Bacteria; kingdom Pseudomonadati; phylum Bacteroidota; class Bacteroidia; order Bacteroidales; family Bacteroidaceae; genus Bacteroides; species Bacteroides sp. 90-K9/2. The sequence continues at coordinate 1,863,591 of NZ_JBCGVL010000001.1, forward strand.
GTGTATCCGAGCTGAATCATGTTACAACGCAAATAAGAACCGTTGCAAACCCAATCATCATCTGCTTGGTTATTAGCTCCCTGACCAAAGTTGTTCAGGCGGATTGCCTGTTCTTTACCCGACGGATTGAGAGTAGGATGCCATGCTTCTTTATAAAGACGGTCTATACCATTGGTAAGGAAACGGGCTACAGTAGAGTGATAATATTCTTGCATCACATCTACTCCCCATGTAAACTGGAAATCTAACGTCAAATCGAATCCTTTATAATTGAAGGTATTGATAAATGAGCCCATCCAGTCAGGTAAACCGTTACCGATAATTTCACGTTTCTTATAAGTCACCTTTTCACCGATAGTGGAAGGTATGTTCATTGTCTCCGGGTCCCAGTTAGACGGGATTCCATCATAGATACCAGCACGCTTATAACCATAGAAAGAAGAAAGCTCTTCACCTTCACGAATCAACATATCGTAACCAACAAAACCATCGGTTGTAATCTGACGCTTACCGGTGACAGGATCAACAGAAGCACTTTCATCCAACTTCTCTACACGGTTCTTGTTGAAGCCCAGATTAAGAGTGGAAGTCCATTGGAAATCATGTGTTTGGATAGGATATGCTGTAACGAGAATATCCACACCGCGGTTGGAAACGGCTCCAATATTATCCATGATAGAAGAGTAACCTGTTGATTCGGGAACCGGACGGTCGAGTAGCAAATCTGATGTATACTTATAATAATAGGAAATATCGAAATTCAGTCTGTTATTGAATAACCCCAGTTCGAATCCTAAGTCCCACTGTCCGGTCTTTTCCCATTTCAAGTCCGGATTAGGCATATTGTCCAAGTAGGACACAACGTGCAGAGCATCACCAATGATTGTATTCGACTGGCTCACTGTAGCCAATGATTTATAAGTACCGATTTCCGAATTACCTGTCAGACCGTAAGAAGTATGCAACTTCAGTTTGCTGATCAATGAGTTATCTTTCAAGAAGTCTTCATTAGAAATCATCCATCCCAAACCGACTGATGGGAAAAATGCATATTTATTGTTCTGTCCGAATTTGGAAGAACCGTCATAACGACCGGTTACGGTAGCCATATACTTGTTGTCATAAGAATATGCCAGACGCAAGAAATAAGAGTTCATCGCCCACTTGTCGTAATCACTGCCAACAGAAGGACGGTTCGTACCGGAACCTAAATTATAATATCCGTAGAAGTCATCGATATACTTACTGTCGGAAGCATTGAAAGAGGTATAGCGATATTCCTGCCAAGACATACCTGCCATTGCATTAAGATGATGTTTATTAAAATCTTTCACATAAGTCAGGTAAGTTTCTTCCTGCCAATACAGTGAATTGGAATTACTTGCAGAAGCTGATCCTTCAGTACTCTGATTAATCATCGGACGCGGAGTGAACGGCGTATAGTTAGCGTCGCGATTATTGTGGTAATCGATACCGAACTGGGTTTTCAGATCTAATCCTTTCATGAGATGGAAAGTCAAAGCCGCATTACCAAAGATCTGCGTACGATATTGCATAGCCTGCATTCGTTCGAGCAACTCAACAGGATTACCTACACCTTCCGGGCTGAAACCTTGTTTTCCACTATTAGGATCAGTCTGATTGTTGAGAATAGAACTTGTATTAATTATATTTGTCTGCGTATATTCGCCATCCAGCTTAACTGGCAAGAAAGGTAACTGTTCGATCATTGTACGCAATGCACCTTGTCCGTAGGGGTTATCAGAAGTTCTGTTACCCCAAGTATGGTTCACCAGCAAATTAACGGAAGTAGACAACCAATCTGTCGGTTTGTCATCATATGCCAGTTTTGCGTTGATACGTTTGAAGTAAGAGTTCAGCAAAATACCCTGTTGATCGGTATAATTGATAAATGCTCCGATAGAAGATCCTTCTCCCGTACGTTGGATACTGATCTGGTGGTTGTGAGAAATTGCCGTACGGGATGCTTCATCCTGCCAGTCGGTATTATATTTCGGAGAACCGTCGGCATTGAACAAACGTTCGTCAGTGAATATCTGAGACAGATCGGTTGTGAAGTTCTTACCTTGGAAATCATTGGCATTTTCCAATCCCTGCTTAAAGGCAGACATCCATTCGTTAGCATCCATTACATCTATTTTTTTGGCCATCTTACCGATAGACAATGAACCATCATAGGAAACATGGACTCCTTTTCCCGCACTACCGCGCTTGGTGGTCACCATGATAACACCATTAGCACCACGGGCACCGTAGATAGCGGCAGAGGAAGCATCTTTCAACACTTCGATAGATTCGATATCATTCGGATTAAGTAACTCGAAGTTTGACATTACCACTCCATCGACTACATACAGCGGTGATGCTGATGCGTTAATGGTAGAAATACCACGAATAATGACACGTGACTCTCCTCCCGGCTGACCGGTATTAGAGAAGATATTCACACCGGCCACTTTACCTTTCAATCCGTCAAGCGCATTGAAAGACTGTGCTTTCAGCATGTCTTTACCTTTAGCTGTGGAAATGGAACCTGTCAAGTCGGATTTGCGCATCGTACCATAACCAACAACGACCACTTCGTCCAACGCTTTCGTATCCGACTGCAGAACTACGTTCAAAACATTGCTCTTTAGTTCCGAGACTTTAAATTCTTGTGTAATATAACCAATGTACGAAAATACCAAGGTAGCATTGGAAGGAACAGAGAGGGTGTATTTACCGTTAACGTCAGTGATTGTTCCAGTACTACCGTTTTTAACTTTTACAGTACCACTGATAACCGCCTCTCCCTGATCATCGGTTACCGTACCGGAAATTGATTTTACAGATTGAGCATTAATGCCCAAACTCAACATCATACCCATTACAAATAAGGTAAGATACTTTAGTTTTCCATTCATAATTCCTTAAATTTGATTAGTAATAAGGTTAATTCCTTTTAAAAAGATCACTGCAAATAAAGGTTATTTAAATAAAAGTCAAATGCTCTACCTTGCCAAAAAAACGGCAAAATAGAGAGACATACTTAAAGCACAGAATGGCAGATTAGAGCACAAACCAACACATTGATAATCAATTAGATACAATCCACAAAAAGGATTTAGAGTACAAGGTAGTGACAAACAAATAAACGACAGTGTTTCCCAATCAGTCACCTATACAAAAGAATTTAGCCTGCACAATCAGCGTACATTTCGCTGTTCCCGATAATCTTTCGGTGTCATCCCGAACCGACGGGTAAATTCTTTATAAAAATAAGAACGACTGGAAATACCAACTTCCATAATAACATCTTGAATGGAAAGTTCTTCATCAAGTAACAGACGGGCTGCCTTTTCCATACGGTAACTTTTTATTAAATCACCGGGAGCTGTATTGGAAATTTCCTTGAATTTACGATAGAACTGACGTGAACTCATCGCCATACGATCAGCTATCAACGTTGATCCTAATTCTTCCTTGTCCAGGTTTTCTTCAATCACCTTTAACAACTTGCGAATAAAATCAGCCTGTTCGGTAGTTGTACAGACAATCTGGCCTGCCAAATCCCCCAGTTCCTCCATATATATCTGTTTCGCTTCCCGTTTACCATAAATAGCATTATGAACAACTTCCCGCAAGAATAATATATCATAAGGAAGTACAACATAAGAATCAGACCACAAGATCAGCTCCCGCTGAATGGCTGAACTGACTTTCCAGGTTAATAACGGAATAAAAGCTGTCCTTGAAAGCAAGGTACGATTCCGACTAACATACTCCATAAAAGTACTTTCAGCATTTGCATACATTGTCATATCCACCAGTAATAGAGCCGGAGCCGACCGACGAATTTCCTCAAAAGCAAGCTGCACACTCTTCACCTGATGAACCACATATTCATCAGCCAGAAAATTACTGATTAACCAAGTCATTTCGTCCCTGTCTTCCAGCAAAAGCACTGTTTTCTTCCCTTGTTCACCAGTCACTGGTAAGAGCGCCGGTTCAAAAACAATCGTCAACCTACTGCCACTCTCATCATGATCATAACGAAGAACGGCATGAATCCGTTCCAAGGCTGACCGTACAAAACCTAATAGTAAATGTACGCCAAACACATAATCGGCATCTTTCTCCGCTACAGAAGAGGCTTTATCAGAAAGATATTCATACAACGCTTTCACTGTAACGTCTTTAGAAGAAAAATGCAACTGCATCTTACCATCTTGTTCTGACATGTCTACTATTACCCCATATGTACCTTTCATTTCGGCAATACGAAGGTAGCAGCAATAAAGAATACTATACAATGCGTTCTTGTAAACCGGAAACGTTATATGTTCCGGGATCGCTGATGTGATAGAAGAATGATCAATCCCTTGTTCTTCCAACGTACGCAATACTTCTTGGGAAACTCCTTGTATACTCATACGTGCAGAAACAATAAACCGATCCGGAAAGAATTGTTTAAGTTCTTCCAAATGCAGAGTGTCAGGATTAAGAAGTGCGGTCATCACCGTTTCACGTATCAATGACACCTTTTCAAGAGATTGCTCATAAGAAAGATTCTCTGCACGCAACTGGTCGCAATAATTATAAATAAGGGTAAAATCTTCAAGTACCCTACGATCGGTATAGGCAGTTTCGGATTTCCGACAACGTTCTGTCCCCATCAGTGTTTTCATCATCCGTTCCTGAAGGTAGTTTTTACGAAGCAAATATATCACGTACCCTAACAATAACAGGAAAATGATAAAATAAATAAAATAAGCCGGCGCTGAACGATACCAAGGAGAGAGAATATGCACCGGAATAGAAAAATGACGATACTCTGTATCAAACACATCTCTCTTATAACGCACCTTAAAGAGATAATCGCCTGCCGGCACTCCCGTATATGAGGCTTCATTAATACTACTGAAAGATGTCCAGTCTTTGTCGTATCCTTCCAACTGGTAAGAATATTCTATATCTTCTCCTGATAAAAAATCCGGCACAATAAAAGAAAGCGTAAACGAAACCTCCGCTCCTTTAAACTGCAACGCCTTACCATCATCCGTATAATAATTTTCCTGAACCACCTGCGTATGTCCAATCGTCAACTTACGCAATAAAATATCCGGGTAGAATTCCGGAGCAGCCTGCATCTCCTTATCCAGATAAAGCAACCCGTCAATCCCACCGAAGAAAAGTTCCCGTGTATAAGGACACATATAATAAGCGTCATCACTGAACTCGCCGATCTGGACACCTGCACTGTAGAAGTAGGCATGTGATGAGCCGTTTATCGGATTATATTTAATCAATCCCCTGTTCGTACCAAGCCACAAGAGTCCGTTTTCATCTTCGAGTACACCATGAATCATATCATTGAGCAATCCTTGTTCCCGCCCGATATAGGTAGCTTTCATCTGGCCCCTATTAGAATTCAGACATACCAATCCCGATGTTGTCCCCACATACAACACCCCTTCTTTGGTCCGATACAAGCTAAGCACATCGTCTACCGACTTATGAAGCATTTCTTTCAAAGAAATCACCTTATATTCTTCAGTCCGCTTATCAAACCGTATAAGTCCTTTCTCCCGGCTACCAAGCCACAAAATAGAATCTCCCTCGGCCAGCATTGGATAGAACATTGTAATTTCTCGCTGACCATGAAAGAAATGATAGCTTTTCTGGGATTTGAGACGAATGGTACCTGCCTGCTTCTCAAGTATTAATTTATGAAAACCGGAACCGGCTGTCACCACATAAAGTACACTATCATTTTCCTCATCAATACCATGAATTTCGGTAGGTTGTGCCGGCAAGTTTTCCACACAATGCAAAGCTTGATCAGCAAAAGAATAGTAGAAAAGTCCCGGATCACCAGAGCCTATCCAAAAGCCATCCATATAACGGCTTTGGACCAATTTATAAACGGGAAATTCTTTATTCCACCGCATATAAGACATCACATTTTGCTTGCCTTCAGGAGAATAGACTGTAACGGCGGAAGCCTCTTCACTCTCACGATAGTCCGGTATATGCAATAGTCCGTCGCCTTTCGTCCCGAACCATAGCCCGCCACGATTGTCTGTCATAACAGAACGTACCTGCCTGCTCAAGTTAGACGAAAGTTGATTAAGCATCAAATTGGTGGCAATGGAGTATTTCTTAGCATACATAATCGTTCCCTGCCCGTCCGAAGCAACCCATAGAACATTCTGATGAGGATCTCGATAAATACTGTATATACGTACATTCCGGTCGACCACTTCTTCTTTATATTTCTGAGATGTACGAAGACGGACTAATCCATTCGTCCTAAAACCAATGATAATATCTTCATAGAAAAGAGCTATTCCTGCAATTGTACCATACTTTTGCACTAATGAAGAAAGGTTACGAATATAAATTTTAGATTGTCGGGAAATATCATAAACATAGAGATCATGTTCACTATCGATAAAACAAAGAACACCATTCTGATAAAAGACATCCATAATGGGGTTCGCATGAAAATCGGTAGATGAAACAGTTGAATAAATTGATAATGTATCACAATCAAAAGCATCCTGCGAAACCTGTAACAATTCCCCTGTATGCTGGATAAAAATCCACAAGACACCATCATCCGTTACGAATGCCCGTTTATCCATATCTTCAACAGAGACTTTCAGATTATTAATCTTTACAAATCGTTTATAAGATGTATTATAGTAGAAAATTCCATCACGACTCACCACCCATGTGTTTCCTTTAGAATTGGAATGTAGATAATAATCATCTGTAAAGTCATAATAGCCGACCACTTGCCGCGAATCCAGTGAAAGACGATTTATTCCCAAATGGGTAGAAATCCACAAACAATTATTATCCGCCTGTTGAATAGAATGAATCACATTGTTACTCAAAGATTTTTGGGCTGAAAAATCAGAACGAAAAACTTCCATATTTCTGCCGTCATAGCAATTCACACCATCATATGTGCCAAACCACATTAACCCTCTATTGTCTTGAAAAAGACAAAGTACAGCACTATTAGATAACCCTTGCTGATAATCTACTTTCCGGAAGATATAGGTATCTTTACCGCCATCTGCTTGACAGACCAATGAATAAATCAATAGAACAAAAGACAAAATCAAGCGTATTTTCATTGTGTTAATCATTAATATCATCTATTAAATATTAGGCAATCGCTTATATGTTTTGTTTCGCTGCGCGAAAAAAAATTGCCACTAATAATCGATGTCTTTAATTCACTTCACACAAAGATACGTTTTTATACGGAAAATGCAATCTATTTTATCAAATAGACGCATTTCCATACAAACTAATACACCCAATTAAACAAATTCCATCAATATTTCACTACAATATCCCCCATTGCATATTGGGTGTATCCCCCAACCACAATTCAAGTACACCACCTTGTTCCAACACCATATGAGGAAGTTGATAAGAATTATATTCTTTACCATTCAACCGAGCACGCTGTATATAACAATTCTTTGAAGAATTATTGTATGTCTTGATTTTGAAAGTTCTCCCCTTGTAATATGCAGTATCCAGTTGTATAGTCACTTCGTCAAAAACAGGACTAGTAATATCATACATCGGATTTTGCCGGGAACCTCCGTCAAGACTGAATAATCCCACTGCCATCAATACTCCTATGCCTCCCATCTGTCCCTGATCTTCATCGTGACCACCATAACCCTTATCCGGAGTAACAGCTCCGTAAGCTTGTTCCTTCACCCTACGCACCCAATATTGCGTCATCCACGGCTTTCCGGCATGGGAAAAAACATGGGCATTAGAACATCCCGGCTGGTTGGCATAACTGACGGTTCCACTTCCATAGCCATATACAAAATCCATAGGGGCCGATTGCTCAAAAGCATCATTCAGTAAAGAACATAAGCTGTCATTCCCTCCCATCAACTCTGCCAGTCGAGGAATGTCATGCGAAAGGCCGAAAGTGGCCTGCCATGCATTAGCTTCTATATATCCGACACCGCTCGTCAAGTCAGTATGTAACCAACTGCCGTCTTTGCGCCGCGGCAAGATTAATTTTTTTTCATTGTTAAAAGAAGCCGGCCATCCTGATGAACGTTTACGATAATAAGTATAATCTTTCTTCATTCCCATACGAGCAGCCATTTCGCTCAAAGCCCAATCTTCGAATGCCCATTGTATAGTCAGCCCCGCATTGTCCGGACAATAACCATATTGAACATAAAAGTCCAATTCTTTATTCATGTCCAACGCTAACATACCACCTTTAGCATGATTCTTTTTCATCGCTTTATAACCGGCTTTAGGCGACCATTTATGAATAATATTCCTCTGATATGCACTTGTGATAAGCGATGTGGCAGGACATCCGCTCATGATGTAAGAATATCCGCCGGCACAAGGACCGCGAGGCAACAAATCGCCATTCAAATCATATTCGATCAGGGAAGCTGCAAAATCATCCAATACAGATGGATAAGCGATCCCCCAAAGTGTATTCAGATTCCATTGAGTCAACCAAAAAGCGTCAGAATTATACATATGATGTACCGATTGTCCGTTCTTATCTTTCCGGAGCTGCTTCACAATCATTCGTGCCTGTAAAGTATGTGCTCCCTGACGCACACCTTGTGTATAATCCGGATATTCGCCGTTAAAGTCATCTATTTTGTGACGCCCTAAAAGCGTATGCCACAAATCTGTATAAAACTTCCTTTTCTGTACATCAGTTCCTCCTTTTACATCTATCCTACCTAACCATTCATTCCATTCCGTCTGTGATTCCCGACATATACGATCGAAATTCCAATGATTACAGCTTTGCTTCAGATTCTCTTTCGCATTATTTACACTGACATAAGAAATAGCCATTTTAATCTGCAACCTATCTCCTGCCTCCATTTTATATTTGGCAGAAACACCTGATGTAGACGCATCATAATAAGACCACCCTGCAGCTTGCGGTTTGCTGTCGGTAGTACCTTGTATTTCATACACATCATGCTTATAATCAGCTCCGGCCCATCCGTCCAACACATTAAATGGTCGGTCAAATTCAGCAACAAAAAATATCCTGACCACATCAGGACCTCCCCATAACCGCCCCATCGTATCAAAAGAACCGCTGATTTCATTTGGGCCGCTACGTTTTACCTGTGCATTGACCATAGTAGATGTCCCTACATATCCACCTAAATTAAGTAAGATTTCCGCTTCACAATCCTTAGTATATGTCAGCCTGTAAAAGCTAGCATAATCTGTTGCTGTTTGTTCTACCCATGTATCATATTTTTCCAGATAAAGACGATGATATCCCGGCTGAACGATCTCCCCTTCATGGCTAAACGGCGATTTCCAATGCTGCTCTCCCAATGTCGGGTCAACCTGTCCGGTTGTTGGCATGAGAGTAAGTCCCGACAACATCCAACAATGCACTTGCGGAAATCCCAATACTTCTGTGGAATTATAATTATATCCCCCACCATATTGATTTTTATTACGTGTTAAAGGTGCAGCCCCGATCATGCCAAAGGGTTGGTTACCTGTGATAAAGAAAAAATACCGTCCGCGAGCCGATTCAATGTAAGGATCCACCCAAGAAACATAGTCCTTATAATCTTCAGGAGCCGGATAAACTTCTATTTCAGACAAACCAAGATGTTCTCCGTCTCCATCGGTCACTTCAAAACGAAGCCAACGAGTTTTCCGTGCCGGAAATGTTACAACTTTAGGCCTGCCGTCATTAGCGATTTCCCAAACATTAATACGACTACCATCACTGAAGTGAAGAATGCCGCTTGCTGTATGTGTTTTCTCATCCGCTCGATCATACAATACCACCTTATCAATACATACCTCTTGTTCCCAATCCAATTGAATCCAAGGATAGTCTATTGCCCCCCAGAAAGTTTCTGTACTTTTAGAAGCCCATTCCCCCTTTCCTGCGATACGAATCAGTTGATCGGTCACATTTTCCGCTTTGTGAAATTCATCAAGTACAGAAGATGCACTTACCCGGCTTTGCGGTGCTATATTATATGGAGAAGCATACATCGCACAAACAGAGAATAATGCAATAAGAAGAGATGGTAATCGTAATATAGCCATAAATAAATATGCTTACTGATTATACATTAATAAATAAATCTTTCACTATTATTTCCCCTGTCTGATACATGATTCCCGGAGCTGTCAGGCCGCAACAATCATGCATCAGAGACAGAAGAAACCCTCTATTCAATTTAAACTTCAAACAATATCTGATGTAACGAAATTACTTTCGTTCGCAATATACACCAAATTCGGCAATTGAAGTAGTCCCATTCGATTTCTGCACTTTCATACGGACCGCATCTCCCCATACAGTGTCAAAACGGTGAATTTTCACACGTTGAGAAGTAGGAGCCTTACCTTCAAACAATGTTTTCCAAGTATTACCCGTACGATATTCAAGACTATATTCCTGCAAACGGTCATTATTACGATCAGTAATAACAATCATATTGAAAGGCTTCTCACGCTCAAACGTAACCAAATACCAAGGAGCATCTACAGCTTGATTACAATTCCAGCAAGAACCAAAATCATCATCATTAGCAAAATCCATGATAGCATAATCATTACTCCATGTACCTTCTGCCGGTTGATATTTAGCTATATTGGAAGAAATAATGGGACTATCCGCTTGAGGAACATCGGCAATATGTCCATCATTCTTCCAGAGTTTTCCAATCTCCTTCAATGCTTTCAGAGCATTAGCATCTATTAACCCATCTCTGTTGGGAGCCACGTTCAGGATAAAGTTACAATAAGCTTTTCCCATCGGAATAATATTATCATTTACCATTTGTGCAGGAGATTTCACCGGAGTTGTCGGGAAGCTTTCTTTCCAGAACCAATTCTGTTGCAACGGCAAACAAGACAATGCAGGCAAGCGGTTTGTATCTTTTGAGATATGCTGTCCGGCTCCTTGTTCATATGACTTGATATCAGTATAGAACAGAGCTTCAGTAGGATATTTTGCAGCATTCAAGTCCATCACCAGACAATTAGGTTGAATAGACTTAATCAAACGATAAATATCTTCAAAAGGAACATCATCGTAAGAGATGCGTGACCAAGGAGCATCCCAACCATCAATAATCACTGCTTTGATTTCACCGTAGTTTGTCAAAAGCTCGCGAAGCTGCTCTTTAATCATCTCAATATGCTTCGGCGTGATACATTTTGGACGCAAACGAGCATGCGTGTCAAGAATAGAATAGTAAAGCATCACTCCAAGCCCTTCGGCACGGAACGCATCTGCATATTCTTTCACTACATCGCGTTTGAAAGGACTGCTCATTACACTGTAATCAGTAGTTTTTGTATCCCAGATACAGAAACCACTATGGTGCTTAGTGGTCAAACAGCCATAAGTCATATCAGCTGATTTTGCAGCTTTTGCCCATTGTTTGCAATCCATTTTTTTAGGGTTGAAAAGCTCAGGAGAAGCATCCGGATCCGGCCAATCTTCATTGAAGAAAGTAGGCATGTTAAAGTGAATGAACATACCACAACGAAGATCTACAAACTCCTGTTGTAATTGGTGTAGTGATTTGGTTTGAGCATTGGTATGCAGTGCTGCAACCATACACAAATAGATAAGTACGAAAAGTTTTTTCATGACTCTCATTGTTTTTTGTAGTTATACATTAATAATTTGTTATCGGTTATTTAGCTATTTAAAAAAAATCCGGGCGTATCTCCCATTATCAGTTCGAGCGTTCCGCCCGCTACAATATCTTTAAAATCAATGTAACATTTATTATACTCCTTACCGTTCAAACGGGCACGCTGTATGTAGCAGTTCGTCTTCGAATTGTTGCGGGTCCGGACAACAAACTCTTTTCCTTTGAAGTAAGTACTATCGAGCCGGATACGCACTTCGTCGAACACGGGACTAGTGATTTCGTAGCGCGTTGTCGCCGGACAAGAGGGATGTATGCCTGTTGCTGCCAATACATACCACGCCGACATCTGTCCCACATCCTCATTGCCCACCATTCCTTCTACCGAGTTGCGGTAGGCATTCTCACAGATGTGACGTGTCCATTTCTGCGTCAACCAAGGAACATTTAAGCGGTTGAACAGGAAAGGTACGAGATGCACCGGTTCGTTGGCATGATTATAGTAATCATTCCAGCGAATACTCTCGGGAGTCTTGTCGAAAAACGCAGTCAGCTCTGCCAATGCCTTCTCCTTGCCGCCCATGAGCTGCACCATGCCATCAACGTCATGCGGAACAAACCAGCCCTGCTGATACAAGTTAGACTCTTCGCAGCCGAAACTGTAGGCTGTGCGCGCATCGTCACGCCAAGGGGCGTATGCACCGTCTTCCTGACGCGGGTAAAACCATCCCACTTCCGGATTGAACGTATTGCGATAATTCTGCCCCCGTTTTTCGTAAAATGCCGCATCTGCCTCATATCCCAAAGCCTTTGCCAACTGCGAAAGACACCAGTCAAAGTAAGCATACTCCAGCGTTTTCGACACGCTCATCACCGAGTATCCTCGCTCACCATTGCCGAAACGTTCGGCGGTGTTGCAGGCATAACGGTAGGCCTTTTCCACATCGTATTGACAGATACCTTTCAGATAGGCATCCGTCAATACAGATATCGCCGGATTGCCAATCATACAACCGCTATAAGCATTCAGAAACTCCCAACGGTCGTAATATTCATGTCCACTCTCTTCGGCCAATGACACCAACGAGTTGATTTCATCGTTCACCATGCGCGGGTTGATAATAGTCTGAAGAGGGAATTGGCTACGGAATACATCCCAACCGCTGAATATTGTACGTTTGGCAAAGCTTTTACTGCGATGTATCTTTCCATCTCCTCCCGTATAACGTCCATCTACATCAGCTATAATACGAGGATCAATCATGGTATGATAGAGGGACGTATAGAATATTGTCTTTTCATCTTCACTTCCCCCTTTCACTTCCATTCGCGAAAGCTGACGGTCCCAACTTGCCACAGCTTCTTTGCGCACTTGATTAAAGTCCTTTTGGGCTATTTCACTGCGGTAATTGCGTTCCGCACCGTCCATATCAACAAACGAAATACCTACCTTCATCGTCACTTCCTCGCCTGCCTGTGTAATAAACTCCGTAAAGAAGCCGATGTGCTTGCCTTCCATCTCACGCCCGCCTTTGGTAACGACAGCTTTCGACACTTGTGTCAGATAAGGCACGCTCACCACATCGCCGTTTCTGCGGCTCCATCCATCGGGGATGTCAGCACTCCAAAAACCGTAGTCCCGCAGCGGTTTGCTGAACACGACATAAAAGTAAACGGTGTAGTTGGCTTGTCCCCAGCCATTACCCCAACCACCTCCTTCGGGTGTACACTTCATCCATCCGCAGATGGTGTGTTCATCTTTTACCAGTACATATTGAGCCACAGAAGTACCACCCACACGCCGCGCCAAATCTATCTGTATGCGCGACTGATTATGTTCAGGATAAGTGAACCGAAGCATACCGCAATGCGGAGCGGCTGTAGTTTCCACTTTAATATTATAGTCGGTCAAAGCCACGCTGTAGTATCCAGCCGAAGCCTTTTCCGTCGCTTTATCGTAAGCAGAGCGATACCCCTGTATGGAGCCGTCTTCGCGACCGGCAATGACCTGGAACCTACCAGTAGTAGGCATGGTCAGCAAATTGCCCAAGTCACCATACCAACCCACTCCGCTCATTTGCGTAAAGGCAAACCCCTCTATCGTTCGATGTTCGTCGCTATAACCCGGTGCGTGGTCGCCTCCAGTTATCGTCTGTGGACTTACCTGAACCACCCCAAAAGGGGTGGTTGCTCCCGGAAAAGTCTTTCCCAATCCATGATAACTTCCGGCCAATTCCATACTGGTACTTGCTCCGATGAACGGATTGACATAGCGAGACAAATGTTTATCGGCTGCCATTCCTACACCATTCCCGCAGAGGGCGGTAAAAACAATAAGACAAAGTATGTATTTCGTTGTTCTCACAATCTAAAAAGTAGGTTTTATTATTCTTCCTTTCTCTGCATCTTCATCCACATACCGCCGTTCTCGGTAGCACCTGTATCCGGACACAACAAGTAAATGTAGAATTTATTATCACCAGCTACATTCAAGCGGTCGTAACGAATCACAAACAGTCCTTTCTCATTGAACCAAGTATCCAACAAGGGTTTGGTGTATGCATTCATATCTTTTACTTGATTGGGGTTCATCGCTCCACCACCGCAAGTTTCACCTTCACCCGACAAATTGGTGAAATGTATCCAATCCTTATCAACATTATTCATTCGGATATTAGCTCCCGGCTCGCTACTTCTAAAAGCAAGGTTCGCAAACCACCACGACCAAATAACCAACGGACGCTGCGTGCAATCCGCATTTTTCCATCCATAGTCATATTTCATTAGGTTGATGTCCGCTATAGTACCGCCATCTGTGAAAGAACCTTTCGTGCATTCCCAGATTTCATCACAGGCAGCACCCTTATTCTGCTCCTTACAGAATGAAAATTCTTTGCCTGCCGTCACATAATCAAAATCAGTTACAGCATCCTTGTTGGAAATGAATGTCACACCGGACATTCCTTCAACAGCCACCGTTTCGCCACTACAATCTATGGCTTTGAACGCATAAGTGTTTCCATCCAATGCCTTGATTCCTTCCACCGGAGTTTCCAATTTAAATACTTTTCCCTCTTTTACCAGCATTGATTCGTAATATTGTGTATGCCCGTTCACATCATTTCCACTCTTATTTTCAAGCGTAACAATCTTTACAGAAATATCTGAAACACCAGCCAATGCCAAACTATAATAGCCAATCAGATTGCCGGAAGCATCACAAATCACTTGATTATCCAATAGGTTCTTGGCAAATAATTCTGTAAACTCCGCTTTAGGTGCCACTTTAGTCTCTATATAACTTTTCGCCACCGTATGCAACTCCATCTTTCTGCCGGTAGCCACACCGACCAATATCAGTTTAGTGCTTTCCTCTGCTCTAGTAGCGTCTACTGCCGGAACTTCAGTGATCATAAATTTCGTATCCACATATTCCGAACTTAAGTTTTGAAAATGAACATTACATTTATCAATGGTCAACTCTACCGCTTTACCACTTGTTGCAAAAGTAGTCTTCACTTCTATTGCTTGTTCCAAGAAATCGGAATCAAGAATTACCGTTCCATCCTTGCTAAACTGAAAGAAGAATTCACGTCCCTCACATTCAGTTATCCAACAACCCTCTGAAGCATTATAAAGTACTTCTTTCACATCCGATGACTTCAACCGATCACTCTCGCCATATCCTACGTCACTCAAATCAATTGTATTACATCCCCATAAGAGGAACATACACAACACACCGTATATATATGATAATTTATTCATGTTTATGTTTATTGATGATTGTTCAAGAATTTCTTTACTTCAGCTACATATTCATTCCATAAGTCTTCCATAGACATGTCAGGATAGCTTTCTTTCAGGATATATTTCACTGCATACTCCAAACTCCAGTCGTTAGTCAGTGCATCCATTTTTACAGTCCACGGCAACATGCGCACAAAGTCACCGTTATAAATTCGCAACCAGCTCATGAAAGCACCAGAGGTGTTATAATCAATCTGCCAAACATAAACCTTGTTATCCTGTGGATCTTTATACGGTTTTTCAATCGCAGCTTTATATTCATTAATCTGACCTTCCGTGGCAAGTCCGAAGAATCCGCCGTTGGAGATTTTCACTGCATCCGGCCATCCTTCCTGATATCCCTGTTTGTCGCAGTCTTCCCCCTTCTTCTCATAATGTCCTTTGTGGGGCATCCATTCTACGCAATGACCCATTTCGTGCATCACTACTGCCTGCATATCGGGCAATAACCACCAAGCATCACTTCCCATATTGCTTTCTGATGCCGGGTAAACAATACCACGTCCTTCGTTGTGGTTCGGATAATCGAAGGCATAAGCACCTCCAGTCTGTTCTTTCTTAATCATGAAAGTCAAATTTTCGTAAGGGTCACAAGCAATGTTGTGAGGCTCGAACGACATGGTAGCACAGTCCATATAATACCATTTACGGAACTCTTCCTGCGTTGCGTCTGCGCCACTATATCTGTTGTACAGCCATTCTACTGTACGTAAATCCGAGTTACTTTCAAAATGTATTTTCAGCGGATTGCTCTGACGCTCTCGAAACTCTTTCCAAGCCATATAGTCCATGTTCAGCGTCATCTCTGCATTGGCAAGGTGTTCACTCAAGCTTGTCCAGTCGCTGTATTGTTTGTTTCCTGCTTCGTCTACGTAAATAGAGCGGAAACGGCAATCACGTGCACCATGTTTGGTAGTAACCACTACTGTACGGAAACGACTCAAGTTCAGCGTAGCATTCGGCAGTCCGTTGTCTCTCTTCACGGTCAGGTTACCGAAATCGCCTATGTTGGAAATCATCACGCGTTTCACTTTCGTTTCAGTGAGCAAGGAAGCAAACTCTACTTCGGCTCCCACATACTCGTTTTTCTTCTCCCACGCATCGTTGCCACCGTCCCAAGTGATGTAAAGTTCGTTCAGATAAGCATCATACTTTGCCTCGGAAATCGGAGCAGGTGCATAACCTACTACCGTAGCTCCATTTTTCGGGCTTTCCCAGCTTCCTTTATAAATGTCGGGAATCTGATATCCGTCTTCCTCGCCATAGCAGCCGCTCACGACCAACGACACCAAAAGACCCAATGCCATATTTTTCCAATATTTTGTATTCATTACTTCTTAAAAATGTGTTTAACAATAAAATTTACCAACCTAAGTTCTGTACCAATTCGGGAATACGACGGATGTCATCATAAGGAATCGGCATGAAGTATTGTTTCTTTGAGAAGTTAGCACGGTTTTCGAGCAAGGTACGTGCAAAGAAGTCTGGATAATCCTTATCCATATTCATACCGTACACATTGCCACCCTCGCCACCTTTGTGATATTCGGGGTAAATCCAGTGATCGGGATCATTGTTGCCTTCGGCCACTTTCCAACGGCGAACGTCGAAAAAGCGGTTCCACTCGAACACCAATTCCACAATACGTTCGCGACGGATACGATTGAGCAAGTCATTCTTTGTCTTCGGACAAAACACTTTTCCGCCCTCATTAGTGAATGAGTATTCGGGGATACCGGCACGCTCACGAATCTGGTTCAGTTGCAATAGTGCGCCTTCCAAGTCGTCACACATACAGAGTGTTTCAGCATATCCTAAAATCATATCAGCCACACGAAGCGTGGGAGAGAACATTTTAGAACCGTCATCTTCCGTAGCTTTTGCTCCTTTACGGATTAGATAGCCAGAGTCAGGACAGTCACCGGAAGCTTTCGATTTACCGCAGGTTCCGCGTGCACCATTTGTAAAGTCGGTACGATGTTCTTCGTTTTGACTACCATGATTCAGCCAAATAGAACCGTTGTAAGTGACATTTACATAGAAACGTGCCTCACGGTCTTTCCACTGTTTCAATACATAAGAATTGTCTGCATCGAAATATTTCAATTCAGTATCATTCTCGTCATAATACTGTCCGGAAGTAAAGTTACCAGCAGAAGGTACTCCTTCGAACTTGTTATAAGAGGGATCACGGTCTATTGTCAGTCCATTCTTCGTAAAGAACATATCCACTGTTTCTTGTGTAGTATAATAGCCTCCACCACCGCTCACACTAGTGTCTTCGAAACCGGAGAACTTAGGACAGGTCCAATAAGTGTAGTCCCATTGGTCGCGTAATTTGACCATAATCAGTTCGTTGAAGATGACATCATAGTTCTTCGTGTAGAAAGCAGCAATAGCACGACAGGACTTGTAGGGGTCGAGCTTACCATCCGTATATACTTTTGTCAGCCCATAATTCTGCGAAGTAGCAAAGCTAAAGAACTCTTTATAAGCTTCGTTGGCTTTATTCCACTTAGTGAGGTCTTCCGTCTGTGGGAAAAGCTGTTTGCCATCTAAGTTTTTGACAGATGCCATATCTGTGTTTCCATTAAACAGCGGGCTTGCCCAATAGAGATATAACTTAGCTTTCAAAGCCTTGCAGATCCCTACGTCCATACGTCCCAAATTGTTCTTGGAAACTCTGTTCGGCAAGTCGCCTGAATCAATAGCCTTTTGCAATTCGTTAGCGATAAACTCTACACATTCGTCTACCGAGTTGCGCACCTTAATCAGTTCTTCCTTTGAAGCATCCAAAGGTATCGGATCTTCGCCAATCAAAGGTATGGGACCGTAAATGCGAAACAACTCGAAGTAATAGTAAGCACGTAGCACACGCGCCTCTTCTTTCCAACGTCCACGTACGGAAGCACCTACTTCCTGGCATTTGTCTACGTTCTGAATGAAGGTACTTGCTTTGGCTATAGCTTGATAGTAGTCTGTGAAGTAGCGGTTAGCCTGGCTATACGAAGCAGTTGCCCCCCCCGTTGTCCATTCCGCATACGTCTTGTTCCAACGGTTGGCTCCTTCCAATGATGCTTCGGTGAAGATAGTTCCGTTCATGTTTGCGTCCACATGGAGCACATCACCCACCTCACGGATATAGCTGTATACATTATTCAGATATTGCTCTGTGCGTTGTTTCGAAGCAAACGTCTCTTCCAATCCAAACTGCTTGCCCGGAATAGACTCAAAGAAATCGCTGCATGACGACATCCCCAAGCAAATCAAAGCTGCTGCAACATATTTTCTTATTTCTGTTTTCATACTTTTCTTTTTAGACTTGGTTAAAAATTAAACTTAAGACCTATTGAATAGCTCGATACGTTAGGATAAGCCGTACCGTTAGATGTATTCAATTCCGGATCCCACAATTTGAACTTAGAGAACGTGAGCAGATTGGTTCCCATCAGATAGATCTGTGCGTTCTTAATCAGTAGCGGATCTGTCCACTTCTTAGGCAATGTATATGAAATGTTTACTTGTTTCAAACGCAAGAAACTGACATCTTTCACCCACCATGAACTTGGCTTCACGTTATTGTTGTTGCCGTCGCTACCGACTGACAAACGAGGATAGAACACGTCTTGATTGGTAGGATTGTCTGCTCTCCAACGATCGGTGATGTTAGCAAATACGTTGTCGCGTCCTTCATCGTCCCAGAACGGTTTTATAGAAATGCCGTCCAAATAGCGGTCAGCTTGTGCATTTCCCTGGAACAAAGCGCTGATAGAGAAGTTTCCAACTTGCAGATCTGCTCCGAATCCATAATAAATTCTCGGTACATCTCCACGACCAATTACCGTTTTATCGTAATCGTCAATCACACCATCGTCATTCAAGTCACGATATTTAACATCACCCACGTGAAGCGTACCGAACTGGGTAGCGTGGTCATCAATCTCATCCTGGCTAGTAAACAGTCCGTCAGCAATGTATCCCCAAATAGCGTTCACGTTTGTCCCACGGGTTTCCATCCATGGATAGTCTACAGGCGGCTGATCGTTTTCTATAATTTTATCTTTGTTGAAAGTCATATTACCACGCACGGTAAGGAAGGTGTTTTTACCAATCTTCTGCGTATAGTCCATCGCAATTTCAACACCCTTATTCTCTACAACACCCAAGTTGGCGTAAGGATTCTCAATCCATCCGGCATAGCTTGGCACAGTACTTCTCTGTAAGAATATATTATCTCTACGTTCTTTAAAGAAGTCAATTACAAATGAAAGGTTGTCGTTTAGTAATTTCAGATCGATACCCAAATCCTGCTTACATGATTTAGACCAAGTGACATTCACACCATACTTTTCTTCGCCATAACCGCTAGCACCATTATGCGAAGTACCAAACCAAGTGCCACGTAAACCTCCAAATACACCTTGATACATAAAACGACGTCCTGTAGCTGTATCACTACCTACCCAACCATGTGTATAACGGAATTTCAAGAATGATATATATTTGCGTAACGATTCCCAAAATGGCTCATTAGAAACTGCCCACCCCAAACCGAATGCGGGAAAAGTACCGTAGCGATTACCAGGAGTGAAGTTTTCCGAACCATTAATACCTAAATTGAATTCTGCAAAGTAACGGTCATTCCAAGAATAAGTAGCACGTCCGGCAAAACCACGCTGCTTGTAAGCCATACCGCCAATGACATCGGAAGCATTTAAATCCCAGTATATTTTCTGGTTGTAAAGCAACAAAGCACTTACACGATGTGCACCGAAATCGCGTTCATAGTTTAAAGAAGCCTCCGTATAAACGGTGCGGTTGCTCGAATGAGTAGGAGTGTCAAGCGTCAAGATTCCGTCTGCTTCACCCAATACATCGTACAAATATTCCCCTGTTTCTTCATCAAATAAGGTATCTTCAATCCAAAGCCCATTTTCGTCTGTAGCTCCTTTAAACTTATACATTGGTTCGCTACGGTTGTAGTTTCTGCGGCGGGAATTATAGGTATCGAATGCTATCATTGCAGAAGCAGAAAGTCCTTTGCTCCATTTCCAGAAGTCCAAATCCTGTTTTACACGTACATTTGAGTTCAACTGAGTGCTGAATTCATCATAATAACCTCCACGAGCCAACTTACCATAAGGATTGAATTTCTGTTGCGTATTGATGCCCGGAATCATTCCATTGGGCAATACCATCGGATAAATAACCGGATTGACATCCATACAAGAGGCATATAAGGATGCAGCGCTGCTTTGTGGATAGTGTCCTTGTCCCAAATAGCCGAAAAATCCTAAGTCAATAGCCGTCTTTGTTGTAGGCTTCAAATTTAAGTTTGAAGTAAAGTTGTATCGTTCATACTTCATTGACGTATTATAATTCTCCAGCTTGAAGTTACGTGTCATACCGTTTTCGCCATAATAGCTCAATGAAGCATAATAGCTTGCCTTCGGTGCACCACCACGAATATTAATGTTGGCACGGCGATTGTGGCCCCAATCGTTAAACAATTCGTTTGCCCAATCTACGGCCGGATACAGATACGGATTATACAAACGAGGATTATCATTCGGTAGCAAGCCGTTCGATTTTTTCGTAGCATCGATATACGCTTGAGAATAAGCAATGGTATTATTCTTATTCATTTGCGCTTCGTTGCGTGCTTCCATGTAAGTATAAGCATCGGCCATATCCACCTTTTTAGTCATGCGGGTGAGGCTTTCATAATAATCCACGCTAAATGTCGGTTTACTGATGCGTCCGGGTTTTGTCTTTACAATTACCACACCATTAGCACCACGCACACCATACACGGCAGTAGCAGAAGCATCTTTCAACACAGTAAATGATTCAATATCTTCCGGATCAATATTATTGAAGCTACGCTCCACACCGTCCACAAGTACCAACGGACTAGAACTTTGCCCATTTTTAACCAATGTAGAAATACCACGAATCCAGATATCCGACTCGTCATGTCCCGGTTCACCACTACGTTGCACAGCAACTACACCGGCAATACGTCCGGAAATAGCTGAAGATAATTTGGCAGCAGGCATTTTGATAGCTGAAGCGTCTAATGAAGACTGTGCGCCAACAACAGATACCTTACGCTGATTACCGTAACCTACCACTACCACCTCATCCAGCGACGATACATCTTCTACCAAAACAATATCCACCACTTTCTGTTTGCCAACTTTAACCTCCTGTGGTTTATATCCTATATAAGAGATAACCAAAATAGGATTTCCTGTTGACAATTTTAAAGTGTACTGACCATTCGTGTCGGTAATGGTACCGTTCGTCGTCCCTTTTTCCTGTACACTAACTCCAATGAGCATTTCTCCTTTTTCATCCGAAATACGTCCTGTGACCGAACTGCCCTGCGCCTGCATTGTTACACTATACGTGAACAACAATAGCAGCAACCACAAAGACCTGATGCGATGTTTTTTCATTTCAAACAAATTCATACTACTTGTTTTAAATTAATAATAAGGTTATCAAATGCAATAATTGCATGGCGGCAAAATAACAGGATTTAAAAAGAAATGAAATACTCCTGCACGCCAAATACTAAAGAAAGGAAAAAATGTCCGTTTGAAGTACATTATGTCATTCAGAGTACTAAACAAAACACTAATAATCAACGAAGTGCACAATTAATTCAGAAAAAGAGAGTACAGCCCCTAGTATCAAAAAAAACAGCATAGTTCAGCACAGGATATGCTATTACACACACCAATATGTTCAATTGCAGATATTAGTATGTTTAAACAATGTCAAATTTGTTCCTCTTTATTCAGATAAGTCTCCCTGTAAACCTTCGGAGTCACACCAAACTTACGCGTAAACTCTTTATAGAAATAAGCGCGGCTGGAAATACCGACATCAGAAATAACATCCTGTATAGACAAATCTCTATTCTGCAATAAACGGGCAGCTTTTTCCATCCGGTAATCTTTAATCAAATCACTTGGAGTCATTCCGGATATTTCCTTTAATTTCCGGCAGAACTGACGGGAACTCATCAACATCTGTTCCGCGATAAAGGTAGAACCCAAATCCTCCCGATCCAAATTCCGCTCAACCACCTGCAAAAACTTCCGGACGAAATCCGCCTGCTCGGTAGTAGTGCATACAATGGAGTTCGTCCAGCCTTCCAACTCTTCCAGATACACTTGTTTAGCTTCCCGCTTACCGTAGATCACCTTCTGAATAGTCTCTTTTAAGAACGGTATGTCATAAGGAAGAACCAGATAAGAGTCTGCCCACTGGATCAACTCCCGCTGCATTGCCGTACTAACCTTCCAAGTCAACATTGGAATAAAGGCAGTCTTTGAAAGCAGCGAACGATTCTTGGCTACGTATTTCATAAACGTGCTTTCAGCATCCGTATACATCTGCATATCTACCAAAAATAAAGCAGGAGCCGAAGTATGCATCTCATCAAACGCCAGCTGTACGCTTCGCACCGGACGAACGTCATATTCATCAGAGAGCAGGGCACTGATAAGCCATACAATCTCTTCACGGTCTTCCAGCAACAAAACAGTTTTCTTCGTCTCATCCTGCGGGGCGATAGTAACCGGTTCGAAAGTGATTGCCAGCCGGCGCCCACCCGATATTTCCTCCGTCACACAACAAAGTGTACAGTTCTGCTGTCTCAACGCTGAAAACACAAAACGTTGCATCGTCCGGATGCGGAACCGGTCGTCCGAATCTTTCCCTTTCACCGGCAATGATTCCTGCTCGGTCAATATCTTATGCAGTCCCTCCACCGTATCATCCGAAGAAAAGAAAGTCAGCGTCATCCTGTTTTCTTCCTCTTTCATACTAACCGACACTTCACAGGTGTTCCTGTCCAATAGGTAGAGACCGCTGAAATAAAGGATGCAGCGCAACGCATTCTTATAAACAGGGAAAGTGAAATCCGCCGGAATATCCAAATGGATAGAGGAAATATCACGACCTTCCTTTTCAAGTACCCGGAGCACTTCTTCCGCCAACTGTGAAAGAGGCGGTCGCCCCGTAACAAAGAATTGCAGGGACGACAACAACCGGAAACACTCGTCGCCAATGCCGCACCCGAAGAGCAAAGCCATGACGGCCTCACGGATCTGCCCGACTTTATCAGCATACTGATCCAACGAAAGCGTCTTGTCATTCAGTTGGTCGCAGGCTTGGTAAATGAGCGTACAGTTATCAAGTACCTCGCGTTCTTTGTAACCGTCTACCACCAGTGAAGCGTTACGGCGTTCGGTTTCCAGCAGTTCCTGCATCATACGTTCATGACGGAAATATTTGTGGAATAAATGAATGACATATACCGCCAGCATAAGTCCGATCAACAGATAGATGATATACGCATAAACCGTCCGATACCAGGGAGGAAGAATATATACAGGAATAGTGAACGTCTTGTATTCCGTAGCAAATACATCTTTCTTATAACGGACTTTAAAAAGATAATTGCCCGAAGGCACACTAAAATAAGAGGCCTCGTTGACACTACTGAATGCCCCCCAATCCTGATCATACCCTTCGAGCATATAAGAGTATTCCACATCTCCGTCACTTGTATAATCCGGCACAACAAAAGAAAGAGAAAAAGACACCTTCGCCCCTTTCATCTGCAACCCTTTCCTGTCCGGCAAATAGTGGTCCTGTAAGTTAACGAATGTTTTCTCAATCACCAACTTACGCAATAAAACCTCCGGGTAATATTCTGGAGCGGAAGGTACATTCTTGTTCATATAGAGCAGCCCGTCGATTCCTCCGAAAAAAAGATTTCCAGTGTAAGGACAGCGATAATAGGCATCGTCGCTAAATTCTCCGATTTGTATGCCGCCACTATAATAATAAGCGTGCGAAAAGAAATTGTCCGGATTGAATTTGATAAGACCGCGGTTCGTCCCCAGCCAGAGAAGTCCGTTGGCATCTTCCAAAATACTGTGTATCATATCGTTGAGCAATCCTTGCTTACGCCCGATATGGACGGTTTCCAACCTGTTCTCCTTGAAAGTGACACGCACCAAACCGGCAGTAGTGCCTACCCACAACTCTCCACGACGCCAATGCAAACACAGTACATCATCCACGGATTTGTGCAACATCTCGCTCAAAGAGAAGACCTGATATTCTTCCGTCTTCCGGTTGAAACGCACCAATCCCCTCTGCTGACTGCCCAGCCACAACAAGGAATCTCCTTGGGGCACCATACTATAATAGAGATTAAGCTCCTGTTGCTCATAGTAGAATTTATAATGTTTCAATGACTTTATCCGGAGCGGTCCATGCCCGCTGTCGAGCACCACCTTACAAAGCCCTTCACCCGAAGTGGCAAGATAGAGTACACTGTCATTCTCTTCGACGATGGAATGTACTTCATTACCGCCCTCTACCGGAACTCCGGAATCAGTTCCCACCAAAGGATGAAGTTGTCCGTTATCGAATGAATAATAGCACAAGCCCGGAGAAGCGGCTCCCACCCAGAATCCGTTTCTATAACTGCTCTCCCGCATAGCATAGATTCGCAACTCCCGTTCCGGCCTCACGTAAGATACCGCAGGCTGTTTCCCATTCAGCGAATAGACCTCCACATCGGATGCCCGCACTCCGTCACGATAATTTTTCACATGAAGCAGGCCGTTTCCCTTGGTTCCTACCCAAAGGCCACCCTGTTTATCCGTCATGATTGCCCTTACCTGCCGAGTCAAATTGGGAGAGAAGCTGCTCAACATCAGATTGGTAGCAATAGCGTATTTCCGCGAATACATCACCGCTCCCTGCCCGTCGGTTCCCACCCACAAAACTCCTTGCCGGGGATCATTATAGATGCCGAAAATCCGCATATTCCGGTCAATCACTTCTTCCGCATATCGCTGGGAAAGACGCAAACGCATCAGTCCATTGGTATGAAAAGCTAAAATGATGTCTTCATAGAAAGGCACAATGCCGGTGATAAGCCCATACTTCCGAACCAACTCACCAATATTCCGGATATAAATCTTAGACTTTCTTGAAATATCGTACACGAAAAGATCGTAGTCGGAGTCATAAAAGCAAAATACGCCATTCTGGTAGCATACATATTCTATCCGCTTCTGATGAAAATGGGAAGGAATGGTGGTGAGCCGGGTGGACAGAGTATCCTGATCAAAAGCATTCAACGAAAAGCGATACAGGTCACCGCTTTCATAGGGGAAAAGATACAAATCGCCTTCATCAGTGACAAACGCCCTGACATCGACTTTCAGCATATGGATGTCCGGCATCGGAATGTTAACAAAACGATGGTGAAACGTATTATAATAAGAAATCCATCCGTAGCCCAACACCCAGGTATTCCCTTTCTGATTGGAATGAATGACAAAGTCTCCTCCGAAATCGTAATTGCTAATAATCTGTCGGGAGTCTTTTGAAAAACGGTTGGCTCCCGAATGCGTGGTCATCCACAGGCAACTGCTATCCGCCTGTTGAATAGAGTGCACAATATTGTTGTTCAATGTTTTCTGCTCGGAAAAGTCGGAGCGGAATACTTCCATATTTTCTCCGTCATAACAATTCGCACCGTCATACGTTCCAAACCACATCAATCCTTCGTTATCTTGGAAAATACTTAATACGGCACTATTGGAGAGTCCTTGCTGATAATTCACGGTCCGGAAAAAATAGGTTTCATTCCCTTTATCAGCACGGACAGTCAATGAAGCAGCCAGTGTTATAAGAAATAAAATCAGGTGTGTTTTCATCGTACTTTCTTTATATTACAGATCGTTTTCCCCCTCCTTCCGGAGTAGTAATTCGATCTTATATTCCAACCGTCCGATACGACGGTCCAATTCCATAATCTTCTCATCTTTACGTTCGAACAGTTCAAGTAACTACTTGTTAAATATGCTCACTATCCATTGGCAAACTGCCTCCAAAAACATAATCTTTTGTATTTCAATATAATCTCTAATTATACCACCGAAATAAAGGAAGCAAGCTTTCATTTATCAAATAATTCAGAGCAAATATAGTGAATTAATATAAATAATACCAAAATGAAGCAGAAAAGTAATCTACAACAGCATACTCCTTTCATTCCGCCCAAAAGGTTGGAAGCAAAAAAGTGGTAAAACAAAAAAAACGGTGTCAGACCAGAAGCACTGTGTAGTGGTTCATTGACGGAGCGGCAAAAGTCTTCTTGCTTTACAAACACGGCTACCGGAAACGAGAAAGCAATTGGGAGAGCAATTTGAAAACTTGGGGGGATTTGATTCAGGACAATCACATTCTTAAAATAGATTCATTCCGGTACGAAACCAAATCAAACCGTAACCGTAAATGGAGTATATGGTTTAATACTACATAATGTCGGCTCTATATGACAATTTTGATATTTTATTAATAGACAACTGTAGTCGGCTACTTAGTCAAATACAGTTGGCTACTTAGACGACTACAGTTGACTATCTAGTCAACTATAGTCGGCCAATATCTATGTTGACTATTTCAATCCATTATTCAAGCATATTGGTCTTCTTATGTCCTTCCATATGAAGGAAACACCTAAGCTTTTGTTTTAACTAAGGCTTCTTTCCCAAGAGGTAGGGAACGCAGTGTGAAGGATGTGAAGAATTAAAAAGAGAACCTTAAATCACAGCAAACATCTGTCACACTACAACTTACGAGTCTGTGATACTTGTGAAGGTCAAAAGCGTTTTTTTAAAAGGATCAAACTACCGCAATTTTGATTCATAACCAAAACGAACCGTTTTGAGGATAGTTGTTCTGAAACATATCCCCTCAAAATTAAACAGAGCCAGCAATTGCCTGTCAAATAGATAAACAGAATAAACAAAGGGAGAGCTTGATAGTGAAGCTCTCCCTTTATTATTTTTCCGATGATGTTAATGAATCGTTATTTCTTGGCTAATTCATTAATCACATCCATTATCTTCTGACCGATTTCTTCAGCTGCCTCCATTGTAGAAGCCTCGCTATATACGCGAATGATCGGTTCTGTATTACTCTTACGCAAATGTACCCATTTGTCGGCAAAGTCAATCTTCACACCGTCGATATCGTTGATTTCTTCGTTCTTATAGATTTCCTTTACTTTTGCAAGGATAGCATCTACATCGATTTCCGGAGTCAGATCGACACGGTTCTTAGCTATGAAGTAAGGAGGATAAGTGGCACGAAGCTCGCTAACTTTCTTTCCTTCATGAGCCAGATGGCTAAGGAATAAAGCAATACCTACCAATGCATCACGGCCATAATGGCTGGCAGGATAGATTACTCCACCATTTCCTTCACCACCGATAACGGCATTGGTTGCTTTCATCTTCGTTACAACGTTTACTTCGCCTACAGCAGAAGCACTGTATTCCATACCATATTTACGGGTTACATCACGCAGGGCACGGGTAGAACTCAAATTAGAAACTGTATTCCCCGGAGTATGTTTCAGTACATAATCAGCCACAGTAACCAGTGTATATTCCTCACCGTACATTACACCATTTTCGCAGATCATTGCCAAACGGTCAACGTCTGGGTCTACAACGAATGCTACATCTGCTTTGCCCCCTTTCATCAGGTTCATGATGTCGCCGAGGTTCTTTTCAAGCGGTTCTGGGTTGTGTTGGAAGTTTCCGGTAGGTTCACAGTAGAGTTTTTCTACATGTTTCACCCCCAAACGTTCAAGAAGTTCAGGGAGAATGATACCGCCTACAGAGTTCACACAGTCAATCGCTACCCGGAAGTTGGCTTTCTTGATAGCTTCTACATCTACCAGGTCGAGAGCCAATACACTGTCGATATGTTTCTGATTATAAGTCAGGTCTTTGCGGTAAGATCCCAGATGGTCAACATCGGCATAGTCAAATTCTTCAGCTTCAGCAATACGAAGTACTTCGTTGCCTTCGGCTGCATTCAGAAATTCACCATGTTCATTCAGCAATTTCAGTGCGTTCCACTGTTTCGGGTTATGAGAAGCTGTCAGGATAATACCACCACAAGCGCCTTCCATTGTTACAGCAAGTTCTGTGGTCGGGGTAGAAGCAAGATCAATGTCTACTACATCCCAGCCCATTCCCATCAATGTGCCGACTACTACGTTTTTTACCATCTCACCCGAAATGCGGGCATCGCGTCCAACAACAATCTTGTTGCTCTTCGCTTTGCAGGTCTTACGAATCAAAGTAGCATAAGCCGAGGTGAATTTTACAATGTCAAGCGGGTTCAGTCCTTCCCCCGCTCCTCCGCCGATAGTTCCGCGGATTCCAGAGATAGATTTGATTAGAGTCATAAGTTCTCTACTTAAAGATTTGATTTATCTAAATGTTAGTGCTTTAGCTTTTTGCTTTCTCAAACTTCCAAATATCATAAAAATATGGATTGACATATTGCTGTGCAAGTGTATGTCCCATCTTAGAAGGTACAATCAGGCGTACATGTGCATTATTACGCAAATAAGGTAAGGCAATCAACCATCCGGATGGAATCGCAGTTCCATAACCTTGATTAACCCATAATAAATCGTAGTCCAAACCACCAGATAAAACGATTCCATAAACAGTAGATGCGTTTTGTACATAACGGAATGTTAATGGAAACTTATAATAATCAGGAACATCCATCCATTCTTCTAAAGGTACATTGAAACAAGTAACTTCTCCTGTCATCATATCCTTTTCCACATAACGAGCACAAATGATGTTATTGTTAGCAAAAGTATCTACCTCATTAATAACTTCAACTCCATCCTTATCCTCTTTTCCTCCACGATCTACGATCTGCATATATACGCCATTGGAGAAAGCAACATATTCGTCATATCCATTCCCTGCTTCTTTAGAAGCTGTAATAGTATCCCGTTCAAACTCTTCCAATGAAATGACACGGATATCATTATCTTTGATGAACTTATTCACCGCATTTTTCTCGTCTTCCAGCATTTCTGCATAAGTCTTCGAATTGTCGCATGCCTGAAACAGACTTCCGGCGGTTAACAAAGAGAGAAATAAAAATACAAGTTTCTTCATTATCTGTTATTTAGCTATATTCTGCACAAATGTATCTCAAAATCATTAAAAGTTGAAAGAGGGAAGTTGAAAGTTCGTATCTTTTAACCTTTCCATATTCACTTTTAACCTTCCATCTTTAGCTTTTCGCTGTTAGTAAAGGTTTATATTTCTCAAGCGCTTTCTCAAAGACCGCTTTTGCCTCTTCCATCGTTCCGAAAAATTCACCGCCCGAAGCATTCAAGTGCCCTCCTCCATGGAAGAATTCGGCAGCTAGCTGATTGCATGGGAAGGTTCCTACCGAACGAAGGGATATTTTAATCATCGGTTTCTCTGTATCTTCCCTCAAGAAGCAAGAGAAGCAGACATTTTTAATGGAAAGGGGGATATTAACAAAGCCCTCACTATCGCCTTTTATGTAGTTGAATTTACTTTGCTCTGCTTTCGTCAGGGTGATTAGTGCCGAATTATAATCCGAATACACAGTCATGTTCGACAATACATAGCCCATCAAACGTAAACGACTCTCTGAATAGGTGTTGTACACCTTACGATAAATATCATCTTTATCGATTCCTTTAGAAAGGAGTTCGCTAATGATAAAATATATCTCCCGGTTGTTCGAGTTATAGGTGAACCCACCGGTATCTGTCATCATTCCTGTGTAGATACATTCAGCGCCTTCCTTAGAGATATCACTGAAATATCCCATACGGCAGATGAGACGGAATATCAGTTCGGAAGTAGAAGATATTTTAGGATAAGACATTACTATCTTACAGAAATCTTCGGGATACAAATGATGATCGATCATTATTTTACGTGCCGGAGAAGCAGCCACAGCGTCTGCCATATCGTCAATACGCTTCAGTGCATTGAAATCGAGGCAACAGATGACATCTGCTTCGGCAATCAATTTATCTGCAAAGTCTTTGTAACGGTCATACAACAGAATATCCTTACTGCCCGGCATCCACCGCAAAAAATCGGGAAAAGCATTCGGCACAATTACGTTTACTGTTTTTTCCTGTGAATCCAGGAAATGATATAATCCCAGTGAAGAACCGATAGCGTCACCGTCAGGGGAAACATGAGATACAATTACTATTTTGTCAGCTCGTTCAAACCATTTGGTGAAATGGTCTATTTTGGCTTGTTCAATTACTTTCGTCAACATACTCTTATACTTTATCAAGGTGCAAATGTACGATAAATCTTTGTACTTAGAGCAAAAAGCGAACAGAACCTTCGTCGGATAGCGAGATAAACCGCAGACCGGATTGCTTGCATTCGCTTTCAAGGAGGTGTTTGCGGTATTCCGAGAGAGATGCGTCCAATATGACGTAAGAGAAAGAAAAGATTCGAGTGAGCTCTTCCATATGTCCGTCATATCCTTTGCATAAGTAAAGATACTGAATATATAACGGAGAAACGGTAGTTTTGTTCCGCCAATGGTTATCATTTATTACACAAATATGACAGCCATGATAGGATATAATCTGCTGCTGACGGTTTAGTTCCATATACCGGCAATCGGCAGTTATTTTTTGGGGAGGCAGAAGGTGATGATGCTTCCAATAGTTAGCAGCCATGCGTTTCAAATGTTTTTCATGGGGGATAGTATCTACATAGTTTATCCAGGAACGTCCATCGCTCTCAATGCAATGTACTGCTGGGCAACCGCGCACATTATAAAAGACCAGGCTCGTCCGAGGACGATCTAGCCAATAGATTGTTGCATGATAAGTCCCCAGTAATAAGATAGAAAAAAGACAAATCAATAAATTCCGGTATCGACGGTTCATAAAATAATAGGTTAACAAAGAGCCAACGATATAGATACCCAATATTTCTGACTGATAAAGCCAGATTCCATCTATAGAAGCGTAAGGAAGCTGTTCCACCCATCGGACGAAGAAATTAAGTCCTTCCAATAGTTTCTTAACACCTTCGGCCACTACGGTCTGAAGCCACGAAAGAGGAATCAGAAGAAGCATAATGACAGCAGCATACAGGATAATCGTAATGAAAGGAATAACAACCAAGTTCGTCAATAGAAAATGTACAGAGAACCGGGAGAAATAAAACATGACAAGCGGAGCTGTTCCTACCTGTGCAGCAATAGACACACTCATCAGTCCCCAAATATATTTCCCTATTCTACCTTTCACCGTAATCAGGTGATAAACTGGCTTTTGAATCAATAGGATGGAAGCAACAGCCAGGAAAGAGAGCTGGAAACCAACATCAAACAACCATGCCGGATTACAGAATAGCATCAACCATGCAGCTGCCGCCAATGTATTTAAAGATAGCGGTTGGCGACCAACCATATCTGCCATTGCTAAAATCGAACACATACTGACCGAGCGTACTACCGAAGGGGAAAGTCCTGTGAAAAAGGCAAAAGCCCATAATAGGATAAGAAGAAGAACAGAACGTATAGCTCTACCTATATTTCCTCTTCGGGCAACAGGTTTCAGTATGAAGAAGAGCAATGTATATAAAAGCCCGATATGCAAACCGGATAAAGCTAAAATATGACTTGCTCCGGCTACCGAATAACTCTCACGAACCGAATCACTTAATTCCGTTTTGTCTCCTATGGTCAGTGCTGAAAGTACAGCCAGTTCATCGCCGGAAAATCCTAGTTCCCGATAAAGTGAAATCATCTTTCTTCGACAAGAACCGGCTATACCTTTGAGATCAAGGTTATTCATTCCGTCCAATTTTGCCCATTTCCCGGATGCAACATATCCTGTTCCGCTGATTCCTTTCCGCATCAGGAAGCGGGCATAATCAAATTCATCAAAGTTCCGATTGTTGAGAGGAGGAGAAATACGGGCAGAAACCAGCAGTTCATCTCCACTTTTTAATCGGGTGACGGCCGAATCTTGCTGTAGATAAAGGATTGCAGCACGTTCTATCGGATATGTGCCGGCAGTATCACGACGTCCCTTTAATAATGTCTGGCAGAGGTAGGTATGTTCTTTCACCTGAGGTGCATCCGTTATTAAAACCCGATACACTGTTTCTTCTTCCGGAAAAGAGTAGACAGCGTGCTGTAATTGCCAAGTTATTCCAAGCCACCCTCCTATAAAACAAAGGATAGAGACAGCTAATCCAAAGCACCATCGCAATGAATGGCGTTTCAGGAAATAAAGAACAAACAATAAAGCAATACAAAGTCCAAGAGCTAGAACACTCCCAAAAGGTTCCCATGAACGGTCAAAAAAATGATCTCCACAAAAAACGCCTGTTATCCAAGGGATAATCAGGCGTATATAGGGATATCGATGGATGTAAAAAGTACTCAACAGATGAGTTACAGTTCGTGCAACTGACGAATCATCGCTTCCGGATCCGGTGCCGCAAAGACAGCATTACCCGCCACTAACGCATCGGCTCCCGCCTCAACCAAACGGGCACCTGTTTCCAGATTTACCCCACCGTCTACTTCAATCAGCGCTTTCGAACCTGTCCGTTCAATCAGGGCACGCAGCTCACGAACTTTTTCTACTGAATGTTCGATAAACTTCTGTCCTCCAAATCCCGGATTCACGCTCATGATAAGCACCATATATACATCCCGGATAATATCTTGTAAAAGAGCTACAGGAGTGGCCGGATTGATAGTTACAGCAGGCTGCATCCCGGCTTCTCTGATTTGTTGAATCACCCGATGCAGATGCGGGCAAGCTTCATAATGCACATTCATCGTATGAGCGCCCAACGCTTTTACCTCCGGAATAAACTTTTCCGGATTCACAATCATCAAATGCACATCCAACGGTTTCCGGCTTAACTTCGCTACATATTTCAGTACCGGAAAGCCAAATGAAATGTTCGGAACAAATACTCCGTCCATAATATCAATATGTACCCACTCCGCTTCACTGCGGTTTACCATTTCAATATCCTTTGCCAAATATCCAAAATCGGCAGAAAGAATGGAAGGAGCGATAATCGGTTTCATAATTCTTCTATTTTAAGTTCTAGCCGTCTCTTATTCGGGACGGTTTTATTCTATTTATAATCTAATGGCTTGCTCGTTTTAATCTGTTTATCCGATTAATTACTTCATCAGACAACCATCTTCCAAGTGATATCCACGAAGCAATTCATCTATTTTCAAACGTTTTTTACCGGGAAGCTGTAAAGAAAGAATAGATACAAATCCATCCGGTACAGCTACTTTCATGAATTTCTTCCCATCGGTCACAATTGTTCCTATAGCTAATTGATGTGATTCATAAATCTTCTCACTTTCAAAGATCTTCACGGCCACTGGTGCTCCTTTTTCAGAAGTAATCAGTTCACTCCAGGCAGCAGGATAAGGTGATAATCCACGGATAAAATCGTATATCTTCTTCACCGACTGATTCCAGTCAATCCGGCAGGTTTCTTTAAAGATCTTCGGAGCAGGACGAAGTTCACCGACAACCGCCATTTCTTCTTGAGGAATCGGTTTTACCGTTCCATTCAATATAGCGTCTACCGTTTCAAGAACCAGTTTTCCTCCCAGCATCATCAACTTATCATGTACCACTTCCACATTATCCGTATCTGCGATAGGCACACGCACTTGCTGAATGACTTCTCCGGTGTCTATCTCGTGTTTCAAAAAGAAAGTAGTAATTCCGGTTTCCGTATCACCATTGATTACTGCCCAATTAATGGGGGCAGCTCCACGGTATTGAGGAAGCAAAGAAGCATGAAGATTGAATGTACCCAGTCGTGGCATATTCCATACCACTTCCGGCAACATACGAAAAGCAACTACAATCTGTAAGTCCGCCTTCCATTCACGCAATGCTTCTACAAAAGCTTCATCTTTCAACCTTTCCGGTTGAAGTAACGGCAAATTTTGTTCAAGCGCATATTGCTTTACAGGAGAATACTGAATCTTATGTCCGCGTCCGGCAGGCTTATCGGGCATTGTAATCACACCCACTACATTATAACCGCCTTCTACTAATTGACGCAGGGCCTCTACCGCAAAATCGGGAGTCCCCATATATACTATTCTTAAATCTTCTTTTTTCATCATTCAATATGTTATCGCTACTTAGGCACGGATTACACGGATTTCACGGTTTCCTGAATTAGGTCTACATAAAACAACAGCGTAAGCTGTGTAATCCGTGCCTAATAAATTATCCCTTACGGTTGTTAGTCTTCAGAGAAATGTACCAATACTTGCCGGTATGAATTAAATATCTTCGATTTAGAGACAAATCCCTGGTATCGCCCTTCTTCATCCACTACCGGAAGATTCCAGGCTTTCGTATCATCAAACGTCTGCATCACCTGTTCCATTCCATCCGTATCGAATATCTTGGCAGGGGCAGATGTCATTAATTTATTAACAGTGAAACGATGATAAAGTTCTTGTCGGAACATGATGTTACGAATGTCGTCGAGAAGTACAATTCCCAGCAATTCACCCGTTTTCTTATCTGTCACCGGGAACACATTTCGATGGGAAGCAGCTATTGCTTTCACTAATTCGCCCAAATCCATTTCCGGATGTACGACAACGAAATCTTTCTCCACCACATTTTCCATTTTCATCAACGTCAACACGGCTTTATCCTTATGGTGTGTAAGCAACTGTCCCTTCTTGGCCAGACGCATCGAATAGATACTATGAGGCTCGAAAGCAATAATGGTCAGATATGAACTTACGGATACAATCATCAACGGAAGGAATAAATCATATCCACCAGTCAGTTCGGCTATCAGAAACACCCCTGTCAAAGGAGCGTGCATAACGCCACTCATCACTCCCGCCATTCCCATCAACGCGAAATTCTTCTCCGGCAAATAAGCAGAGAAAGCAAAATCATTGCTAAAATGAGAGAAAACAAACCCTGCAATACACCCCAAATAAAGCGAAGGTGCAAAGATTCCACCACAACCGCCACCACCGTTCGTTGCACTGGAGGCAAATACTTTCAACAAAATTATCAGCACCAGATAAACCAGCAGCAGATTACCATAACCATAAAACATAGAATTGTTCATGACCGTATCCCACTCTGCCGCAGACGTTCCATTCAGTAAAAGATCAATCGTATCATATCCTTCACCATAAAGAGGCGGAAAAAGGAAAATCAGCACACTCAACATCACACCACCGAAAGCCAATTTCTTATAAGGGTTATTAAGTTTACCAAAGACGCCTTCCACCGAATTCATGGCACGCGTAAAGTATAGCGAAATCAGTCCGCAAAAGATTCCCAACAAGATAACGAAAGGAATACGTTCCAGTTCGAATGCCTGATCAAGATGAAACTTAAACATAGCTTCCGTACCGGTAGTGATATAAGATACGGTAGCTGCGGTCACTGCAGAAATCAGCAGCGGAAGCAAAGAAGACATAGTCAGGTCAATCATCAGGACTTCCAATGTAAACACGAGTCCGGCAATCGGAGCTTTGAAAATACCGGCAATGGCACCTGCCGCTCCACATCCTACGAGCAGCATCAGCGTGCGGTGTTCCATCTTGAAGACGCTACCCAAATTGGAACCGATAGCTGAACCAGTCAGTACAATCGGCGCCTCCGCCCCGACCGATCCTCCAAATCCGATAGTAATAGCACTGGCGATAGTAGATGACCAAATATTATGTCGTTTGATACGTCCCTGCCTGCGGGAAATGGCATATAGAATCTTGGTGACTCCATGACTGATGTCGTCCTTGACTATATTGCGCACAAACCAGCCTGCCAAAAAGATTCCGACTACCGGATATACCAAATACAGGTAGTTGGCCTGCGTCGCACTGAAGTTATCGGTCAGAAAATTCTGTATCTGATGGATAAAGAATTTCAATATTAATGCGGCAAACGCTGTAAAGA
Organism: Bacteroides sp. 90-K9/2; assembly: GCF_047310725.1. Classification (NCBI taxonomy): domain Bacteria; kingdom Pseudomonadati; phylum Bacteroidota; class Bacteroidia; order Bacteroidales; family Bacteroidaceae; genus Bacteroides; species Bacteroides sp. 90-K9/2. The sequence continues at coordinate 1,899,963 of NZ_JBCGVL010000001.1, forward strand.
TCCCAACAAGGAAACTTAATATCAGGATAAATTGCTTCTCCTTTATATTCGCTTCCCGCCATTTGATGCAACGCTGTAATAAACTAAGTTTTTCTCCCTTCATTTATTCGCGAATTATCTTTATCACTCCACCTTTTTCCAACTTAATAATACTTGAGGGTCTCGGCCGGCTCATATCGTCCTGGCGAAAGCCTACGATATAATCTACCGCCGATTTGATTTCATCACTGATTTCACTAAAATTAGCCGCACCCGGCTGCCCACTGACATTAGCCGAAGTAGAAACGATTGCTTTACGGAACTGCTGACAGAGTCGTCTGGAAAAATCTTCATTCGTCACCCGAATCCCTACACTGCCATCCTCGGCCAGTAAATTCGATGCTAAGTTACGTGCTCCGGAATAAATAATCGTCAACGGCTTGTCGGCAACTTCAATCAAATCCCATGCAACATCAGGCACATCCTGTACATAAAAATCTACTTTAACCGGAGAGTCTACCAAGACCAGCATAGCCTTGCTGTCAGCGCGTTTCTTAATCTCATACACGCGGCGTACAGCCTCTTCATTAGTCGCATCACAGCCTATACCCCATACGGTATCGGTGGGATAAAGGATCACTCCTCCTTCATTCATCACCTGACAGGCTTTTTTAATATCTTCTATCATTTCTTGATTAATTTCCGTTAAGAACAAGACGCAAAAATAACACTTTTATTCCATTTAGTGAAATCTATCCCGACGTTTTTAAGTCCATCAAAAATATAGATTGACACAACAAACCATACAAAAAAGAAAGAACGATGTAAATTAAGAGATAACCTACATCGTTCTATAAAAAACAGATCATTCAAAAAATCAGCCCCTAACGCTATCTATTCTTCCAACTATTGTCCAGATTCGGGTTCAAAATCACATCTTCATAGGGATAAGGAACATACATCTTACTGTCATCCCAAGTTCCGGTGACTGCTACTGCTTCTTTCCTGAAAACTCCGGGCGCCACTTCAATAGGCTCATTTTTCTTACGGAATTCAAAATGATCCTTATACCGGTACATTCTGAACATATCCCTGGCCCTGCTCGCAATACCGCCCCAATAATAACCGGCCATTTCCCAACCATGTTCATTGTAGGCTGCTTCCGCCAGTTCATCAGGAGACATATCCGTCGTATATCTATTTGTTTTTTCACCGTCTGCCCTGTTGCGCACTTCGTTCAACACTTTAACCGCCTGTTCATTGATTTCTCCCGCACGGCCTGTTGCTTCGGCATACCAGCAATATACTTGCGAAAGACGTAATAACTGGAATGTTTTCTCCCCCGATGCATTGACTACGGCAGGATTTGTATAATCAAATTCAGTTCCGCGTACAGCACCTTCCACGGTCTTCATAAAGACAGGCGCCACTACCTCGCGGGAAGCAGGATCGGTATCATACCACCAATCATATAGTTTCCCGTCGCTAAGCATGATTTTCGGGAAATACGTAGCATCTTTACGAGGGCCTTCGGGGAAGTTCATCCAGAAATTAATTTCTCCATTCGTATCTCCCCAACCGGCCTGTTTCATATCTTGCAGGAAATCAGTCAAGGGAGCGGATTGTCCTGCTGCATCCCTATTATAATAGATACCCAACAGAAGTTCCGTATTCTTATTATTGTATTCCCATGAATATACCTGGCTATATTCCGGCAGCAGTTTATAATAGTAGCTACCACCATCTGCACCGTCTATCACTTCTTTGGCTTTGGCGGCAGCCAGCTTGTAATATTCTACTCCTTTATTAAGCGGCCATCCTGCCATACACATATAGACATAAGCCATCGTTGCTTTTACGGCTCCCTCACTTACAGCAATGTTCATTCCATTTCTGCCATACGGTTCCTTCGTGTACAATGCGGGGCAATCGGTTTCTGCTATTTTCAGGTCAGACAGAATCAATTCGTACACTTCTTCTTCCGTCTTCAACGGAGCATTATAATCTATTTCTTCTTTCAGCATAATGGGAACCCGCCCCCAAGTGGTCACCAGATAAAAATAAGAGTAGGCCCTCCAATAATGTGCTTGTGCAATAGCCACTTTTATATCGTCTTTTGATACCTCCGGCGTACGCTCCGCATTATTTATGATAAAATTGGCAGCCTTGATGACTTTGAAACGCTGCTCCCACATACTGGACAACCACGAGTTATTGTCTTTCACATCAAACTGATCGTGTTCACGAAGAGGTTGTTTATTACTGGAAGGATGAGTGGAGATATCATCTCCCACCAGGAAGTTCGTTCCACAAAGATTATTACTAGCCTGTGAACTTGCGATCACGGAATAGAGAGCCGTCAGCGAAGCGTCCAGGTCTTCTTTATTACTGAAATAGGTATCCGAAGGTAACTGTCCTTTCGGATCTTCTTCCAGAAAATCACTACACGAAGTCCAACACAAAGCTGCCAGAAGCACAGGCAAGGCTTTCATTATAAAGGTATATACTGTTTTCATACGGTTATTGTCTTAATACACGGTTTTAAAATCTGAATTTGGCTCCAAAGGTGATTGTCCGAGGAATCGGATAAGCACCGTAATCCAGTCCGTCATAACTGGTGTACACTTCAGGATCCATTCCTTTGTAGCGGGTGATTGTAAAGAGATCCTGTGCGCTGACGGACAGTTGTACACTTGCAAACTTCAGTACACGGCGAGGAATGCGGTACGAGAGGCTGATATTCTTCAACTTGATAAAAGAAGCATCTTCAAGCCAGAAATCCGAATTAGCATAACTCTTGTTGTCGGTATTGGTAAGGCTCGGATAAAGAGCGTCCGCTTTGTTGGCAACATGATCCCATCCTTTGAAGTAAGCATCACGCAAGGTTACGAAACGAGAGACACCAGTCATGGATGCCGCCATAAAACGGCTGATATTCAACCGGTCATATCCGGTGGCAGCATTGAAAAACACATTCAGCGTCCAGTTTTTCCAAGTAACAGTGTTGTTCCAACCTACTGTCCATTTGGGACTTGCCTGTCCTTTCACAACCAGATCATCGGAAGTCGGATTCGTTGTCAGACTACCATCTGCTTTCTGATAAAGATTGGCGCCTTTATCATCGAATCCTTTCCATTGATAGACATAGAAAGATCCCATAGGATAACCGGGCTTCATAATCTGCATAGGACCTCCCAAATCGCTATAGTTAGCAGCGAGTACAAAGTCATCTCCTGCGAGGTCTGCTACTTCATTCTTCACATAAGAAGCATTCAGGCTGGTTTCCCACGTCACAGCCCCCTTTATAGGGAAAGTGGTAAGGGATAATTCGACTCCGGTATTGTTCAGTTTTCCTTGATTCACCCAATAAGTACCACCTCCGTTATATTTAGGCACCTGTTTCTGAAAGAGCAGATCTTTCGTTTGTTTCTTGAACCAGTCCACTGTAATATTAAAGCCTCCGATACTCATATCCAATCCCAAATCATATTGGTAAGTCTTTTCCCAGGTAATGCCGGGTGTAGCAAACTGATATCCCCAATATCCCGTAGAGGAAGTGGAAGTTCCCCAGCCGTAAGATGCCCCCGATAACATACCCAATGTGCTGTAAGCAGCAATATCCTGATTTCCGGTGACACCAAAGCTGGCACGCAGTTTCAACTGATCGAGAACGTGCTGGTTGCTCATAAAAGATTCTTGTGCAATATCCCAAGCCACAGCTGCGGAAGGGAAATATCCCCATTTGTTGTCTCCCTGAAATTTAGAAGAACCGTCAGCTCTTAATGCAGCGGTAATAAAATATCGTTTCTTATAATCGTAATTAGCACGCACGATACCGGAAGCCAAAGAAAATTCCGTGTATGAATTGCTCGCATCTCTGATAGCAGCATTGCCAAGATTCCAGTACCCAACACTTTCATTGTTCAGATTGGAACCGGTTCCCTTTAGTTGTGAGTCCCACGAACGACTTATTTCCCATACGCCCATGGCAGTGAAGCTATGATCTCCGAATTGCTTTTGCCAGGTCAGATTGTTAGTATTCTGCCAATAGTTATGCAATGCGTTGGTATTGCTTGCGCTATTGATAGCACCCGGTGAATCCAGTTTCGACCGGAAAGAATAAGAAGGACTATTATCGTAGTCATAACCTCCCTGAACGGAAAGCGTCAGTCCTTTCATGATTTTGAACAGCAATGTCAGGTTGGCGTTTAAATTATAGCTATAGCTATCGCTATTGTTCACTATCATTTCACCGTAAGGGCTGGAACCGATCATATTATACGGGTCTGTATTGTACACGCCGGTTTCGGGATCTTTCAGCTCCATGATAGGCGAAAAGTTAGTGACATGCAACCAGTTCGCCCCACCTTCATTATGTTTGTGAAGACTGGATGCGTTTAATTTTGCAGAGATTGTCAACCAGGGCTTCACTTCCGAGTCGATGTTTGCCCGAATTCCATAGCGTTTATAATCGGACATGATGGTGATGGCTTCCTGATCGAGCACATTTCCCGAAATAAGGTATTTCACTTTTTCATTTCCTCCGGATATGGCGAGCCGATAATCCTGGGTGATACCTGTACGAGTCAGAAGATCAGTCCAGTTAATTCCTTTCGTTCCATTTTTATAAGCCTCAAGATCTTCGGCAGAGATAGTAGACGATCCGCGAATGTCATTCAGTGCAGTTGCATATTCGTAAGCGTTCAGCAGGTCATACTGTTTTCTGACAGTCGAAAGCCCTACCGATGCATCGAACGTTACCTGTGCTTTTCCCTCACTACCCTGTTTGGTGGTTATCAGGATAACGCCATTCGAACCACGGGAACCGTAAATGGCAGTGGAGGAAGCGTCTTTCAGTATTTCCATCGACTGGATATCAGAAGGGTTAATACCGTCCAAGCCACTGGAAGAGATGATACCGTCAATCACATATAAAGGATCACTGCTTTTATTAATAGAGGTAGTTCCACGAACGCGCACCTTCATACTTGCTCCGGGCATACCACTCGTAGCAGTGACTTCTACACCGGGAGTACGACCCTGGAGTATATTTTCAACCCGTTGTACAGGTTGATTTTTGTATTGTCTGTTGGATACACCGGACACAGCACCCGTAAGGTCACTCTTTTTGACGGTTCCGTATCCTACCACTACCACTTCATCTAATAACTGATTGTCTTCTTTCAACACAACACGAAGAAGAGATCTCTTTCTGACTTTCACTTCCTGCGTATGATAGCCGATGTAAGAGATCACTAAAATCGCTCCTTCCGGAGCTTCGAGAGTAAACCTACCATCCATATCACTGGTAGTTCCGGTATCTTCACCTTTGATAATGACGGAAGCACCAATGATTGTCTCTCCCTGTTCGTCGTTAATCACTCCTTTGATTGTCTTTCCAGCATCCCCATCGGTAGTAGTATCGCTGTTTGTCGTAACTTCATTGTTATTTTCCGGGGCTTCCTGTGTTTCTGTCTTCTGTTTTTCAAGAGGAGGAGCAACCTGCGCGAATAATCCGAAAGGCAGAAACAGCATTAAAAGAATGCATAATAGCCATTTGTTTTTCATTATTACTTCCATTATTGTTCTAAAATTAGAATAGTTATTAGGATAGATTACCATCAATATTAGGCAATTTATGTGCCAAAAGCATAACAAAAGACTGATACAACGAGACTTGTCAAGTTTAATAAAAGAGATTATATTACTCATTTTCAAACACATAAACAATTTGCAATAAAGAAAAAAAGCATTAATAGCCAGATTAAGTTTCAAGCACGATCCTGTGCAAAAATTCCACAGAAATGTGGACATATTCCACAAGATAATAAGTTAAGAATAATCCGTATTTAAAAGTTCCTTTCCATCCTTCTGATTGTTTCCACATATCAGAAGTCAGAATAAACGTTCCAAAACTCCAGTTTAAACGATTATTAACTAATTTCTCCCCCGTCTCCGAGAACAGAATCATCAGAAATATCTATCTTTGCCCCAATTTCAAGCAAGAAAGCAAAAGTGCTATTTTTGTGTCGAATTTAAAACATTTAAGAGAAAACAATGGAAGAAATCGTATTTCATCACACATTACCTATCCAATTGCGATTCAATGATGTAGACAAATTTGGTCACGTCAACAACACGGTTTACTTCTCCTTTTACGACTTGGGAAAGACTGAATACTTCGGTTCGGTATGCCCGGGAGTAGATTGGGAAAAGATTGGCATTGTCGTTGTTCATATTGAAGCGAATTTCGTTAAGCAAATTTTCGCATCGGACCACATCGCTGTACAAACCGCCGTCTCTAAGATAGGTACCAAAAGCTTTCATCTGGTTCAACAAGTCATTGACACGAAAACCAATGAAGTGAAATGCGTTTGCAAGTCCATCATGGTTACTTTCGATCTTGAAAGACATGAGTCCATGCCACTGACCAAGGAATGGATAGAAGCGATCTGCAAGTATGAAGGACGGGATTTGCAAAAAGCATAGATTGATTCCCCCCCACCGATGAAGACACCCTCCGGCACCGATGAAGGCATCGAGCGGTACCGGAGAACAAATCTCCCACGAATGAGAAACAAAACAAGCAAAACCAATTCCCCAGAAAAAGTTTTATCCTGATTCATGTCCGCTATATAACAGAAATTGCCTATTTTTGCACCTTATTATTAAGGCATAAAATATCTAGTACAGAAAATGATAGCTGACAAAAGTATAAATTTAGATACCCTTCATAAAGTATTGTTTGATAATGAGAAGCTGGAACTCTCTGAAGAATGTATTCGAAAAGTAGAGGAAAGCTTCGATTTTCTGCAATCCTTTTCCAGCGATAAAATTATTTATGGTATCAATACGGGGTTCGGCCCAATGGCACAATACAGAATAGAAGATCAGTCATTGATCGACCTTCAGTATAATATCATCCGAAGCCATTCCACCGGTGCCGGCAAACCGCTTCCCGAACTTTATGTAAAAGCAGCTATGATTGCCCGTTTGTACACTTTTCTACAAGGGAAGTCAGGAGTGCATCTGGAACTGGTTTCTCTCCTCTGTGAATTTATCAACCGCGGAATTTATCCGTTCATACCCGAACACGGAAGTGTAGGTGCCAGCGGCGATCTCGTACAACTGGCCCATATCGCCCTGACATTAATAGGGGAAGGGGAAGTTTTTTATCAGGGTAAATTGTGTAACGCAGCTACGGTGCTTCAGGAAAACGGCCTGAAACCTTTTTCCATGCGTATTCGTGAAGGTTTATCCGTTACAAACGGTACTTCTGTAATGACAGGCATCGGTATTGTCAATCTGATTTATGCAAAAAAGCTACTCCGTTGGTCGGTGGCTGCCTCTGTAATGATGAATGAGATTGCCGCCTCTTATGATGATTTTATGGCACAGGCATTAAACGAGGCCAAGCATCATAAAGGTCAACAAGAGATAGCTGCTATGATGAGAGAATGGGTGGCAGGCAGTAAATGCGTGCTTCAAAGAGAGAACGAGCTATACAACCAGGTGCATAAAGAGAAAATCTTCGAACACAAAGTACAGCCCTATTATTCCTTGCGATGTGTTCCGCAAATACTCGGTCCTATTTACGATGAACTGGAGAATGCGGAAGAAGTATTAATAAACGAAATAAATTCCGCCTGTGACAATCCGATTGTCGATCCGGATACACAAAATATTTATCATGGCGGCAACTTCCACGGAGATTACATTTCTTTCGAAATGGACAAGTTGAAAATTGCTGTGACCAAACTGACTATGCTTTGCGAAAGACAGATTAACTATCTGTTCCACGACCGTATCAATGGCATCCTGCCTCCGTTTGTAAATTTGGGAGTGCTTGGATTGAACTATGGTTTACAGGCTTCGCAATTCACTGCAACCTCCACCACAGCGGAATGTCAGACATTATCAAATCCAATGTATGTACACAGTATCCCCAACAACAATGATAATCAGGATATTGTCAGCATGGGAACCAACTCGGCTCTATTAGCAAAAACAGTCATTGAGAATTCTTATCAGGTGATGGCTATCCAGTTCATGGGAATGGCACAAGCTATCGACTGCCTGAAAATACAGGATCGCCTAAGCCCCAAAAGCCGGCAGGTTTATGAAGAAATACGCAGTTTCTTCCCTGTATTTACCAATGACACACCTAAATACAAAGAGATAGAAATGATGATAGACTATCTCAAAAAAGAAGAGATATAAAATGAAATATGCATTAGTAACCGGGGGAAGCCGAGGTATCGGCCGTGCTGTCAGTTGTAAACTGGCGGAAATGGGCTACTTTATACTGATAAATTATCAGAATAACGACGCAGAAGCGGAGAAAACGTTGCAGTTAGTACAGGAAAAAGGAAGTAATGGCGAGTTGATGAAGTTCGATGTGACCGACCCTGCCGCTATCACCCTTGCTTTGGGCAACTGGGCTTCCCAACACCCTGATGAATATATCGAGGTACTGATAAACAATGCAGGTATCCGCAAAGACAACCTGATGCTCTGGATGACAGGAGAAGAATGGAGCAAAGTGCTCGATATCAGCCTGAACGGATTCTTCAACGTGACACAGCCTTTATTGAAGAATATGCTGGTCAAACGTTATGGACGTATCGTAAATATCGTGTCATTGTCGGGCATTCAGGGAATGCCCGGCCAAGCCAATTACTCCGCAGCCAAAGGTGGCGTAATAGCCGCTACCAAAGCACTGGCACAGGAAGTTGCCAAGAAGAAAGTAACAGTCAATGCAGTAGCTCCGGGATTCATCCGTACGGATATGACGGAAGGAATTGATGAAAACGAATGGAAGAAACATATTCCCGCGGGACGTTTCGGCACTCCGGAAGAGGTTGCCGACCTGGTCGGTTTCCTGGCATCCCCAGCTTCATCCTACATCACAGGAGAAGTGATTTCCATCAACGGAGGACTATATACTTAAAATAAAAGCATAGAATAGACAAAATAATGAAAAGAGTTGTTATCACGGGAATGGGGATTTACTCTTGCATCGGCAAGAATCTGGATGAAGTAAAAGACTCACTATATCATGGGAAATCGGGAATTGGCATAGACCCGGTACGGAAAGAATTGGGCTATTTTTCTGCATTAACGGGGATATTGGAACGTCCCGACTTGAAGAAGTTGTTGGACCGCCGTAAACGTCTCTGTCTACCGGAGCAGGGAGAATATGCTTATCTCGCTACATTAGAAGCTTTCCGTAATGCCGGTATTAATGAGGATTTTCTCGAAGCCAATGAAGTGGGTATCTTGTATGGCAATGATAGTAGTGCCGCTCCTGTTATTAATGCAGTGGACATCATTCGTGAAAAGAAAAACACTGCACTGGTGGGTTCCGGTTCTATTTTCCAGTCGATGAATTCCACCGTGACAATGAACCTGTCGGTTATTTTCAAACTTAGAGGAGTCAACTTCACCATTGCCGGGGCCTGTGCAAGCGGTTCTCACGCTATTGGCATGGGCTACCTGCTTATAAAATCGGGATTGCAGGATTGTATTCTTTGCGGTGGCGCACAAGAAGTCAATCCTTATGCAGTAGGAAGTTTCGACGGACTAAGCGCATTTTCCACCCAGGAAGCAGTCCCCGAGAAAGCCTCGAAACCTTTTGATAAACGACGTGACGGACTGATTCCGAGTGGAGGAGCCGCCAGTCTGGTATTAGAGAGTTATGAATCGGCTGTAAAAAGGGGAGCTCCCATTCTGGCCGAAGTCATCGGTTACGGTTTTTCATCCAATGGAGATCACATCTCCGTGCCTAATGTGGACGGTCCGAAACGTTCTCTTCAAATGGCTATCAAAGATGCAGGGATTGCACTCGAACAGATCAGTTATATCAATGCACACGCCACCTCAACTCCGGTAGGTGACTTGAACGAGGCGAAAGCCATTGCGGAAGTATTTGAAGGGCATCACCCGTATGTGACTTCCACGAAGTCTATGACAGGACATGAAATGTGGATGGCCGGGGCCAGTGAAGTGATTTATTCCACCCTCATGATGAACAACGGTTTCATCGCTCCCAACCTCAATTTCGAGGAACCGGACGAGGCCTCTGCACAATTAAATATACCTACCCAACGGGTAAACCTGGAATTTGATACGTTCCTTTCCAACTCATTCGGATTCGGAGGAACCAATTCCACGCTAATCATACGCAAAATCAATCCATAATTTACTAAAGAAAACAGATATATGACAAACGAAGAAATCATCGAGAAAATAAGAACCACTCTGGCAGAAGAATTTGAAGTAGACATCGACGTTATCCAGCCGGATGCACCGTTAATGGAAACTCTTGAACTGGACAGCCTGGACTTGGTAGATATGGTGGTACTGGTAGAGAAGAACTTCGGTTTCAACGTAACCGGACAAGATTTTGCGGGTATCAAAACCTTCCAGGACTTCTACGATCTCGTTATCACCCGTATGCAGGAAGCCAAGTAAATATGTCGACGTGGAAAGGCAAAACCCGGGGAGGAACATTCGGATACTTATTCTTTATTTACCTGATTAAGTATCTGGGCATTACTGCCGCTTATATATTTCTAAGTCTGGTAGTATTGTACTTCATACCGTTTGCTCCGAAAGCCACCCAAAGCACCTGGTTTTATGCCCGCCACATTCTGAAATACAACCGAATACGCTCTTTGGGTATGTTGCTACGCAACTATTATCGGTTAGGGCAAATCCTGATTGACAAAGTAGCTATTGGCAACGGAAAAGTCGATCAATACCGGTTCGAGTTCGAACGGTATCCGGAATTTCTGCAATTGCTGAACAGCGAACAGGGAGTGATTATGATTGGCGCCCATGTGGGAAACTGGGAAATAGGCGTTCCTTTCTTCGACGATTACGGAAAGAAAATCAATATCGTGATGTATGATGCCGAACATCGTAGAATCAAAGAGATATTGGAGAAAAATGGTCAGGACAAGGATTTTAAGATTATCCCCGTCAACAAAGATAACCTGACACACGTTTTCCGTATTACCGAGGCGTTAAACAAGAAAGAATATGTATGCTTCCAGGGCGACCGTTATCTGAATAAAGAGAAACTGCTGACAGGAACACTCCTGGGACAGAAAGCTCCTTTCCCTGCCGGTCCTTTCCTGCTTGGTTCGCGAATGAAAGTTCCGGTGGTATTCTACTTTGCCATGAGAGAGCCGGGCAGAACCTACCGTTTTCATTTTATAAGGACGGAACCAGTCATACGAACCAAAGAAAAGAAAGCAGAGACAGCTCTGCTCGAACAATATACGGCCGCTTTGGACCAGATACTGAAACGCTATCCGGAACAATGGTTCAATTATTACTCATTCTGGGAAACCACAAGTGACGGTTCGCTCTCAAAGGATTAAAATAGAAAGATATAACAAAATAAAGATGCAACAGAATCAATATGATAAGGAACCGTTGACCGCGATAGAGGCACAACGCCTGGCACAAGAAATAGCTTTCGGGCCCATCGTGTTTCAGGTATCACGCCTTATGCTCAAATTCGGTATTTTTCAGTTACTGGCCGACGAACGCGCTGGCATGACACAAGAAGAAATCAGCAAGGCTTGTGGGTTGTCTTCTTATGCGACACAAGTTTTGTTGGAAGCCTCATTAACCATCGGTACCGTATTGCAGCACGAAAACCGTTACCGCCTTGCCAAAGCCGGATGGTTCCTGCTCAACGACAAGATGGTACGTGTCAATATGGATTTCAACCACGATGTCAACTATCTGGGAATGTTCCATCTTGAAGAGGCTCTCACCAACGGACGTCCCGAAGGGCTGAAAGTATTCGGCGAATGGAGTACCATCTATGAAGGGCTGTCAAGTCTGCCCTCACAGGTACAAAAGAGCTGGTTCGGTTTCGATCATTATTACTCGGATTGCTCGTTTGACGAAGCTTTGGCGATTGTTTTCGCCCGTCATCCCAAGACTTTACTGGATGTGGGAGGTAATACCGGTCGATGGGCAACCAAGTGCGTAAGCTATGACGACGCGGTGGAAGTAACTATTATGGATCTTCCGCAACAATTGGAGATGATGCGTCAACAAACTAAAGAACTGCCCGGAGCAATGCGTATCCACGGGTATGGCGCCAATCTGCTCGATCCCGAAGTTCCTTTCCCGACAGGGTTCGATGCTATCTGGATGAGCCAGTTCCTTGATTGTTTCTCGGAAGAAGAAGTAACCAGCATATTGACCCGTGCAGCCCGCTCTATGAGCCGGGAGAGCCGCCTCTATATCATGGAAACTTTCTGGAACCGGCAAAAGTTTGACACAGCCGCTTATTGCCTGACACAAATCAGTCTTTATTTCACAGCCATGGCAAATGGTAACAGCAAAATGTATCATTCGGATGATATGGAACGGTGCATCAAAGCAGCGGGATTGGAAGTCGAAAAGATAGATGACCATTTAGGAATGGGACACAGCATTGTACAATGCAGATTGAAATGAACAACAGGAAAGCTATCATACAGGGAGAAAGAATACTCGATCTGATTCCACAGCGTCCGCCCATCGTGATGGTGGACAGTTTCTTTGGTATCGAAGAGAATCATTCCTATTCCGGACTGACTGTTACTGCTGATAATATTTTCTGCGAAACCGGAAAACTGCAAGAGGCGGGAATTATTGAACACATCGCTCAATCGGCAGCAGCACGTATCGGATTTCTTTATACCCGGCAGGGTGAAAAAGTACCGTTAGGGTTTATCGGCTCGGTGGACAAACTTAAAATCTACGATTTGCCAAAGAACGGGATGAAACTATTTACGGAGATTACCGTTGTACAGGAGGTATTCGACATTACATTGATTTCTGCACAAGTGAAAGTGGAAGACAAGCTGATAGCTGAATGCAGGATGAAAATATTTATAAAAAAAGAATGAAACGGAAAACGAATCAACAGGTTGCAGCTTTGACTAACCGGACTACCTTCAGAGTGCGGTTCAGCGAAATAGACTCCATGCAGATTGTATGGCATGGTGAGTATGTGCGCTACTTTGAAGATGGAAGAGAAGCTTTTGGCAAACAGTATGGTTTGGATTATATGAGTATTTACCGGGAGGGATACATGGTTCCAATCGTGGATCTCACCTGTCAGTTCAAACAATCACTATCTTTTGGTGAAGAAGCGATTGTCGAGACGCGCTATATTGCCTGTGAGGCAGCCAAGATAAAATTTGAATACGTTATCTACCGGGCTACCGACCAGAGTATAGTAGCTACCGGAAGCACCATACAAGTGTTCCTGAACCTGAATAAAGAATTGGAGCTTATGAATCCTCCGTTTTATCTGGAATGGAAAAAGAAATGGAATATCCTTTAAATATATACATCACAGCCCATACACTGATTAGTTCGTTAGGTTTCGGCATCCCGGAAAATCTGGAGGCCATCCATAACTACCGAAGCGGAATCCGTATGCAAGAAGCCGGCCTAATTTCCGATCATCCCCTATTGGCGGGAATGATTGATTCTGTGGAATTGGAAAAACGGGCGAAACTGATGCAGATTACGGATTATACCCGGATGGAGCAATTATTCATACTGGCTATCCAAGAGGTTATTTCTCAATCGGGAGCCGACTTGCGGGAGCCGGATTGCGCCTTGTTATTATCTACCACTAAAGGAAATATAGATTTATTGAGTGACCGGACAAAACAATCGGCCTTTCCACAGCAAATCTCTGCTGACAGTCCGGTTTTTCTTTGGAAAATGGCGGAACGAATCGGAGATTTCTTTGGAGCGACAAATCAGGTAGAGGTCATCTCTAATGCCTGTATATCAGGAGTCTCGGCACTAATCGTCGCTAAGAGATGGATAGAATCAGGACGTTACAAACGAGTGATTGTGGCAGGTGGGGATATTCTTTCTCATTTCATTACCAGCGGCTTTCTATCGTTCCGATCTGTCAGCGCACACCCCTGCCGACCATACGATATACAACGGGATGGATTAAGTCTGGGCGAAGCCTGTGGAGCTGTTCTTTTAGAAACTCAAGAAAACGCGAATCATATTATTCTCTCCGGAGGAGCAATCAGTAATGACGCCAACCATATATCCGGTCCTTCCCGAACAGGGGATGGTTTAGCTCTAGCTATTAATCAGGCAATGGAAGAAGCCGGAGCACTCCCCGAAGACATTAGCTTTATCAATGCACACGGAACAGCCACGGTTTACAATGACGAAATGGAATCCAAAGCCATACATCTGGCGGGATTAGCTACAGTCCCGGTGAATAGCCTTAAACCCTATTTCGGTCATACATTAGGAGCTTCGGGCATTATCGAAACCATACTTTGCATAGAGCAACTAAAAGAAGGAAGATACTACGGAACTTTAGGATATGAAACACTCGGTGTTCCCATGCCTATCACTGTCTATGCCACTCATCAGCCGATGCCGATGAAATGCTGCATCAAAACCGCTTCCGGTTTCGGAGGCTGTAATGCCGCACTGGTATTATCCCTCCCCGATGCTCATCTGAAACAGAAAGCAAACTTGCAGGTCACAGACAAAGCGAGTACTCCGCCAGCTTGCAAAGCAGTGGTGGAATCGGGCAACACGGTCACAATCAGACCGGGAGCAGTAGAAAGTAAAGGAACAACTGTATTCAGTTCTTCGGAAACTGACTTTGCACCATTCATCCGGGAAGCATACAAGCATCTGGGAGAAAACAATATGAAGTTCTATAAGATGGACAACCTCTGTAAGCTGGGATATGTAGCTGCCGAATATTTACTGAAAGATACACACTACCGTCCGGAAGAGATTGGAATCATTCTTGCCAATGCTTCTTCCTCTCTGGATACGGACTGCAAACATCAGGCAATCATCAGTAAAGAAGGAGACAAAGCAGCCAGTCCTGCCGTGTTTGTCTACACTCTCCCCAATGTAGTATTGGGAGAAATCTGTATCCGCCATAAGATTCAGGGAGAGAATACATTTTTTGTCCGTCGACAATCCGATGCTGCCTCATTAGAGGATTATGCAAAGATTGTGATGGCAAAAGGCAAGTTACGCACCTGTATCATAGGCTGGTGCGAACTACTGGACGGACATTATCAAGCAGAATTTAAACAACTTAATAATATATCAACGATTTATGGATAATTTAGATCAAACCAAAAGAGAACTGATGGACGAAGTGAAAGGGAAACTAATCGAAGAGTTGAACCTTGAAGAAATCACTCCGGAAGATATTGACAATGAAGCCCCTCTGTTTGGCGACGAAGGTCTTGGCCTTGACTCCATTGACGCACTCGAAATCATCCTGATTCTGGAACGCGAATACGGTATAAAGATAGAGAACCCCAGTGAAGGAAAACAAATCTTCTACTCGGTACGTACACTGGCAGACTACATCATTGCTAATCGCAAAGCTTAACCGATGAAGATATACGTCACCGGATTGGGAGTTGTTTCGGGCATCGGTATCGGAGTTTCCGAAAATATAGAAGCGTTGAGACAAAGAAAGCATGGCATCGGAAAAGTAACTCTTTTTCCGACTGCTCTCGATGTGCCCGTATCCGAAGTGAAACGTAGCAATGAGGAACTGAAGCAACTATTATCTTTACCTCCACAACGCACTGTATCACGTACGGCCTTGTTGGGAATGATGGCAGCCAAAGAAGCAATGGATGACGCGGGATTAAACTTGCGCATATCGCCCAACCGACCAGAAAATCAGCTACTAAATCAGCCGCTAACCTCGCAAAAAGACCAGCGATCATTACGTATCGGTTTTATTTCCGCCACTTCCGTTGGCGGTATGGATTTGAGCGAGCACTTCTATGAATCTTTCAAGAAAAACCCAGGACAGGGACGATTACGGGAAGTGATTTCACACGACTGCGGAGCCAGTACGGAATTGATTGCTTCGTATTTAGGTATCAATGATTTTATAACCACCATCAGTACAGCCTGTTCGTCAGCAGCCAATGCCATCATGCTGGGAGCAAGAATGATTAAACACGGGCTACTGGATGCCGCTATCGTGGGAGGCACAGATGCACTTTGCCGGTTTACGCTCAATGGATTCAACTCCCTGATGATTTTGGACAAAACACATTGCCGTCCCTTTGACCGCTCACGTACCGGATTAAATCTGGGAGAAGGTGCCGGTTACTTAGTGCTTCAACCGGAAAGTTCACTCCAAAGAACTCCTTATTGTGAACTTAGCGGTTACGCCAATACGAATGAGGCTTATCATCAAACAGGAAGTTCTCCCGAAGGGAACGGTGCTTTTCTGTCAATGAGCGAAGCTATCGCTTCCAGTGGCGTTTCTCCTGAAGAAATCGATTATATCAATGTACATGGAACAGGTACTCCCGGCAATGATGCGTCAGAAGGTATGGCACTCCGAAGAATCTTTGGAGAACACGTTCCGCCATTTAGTTCGGTAAAAGCCTTTATCGGACATACCTTAGGAGCTTCCGAAGGAATTGAAGCTGTTTACTCCGTTCTTTCAATAGATAAAGGTATGATTTATCCTAATCTGAATTTTACAGAGGCGATGTCGGAAACGGAACAGAAATCAGGAATAGGACTGATACCGGAAACTTCTTTTCAAGAAGGAATCCCCATCCGACATGTGTTATCCAACTCTTTCGGTTTCGGAGGAAATGATTCATCGCTCCTCTTTTCCGCAACGAATTTTCCAGCATGAACGCACCTTTAAGTATTTAAGCCTATGCAGCCAGTTTATATTCAACGCATCGCTTCCATTCATCCGCAAAAGGATCATTCACCAGAAAATAATCACCCTTATCTTCAGGCTTGCGAACCCGACTATAAGGATATTATCACCAATGCGACCTTGCGCAGACGCATGAGCCGTATCGTAAAAATGGGGGTGGCCTGCGGATTGGAATGTATGGGTGAACTATCTCCTGAAAAGATACAAGGAATCATCACAGCAACAGGATTGGGCTGCCTGACAGACACGGAAAAATTCCTGAACAACCTATTGGATAATGAAGAGCGGATGCTGAATCCTACTCCTTTCATCCAGTCGACATTCAATACAATCGGTGCACAAATAGCTCTGATTCATCAAATACATGCCTACAACATGACTTATGTCCACCGTGGACTTAGTTTTGAAAGTGCTTTATTGGACGCTATGATGAAAATAGGAGAAGGAAGCGAGAATATACTTGTGGGAGCCATCGATGAAATGACAGAAACCAGTTACACGATTCAGCAACGGCTGGGAATGCTGAAAGGGATAGCAGCCGGAGAAGGTGCTCAATTCTTCCTGTTAAGTCGGGAAGCCGGAGAGCATCCGTTGGCTGAAATACAGGGAGTCGAAACTTTCATCGGGAAACAGACTACAGAAGAAATCAGCTCCCGAATCATCCGTTTTTTGCAACGAAATGGTTTAGAATGTCAGGATATTCAGTGGTTGGTTACCGGGAAAAACAAGAAGCAACACAATCAAGACGACTCTCACGAGCAAACTGTCGACAATGACAACTCTATTTATGAAGAGCTTGAAACAAACCTTTTCCCGGAAAGTGTTCATCTTAGTTTTAAGAATGAATGTGGTGAATATCCTACCGCAACATCGTATGCGGTATGGAAAGCAGTGAACGAATCGGCAAACTGCACTCCCCCTACCCATATATTGATTTACAATCATCACCACTCCATCAATCATTCATTGATTCTAATTCGGAAAAGCGTATGATAATCGTTTGCCTCCTTCTTTACCTGCTCTTGATCCTGTCTTTTCTCGTTTATGCTTCCTATAGCATTCGATCGGGAATTTACCTCCGGTCATTTTGCAAAAAGCATACTGCGGAAAAGATTGTCGCCCTGACTTTTGATGACGGCCCCGACTCCCTACAGACTCCCAAAGTTCTTCAGGTACTAAAAGAATATCAGGTAACCGCCTGTTTCTTCTGTATCGGCCATAAGGTAAAAGGGAATGAAGCAATCTTGCAAAAAATGGTAGCAGAAGGTCATCTGATTGGAAATCATTCGTATACCCATTCCGGTTTATTCCCACTATACGGGCTCTCCAAGATGAAAAAAGATTTGCAAACTTGTCAGTGTGAACTAGAACGAGTAACTTCGCAGCCGGTTAGTTTGTTTCGTCCACCGTTCGGTGTCACTAATCCAACGATTGCGAAAGCCGTTCGACAGTTAGGATATACCTCTATAGGATGGAGCATCCGTACACTGGATACACAACAAGCACCGGATAAAGTCCTTGCCAGAATTCGGAAACGTCTTGAACCGGGAGCCATCATTCTGTTGCACGACCGGATGCCGGACAGCGACCAGCTAGTGAAACAAATCTTGGATTTGCTGAAAGAACAAGGATATACAGTTGTCCGTCCGGACAAACTATTGGCATAAAATAAAAAAAGGTATGAGAACTTTATTAATATATTTATCGCTTATCTTCTTGTCTATAGCCTCTATCCATGCCCAGAGCATGAAAAAGATGCCACAAAAGACAGAGTTTGAAAGCCGCCTGGCAAAGGAGGCGCAAACCGTAGAGTCCATCGAAAGCGATTTCACCCAAGTGAAATATCTCGATGTATTCGATGAGAAGGTTACTTCCAAAGGGAAGTTCTACTACCAAAAAAGCAATAAAATCTGCATGGAATATTTCCGCCCGATGGATTATCTCATCGTGATAAACGGCAGTAAGCTCAAAATCGTTTCAGATGGCAAGAAAAGCATCATGAACCTTAGTTCGAACAAAATGATGGCACAGATGCAGGATATGCTGACCGCGTGTATGATAGGCGACCTGTCTAAAATGTCGTCCAACTACCAGCTGGAGTATTTTGAAGATGCACGATACTATCTGGTTAAAATAAAACCGACCAACAAAGCAGTACAAGCCTATATTGCCGGTATAGAAATCTATCTGGACAAGAAAGACATGTCGGTACACAAACTCCGTCTGTCCGAAACAGCCACAAACTATACAGAATACGAATTCTATAATAAAAAGTTCAACTCCCTGAAGAATGAGACGAAGTTTGCGATTCGTTAGTCTGACGGTTCTGCTATTCTTATGGATACAGATCCAGACTTCCTGCTCTCCACGAATGGGCGGGGAAGGCAGCACCGTGCCTCCCGCTATCGAACTGACACAAGGAGAAAGCTCGCAAAAATACAATATCCAACTGGATTTCATGAAACATCACATGAGCGGTATGCTAATAGTACGCCGTATGCCTGATAACGAAATCCGGATCGTAGCGTCTACCTACTTCGGACTAAGCCTTTTCGATTTTTCTCTTCGCAACGATCAGTTTACTGTCAACAGTTGCATTGAACCCATGAAAAAGGAAAAGGTGCTGCAACTTCTGGAAATGGATTTCAGACGTCTGTTCTTAAGTGAGAAAGGTACTCGTGTGAAAGCGACCAAAGACAGTGCTACTGAAAAAAGGACCAGTGGAAAAGGCTTTGGAAAGTCAGTGCTCTATATCACCGGAAATACTCCGGGTGACCCCACACAAGTAAAAATCAAACATCCGTGGATACGGTTAATAATCTGTCTGGATAAACTGTCCAACCCGGATAAACTACCTAAAGAGATTTAATATATGCTACTTGATAACTTCTATACCATCCTTTCCTCCGAATCATCGGACTCAACTATCTGGACTATCCAGATAGAGTTGAATCCCAAACACCCTATTTACCAGGGACATTTTCCCGGGCATCCGGTAGTTCCCGGAGTTTGCCTGTTACAACTTATCAAGGAATGTGTAGAAGACATTCGCCAGCAAAAATTGCAAATAGCACAAGTGTCTTCCTGCAAGTTTCTTTCGGCTATCAATCCTATAGAAACACCGCACATTTCGGTGGCACTGACTTTTAAAGAGATAGAAGAAGGTACACTTCAATTGCAGGCGGAGGGAAGTGTAAAAGAAGGAGCTGTGAAAGAGAACATTGTAAAAGAAAGCAGTATAAAGGACAGCAGTATAGAAGAGAACTGTGCAGAAGGGCATACCGTAAAGAGCGAATGTTTCATTAAACTAAAAGCTGCACTTACCCCGAAAGCATGAAGGAACAAATAAGTACAGCCTATTGGCACGAGAAGTTGAAACAATTAGGGATCATCGTTATCATCCCAAGTTACAACAATGGAAAGACACTGGCGGACGTCATAGAAAGTGTACGTTTCTACGCCCCCGATATCCTTGTTGTCAACGACGGTTCTACAGATGAAACTGCCGGAATACTTAGCCGGGAATCTAACTTACATACCATCACCCACCCTGTCAATCAAGGAAAAGGAGTAGCTTTGAGACATGGACTATCCTTTGCCAAAAAGCAAGGATTTCGGTATGCAATCACCATTGATTCTGACGGACAGCATTTCGCTTCGGATATTCCCGCATTGATCGAAGCCATAGAAAAAGAACCGGACACATTATTGGTAGGTGCCCGTAACCTCGCCTCGGACAATATGCCGGGAAAGAATACATTTGCCAATAAGTTTTCCAACTTCTGGTTTACCCTCGAAACAGGTATCAAACTGCAAGATACACAATCCGGCTACCGCCTGTACCCCATCCAACGAATGAATGTAGACAAGTGGTATTACACCGCCAAATACGAATTTGAGTTGGAAGCACTTGTCTTTGCAGCCTGGGGCGGCATTACCGTTAAAAACATTCCGGTACATGTTTATTATCCGCCACAGGAAGAGCGGGTTTCTCATTTCCGACCGTTCCGTGATTTCACCCGTATCAGTATCCTGAATACAATATTGGTACTCGTCACTTTCCTTTGGATCATCCCCCGAAACTTCTTCCGTAAACTGAACTGGAAGAACTGCAAGCAGTTTTTCTCGGATCATGTCACCCACTCCCCCGAATCTAATCTGCGGATCACGGCTGCCATCACACTCGGCGTATTCATGGGTATCGTTCCGGTATGGGGATATCAAATGCTAATCACGTTATTTCTGGCACATTTGTTCAGACTGAATAAAGTCATAGCTATTGTAGCAGCCAATATCAGCATCCCTCCTATGATTCCATTTTTGCTGTACGGCAGTTACGTAACCGGTTGCAAAGTGCTGGGAGATCCTGTCAATCTGCATTTAAACGAACTTTCTTTTGAAAATGTAAAATCAGTCATAGAGCAATATTTAATAGGAAGTGTTATCTTTGCAGTCGTATGCAGCATACTGGCAGGAACCATCGCGTTCATTCTGCTCACGGCGTGTAGGAAAAAAAAGATATGACCCAGTTTTTTATCGGACTATATGATTATTTCGAGAGGCACAAGATTCTGTTCTATTTGTCACTCATCAGTTGTGTCCTGTTAATGGGATTCTTTGCCCTGCAAGTAAGGTTCGAAGAGAACATCACACAATTTTTCCCCGACACTAAAGATTCCCAGAACACAATCAAAGTGTTCGACAATCTCAAGATTAAGGATAAGATTATCATTATGTTATCCTCGGCAGATACCTGCCACCGCGTAGAACCCGACTCCCTGATAGAAGCAGCCGGACAACTACAACAAACCCTGACTGAAAAAGCCGGAGGAAAACTGATTAAAGGAATTTTCGCACAGGTAGACCAAAGCCTCATCCAAGGAGCCACAGACTTCGTTTATGAACATCTTCCGCTTTTCCTGACAGATACGGACTATCAACGCTTCGATTCCTTACTGACGGATAAAGGGATACAAGCTACCATGCAGAAGAATTATACCAACCTCCTCTCTCCTGCCGGAATTGCATTAAGAAGCTATATTCTCCGGGATCCGCTCGGACTGGGAAGTGAAGCCCTGAAACATTTGCAAGATTTCCAGTTGGAAGCCAACTACGAGATTTATGACGAACATATCTTCTCCAAAGACGGTTCCACCTTACTTATGTTCATTACCCCGGTATTCAGTACAGGAAGTACCGGAAAGAACGACGAACTGATAAAGATACTCGAAGAAGAGCTCAAGCACGTACAGGGAGAATCTCCTACCATTCGAGCTGAATATTTCGGCGGTCCCTCCGTGGGAGTCTACAACGCCCGTCAGATTAAGAAAGATACCATCCTGACTTCCTCCCTGGCACTGCTTATCATCATTGTATTTATCTCACTCGTTTTTAAACGAAAGAGATCGATACCGTTGATTATTACTCCGGTACTGTTCGGAGGATTATTCGCCCTGTTTCTCATTTTCTTTATTAAAGGAAGTATCTCCGCCATTGCAGTGGGAGCCGGTTCGGCAGTGATGGGTATTGCACTAAGCTATTCCATTCACATGCTGGCACATCAGAACCATGTTTCCACCGTGCAACAACTTATTAAAGAGATAGCCTATCCGCTTACGGTAGGTAGTTTCACCACCATCGGCGCATTTCTGGGATTGATATTCACCAGTTCCGATCTGTTACGCGACTTCGGTTTGTTTGCCTCTCTGGCATTGGTGGGCACTACCCTCTTCTGCCTCATTTACCTGCCTCATTTTCTGAAAGGACAGGCAGACGTCAAACAGGGACGCATACTACGCGTCATCGAGAAAATAAATGCTTATTCTTACGAAAAGAATAAATGGCTGGTAGGCGGCATCCTACTCATTACAGTGATCTGTTTGTTTACTTCGCAAAAGGTAGGCTTCAACAACGATATGATGAGTCTCAACTATGAGCCCCGCCATCTCCAACAATCGGAAGAAAAATTACTGCAACTCTTCGACAACGATGAAAAGACCGTGCTTTTTGTCAGTGTGGGCAAAGACATGAATCAGGCTACCGAAACTTATGCAACGACCAATCAGAAGTTATCGGCACTGAAAGA
This sequence comes from Bacteroides sp. 90-K9/2, assembly GCF_047310725.1. Taxonomy (NCBI): domain Bacteria; kingdom Pseudomonadati; phylum Bacteroidota; class Bacteroidia; order Bacteroidales; family Bacteroidaceae; genus Bacteroides; species Bacteroides sp. 90-K9/2. The sequence continues at coordinate 1,922,756 of NZ_JBCGVL010000001.1, forward strand.
GCAGGGACTCATCAAAGAGTATGCCTCCGCCTCACAGTTTCTGATCTCTCCGCAAGAGCAGCAGAAACGCCTGAAGAAATGGAAAGATTACTGGACGGATGAAAAACAGCAACAAGTCCGTGAACAGCTGGAAACAGCTGCTGCCGAATATCGTTTCCGTCTGGGAAGCTTTGATTCTTTTTATCAATGGATGAACCAACCTTTCGGTGAATATCATTACACCGCGCAAGGAGACGATTTATCCGGCAAGCTATTGAATGAATGGCAAACCTCTGCCGATTCCATCACCATGCTTATCAGCCAGATACGGATCAGCGAACCGAATAAGGAAACTGTGTACCAGAACTTTAATAAAGATCCGAATGTAGTCATCTTCGACCGTTCCTACTTTGCCAACAAATGGGTATCGGCCATCAATGACGACTTTTACCTGATTCTGTACATCTCTTCTTTCCTGATATTCTTTGCACTATGGTTCTCCTACGGACGTATCGAGCTTACCTTGATGAGTTTTCTCCCGATGCTAATCAGCTGGGTAATCATCTTGGGATTAATGGGAATTCTGGGAATTGAGTTCAATATTATCAACATCATCCTGTCCACCTTTATCTTTGGCATTGGAGATGACTTCAGTATCTTCATTATGGACGGGCTACAAAACAAATACCGTACAGGTCAGAAGGTGTTGAATTCCCATAAAACGGCTATCTTCTTCTCCGCCTTCACCACAGTGGTCGGTATGGGAGCACTTGTGTTTGCCAAACACCCGGCTTTGCAATCCATTTCACTGATTTCCATTCTGGGTATGATAGCAGTGGTATTGGTGGCCTATACCATTCAGCCACTCATTTTCCGGTTCTTCATCGCAGGCCCCGCTTCCAAAGGATTGCCGCCTTATACGCTTATCGGATTGATACGTACCGTATTGCTCTTCCTGCTTTTCTTTATCGGCTGCATCGTCCTCCGTATATTGATTATCCTGCTTTATCCGGTGCCTGTGCGCAAAAGCAGCAAGCAGCGTTTGGTATGCCGCCTGATACAAATCACCTGCAAAGGAATTTTGCTACTGGCCACTGCCGTCAAAAAAGAACATATCAACAAAGCCAACGAACGCTTCCGCCATCCGGCAATTATCATTGCCAACCACCAGTCGTTCATCGACATTCTGGTATTGCTGTCTCTTTCGTCTAAAATCCTGATGGTAACCAACCATTGGGTATGGCACTCTCCTTTCTTCGGAGCCATCATTCGTTATGTCGACTTCTATTATATAGGCGAAGGATACGAGCAATATATGGAACGGATGCGGAAAAAAGTGAAGGAGGGCTACTCCATCGCCATTTTCCCGGAAGGCACACGTACCTATAACGGAAAGATGAAACGTTTCCACAAAGGAGCATTCTATCTGGCAGAAGCATTGAAACTGGATATTCTCCCGATCCTGCTTTACGGTAATAACAAAATCATTGCCAAAGCACAACCTTTCAATATCCGGAAAGGAATCATCTATACGGAAATACTTCCCCGTATACCATTAGACGATCTGTCTTTCGGAAGTACTTATCAGGAGCGTACCAAACGCATATCCGCTTACATGAAAGAGGTTTATGCCCGTATCTGCCGTGAACAGAACACGACGGACAATCCGGCGTTCTACGAAGCTCTTATCCAGAACTATATCTATAAAGGTCCCGTCGTAGAATGGTATATCCGTATCAAAGTAAAAATGGAAAAGAATTACCGGCTATTCAACCGGTTGATTCCCGTCCAAGGGCAAATCACAGACATCGGTTGCGGATTCGGCCCGTTATGCTATATGCTGTCTCTGCTTTCCGAGGACCGGGAAATCCTGGGTATTGATTACGATGAAGACAAGATAGCGCTGGCGCAGCACGGATGGTTACGCAACGAGCATCTCCAGTTCAAGCATGGCAATGCATTGGAATATCCCCTGCCGGAAAGTGATGTCTTTATCCTGAACGACATGCTTCACTATATGAGCTACGAACATCAACAAACCCTATTGTTGAAATGTGCCGGTCGCTTACGTTCAGAAGGAATGATTATCATACGCGACGGAAATTCAGCCAACGCTTCCAAGCACCGGTTAACCCGGTTCACGGAATTACTATCCACCCGTATTTTCAACTTTAACCGGACGGTCGGAGAATTACACTTCACCACCGAAACTCAACTACGGGAAATAGCAGTCGCCTGTGGAATGGATGTCGAAATCATTCCTAATGACAAATATACATCGAACACTATTTACATATTCAGAAAACCGGACTAGTATGAGCAAATATGATATCATCATTATCGGCAGTGGCCTTGGCGGACTGGAATGCGGAGCGATTCTTAGCAAAGAGGGATTCAACGTATGCATAGTAGAAAAAAATGCGCAATTCGGTGGATGCTTCCAGACTTACCAACGAAAAGGGCATTTGTTGGATACGGGTATTCATTATGTAGGAAGCCTGGATGAGGGTCAAGTGATGAACCAGTATTTCCGCTATTTCGGTATCATGGACAAGCTGAAAATTAAACGCTTGGACGATGCTGCTTTTGATACGATCTACTATAAAGGAAAAACATACGATTATGCAATGGGATACCCGCAGTTTATTGAAACCATCTGCCGGTCCTTCCCGCATGAGAAAGAAAACTTGAAATGCTATGCCGAACAGCTTCAGGCTGTCGGAAACCTGATTAGCGTAGACCATCTGAAACAAGGCACACTCGCTTTAGAGGGTATGAAATACTTTTGTACCTCTGCCGCCCACCTGATTGCGGATATCACTCCGGACCCCGCCTTACGAAATGTACTGGCAGGTTCAGCTTTACTCTACGGAGGTTTGAAAGATGTATCCACTTTCTACCAGCATGCCATGATTAACCACTCTTATATTGAAGGCGCCTACCGTTTTGTAGACGGAAGTATGCAAGTCAGTCTGGAGCTAATCAATGTAATCCGGGCAAACGGAGGGACCGTGCTCAATAACAGTGAAGCCACCCGCATCATCGTTGAAAACGAAAAGGTACAGGGGGTTATCATCAATGGAGAAGAGCGACTGGAAAGCGACTTCGTCATCTCCAATATGCATCCCCAACGGACATTGGAGATACTGGATAAAAACCGTAGCATCAAGAATGCCTATATTTCCCGCATCCGTTCGTTGGAAAATACCTACGGTATCTTTACGCTCTATCTGGTAATGAAGAAGAAAAGCACTCCCTATCAGAACCGTAACCTGTATCTGCATGGGAACAATAAAGTGTGGTATGACAAACTGCTCTATCCGGGACGGACCACCAACTGTATGATTTCCATGCAAGCGTCTTCCGAGGACAGTCAATATGCCAGTGTCATTTCCATCCTGACACCGATGTATATGGATGAACTGTCTGCCTGGAAGGACACGACTCCCGAACATCGGGGAGAAAGCTACCAATCCTTCAAAAAGGAGAAAGCAGAACAGATTCTCCGCTTCATCCGAGGACATGGCATTGATCTTTCAGAAAACATAGAAGAGATGTATACCACTACTCCATTAAGCTATCGGGACTATACAGGAACAGTGGATGGTTCCGCGTATGGGATTATCAAAGATTATAAATGTCCGCAAATTGGCTTCGTATCTACAAGAAGCCGCTTGGGAAATCTCTTTCTCACCGGGCAAAACCTGAATGTGCATGGTGCATTAGGGGTAACACTAACTGCCATGCTGACTTGTGCGGAGTTTGTAGGACAAGAATATCTGGCTAAAAAAGTAGGAAATGCATAGAATAGTCAAAAAAACAATCAAGTACGCAGGTTACATTTTCTTGTTACTCATCATCGGATTGATAGTCGGCATCAGCTACCTCTACTTTTCTGCGGATATGATGCAACCCAAGCATGAGCCCATGATACCCTTGAGGGAAATGCCTTATGCAGACACTATCATCATGGCTCCGGCAGAGGTTATCTACAACGACACTCTTGACCTCCGGTTTTATGCCGACAACTTCCTGCGTCACAGCGAAAGCGGGCTGTGGGAATTGTTCGTTAGAGGGGATGCTCTTGAAAGGGGGGATGCCATCGGCAAACTGTCTGCCGATCTGCTCCATCATCAGGAGAAAGTATTTATCGACCAGATTCGCGAAATTATTCCTTCGGACAGTTATCTGAAATTTCTGCGGTTCTTCATTGTACTATTCAACCGTAATCTGGGTGCGAATGTCCCTGAAGAATATCGAGAAGAGATTTATGGAATATCGCAATCGTGTACCCATGAATACGATTTTATCGGCACTCCTTACGAACGCCAATTAAATTATCATTCGGCACATGATCTGGGACATGCCATGCAAGATTATATGTTAGTGGGATGCAGTTCATTCGCTGTTTGGGGAACACAAAGTGCAGATTCATCCCTGCTCATCGGACGTAATTTTGATTTCTACGTAGGAGATGCTTTTGCAGAAAACAAGCAAGTTGCTTTCTATGCACCGGAGAAGGGCTATAAGTTTGCTTCCGTCGGATGGCCCGGCATGATAGGTGTACTGTCCGGTATGAATGAAGCAGGGCTCACCGTCACGATTAATGCAGCAAAATCCGCTGTCCCCACAGGCTCCGCCACCCCTATTTCCATCCTGACCAGAGAAATCCTGCAATACGCATCAACGATTGAAGAAGCCTTTGCCATCGCCGAAAAGCGGAAAACATTCGTCTCCGAATCTATATTGATAGGTTCTGCCAAAGACGGAAAAGCCGCCATTATCGAGAAATCGCCCGAGAAGACCGTACTTTTCACCGGTAAAGAGCCCGACCGCCTCATCTGCACCAATCACTATCAATCGGAAGCATTCAGCGAGGACGAACGGAATCTCGAGAATATCCGTACTTCCGACAGCCCTTATCGTTTTGCCCGATTGGAGGAACTCATCAACGAGAATCAGCCTCTGGACACCAAGGCAGCCGCCTCTATCCTGCGCAATCGCAAAGGTCTGCAAGATATCGATTTGGGACTGGCCAACGAAATGGCTGTCAACCAGTTTATAGCCCATCACTCCGTTATCTTCCAACCGGAAAAGCGGTTGATGTGGGTTTCCACCTCTCCTTGGCAATGTGGAAAGTATGTAGCTTACGACTTGAACAAGGTATTCAAAGACTACATCCTGCTGAAACAAGAAATATTCATCCCGGAATTAACTATTCCGGCAGATAAATTCATCGACACACCGGAGTTCCAGCATCTTCTCACTTATAAGAAACTGACTCCGCTTTTATTGAAGAAAATCAGAAAAAAGGAAAAGATAGAGGAATCTGTTTTAAAAACATACCAAGCCTCCAATCCTTCCTTATACTATGTATATGAAGTAATAGGAGATTACTACGAGGCCATGCAACAACCTCACCAAGCTATTGCATACTGGCAACAGGCATTGAAGAGACCTATTCCCAAGTTGCAAGAGAAAGAACGTATCCAGCAAAAAATTCAAAAACAATCCAAAGATGGAAAAGAATCCTGAAATTCAGTTCCGCTCACCGGAAGATATCAAAAGCTATCAGGAAGAACAGTTAGCCAAAGCGTTAGCCTACCTGCAAGCACATTCCAAGTTCTATCAACAGATGTTTGCCGAACATCACATTGATATCAATCAAATAAAGACGATTGAAGACTTGCAACAGATTCCCGTCACTACCAAGACGGACTTGCAACTCCATAACGATGATTTCATCTGCGTAGACAAAGAGGAAATTATCGACTATGTGACGACTTCGGGCACATTGGGAGATCCGGTCACTTTCGTTCTCACCTCTGAAGACCTGGACCGTCTCTCTTACAACGAATACCTATCTTTCACCACCACCGGATGCACCAAGCAGGATATTCTTCAATTGATGACTACCATCGACCGCCGTTTCATGGCAGGCTTGGCTTATTATATGGGAGCCCGCGAACTGGGTATGGGAGTGATCCGTGTAGGCAACGGCATCCCGGAACTGCAATGGGACACGATTCGACGGATACATCCGACTTGTGGAATGGTGGTCCCCTCTTTCCTTATCAAACTGATAGAGTTTGCCGAGAAGAATCATATCGACCATAATACCTGTTCCATGCAGAAGTGCATCTGTATCGGAGAAGCATTGCGCAATCAGGAATTCCAGTTGAATACGCTCGGACAGAAGATACACGATAAATGGCCTGCCTTGCAGTTGTATTCCACTTATGCCTCCACCGAAATGCAGTCGTCCTTTACCGAGTGTAATGAATTCCACGGAGGACATTTGCAACCGGAACTTATCATTGTAGAGTTTCTGGATGATAATAATCGTCCTGTGGAAGAGGGAGAAGCAGGGGAAGTAACGATCACGACGCTCGGAGTCAAAGGGATGCCGTTGCTCCGTTTCAAAACAGGCGATATTTGCTACCACCACACCGAGCCCTGTGGTTGCGGGAGAAATACCATCCGCCTAAGCTCCATCCTCGGCCGGAAAGGACAAATGATTAAATACAAAGGAACAACGTTATATCCGCCTGCATTATTCGACATTCTGGATAATATACCTTCGGTAAAAAACTATATCATTGAAGTTTATACCAATGAATTGGGAACGGATGAGATTCTGATTCGTATCGGAAGCGAGAACCGTAGCGAAGCCTTTGCCAAAGAGATTAAAGATCTGTTCCGTTCGAAAGTCAGAGTGGCGCCAAGCATCAATTTTGAATCGGCAGAGTACATTGCCAAGATACAAATGCCTCCGATGAGTCGAAAAACGATAAAATTCATTGATTTACGATAATTATTTTCTACTTTTGGAAGTTAGTAACCAACTATATCACTTTAACATTAACGTATATGAAAAAACTTATTCTATTCTTATTCTTGAGCACGAGTCTGTTCTGTTTCGGACAAGGCAAGAGTGCATTAAAAGACATTCAGTCTATTAAGTTCTATGGGGTAGACTACTCCCAAGTGAAGATTTTCGGTGCAGATGAATCACCGGTACAATTCAAAGATGCTTTCAGACGCATCAATGAGCTGTTCATCACAGAAGCTAAGAAGTATAACGTAGGAAAACAATTGAAAAAAGAAGTGACAGAGATCCCACTGGATGCCGTTAATCAGGTGAACGAAAACATCGACCTGGCCGAGCTAATGACCGCTAAAAGAGAATATACTCTTAGTAAAGAGCAAATCAAAGCAGCCATCAACGCATTGCCTATCCAGAAAACACCCGGAGTAGGTATGGTGTTTATCGCACAGTTCCTGGACAAATCAAACAATAGAGGTACGTATGAAGTCGTATTCTTCAATACCGAAACAAAGGAGATCATTGAAAAATGGATCACCGACGGCAAGGCACGTGGTTTCGGATTGCGCAACTATTGGGCAGGCTCTATCTATAGCGCACTCAAGAAACTATAAACAATAAAAATACAAGTATGAGGTTATATGGAGTAGGTATTAGATTCGGATTTGAATTCTAAGTCTGTTTGCAATACAGATAAATTTCTTGCCCTACTATTGCTTTTCACTAATTAATTTTGTATCTTTAGTAATTTTCATCCTTTTGGAGATAGCTAGTCACCTTATAGAATGATAAATGTCACCTTATAAGGTGACATTCGTCTTTTTACAAAGTGCCCATTGTCCCGTTACAACGGGACGACTACCCGACTGCACAAAAAGTCACTAGTTTCTGCACTGAAAAGTCTTAATCTATGCACTGAAAGACCTTAAATACAATGAAGAATAATGGAAACGTTATTGATGCGTTATATAAAGAATATTAGGAACTTTCCGTTCTCCGGCATGGTCAAACCGCCCATTGTCACAAGGATAATTAACGACTCCATTATCCGATGCACCGGACAACCAAAGAGTAGTAGATCCACCTCCATCCAAATTTAATGCATCCTCACCTCCTAAAACCCGGATCAGATGTGCCAATTCCGGGATATTCACTCCTCCTGCTTGTTCAGGAAAACGTCCGTCTACCGTTATCAACAGTATTTTTCCATCCTTAGTAGTAGCAACAGCACTGCGAGGATGCTTGTTTCGGATAAAATTCGCATTACAGGAGCTCCAGTCGCAAACCTGTCCGTCTTTCAACATTAACGGACCGGAAGCTAATACTGTACCCGTTTCTTCCTTATATTCCTTTTCTATCTGCCTGTTCCAGAGAATTAACTTCATTTTTCCCTTATGTAGATGTATGGCTCCAGTAACACGCCATTTAGATTCACTCAAAGTGGTCGTATCAACGACCTGGTCACCAACTTTCAGAAAACAAACCGAATTTCCCCGCTTCATATCAAAGTAAGAACCATTAATGGCTGCAATGGCATGATGTTCAGAAGCAATCCGACTCGTCTCCTTCATTTCACCCGAAACCGCTACATCAACTTTCAAGCCTGCGCCGGGATCAACTTCTATTAGACTAACAGACTGGGGTCCCTGATACAATCGGGGGATAGAAGCATACTTATGAATAAGTCCTTTTTGAGGACTTTCCACCTTCCATTGGGCAGAGACAATTGCCAGTGAATCCGATACTGTTTGCCCTTTTATTATTCCGATAGAGCATAAAATCAAGATAGCAATTAACAGGTTTCTTTTTATCATAGACAGAGAAATGAATCATTTAAGCCGCTAAAGCTAGTCAATAATCAACATTCATCCAAAGATTCCCGTACTTTTCCACTCTCTCACTCCATTTTCTCTATCGGTCCTTCTCTACTATCCAGATAATCAATATCCTCCGACGACTTCCGATACAGAATGACCAGTAGCCCCTTAAGCCAACTTGTGGCAGCTTCTTACTTTTAATATGGTGGCGTTTTTCCTGTCTTCGTTTTCTATGGTCTTGAAATATTTTCGTCTTATCTACTATACACTTCCGCTTTTTTTCGTACTTTTACCCCTTGTTGGAAAGAAGTGCCTTTCCGACCCTTGAGAAAAGAAAAAGAAAAAACAATATATAAAATGAATCACAAATGGAATTATCGACCCATTACACCCGAACAGGCAGAGACAAGCCAGACATTGGCCCAGGAACTAGGGATTAGCCCGATACTTGGACAACTTTTGGTGCAGCGGGGAATTACGAAGGCAGCAGATGCCAAGAAGTTTTTCCGCCCGCAATTGCCCGACCTGCATGATCCGTTCCTGATGAAGGATATGGATATTGCAGTGGAACGTCTGAACAGGGCGATGGGAAAGAAAGAACGTATTCTAATTTATGGAGATTATGACGTAGACGGTACTACTGCCGTAGCATTGGTCTACAAGTTTATTCAACAGTTCTATTCGAACCTTGATTATTACATACCCGACCGATACAATGAAGGGTATGGCATTTCTAAAAAAGGAGTGGACTATGCCGCAGAAACCGGTGTAGGACTGATTATTGTACTCGATTGTGGAATTAAAGCAGTAGAAGAAATCACTTATGCCAAAGAGAAAGGGATTGATTTCATCATCTGCGATCATCATGTACCGGATGATGTGCTTCCGCCTGCCGTAGCTATTCTGAATGCCAAACGCCTGGACAATACGTATCCGTACACTCACCTTTCCGGTTGTGGAGTCGGTTTCAAGTTTATGCAGGCATTCGCTATCAGTAACGGTATCGAGTTCCACCACCTGATTCCTTTGCTGGATATTGTAGCTGTGAGTATTGCATCGGACATCGTTCCGATTATGGGTGAAAACCGTATCCTCGCCTACCACGGTCTGAAGCAACTGAATAGTAACCCGAGCATTGGTATGAAGGCTATTATCGACGTATGCGGACTTTCTGAAAAGGAAATCACCGTCAGCGATATTGTGTTTAAAATCGGACCGCGCATCAATGCGTCGGGTCGTATCCAGAACGGAAAAGAAGCCGTAGACCTGCTGACGGAAAAAGATTTCTCGGTAGCGCTTGAGAAAGCCGGACAAATCAACCAGTACAACGAAACCCGGAAAGACCTCGACAAGAGTATGACGGAAGAGGCAAACAACATCGTTGCCAATCTGGAAGGATTAGCGGATCGCCGCTCCATCGTGCTCTACAACGAAGAATGGCACAAAGGCGTGATCGGCATCGTAGCTTCCCGTCTGACAGAAGTGTACTACCGCCCTGCCGTGGTACTGACCCGGACGGATGATATGGCAACAGGTTCCGCACGTTCAGTTTCCGGCTTCGATGTATATAAAGCAATCGAGCATTGCCGCGACCTGCTGGAAAACTTCGGGGGACATACATACGCCGCCGGACTGTCGATGAAAGTGGAAAACGTGAATGCCTTTACCAAACGGTTCGAAGAATACGTTTCACAGCATATCTTGCCGGAACAAACCAGTGCTGTGATCGAAATTGATGCTGAAATTGATTTCAGGGATATTTCGTCAAAGTTCTTCAACGACCTGAAAAAGTTTAATCCTTTCGGTCCTGATAACACGAAACCTATTTTCTGCACTCACCATGTCTATGACTACGGAACAAGTAAAGTGGTGGGACGCGATCAGGAACATATCAAACTCGAACTGGTCGATAATAAATCGAATAATGTAATGAACGGTATCGCGTTCGGACAGAGCTCACACGTACGTTATATCAAAACGAAACGCTCGTTCGACATCTGTTACACCATTGAAGAAAACACGCACAAGCGTGGTGAAGTACAACTTCAAATCGAGGATATAAAGCCGATTGAATAAGTATCAGGAGATATTAAAACAATATTGGGGATATGACTCCTTCCGCGACTTGCAGGAGGAGATCATCACCAGTATCGGCGAAGGCAAAGATACACTGGGACTTATGCCGACCGGAGGCGGTAAGTCCATCACTTTTCAAGTGCCTGCTCTCGCCCAGGAAGGGATTTGCATTGTCATTACTCCTCTCATCGCCCTGATGAAAGATCAGGTGCAAAACCTGCGTAAACGCGGCATCAAGGCGCTTGCCGTCTATTCAGGCATGACACGGCAGGAGATTCTCACTGCTCTTGAAAATTGCATCTTCGGTAATTATAAATTCCTCTATATTTCTCCGGAACGTCTGGACACGGACATATTCCGTGCCAAACTGCGATCAATGAAAGTCTCCATGATTACGGTTGACGAAAGTCACTGTATCTCACAATGGGGATATGACTTCCGCCCTGCTTACCTGAAAATTGCCGAAATACGGACATTGCTACCGAGAATTCCGGTACTGGCACTTACAGCCACCGCCACTCCGGAAGTAGTGAAGGATATTCAAGCCCGTTTGGAGTTCCGTGAAGAGAATGTTTTCCGCATGAGTTTCGAACGGAAAAACCTGGCATATATCGTCCGGCAAACGGATAACAAAACTCAAGAGCTGTTGCATATCTTACGAAAGATACCCGGCAGTGCCATTATCTATGTCCGCAACAGACGACGCACCAAAGAAATCACCGAGTTACTGGTAAACGAAGATATTACCGCCGACTTCTATCACGCCGGACTGGATAATGCCGTAAAAGACCTCCGGCAAAAACGCTGGCAAAGCGGAGAAGTTCGTGTAATGGTAGCGACAAACGCCTTTGGAATGGGGATTGATAAACCCGACGTGCGCATCGTATTGCATCTCGATCTCCCCGACTCTCTCGAAGCTTACTTCCAGGAGGCCGGTCGTGCAGGAAGAGACGGTGAAAAAGCGTATGCTGTGATCTTATACACCAAAACGGACAGAACGACGCTGCACAGGCGCGTTGTGGATACTTTTCCCGACAAAGAGTATATTCTCAGTGTCTACGAACATCTGCAGTATTACTATCAGATGGCAATGGGCGACGGTTTCCAATGTGTCCGCGAATTTAATCTGGAAGAGTTTTGCCGGAAGTTCAAATACTTCCCGGTTCCGGTGGACAGTGCACTGAAAATACTGACTCAAGCCGGTTATCTGGAATATACGGACGAACAGGATAATGCCTCCCGTATTCTTTTCACGATTCGCCGGGACGAACTATACAAATTGCGGGAAATGGGAACAGAAGCCGAAGCACTGATACAGACGATTCTCCGCTCTTACACCGGAGTATTCACCGACTATGCCTATATCAGCGAAGCAACCCTGTCCATACGTACCGGACTGACCCGTGAACAAATTTACAATATACTGGTCACGCTTACCAAACGTCGCATCGTGGATTACATTCCGCACAAAAAGACACCTTATATTATATACACCCGCGAACGGCAGGAACTTCGTTTTGTGCATATTCCTCCTTCCGTCTACGAAGAACGCAAAGCCCGGTATGAAGCCCGCATCAAAGCGATGGAAGAGTATGTCACTTCGGAGAATGTGTGCCGGAGCCGGATGCTGCTCCGTTACTTCGGAGAGAAGAACGAGCACAACTGCGGACAATGCGATGTTTGTCTTAGTCACCGTGCAACTGGTGCCCTGACCGAGAATTCTTTCGATTTCGAGGAACTGAAAAAGAAAATATCAGAATTACTTACCCAGAAACCGCTGACACCGGTAGAAATAGCCGATAAGATAGAAGCGGAGAAAGAGAGCATCAGCGAAGTCATCCAATATTTATTGGAGGAAGGTGAATGGAAGATGCAGGATGGAATGATACATATTTCAAAATAAGTTACTACCTTTGCAAGGTAACTCAAAAATAACACACCATGCCGAACTTTTTTAAATCTTTCTTCTCCGGAAAGTCGGAAACTCCGGAAAGTGAAAAACAGAAAAACGATCAGAAAAATTTCGAGATCTTCAAATACGACGGTTTACGTGCGCAACGCATGGGACGTCCGGATTATGCAGTAAAATGTTTTATTGAAGCTCTTGCCATCAAGGAAGAGTTTGAAACAATGGGCTATCTTAGCCAACTCTATATCCAGATGGGGGAAACGGCAAAGGCCCGCGAATTATTGGAAAAGATGGCTGCTATGGAACCTGATGTCACAAGTACTTTCCTGACACTGGCCAATGTATGCTTCATCCAAGAAGATTATCAGGCAATGGAAGAAGCTGCCAATAAAGCGATTGCCATCGAAGAAGGAAATGCCGTGGCTCATTATCTGTTAGGGAAGGCCCGCAAGGGACAGGATGACGACCTGATGACTATTGCCCATCTCACCAAAGCAATCACTTTGAAAGATGATTTCATTGAAGCTCGCCTGTTACGCGCGGAAGCTTTGATGAACCTGAAACAGTATAAAGAAATGATGGAGGATATAGATGCTGTGCTCGCCCAGAATCCGGAAGAAGAGACTGCTATGCTCCTGCGCGGAAAAGTGAAAGAAGCAGACGGTAAGGACGAAGAGGCAGAAGAAGACTACAAACTGGTGACAGAAATAAATCCGTTCAACGAACAGGCGTACCTTTATTTAGGACAACTTTATATCAACCAGAAAAAACTGACGGAAGCTATCGGCCTGTTTGATGAAGCTATCGAGCTGAATCCGAACTTTGCAGAAGCCTACAAAGAACGTGGACGTGCTAAATTACTGAATGGTGATAAGGACGGTTCTGTAGAGGACATGAAGAAATCTCTGGAACTGAATCCGAAGGATGAAGCTAACCTGAACGGGGAATTCAAGAACCTGGGACCAAAGCCTGAAGCACTTCCCGGTATCTTTTGATTACGTCACAAGGAGAGTTAGCAGAAAATAGAATAAGATAATGGACAAACAAATACAATTCCTCATTTATAATACACCAACCGAACAAGTCAAAGTAGAGGTCGTGATTAAAGATGAAACACTTTGGCTGACACAGAAAGCGATGGCGGAGTTATTCGGTGTAGGAGTTCCTGCTATCAGCAAACATCTGAAAAATATATTTATAGAAGGGGAATTAAACGAAGAAGTGGTTGTTTCCAAAATGGAAATAACCACTACTCACGGTGCTTTAGCCAATAAGACACAAACAAAAGAGACACAATTCTACAACTTGGATGCTATTATCTCTGTAGGTTATCGTGTCAACTCATCCAAAGCTACCCAATTTCGTATTTGGGCAACAAAAATCTTAAAAGAATACATTCAAAAAGGATTTGTACTTGATGATGAACGTCTAAAGCAAGGTAATACAGTCTTTGGAAAAGATTATTTCAGAGAACTATTGGAACGTGTCCGCTCTATTCGAGCTAGTGAACGTCGCATCTGGCAACAAATCACAGATATCTATGCCGAATGTAGTACAGACTATGACCGGGAATCGCCAACAACACATGAGTTCTATGCCATGGTTCAAAATAAGTTTCATTTTGCCATTACAGGACAAACTGCCGCTGAAATCGTATATACAAAAGCAGATCATACCAAAGAACATATGGGGCTGACCACATGGAAAAACGCTCCAGACGGACGCATATTAAAATCGGATGTAACAACTGCTAAAAACTATCTGGCAGAAACAGAAATCAAACGTTTGGAACGGGCCGTGACCGGCTATTTCGATTATATAGAAGACTTGATAGAACGGGAAAATACTTTCACTATGAATGAGTTCGCTTCCAGCGTTAATGAATTTCTGGCTTTCCGTCGTTATCAAATCCTACCCGATAATGACAAAGGACATATTTCCCGTCAACAATCAGATACAAAAGCCAAAGCAGAATATGACGAATTCAACAAAACGCAGAAGATCATTTCTGATTTCGACCGTGAAATAAAACGGCTTCAAGGGAAGCAATAGAGAAGTATTAGAACTGTTTCCTAAGATGTTCCTATGACTTTTTCATCCTTTTTAAGCAAGAAAACAAAAAAAGTATCGTTTTTTGTTTGCATCTAACAGAAAATTATTACTTTTGCCCCAGAATTAAAAACCAAAGCAAAAAAATAAAGATTCGAATGAAATCATTTACTTATGCATATTACTTCTTTTTTTACTTTTACTTTAGCAACAAAGTAGAGCGGGAGTTTGTATGTATCAAGTGACAGTGATGCTTAAGGACTGAATAGAGAAATCAATCATATGAATCCCGCTCCAATATGGACGCGGGATTTTTTTATATAATATATTTAGAACAATGAAAAAGATAGCAATTCAAGGAACACTCGGCTCATATCATGATATCGCCGCACACAAGTACTTCGAGGGAGAAGAAATAGAGTTAATCTGTTGTGCCAACTTCGAAGACGTGTTTACTTCGATACGGAAAGACAGCCTGGTTATCGGAATGCTAGCCATCGAGAATACGATTGCGGGAAGTTTGTTGCACAACAATGAATTGTTGAGACAAAGCGGCACACAGATTATCGGTGAATACAAACTGCGCATCTCGCACAGCTTTGTCTGTCTCCCCGATGAGAACTGGGAAGATCTGACAGAAGTCAACTCCCACCCTATCGCCCTGATGCAGTGTCGCGAATTTCTGAATCAACATCCGCAGTTGAAAGTGGTGGAAGGTGAAGATACGGCCCGCAGCGCAGAAATCATCAAGAATGAAAATCTGAAAGGACACGCTGCCATCTGCTCCAAAGCAGCAGCTGAACGTTACGGCATGAAAGTCCTTCAGGAAGGTATTGAAACGAACAAGCACAACTTCACCCGTTTTTTGGTTGTTGCCGATCCCTGGCAAGTAGACGAACTCCGTCAACATCATGCCAATGCAACCAACAAGGCAAGTATCGTATTCACTCTTCCACACACGGAAGGCAGCCTGTCACAGGTTTTATCCATTCTATCGTTCTATAATATCAATCTGACCAAAATTCAATCGTTGCCTATCATCGGACGGGAATGGGAATACCAGTTTTACGTAGATGTAGCTTTCAACGATTATCTAAGATACAAGCAGTCTATTGCTGCAATCACTCCATTAACCAAAGAACTTAAATTATTAGGCGAATATGCAGAAGGAAAGTCAAACGTATAAAATCGCTCCTGCCGACAGATTGGCAAGTGTTAGCGAATACTACTTCTCAAAGAAGCTAAAAGAGGTAGCACAGATGAATGCAGAGGGAAAGGACGTTATCAGCCTCGGTATCGGAAGTCCTGATATGCCTCCCTCAAGGGAAACCATCGAAACATTGTGCAACAATGCTCATGATCCCAACGGACACGGTTATCAACCGTATGTAGGTATCCCCGAACTGCGCAAAGGCTTTGCTGCTTGGTATCAACGCTGGTATGGAGTGGAACTGAATCCGAATACGGAGATACAGCCTTTAATCGGCTCGAAAGAAGGAATTCTCCATGTTACGCTGGCATTCGTCAATCCGGGTGAGCAGGTGCTAGTCCCGAATCCGGGATACCCGACCTATACATCTTTGAGTAAAATACTCGGAGCGGAAGTTATCAACTACGACCTGAAAGAAGAGGATGGCTGGATGCCTGACTTCGAGGCACTGGAAAAAATGGATCTTAGTCGCGTAAAACTGATGTGGACCAATTATCCCAACATGCCGACGGGAGCCAATGCAACTCCGGAAATCTATGAACGTCTCGTTGATTTTGCCCGTCGCAAGAATATCGTAATTGTGAATGATAATCCATACAGCTTCATTCTGAACGAAAAGCCTATCAGTATCCTAAGTGTACCGGGAGCCAAAGCCTGTTGCATCGAGTTCAATTCTATGAGTAAGAGCCACAATATGCCGGGCTGGCGTATTGGTATGCTGGCATCGAATGCTGAATTCGTACAATGGATATTGAAGGTGAAAAGCAATATCGACAGCGGTATGTTCCGTGCCATGCAACTGGCTGCAGCTACCGCCCTTGAGGCTGAAACAGACTGGTATGAAGGTAATAATAAGAATTACCGCAACCGTCGTCATCTTGCCGGTGAGATCATGAAAGCATTGGGATGCACCTACGATGAGAAACAAGTAGGCATGTTCCTCTGGGGGAAGATTCCTGCTTCCTGCAAGGATGTAGAGGAACTGACAGAAAAGGTGCTGCATGAAGCAAGAGTGTTTATCACTCCGGGATTTATCTTCGGCAGTAACGGAGCAAGGTATATTCGTATCTCACTTTGTTGCAAGGACAATAAGCTGGCGGAAGCACTGGAAAGAATTAAAAGAATCTAACCTCTTCCAAAGAGAGGACGACAGCAAGATGAGACAGAATAAGTTCAATAAAAACAAGTTATTAAAAGAATAAAAAACAAATAAGAATATGGAACTCGAATCAATTTTATTACCGGGCATTGAGGCTAAAAGACCAATTGTCATTGCCGGCCCATGTAGCGCAGAAACGGAAGAACAAGTAATGGATACAGCCAAACAACTGGCTGCTAAAGGACAAAAAATATATCGTGCCGGAATCTGGAAGCCGCGTACCAAACCGGGAGGTTTCGAAGGTATCGGTGTAGAAGGTCTTGCCTGGTTGAAAGAGGTGAAGAAAGAAACTGGAATGTATGTTTCTACGGAGGTAGCAACAGCCAAACACGTTTACGAATGTCTGAAAGCAGGAATCGATATTCTTTGGGTAGGTGCACGCACCACTGCCAATCCTTTCGCCGTACAGGAAATCGCTGACGCACTGAAAGGTGTTGATATCCCTGTGTTAGTCAAGAACCCGGTGAATCCGGATCTCGAATTGTGGATCGGAGCGCTGGAACGCATCAATAACGCAGGATTGAAGCGTCTGGGTGCTATCCATCGCGGTTTCAGCAGTTATGACAAAAAGCTCTACCGGAATCTTCCCCAATGGCATATTCCTATCGAACTGCGCCGTCGCATCCCTAATCTTCCGATTTTCTGTGATCCGAGCCATATCGGTGGAAAACGTGAGTTGGTTGCACCGCTTTGCCAACAGGCTATGGACTTGAATTTCGACGGTCTGATTATAGAAAGCCACTGCAACCCGGATTGCGCATGGAGCGATGCTTCTCAACAGGTTACTCCGGACGTACTCGACTATATCCTCAATCTGTTGGTGATCCGTACGGAAACACAATCTACCGAAAGTCTGGCACAGCTCCGTAAACAGATTGACGAATGTGACGACAATATCATTCAGGAATTAGCAAAAAGAATGCGTGTGGCACGTGAAATCGGTACTTACAAAAAAGAGCACGGAATCACAGTTCTTCAAGCCGGACGTTACAATGAGATTCTGGAAAAACGTGGCGCGCAGGGCGAACAATGCGGTATGGACAGCGAGTTTATGAAGAAGATTTTCGAAGCCATCCACGAAGAATCAGTTCGTCAACAGATGGAAATTATTAATAAGTAGTTAGAGTGAAGGTGTGTCATAATGAATAATAAAACGCAGATTAACGCAAATTATCGCAGATTATTTCAATTATATTGATATATTAATCAACGACTTATAAAATTATTTCTGCAATAATTTGTGTTAATCTGCGTTTTGACACACTCTCACTAAATAATAAACATTATGAGAATATTAATCCTTGGAGCCGGTAAAATGGGCTCCTTCTTTACTGATATTTTGAGCTTTCAACACGAGACGGCCGTGTTCGACGTCAACCCGCACCAGTTGCGTTTCGTCTATAACACGTATCGTTTCACCACATTGGAGGAAATTAAGGAATTTGAGCCGGAATTGGTTATTAATGCCGCTACAGTAAAGTACACGTTGGATGCCTTTCGCAAAATACTGCCTGTACTACCGAAAGACTGCATCATTAGTGACATTGCCTCTGTAAAAACCGGACTAAAGAAGTTCTACGAAGAGAGTGGTTTCCGCTACGTTTCCAGTCACCCTATGTTTGGCCCGACTTTCGCAAGTCTTAGCAATCTAAGCAGCGAAAATGCCATCATCATCAGTGAAGGCGACCACCTGGGAAAAATATTCTTCAAAGACCTCTATCAGACATTGCGTTTGAACATCTTCGAATATACATTCGATGAGCACGACGAAACAGTAGCCTACTCGCTTTCTATTCCGTTCGTATCGACTTTCGTATTTGCTGCCGTAATGAAACATCAGGAAGCCCCGGGAACTACGTTCAAAAAGCACATGGCAATCGCCAAAGGGCTGCTAAGCGAAGATGATTACCTGCTTCAGGAAATTCTGTTCAACCCACGCACTCCGGGACAAGTGACTAATATCCGGACAGAGTTGAAAAACCTTCTCGAAATCATCGAAAACAAGGATGCGGAAGGTATGAAAAAGTATCTGACGAAGATTCGGGAAAAGATTAAATAATCAATACCGGTGCCAAGATTTAACGATCCCCTGCAAAAAAGTTCTTTGCAGGGGATTTTTTTATGTGTACCTTTGTATCCGCAAAAACGGATTCACAGGAGAAAGAATGATAGATCAAATTACCATAGACCGGATATTAGATGCGGCACAAATTATAGATGTCGTTTCAGATTTTGTCACCCTGCGCAAACGTGGTGTCAATTACGTCGGTTTGTGTCCGTTCCACAGTGATAAAACCCCTTCTTTTTATGTCTCTCCCGCCAAAGGATTATGCAAGTGTTTTGCTTGTGGAAAAGGTGGAAATGCCGTGCATTTCATTATGGAGCACGAGCAGATGTCTTATCCGGAAGCATTGAAGTACCTTGCCAAGAAATATAATATCGAAATCAAGGAACGGGAATTAAGTGACGAGGAGAAGTTTGTGCAAAGCGAACGTGAAAGTCTGTTTATTGTCAATAACTTTGCACGCGATTATTTCCAGAATATACTAAAGAATCATATAGACGGCCGTAGCATCGGTATGGCCTATTTCCGTAATCGTGGCTTTCGCGATGACATTATTGAGAAATTCCAGTTAGGCTACTGCACCGAAAGTCATGATGCATTTTCCAAAGAAGCAATCCAAAAAGGATATAAGAAAGAGTATCTGGTAAAGACCGGACTTTGTTATGAAACGGATGACCACCGGTTACGGGATCGTTTTTGGGGACGTGTTATCTTTCCTGTCCACACGCTTTCCGGCAAAGTGGTGGCTTTTGGCGGACGTGTACTTGCCAGTGCAACGAAAGGGGTTAAAGTTAAATACGTCAATTCGCCCGAATCGGAAATTTACCACAAAAGCAACGAATTATACGGTATATATTTCGCCAAACAGGCTATTGTAAAGCAAGACCGCTGCTTTCTAGTTGAAGGTTACACGGATGTGATCTCCATGCATCAATCCGGCATAGAGAATGTGGTTGCTTCTTCGGGAACAGCCCTCACTCCAGGACAAATCCGTATGATCCATCGGTTCACCAACAATATGACGGTGCTTTATGACGGTGACGCAGCAGGTATCAAGGCTTCTATCCGGGGAATTGATATGTTATTGGAGGAAGGGATGAATATCAAAGTCTGTCTTCTTCCCGATGGGGACGACCCGGACTCTTTTGCCCGTAAACATAACTCTACGGAGTTTCAAGCCTTCATCTCGGAACATGAAACGGACTTTATCCGCTTCAAAACGAACTTATTGCTGGAGGATGCAGGAAAAGACCCTATCAAGCGTGCGGAACTGATTGGTAACCTGGTGCAAAGTATCTCTGTCATTCCGGAAGCGATTGTTAGAGATGTCTATATCAAAGAATGTGCCCAACTACTTCATGTAGAAGACAAACTGCTTGTATCGGAAGTTGCCAAAAGGCGGGAAACTCAAGCAGAGAAGCGAGCCGAGCAAACGGAACGGGAACGCCGGATGGCTGAAAGAACAGCTATGATGTCACAGGGTAGCACACCTCCTGAAGATGTTCCAATGCCTAATGGAGATATCCCGTTGCCTCCTGAAGTGGATGGCGGATATACAGATGTTCCTCCTGCTCTGCAGGAAGACAGCTATGCTTCCTTTATTCCACAGGAAGGAAAGGAAGGGCAGGAATTCTACAAATTCGAACGGCTGATATTACAGGCGGTAGTTCGTTATGGAGAGAAAATCATGTGTAACCTGACCGATGAAGAAGGAAATGAAATTCCGGTAACCGTCATAGAATATGTGGTTAATGATCTGAAAGAGGATGAATTGGCCTTCCATAATCCGCTGCACCGCCAAATGTTATCGGAAGCTGCCGCACACATGCACGATGCCAACTTCATTGCCGAACGTTATTTCCTGGCACATCCTGATCCGGTAATCAGTAAATTGAGTGTAGACTTGATTAATGTGCGTTATCAGCTTAGTAAATATCACTCCAAGTCCCAAAAGATCGTGACGGATGAAGAACGGCTCTATGAACTGGTTCCGATGTTAATGATTAACTTCAAGTATGCAATCGTAACAGAGGAATTAAAGCACATGCTTTATGCCCTACAAGATCCTGCTCTTGCCCATGATAATGAGAAATGTGACTCACTTATGCAACGCTATAATGAGTTGAGAACCGTACAAAGCATCATGGCAAAACGCTTGGGAGACCGGGTTGTTCTGCGATAAATCTTCATCGGTGCAAAGCCATGCCTTCACCGGTGCCGCACACCCTCCCCATTGATGCCGAAGCCTACGTTCCCCGGTGCTGGAACAAAATCGCATTTTTTAGAGGTTTTCTCTACAAAGTTCCGTGTTGAATCAGATTCATAAACTCTTCACGAGTCTTTGCCTGATTGAAAGCTCCGGTAAAGTCAGAAGTAGTAGTAATAGAATTTTGTTTTTCTACACCACGCATCTGCATGCACATGTGTTTGGCTTCCACCACTACCATTACACCCAGTGGATTCAGGGTTTCCTGAATGCACTCTTTGATTTGCAGTGTCATGCGTTCCTGCACTTGCAGACGATGAGAGAATATATCGACTACACGGGCAATCTTACTCAACCCCGTGATATAGCCGTTAGGAATATAAGCCACGTGCGCCTTTCCGTAGAACGGCAACATATGATGTTCGCAAAGAGAGAAGAAATCGATATCTTTCACAATCACCATCTGACTATATTCTTCCTGGAATTTAGCGGAACGAAGCACTTCATGAGGATCCATATGATACCCTTTCGTCAAGCTTAACATTGCCTTAGCCACCCGTTCCGGAGTTTTTAATAACCCTTCCCTTTCGGCATCTTCACCCAACAAAGTTATAATACTACGATAATGACTCTTCAACTCCTCCAGATTCGGAGAAACAATTTCTTCTTTTTCTAACATGATACAATTATAAAGGAATATTGATCTGGTCTCTTACAATAGAAACCTCTTTGAACACACCGGTAGCTTTCAACCGACGCATCATTGCGTCCGCTTCTTCAATGCTACGGAAATCACCTACACGACAAAGCCAACGAGGTGGATTGAACGAAGTATATACCGTCAATTCAGGAAAATACTCTTTCACACGCGATGCCACATGATAAGCATCATTCTTCGCCTGACGAGTATTATTACCGGCATACGCCTGAATTCTGAACCCGGAAGTCTTTATTACTTTCTGTTCACCTGTTGCAGGACGTTCCATACCTATGAGAGCCTCAATGCGGGGGTCTTGATGGATAGTCACCTTTCCTTGCCCCGGAATGTTACGTTCCAGACTCTTGATAATACTTTGCGCTTGTATGCCAACACTTGCCAAAGCCAGCAACAAAGTAAGTAAGGCTATTTTCTTCATTTAATAAACAGTATTTAGGCACGGATTACGCGGACTACACGGTTTTTAAGATTTCATAGAAAAAAACACCGTGTAATCCGTGAAATCCGTGCCTGAAAAAAGTTTTAATTATGCGTTGAAGGCATCAATGATACCTTTGAAATCAGATACTTTCAAAGCAGCACCACCAATCAAACCACCATCAACGTCCGGGTTAGCGAACAGTTCTTTAGCGTTAGAAGGTTTACAGCTACCACCGTAAAGGATAGAAGTATTGTCTGCGATTTCTTTACCATACTTGTCAGCTACGATAGAACGGATGAAAGCATGGATTTCCTGTGCTTGTTCAGGAGAAGCAGTTTTACCTGTACCGATAGCCCAAACCGGTTCGTAAGCCAATACAATCTTAGAGAAGTCTTCAGCAGACAGAGAGAATACAGATTCCATCTGTGCAGCTACCACTTCGTTCTGCTTGTTAGCTTCGCGTTCTTCCAACACTTCACCGATACAGAAAATCGGAGTCAGGCCGTTAGCCAAAGCCAATTTTACTTTTTCTTCCAGGATAGCAACTGTTTCACCGTAGTATGCACGACGTTCAGAGTGTCCCAGAATTACATATTTTGCACCTGTAGAAGCAACCATTTCAGCTGAAACTTCACCTGTATATGCACCTGATGCTTTGTCTGCACAGTTTTCAGCACCTACACCGATCTTTGCAGCGTCTACCAACGGAGTAACAGAAGCCAGGTGGATAAACGGAGTACAGATGATTACATCACAGTTAGGCTTTTCGTTAGCCAATGCTTCGTTCAGTTCTTTAGCCAAAGCGATACCCTCTTGAAGGGTTTTGTTCATTTTCCAGTTTCCTGCAACAATGTTCTTTCTCATTTTGTTTTTTATTTTAAAGGGTTAATAAATTTACGATTGGACGATTGACGATTGAACGATTGAAATTAGTGTTCGTTACAGAGGGTCGATCGTTATCATTCATTTCTTATTCTCGTTCTTCTATTCCTTGGTTCTTTATTTCCATTTCTTTGTTTTTCACCTCTTCCTCTCGTTGCTTCCGCTTCACGTTTTTCCGTTCTCTGCGGCGAACGACCAAAACATCCACTCCGAGCACTAACAACAACGGAATAACAAACCATAAGAATACATATCCCACCGTATGAGTATCACTGCTCACTTTCTGCTTTCCTAACGGCAGATTTTCCAGCTTGTCCGTCAGCACATATTCATCCGGTATATCCTCATCGCTCCATTTATTCAGAATTGTTCCGTTCTTAATCAGTATCAATCCCGGATTGGAACGAACCATCGTCTTTAATGTAATATCATCCATCTGACAGAAAGGATATTCGGCTCCCGTCTTGTCCTTCCACAATTCGATCTGCTCTTCCGGTGAAGAAGTGAGGCAGTAAAACTTATAGCCATGCTCCACCGAATAGTCATATATCTCATTAATCAAATCAATGTTACTATCATCCGCCTCTTCAATCCGATGGGCAACCAACAGGAAGGTGTATCCTATATCCGTCAATACATCGTCTGTTATATCCTCACCCGTATTCAGATCAATCATAGAGAAATCGTGAATAGCCGGTTCATATCCTTTTTCCTTTAAGACTGTCCGCGTGTCGATAAATGTCCAGGTACTATCCGGATAGTTATCCAACGTAAATTCTTTCTTCTCTCCGTTCTTTTCCAAGATAAAGATGCTTTCATATACACTCGGTTTCGCTCCTTCGGGCATTGTCATCCCTTCCAGAATATTCTTTCCGATCTTGTAAGGACGAAAATCTAAAACAGGCAGACGGTCCAGACAATAGAATGACAAAGTAAACACAAAAAACAGCGTATAGAGAGAAACCAACCATTCCATCTTCACACTGATAAAACGAATCAGCATCCTTCTGTGACGGAAAGCCATCATTGCTGCAAACAGCAGAACTATATTCTTCCCGAATGTCTCCCAGTTTGTCAACACCCAGGCATCTCCAAAACAGCCACAATCCGAAACCGGATCAAAGATGGCAAGATACAAAGTCAGTGGTGTCATGAAAATCATCAGCATCAAAGCCAATGAAGTAGCCAAGGTTCTTCTGGTAGCAAAGAATAAGGAGATACCGATAAAAAACTCAATAGCTGATAAAGTGATGCCTCCCAATAAAGGGAAGAATGAAGGAAACCAGGAATCCATTCCGAATGCGGTCAGATAATCCTGTATCTTATACTGGAACCCCAGTGGATCAACTGCCTTTACAAATCCGGAAAAGATGAACGATGCCGCCAAAAGAAAGCGACACATATTCGCCACTACCTCCTGAATGATATGTAAGTTCTTATCCTTCAAATTCTATCTTAATCAGTCCGAAAACAGAGTAATTAATCATATCCATATAATTGGCATCAATTCCCTCTGACACCAATGTGTTGCCGGCCAGGCTCTCAATCTGCTTGGTACGGTAAATCTTCATCAAGATCAAGTCTGTGTAAGAGCTGACACGCATGCTCCGCCAGGCTTCATCATAATCATGGTTTTTGGCAAGCATCAGGTCTAATGCCCCTTTTGCATACTTATCGTATAAAGCCATCGCTTCTTCATTGCTGATGTCGGCAGATTCGGCATACCCCAGCTCCAACTGGATGAGTCCGACAATGCCATAATTGACAATCGCAATAAACTCTGCACGGATTCCCTCGTCAATCAAGGTCACTCCTTTGGTTTCAATACTACGAATCCGATTGGCTTTAATAAAAATCTGGTCAGTCACCGAAGCCGGACGCAGGATACGCCATGCAGGCCCGTAATCGTGCAGCTTCTTGGAAAATAAGTCACGGCACAAGGCGATGACATGTTCAAATTGTTGCTTGGTATCTTTCATCTTCTTCCAAATAGTGCGCAAAGGTAACAATAATTAAGTAAAAACAGAAAGAGGGCACTCTAAATTATATTAAAGTGCCCTCTTCTAAAGATATTGTATTACTGTTTTATAAGCTATCTATTTTATGAACAACGCAAAACCTGTCCGATACGCAAAGTCGTGGTCGGTTTGATGCGGTTCAGTTTGCAAAGCGTGCTGACTGATACGCCGCGTAACTTAGCAATGCGGGACAATGTATCGCCACTCTTCACCTTGTGATAACGGATAGCACCGTCAGCCACCTGAGTGTCATGAGAACCTGCACGATTCACGCCTTTTGCTTTGCGGAACGTATAAGTATCGGCAACGATATCCTGTTTCGGGAAGTCGAACATATAAATCGGATTAATGGCAATTCCCAGGAAGCGGGTTTCGAAATGAAGATGCGAACCAGTAGAACGTCCGGTGTTACCACCCAGACCAATCGGTTCACCGGCTTTCACCAGCTGATTATCTTCAACCAATTGTTTAGACAAGTGTCCGTATACAGTTTCCAATCCATTATCATGACGGATAACAACGTACTTACCATAACCTCTGCGCTCATACTTCACTACACGCACTTTACCGTCAAAAGCAGCAACGATTGTATCACCGATATTAACCTTCAAGTCGAGGCCATTATGCATTCTTCTCCAACGAGGCCCGAAAGGCGAAGTAATTTTAGTACTCGGAGTTGGCATATGGAAACCAGTCAGGTCAATTGTATACGTTTCAGGGATAATAGCATTTCCGTAAGCATGCACATACTGGTTGTTCCAGTTTGGATAAAGACTTAGGGCGGGATATTCGGACTGTTCGGCGCGGATTTGCTTCTGCAAGGCCAAAGAGTCTACTGATTTTAATTTCTTGTCTATCGGTGCTTGGCGGGCAATCAGGTCTTGCGAGAAAGAGCTCAGACTGACCATAGCCGCAACAGCGACCAATCCTGTTTTAATAATGCTAAAATTCATTCGTTCTTTGTCAATTCAATTAATATTCGTCGTTTGCGTACAGGTAGTCAAATGTTGCCTGCTTGTAATCGAATATTTCTTCCGGTTTAAAAAATCTCGTTAATTCAATAGCTGCGGTCTCCGGAGAATCGGATGTATGAACTATATTCTCTTGAAAGCTCATACTGTAATCCCCACGAATGGTGCCTGGGGCAGCTAAACGTCCATTAGTCGGTCCCGCCAACGTACGGACTGTTTGAATAGCATCCACACCTTCGAAACAACAAACAATGACAGGAGCTGTCATCATCGAATCTTTCACACGCTGAAAGAAAGGTTTGCCGCTAAGGTGGGCATAATGTTCGCTTAACAATTCATCAGTCAGTTGCACCATCTTCATGCCGGCCAACCGCAATCCTTTACGTTCAAAGCGGTGAGTAATCTCACCAACCAATCCCCGTTGAAGGGTACACGGTTTTAAAATGACCAGCGTTTTTTCAAGCATAATACTCGACTTTACAAATGGTTAAACAATACATTTACTAAAAAAATTCCTCCAAAGATAGTATTTTCCTACGAAAAGGCAAGGGAGTTATTAACTATTTTTCAGATGCTTAGTACGGAAAGAAGGGGCAATCAGGGCGTTAAACTCCTATAAATAGGGAGGATAGAGACGAAATATGTTTTGCAACACATTTACGCAAATAAACTGCATGTTTAACCGTTTTTCAACTTATGGCAGCCCAGTTAACATTCGTTTTCCGTAAGGCTTTAAGCTGTCGCCATAAGATTTCGTTCTCCGGACTTTGTGCTGCAGGGTCTTGTTCTACAATACTTTCAGCTATAGCACGAACGTATTGCAACAGTTGCCCGTCGCGGACAATATCCGCAATCTTCAAATCGAAAGCAATGCCACTTTGCTGTGTACCTTCAAGATCACCGGGACCACGCAATTTCAAATCGGCTTCTGCTATTTCAAAGCCATCATTGGTGCGCACCATGATTTCCAATCGCTTCCGGGTGTCCTCCGTCAACTTGTAATTCGTCACCAGAATACAATAAGACTGTTCTGCTCCACGCCCCACCCGGCCGCGCAACTGATGTAACTGCGATAACCCGAAACGTTCTGCATTTTCTATAATCATCACCGAAGCATTCGGAACGTTCACTCCCACTTCGATGACGGTGGTAGCTACCATGATCTGTGCTTTACCCGAAACAAAAAGTTGCATTTGTTCGTCTTTCTCGGCAGGCTTCATTTTGCCATGCACTTTGCAAACCGTACACTTCGGAAACTCTTCCAGAATATGCTGATATCCTTCTTCAAGATTCTTCAAATCAATCTTTTCGCTCTCTTTAATCAGCGGATAGACAATATAAACCTGACGTCCTTCGTCGATCTGCTTACGCACCGAACGATACATGCTTTCCCGGCGATTGTCGAATTGATGGATGGTAGTAATCGGTTTTCTTCCGGGAGGAAGTTCATCAATCACAGACACGTCCAAGTCGCCATACAAGGTCATCGCCAACGTACGGGGAATGGGAGTGGCAGTCATTACAAGTACATGCGGAGGTTGAATATTCTTACTCCAAAGACGGGCACGCTGAGCCACGCCAAAACGATGTTGTTCGTCAATCACGACGAAACCTAAAGAGGAGAAATTGACAGTATCTTCAATAACGGCATGGGTTCCTATTAATATCTGCACATCTCCGGTCAGCAATCCGGTCAGAATCGCTTCTCTCCTTTTTCCTTTAATAGAACCTGTCAGTAGCTCAACACGAATGTCCATGCCAAAAAGCAATTCCTTGATGGTTTCGTAGTGCTGGTTTGCCAGGATTTCGGTAGGTGCCATCATACAAGCCTGATAGCCATTATCCAATGCCAGCAACATACTCATCAAGGCAACCAGTGTTTTTCCGCTTCCTACATCTCCCTGCAAAAGACGATTCATCTGCCTGCCACTGCCGACATCGTTCCGTATCTCTTTCAATACCCGTTTCTGCGCACCCGTCAGTTGGAAAGGAAGATTCTTTGCATAAAATGTATTGAACACATCTCCCACTCTTTCAAAGATGTATCCACGATACCTTTTCTGCCTGTCTTTGGCATATCGGAGAATGTTTAACTGAACATAAAACAGTTCTTCAAATTTAAGACGGTATTGTGCCCGACGAAGGACATCGGGATTGGTCGGGAAGTGGATATTCCGGAGCGCTTCCGTCAAAGGCATCAAATGATGCTCCGTCAGCAACTTGGGAGAAAGTGTTTCAGGCAGAGGCTCCTGTATCTGCTGAATCACCGTTGCCATCATCTTCTCAATCGCGTGAGAGTTGAGGAAACTGCGTTTCATCTTCTCCGTCGTACTGTAATAAGGTTGCAGTCCCACCGAGGAAAGTTTCAAATCATCCGGTTTATCTATATCGGGATGCGCCACATTGATACGTCCGTTGAAAACAGTCGGTTTGCCAAAGATGATATATTCCTCGCGAAGTTTATACTTTCCCAAGATGTACTTTATGCCTTGAAACCACACCAAATCAACGACTCCTGTGCCATCCGAGAAATGCGCTGTCAGACGGCGTTGCCGTCCTTCACCAATAGTCTCAAAACCGAGGATTTCTCCTTTCAACTGAATATACGGCATATTGCCATCTATTTCATGAATGTAATAGATGCGGCTCCGGTCAATATATTTATAAGGGAAATAATAAATTAAATCGTGCAAGGAGTAGATTTCCAACTCCTTATTTAATACAGCGGCTTTTTGAGGGCCTACACCGGAGATAAATTTTATGTCGCGTGTGGCTAAATCAAACATTTATAAAAGAGCACTCCCCACTTTTAAATCGAAAGGAGTTGTTATTTTTATATTTTCACGGTTGCCTTCTGCCAGATAAACGGGCATTCCCATCGCCTCCACAACGGAAGCATCATCTGTAAAAAAGGGGGTAAATTCCTGTGCGTAGGCTTGTTTCAGCAACTCTACATCGAACACTTGCGGCGTTTGCACCAGTTTGTAATCCATCCGGCTGACTGTTTCACTTCCGGCATCTGTCAAATGGCGAAGTGTCTCTACTACATCCACCACAGGAATCACGGCTTTCTGCACCTCTGCCAACTCATAACAACGGCGAATCACTTCCACTGATACAAACGGGCGTACTCCATCATGCACCCCCACCAATCCCGGCTCTTGCACCAATGCCAGCCCATTCTTTACGGAATGGAAACGTGTTTCACCTCCTTCCGCAAGGACATGTTTCACCGTAAAATGATGTTTATCACAAAGTTGCTTCCAGAAACTTTGTTGCTCCTGCGGAAGCACCAATATGATTTGAAGTGTCTCGTCATATCTCCTGAAGACTTTCAGGGTATGCATCAACACAGGTTTATCACCCATGGGAAGGAATTGTTTGGGGAGATCACTTCCCATTCGCAAGCCCTTTCCACCGGCGACAATGATTACATATTTCTTCATGGGCGGTTTAGCGTTTAACGCACATCGCTTCTACCAGTTCGCCTACTTTTTCTTTACCTGCCAACAGATCAACGATTGCCAAGGCAAATTCCATAGCAGCACCCGGTCCCATCCCCGTAATGATGTTTCCATCACGTACGACATGTGCATTTACACATTCGGCGCCATCCAGATATTGTTCGAAACTCGGATAACAGGTAGCCTTCTTTCCTTTCAGCAGCCCCAGTTTACCCAACACCATCGGAGCAGCACAAATGGCAGCAATAGGTTTACCTTTTGCAGCAAAATCAAGAATCAATTTACGCAATCCTTCGTGCTTGTCAAGTGTAGCAGCTCCCGGCATTCCTCCCGGCAACAACAAAAGTTCAGCATCGAAGAAATCGCAATTCTCGAAATTGATATCGCAAAGAACAGATACATCATGTGCTCCCACTACAATTTCATCCGGTGTAACGGATACGATTTCTACATTCAGTCCGGCACGTCTCAACGTGTCAATAGCAGTAAAGGCTTCAATTTCTTCAAAACCATCTGCAAAAAAAGCGTATACAGTTCCCATAATGCTTAATATATTTGGTTAATGATACTATCTCAAGTTAAAATAATAGGTGATTGTCCCTGTCTGGTTATTCACTCCATCGATCGTATTAAAACGGGCTTTCTTAGCTGCATCCTCCGCTGCTTTACGTAAAGCAGAGTTTACAGTGTTCGTTTGAGGGCTAATGCTGGTCGACACTACTTGTCCTGCGGGATTCACGGTGATATTCACCACTACACGTCCTTCTTCCTGCACGTTATATACAGGCTTCGGCAAACTACCCGTACCTAAAGAACGTCCGCCAAGGTCAAATGTTCCATAACCACCAGTTCCGGTCTTCGCTCCGGTAGAAGAATTACCTTCTTTGCTACCTTCGGTTCCCGTGCCACTATCTGCTGTTCCTTTATTACCTGTCATTTGCGCTCCTTTTCCGAACGCACCGGCCACCCTCTTTTTAGCAGCCTCTTCGGCAGCTTTACGTTCACGTTCCGCTTTTTCCTCCGCCAGTCGTTTCGCCTCCGCAGCTTTTTCCGCTTCCGTTTTTTCCGGCTTCTTCACCGGCTCTTTCGGCTTGACCACCTCTTTAGGTCTCACCGTTTCTTTTTTCGGTTCTTCCGCTTTAGGTTTCAAAGTGACCGTTTCCTCTTCAGTCTGTGTCAGTAAATCCTGTTCCGAAGGAAGTTGCGGTTCTGTTTCTGCAGGCGGTGCTGCCGCATCTTCATCCATAATATCCACATCTACCAGAGAAGGATCATCAAAACCGCTCGCTGCGTCCACATTCCCCAGCATCACGGGCACTCCACCTGCATCTTCATCCGGTTGGGGGACAGTAAAGCTCACCAGAATCAAAAGAGCAATCACTGCCACATGCACCAATAGTGCACCGAGCGCTCCTATGTATTCACCCTTTTTTCTTCTGTCCATTGTTTCTTATTTTTTTCAGGCGGGCGGGTAGCCAGCACCATCTTAAAATGATTCTCGTTTGCAATGTTCAATACCCTTACAATCTCACGGTAAGGTACCGATTCATCCGCATACAATGCCACATACATTTCCGGTTCCTTCTCTGCACAACTCTGCAAAAAAGAGGTCAGATCGTTCAGCGCCACCGGCTGCTCTTTTTCATTGCCGAAAGCGGCATAGAAATTCAAGTCCTTATCGATAACCACTCTTGTCAGCGGTTTGGCCGAAGTCTGCTGCTTGCCTTGAGGCAACAATACCTTGATGGCATTGGGCGACACCACCGTAGAGGTTATCATAAAGAATATCAGCAACAGGAAGATGACATCCGTCATGGAGGCCATGCTGAAATTGGGCGATACTCTATTTCTTCTTTTTAATCCCATCTGCGAATTATTTTGCAGGCTCGTTCAACAGGTCCATGAACTCCATTGTACGAGATTCCATTTTATTTACCACACGGTCTACCAGCATCACCAGATAATTGTAGGCAAACATAGCGATGATACCGACAATCAGACCACCGACCGTTGTAATCATAGCTTCATAGATACCTCCGGAAAGCAAAGTGATATCAATGTTTCCGCTTCCGGCATTCGCCATTTCGTAGAAAGCACGTACCATACCGGTCACCGTACCGAGAAATCCGAGCATCGGAGCGCCTCCGGAAATAGTTGCCATCACAGTCAGTCCTTTTTCCAGCTTTGCAACTTCAATATTACCCACATTCTCAATAGCTACCTGCACATCGTTAATAGGACGTCCCAAACGGCTGATTCCTTTTTCTATCATACGTGCCGAAGGAGTATTCATCGTGCGGCAATAGTTAATAGCCGCTTTGATCTCTCCACTATGAATATAGTCTTTAATCCGTTCCATAAACATGGGGTCCTCTTTTCCTGCCTTGCGAATCATGTAGTTACGTTCAAACAGGATATAGAAGCAGACAACCGACAGTACGCCCAGCACAATCATAATCCATCCACCCTTGACAGCCATATCAAGCATGTTCATTTCAGGAGTGTTTACCTCCGTCAGCACGGGGTTGGCAGTAGCCAGTGAGTCGGCCATATTCATAGCCCCTTGGGCTAACAAGATCATTGCATTCATGAGCGTAGACAGTTTTTATATTCCTGAATGGTACGTTCGAGTCCCAGATACAGTGCATCGCTAATCAACGCATGTCCGATAGACACTTCATCCACCCAAGGAATGTTTTTATAGAAATAATTTAAATTCACCAGACTTAAATCATGACCGGCGTTCAATCCGATCCCCAGTTTACGGGCAGTCTTCGCAGCTTCGATAAAAGGAGCGATGGCCGCTTCCGGATTCTTAGGATAGTTTGTTGCATAAGGTTCTGTATACAGTTCAACACGATCCGCCCCTGCTTTTGCCGCATATTCCACCATTCCAGGATCAGCCGCTACAAAAACGGAAGTACGGATGCCGGCACTGTTAAATTGATCGAGAACTTCAGTCAGAAATTCCAGATTTGCTTTCGTATCCCAACCGGAATTGGAGGTGATCTGTGAAGGATCATCGGGAACTAAAGTAACCTGATGAGGTTTTACTTTCAACACTAAGTCAATAAATTCCGGGGACGGATAACCTTCAATATTGAATTCTGTCCGCAACAGAGGACGCAAATCATATACATCCGAACGACGAATGTGACGCTCGTCAGGACGGGGATGAACGGTGATACCATCAGCACCAAAAGATTCACAATCAAGCGCCACCTTTACTACATCGGGCACATTTCCCCCGCGAGCATTTCTTAGTGTAGCAATCTTGTTTATGTTTACACTTAATTTAGTCATAGTTCTACGTTATATTTGCCGCAAAAATACAAATATTATTATTAGTTGCCTAATAATACGAAACGCATTCTCTACTCTTTTTTGGTTATTTAAAGTAGAAATCCAAGAAAAAATGCCAAATTTGCATCCTGAACTAATGATGTTGCTTATGAAATTTGCCATTTTCGGAAATACTTATCAGGCTAAAAAGTCTTCTCATGCTGTCACCTTGTTTAAACTTTTAAAGAAACAGGGAGCAGAGATTGGTATGTGCAGGGAATTTTACCAATTCCTAGTTTCAGAAAATATGGATATTGAAGCAGATCTATTATTTGATGGTGATGATTTTACTGCCGATATGGTAATCAGTATCGGAGGCGACGGAACATTTCTGAAAGCTGCCCGCCGCGTAGGAAGAAAAGGGATCCCTATTCTGGGAATTAACACAGGACGTCTAGGGTTTCTAGCTGATATTTCACCGGAAGAAATGGAGGAAACATTCGATGAAATCCAAGCCGGAAGATATAGTGTAGAGGAACGAAGTGTACTTCAGTTGATCTGCAACGACAAACATCTTCAAGATTCTCCGTATGCCCTCAACGAAATTGCCATTCTTAAACGGGACAGTTCATCAATGATTAGTATCCGAACAGCTATTAATGGTGCGTATCTGAATACTTATCAGGCTGACGGGCTGGTAATTGCGACTCCTACCGGCTCCACAGCCTATTCTTTGAGTGTAGGTGGTCCGATTATGGTTCCCCATTCCAACACGGTTGTCATCACTCCGGTAGCTCCGCATAGTCTCAACGTCCGCCCTATCGTTATTCGGGATGATTGGGAGATTACATTAGATGTAGAAAGCAGAAGTCACAACTTCCTCGTCGCCATTGACGGGAGGAGCGAAACCTGCAAAGAAACGACTCAACTAACCATTCGCCGGGCAGATTACAGTGTAAAGGTGGTGAAACGTTTTAATCACATTTTTTTCGATACACTCCGCAGCAAGATGATGTGGGGAGCTGATGGAAGACGGTAAGCAGTTTACATTATACAACCGTTATTCCTCATCGCCTGATTCAACTATACGGTACTTAAAAATAGAACTTCTAAAAAAAGGGACATTCAAGCTGTTGAGAATGCAACAATTTGGGTATAGGATTCCAACTAAAGACAAAAAAGGCCGGGATTTACTATCTTCAGAAATCACATTGACATTATTTTCCCCTATATTTACCCGATAAGATTAAAATACTCTGATTGCATTTACAAATCATTCTTTTATAGACAAGAGTCATTCATTTTATCAGTTTCTCCTTATCTTTATTCGCATACAAACTAGAGAAAAAAACAGTTTCCAATCATTCCTATATGAGTTCCTCACCGAGAAAAGAGTTGTCCCTCACCGAGGAACTTATCCTTCCTCGGTGAGGGACATCTCGTTGGTTTTAATCCAATGAAGGCTTCTATGATTAAAAAGCGGCATATTATATGCAAATTCATGCTACGCTCGCCCTATTTTCTGTATATTATTGCAATTATTTATGCAGTTCTTTCTCCAGTTCATCCATAAAAGAACAACTGTTACCCGAAGAAATATTAAAAACAGACCATCGGGTTAGTTAATATAGAAGGAAATTAAAATATCGGTAGAGAGAAAAATACCCCGATATTAATTTAATGTAAACGACTGCGAACCTATCAGGTTCCCGCCTTCAAAAATATCTACCCGATAATTTCCGGCATATAGAAACTCTTCTACATCCCAAAACACATTGATATTCTGTTCTTCTCCATTATATTCAATATACTTCTTAATTGAATAAACCAATGTACGGTTTTCATAAGGGAAAGTATTGGATGCACTCTTGGTCAGTACATCATTATCGGGTTTGGTAATACGTATATAGATGGTACGTTCACCGTTTTCAGCGGTTATATTCTTCACGACCGTGAAACTGATAGCCAGCTTCACCACGTCTTTCACTTTCTTTGCAGCTTTGCCACGTTTATTGCGTGGTTCGATACGAATATTAGTTGCATCGAGTTGTGCGGCTAACGTCACCTTTTTATTCAGATTCTTCTTTTCTTCAGAAAGGTTATCGATCTGTCGTGAAGCCTGATTATACTTTTGGGTCACTTCAGCTATGACCTGTTTCTGCTGTGCAGTCAGTTTATTCAAAGAGTCGATCTGATTGATATAGCCAACCATTACCTTACGCAAAGTAGCCAATTCTTTCTTTAAACGACGAATCTCTGTCGCATTCGAGCTCTTCACAGTACGAAGTTCCTCCAATAGACGTTGAGTTTTCAATTGTTCCTGTTCCAGTAATTGAGATAAAGAGTCATTAGAAATCGTCATCTTTAACTCATCATATTGTTGTGCAAAACGGGCATATTCGTTTTCCAGATCTTCCTTGTCTAATTGGAATTCCTGCACTAACTCCCGGTTAGCTTGTTTTTCGGTAAACAATAAATAAGTAATACCAATAATAGCTATCACCAAGATAGCCACGGCCGCAATAAGAAGGCTTTTTTTACTCATAGTTTCAGTTGTGAATTGATAACGTGCGCAAAAGTAATCATTTCGCAACAGAAGTCAAGTATAAAAAGTGAGAGTTTTTGAAATAATCTGCGAAAATCTGCATTAATCTGCGTTTCAATAAATATCCATTCAGCTCATGTCCGTACGCTAAGCGGTAGCCCGAGAAATAATATAGCATTTACCTAACGGACAAACGTATGTTATCTACCGTGTGAATGTCCGTTACCCACCGGACGAGCATCAACAACCTACCAGACGAAAGCCGGTCATCTGCCGGACGAACAACTCATGAAGGACGCGGGAACAGAAACAGCACCGGCGAAGTGATCCGAACCGACAGCGGCAGCAGCAAAAGCTGTCTCCTCTGCCCAGTATTATTGCTGTTGTTTATAACAGAAATAATACTTTTACTTACTCTTCTTTTCTCTACTCTTCTCTACTCTACTGGTTTCCATTGGGTTTTCTCCCTTTACTGGCGGGCGTTTCAGCGCTTTGTGCACCCCTCTTCGGACACCCTCGTTTTTGTATCGTTTTCGTTGCTTATTCTCCGCTTCTTTTCCACGCTTGCCAACGGCTTGTCCGACCACTTTTTTTCCATTATAGCTGTCCATTCGGGAGAACTTAGACCTTTAACTAAAATTATTACGGAAAAATTTCTTTAATC
Source organism: Bacteroides sp. 90-K9/2 (assembly GCF_047310725.1). Taxonomy (NCBI): domain Bacteria; kingdom Pseudomonadati; phylum Bacteroidota; class Bacteroidia; order Bacteroidales; family Bacteroidaceae; genus Bacteroides; species Bacteroides sp. 90-K9/2. Next base: position 1,959,017 of record NZ_JBCGVL010000001.1, read on the forward strand.
AGGATTATCGTTGTAATTTTGTCGCGCTAAAAGATAAAACAAATTATCAACTTTTTAAATATATAGTATTATGTCAAAAGTAACCGTAGTAGGCGCAGGTAACGTAGGTGCTACATGTGCAAATGTACTTGCTTTTAATGAAGTAGCAGACGAAGTAGTAATGCTGGACGTTAAAGAAGGCGTTTCAGAAGGTAAAGCAATGGATATGATGCAGACAGCTCAATTGTTGGGTTTCGACACTACATTGATAGGCTGCACGAACGACTATGCTCAGACTGCTAACTCTGACGTTGTTGTGATTACTTCAGGTATTCCTCGTAAACCGGGTATGACTCGTGAAGAACTGATCGGTGTGAACGCCGGTATCGTTAAATCGGTAGCAGAAAACCTGTTGAAATATTCTCCTAACGCTATCATCGTTGTTATCTCTAACCCAATGGATACAATGACTTATTTGGCATTGAAAGCTCTGGGCCTGCCGAAAAACCGTGTTATCGGTATGGGTGGTGCTCTGGATAGCTCTCGTTTCAAATATTTCTTGTCTCAAGCTATCGGTTGCAACGCTAACGAAGTAGAAGGTATGGTTATCGGCGGTCACGGTGATACTACTATGATTCCTTTGACTCGTTTCGCTACTTACAAAGGTATGCCTGTATCCAACTTCATCTCTGCCGAAAAACTGGAAGAAGTTGCCGCTGCTACAATGGTAGGTGGTGCTACACTGACTAAATTGCTGGGTACTTCTGCATGGTATGCACCGGGTGCAGCGGGAGCATTCGTAGTTGAATCTATCCTTCACGACCAAAAGAAGATGGTTCCTTGTTCTGTATTATTGGAAGGTGAATACGGCGAATCAGATCTTTGCATCGGCGTTCCTGTAATCCTTGGCAAGAACGGTATCGAAAAGATCGTTGAACTGAACCTGAACGAAGACGAAAAAGCTAAGTTCGCAGCTAGCGCAAAAGCTGTTCACGGAACAAACGCTGCTTTGAAAGAAGTAGGTGCTCTGTAATTAAAATCCCCTTACTTTATATATCAAGAAAGGCTGTTCCTCGTCATGAGAAACAGCCTTCTTTCTTTTCAACAGAATCCAACCCCACTATATTTCTAAAAAAAGCTAATTCGTTTTGAGTTCTCACAGAAAGCATATACATTTGCATCGTTGTTTATGCAATTATTGTTTAAGTAAACAAGTACAAAAAAACTGACTACTTTAATAAACAAATTACATAAGAACAGGGTTATTTAAAATAGAAGTATCACCTTATTAATATGCAAGATGCGATGAAAAAAGTTTTTTTTCTGACATTTCTGTTAAGTTTCACTTTTACAGTAAAAGCGCAGAGCTTTCTAAGTCTGGATAGTTGCCGCGCATTAGCTCTTGCCAACAACAAAGATTTGTTGATAAGCAATGAAAAAATAAATGCTGCTCATTATCAACGGAAAGCTGCATTTACAAATTATTTGCCTAATTTCTCGGCAACGGGAGCTTACATGAGGAACCAGAAAGAGTTTTCATTATTAAATAATGACCAGAAAGCTGCGCTTTCAGGATTAGGAACGAATCTGGCTGTGCCTTTCCAACAGGCCGCACACGAGATTGTAACAGCATACCCAGACTTGGCGCCACTTATTTCTTCTTTAAGTGGAGCTCTACCCGCTCTCGATCAAGCGGGAAACTCTTTAGTGGATGCGCTCCGCACAGACACCCGAAATGTCTATGCAGGTGCCATTACATTGACACAGCCCTTATATATGGGTGGGAAGATCCGTGCATACAACAAAATTACAAAGTATGCCGAAGAGTTGGCCCAAGAACAACATCACGGCGGTATGCAGGAAGTGATCATGAGTACGGACCAAGCCTACTGGCAAGTTATTTCGCTGGTTAACAAAAAGAAGCTGGCGGAAGGTTATCTAAAGCTTTTGCAACAGCTGGACAGCGATGTAGAGAAAATGATTAATGAAGGAGTAGCTACGAAAGCAGACGGTTTGTCTGTACGCGTCAAGGTAAATGAAGCGGAAATGACACTGACTAAAGTGGAAGACGGATTGAGTCTTGCGCGAATGTTGTTGTGTCAACTATGTGGCATTGATCTTAGTTCTCCCATCACACTGGCAGACGAAAATATGGAAGACATTCCATTACTGACAACGGACCCTCATTTCGATCTATCCACCGCTTATGAGAATCGTCCGGAAATACGTAGCCTCGAATTGGCAACGCAGATTTATAAACAGAAAGTAAATGTAACCCGTGCAGAACATCTTCCATCCATCGCATTGATGGGGAATTATATGGTAACCAATCCCTCGGTTTTCAATAGCTTTGAAAACAAGTTCAAAGGTATGTGGAATGTGGGAGTGATGGTACAGATACCTATATGGCACTGGGGAGAAGGTATTTATAAAACCAGAGCGGCAAAAGCCGAAGCTCGTATTGCACAGTATCAACTTCAGGATGCTCGTGAAAAAATAGAATTACAGGTCAATCAAGCCGCATTCAAGGTAAAAGAAGCCGGTAAGAAATTGGTAATGTCTTCTAAAAACATGGAAAAAGCGGAAGAAAATCTACGCTATGCAACACTTGGTTTTAAAGAAGGAGTGATTGCCACCAGCAATGTTCTTGAAGCACAAACAGCATGGTTGTCTGCTCATTCAGAAAAGATTGATGCGCAAATAGATGTGAAGCTGACGGAAATCTATCTGAAGAAATCTTTGGGAACTCTGAAATAGGTGATAGGTGATAAATGATAGTTATCAGTTATCAACTATCAGTTATCAGTTATCATCTATCAACTATCATTTATCACCTATCATTTATCATTTATCAACTATCATTTAAATTCATATTAATATGGCACCTATAAAATCACAAAACAGCAATATGCTGCTTGCATTCCTTACTCTGTTGGGAGTTATTGCAATCGTTGCAGTCGTTGGCTTCTTCATGCTCCGCAAAGGTCCTGAAATTATACAGGGACAGGCTGAAGTTACCGAATATCGCGTTTCAAGTAAAGTTCCGGGACGTATACTGGAATTTCGCGTGAAAGAAGGGCAAAGTGTCAATGCCGGGGATACACTAGCCATTTTGGAAGCTCCTGACGTGGTAGCAAAAATGGAACAGGCACGTGCTGCTGAAGCAGCTGCACAGGCACAAAATGAAAAAGCAATCAAAGGCGCACGGGAGGAACAAATCCAGGCAGCTTATGAAATGTGGCAAAAAGCCCAAGCAGGCGTTACCATTGCCGAGAAATCATACCAACGCATCAAGAATCTCTATGAACAGGGAGTGATGCCTGCACAGAAGCTGGATGAAGTGACTGCGCAACGGGATGCAAGTATTGCAACAGAGAAAGCTGCCAAAGCACAATATACCATGGCGAAGAATGGAGCCGAACGTGAAGATAAGATGGCTGCGGAAGCTTTGGTAAACCGGGCGAAAGGAGCTGTTGCCGAAGTTGAATCGTATATTAAGGAAACTTATCTCATCGCTCCGGCTGCCGGGGAAGTTTCTGAAATATTCTCGAAGGTAGGCGAATTGGTTGGTACCGGTGCTCCTATCATGAATATCGCAGAACTCAACGATATGTGGGTAACATTCAATGTACGCGAAGATCTGCTGAAGAACCTGACGATGGGTTCGGAGTTCGAGGCTGTCATTCCTGCTTTGGATAATAAAAAGATCCAACTCAAAGTATACTATCTGAAAGATTTAGGCACTTATGCTGCTTGGAAAGCAACCAAAACCACCGGACAGTTCGATCTGAAAACATTCGAGGTGAAAGCTTCTCCGGTAGAAAAGGTGGAAAATCTCCGTCCGGGTATGTCTGTTATCATTGACAAGTAAATGACCATGAAAGAGAGAGAAAAGAAATATATAGCTTTGTGGCAGGTCATGCAAAGAGAGTGCCGGCGGTTGGTATCACGTCCGCTCTATCTCTTCTGTATGGTCATCGCCCCGCTGTTTTGCTATATATTCTTCACCACTTTAATGGATTCGGGGCTTCCCAAGGATTTGCCTGCGGGAGTGGTGGACATGGATGATTCGTCTACTTCCCGTAATATTGTCCGCAACCTGGATGCTTTTTCGCAGACAGGGGTTGTAGCTCATTACAGCAATGTAACAGATGCACGTATTGCCATGCAGGAGGGAAAAATCTACGGATTCTTCTATCTCCCCAAGGGTTTATCGGCAGAGGCACAAAGCCAACGGCAGCCAACGATCTCTTTCTACACCAATTACTCATACCTGATTGCAGGCTCTCTATTGTTCAGGGACATGAAAATGATGGGAGAACTCACCTCCGGAGCTGCGGCCCGGACGATGCTGTATGCCAAAGGTGCGACAGAGGATCAGGCTATGGCTTATCTGCAACCGATTGTAATTGATACACACCCACTAAATAATCCGTGGCTGAACTATTCGGTATACTTATGCAATACACTGATACCGGGGGTACTCATGCTATTAATATTTATGGTTACCGTTTATTCAATCGGTGTGGAAATCAAGGATCGTACTGCCCGAGAATGGCTACGGATGAGCAACAACTCCATTTACATTGCATTGGCTGGGAAACTGCTTCCCCATACAATAGTCTTTTTCATTATGGGTATATTTTATAATGTATACCTGTATGGATTCCTGCATTTTCCTTGCAATAGCGGCATATTCCCGATGATATTCGCCACACTGTGTCTCGTATTGGCATCTCAATGTTGTGGCATTGTCATGATAGGAACTCTGCCGACTCTACGACTCGGATTAAGTTTCGCTTCCCTGTGGGGAGTCATATCATTCTCCATTTCCGGATTTTCATTCCCGGTCATGGCTATGCACCCTGTTCTACAGGCTTTGAGTAACCTATTCCCGTTGCGGCATTATTTCCTTATTTACGTCGATCAAGCGCTCAACGGATATAGCATGGCTTACTCATGGACCAACTATATGGCACTATTAATATTTATGATGCTCCCTTTCTTTGTGGTTCATCGCCTGAAGGAAGCATTGGTTTACTATAAATATATACCCTAAATGAAAGATATAAAATTAAAAGACAAGATAGCCCAAGGCATCAATGACCTGTTTTATATCTGGAAGCGGGAGTTTCAGACAACTTTCCGCGACCAGGGGGTACTGATATTTTTCATACTCGTCCCACTAGGTTATCCGTTGTTGTATAGTTTCATTTATGACAACGAAGTAGTGCGTGAAGTTCCTGCTGTTGTTGTAGACGATTCGCATTCATCTCTTAGCCGTGAATATCTACGCAAGGTAGATGCCACACCCGATATTCAAATCGTCTCTTACTGTGCCGATATGGAAGAGGCCAAACAAATGCTGAAGAACCGGCGTGCGTATGGTATCATTTATATCCCTTCGGATTTCAGCGACAATATCGCAAAAGGAGAGCAGACACAGGTCAGCATCTATTGCGATATGAGCGGATTGTTATACTATAAATCGATGCTTCTTGCCAACACTGCCGTTTCTCTGGATATGAACAAGGACATCAAAATTGCACGTAGCGGAAACACGACCGATCGTCAGGATGAAATCACCGCTTATCCGATAGAATATGAAGAGATTTCCATCTTCAACCCTACTGCCGGATTCGCCGCTTTTCTGATTCCTGCTGTATTGGTATTGATTATCCAACAGACATTATTGCTCGGCATCGGTCTCGCCGCAGGAACTGCTCGTGAGAACAACAGATTTAGGGATCTTGTACCTATCAACCGTCATTACAACGGAACGTTACGAATTGTATTAGGAAAAGGATTGAGTTATTTTCTGGTTTATATATTGGTAGCTTTCTACGTACTTTATGTAGTTCCAAGATTGTTTAGCCTCAACCAAATAGGACAACCCGGTTCATTAATATTATTCGTTGTCCCCTATCTTGCGGCTTGTATTTTCTTTGCGATGACAGCTTCCATTGCCATTCGCAACCGGGAAACGTGTATGCTGATTTTTGTATTCACATCAGTCCCCTTGTTATTTATTTCCGGTATTTCCTGGCCGGGGGCAGCTATTCCTCCGTTTTGGAAGTATGTATCCTACATCTTCCCCTCAACGTTTGGAATTAACGGCTTTGTAAAAATCAACAATATGGGAGCCACTCTTAGTGAAGTAGCTTTTGAATATAAAGCTTTATGGCTACAAGCTGGTATTTATTTCCTGACCACCTGTTGGGTATACCGCTGGCAAATACTAATGAGTCGCAAACATGCAATAGAGAGATACAAAGAATTAAAAGAGAAAGCAAACTTATCCAAGCAGATAAGTGATTAATGAGTAAGAATTGCAAGAGAGAGAATTAACGGTGTATCCTTTCAATGGAGATATGCCGTTTTTCTTTTTATATCAAGACAGAAAAATCCCCCGTTCCAAGAGAGTATAGAACGAGGGATTTTAGAGATATTATAAAGAGAGTATAATAAGTTTAGAACTTGTAACCTACACCAATAGAGAAGTTCATGTTCTTAGGATTACTTACCCCGTCTGATTTGAAATCAACTACATTAGTAAAGCCGAATTCACCATCCAGACCTACAAAGAATTTACCGATTTCATAAGCAACACCTACACCAATACCACAATCAAATCTTTTTCCACCAAATTGATCATCACCATCACCAAAGAAATCACCCTTCTCCGTTTCACCATCAAATTCATATTTAGCTTTACCAGCAATTCCAAATGCAAAATAAGGACCAGCTTTCACTACAATATTCTGATTATCAGTAACAGCAAATCTTGCAGCAGCCAATACTGGAATTTCAAGATACATAGGATTGTACTTTATTGATTCTCCATCTTTATCATATTTACCACCCTTCTGAGAAAGCATCAAAGAAGGTTGGATAGACCATATATCAGAGAACTGATATTCCATACCAACACCTACATTAAATCCAATCTTCATGTCAGTATCCATATCCCCAGTAAAGTTACTCATGTTCATACCCACTTTGGCATTCCAAGAAATTTGAGAATAAGAAACGATAGAAACAAGTGCAAATAGCACAAAAATCAAACCTTTTTTCATATCATTCATTTTTTAGTTTGCCTCCCTCTTCCCTTTGGTTGGCATTATTAGTTAATAGTTCTGTTTGAAGTGCGGGGAATTATTCGTAACTGATTAAAGTATTGAAACGCACCCTTCCATATTTAACGTATGTTTCGTAGCCGCAAATATATTTCATTTATTTTATATAAAAAAATCCTTGATAGTCTATTTTTTGCATAAAGGTTATTAAAGAGTGACTATATAGAAAAAAATAATGTTTATCCGGTCTTTTTTTATGCTTAACTAATTTCCAGACAACAATGCAATCAAAATATTCTTGCAAAATTTACACATTCACAATTATTAACCAACTATCTACTGGCTGTTTACGAAATATTCGTAGATTTGCGAAGTATTCGTAATTAAACAACATCTCCATGGAAAAGTTAACTATACAAGAAGAAGAAGTAATGATCTACATTTGGGAGTTACAATGCTGTTTCGTAAAAGACATTGTTGCAAAGTATACGCAACCGGCACCTCCTTATACCACAGTAGCATCTATCGTGAAGAACCTCGAGCGAAAAGGATATGTCACACCGAAACGTGTGGGTAATACCTACCAATATACTCCTGCCATTCGCGAAAATGAATATAAACGCCATTTTATGAGTGGTGTAGTTCGTAACTACTTTGAGAACTCTTACAAAGAGATGGTTTCTTTCTTTGCCAAAGACCAGAAAATTTCGACCGATGATCTCAAAGATATTATCGAACTCATTGAAAAAGGAAAAGAAAATTAATAGAAAACATTCATCACCATGACTCCGGAACTGGCTTATTTTCTAAAGATAAATGTAGCGATAGCTCTGTTCTACGCATTCTATCGGTTGTTTTTTCATAAAGACACCTTCTTCCATTGGCGCAGGATGGCTTTGCTATGTTTCTTCGCTATCTCCTTGCTTTATCCTTTGCTGAATATTCAGGGATGGATAAAAGCTCACGAACCAATGGTGGCAATGGCAGATCTTTATGCAACCATCATACTTCCGGAGCAAGCAGTTACTCCTTTACAAGAGCCTGCAATGAACTGGCAAGAGGTTATCATACAGTTCGCAAAAATTATCTATTGGAGCGGAATGTTATCACTAGCTACACGCTTCTTTGTACAACTGGGTAGCATCATCCGGTTACACTTCCAATGCTCAAAAAGCAAGATACAAGGAGTACGCGTACATCTATTAAAGAAGGAAACCGGCCCTTTTTCTTTCTTCCACTGGATATTCATACACCCACAATCACATACGGAATCTGAAATCAGTGAAATCATTACTCATGAAGAGACACACGTCCGTCAATACCATTCGGTAGACGTACTTATCAGCGAGATAATGTGTATCTTTTGCTGGTTCAATCCATTTATCTGGCTGATGAAACGGGAAGTCAGAGGAAACCTCGAATACCTGGCAGATCACCATGTATTGGAGACGGGGCATGATAGTAAATCATACCAGTACCATTTATTGGGACTGGCACATCACAAGGCTGCAGCAAATTTATCAAATAGTTTCAATGTTTTACCACTCAAAAATCGTATTAAAATGATGAATAAACGAAGAACGAAAGAAATAGGAAGAACAAAATATCTGATGTTTCTTCCCTTGGCTGCTATCTTAATGATTGTCAGTAACATCGAAATGGTGGCACGTACTACTGAAAAATTTGCCAAAGAAATGATGGGGCAAGCAACAGAAGAAGCTGCCACACAAGCTGAAACCACGGATATTCCGGAACTTCCTATAGAAGAAATTCAAGGAACTACACTTCCACTGGATAAGCAAGGAAAGGAAATGACGGAAACTCAAATCAAAAGTGTACCAGATTCCGTTGTCTTCCAAGTTGTAGAAGAAATGCCAGATTTTCCGGGAGGAGCACAGGCACTGATGGATTACTTGTCGAAGAATGTCAAATATCCGGCTGAAGCACATGCAATCGGCGCACAAGGACGCGTGATTGTAAGCTTTACTGTTAAAAAGGACGGAACTATAGCCGATACGAAAGTGGAACGAAGTGTCAATCCGTATCTCGACAAAGAAGCCATGCGTGTAATTGCCGCCATGCCTAAATGGAAACCCGGTAAACAAAGGGGAGAAGCGGTGAACGTGAAATTTACAGTTCCTGTTGCTTTCAGACTGACTGGTCCGGAGCTTCCCAAAGCGGAAGAGGTAAAGCAGTCCGACATGGATGAAGTAGTGGTGGTGGGCTATGCTGCAAAAGATGATCCAACTCCAGAGGGAGGCAGTGTAAAAGGAGAAAATGAGGATGAAGTATTCACCGTGGTAGAAGCAATGCCCAAATTTCCGGGAGGACAAGCCGGCCTGTTCCAATATCTGGCTAGAAGTATCAAATATCCCGTCATCGCTCAAAAAAGTAAAGAGCAAGGCAGAGTCATCATACAGATGATTATTGGTAAAGACGGAAGTTTGTCGAATATCAAAGTCTTACGCAGTGTATCTCCGTCACTGGATGCAGAGGCTGTACGCGTAGTGGGTAATATGCCTAAATGGGAACCAGGAATGCAAAAAGGACAGCCTGTTTCTGTCAAGTATACCATTCCTATCGTATTCAGATTACAGTAAATTCTTTCCCCGGTGCCGCTCCCTTTCCTCATCGGTAAGGAAAGGGGCGTTCATCGGTGGGGAGCACCCTCCTCCCCCAGTGCCGAACGTATCCTTCCCCGGTGCTCAAAAAAACATTTCTTTTTCAGCTGTTTACAAGGATAGTTATAAAAAGATCCTTATATTTGCTCATGTAACAAAACATTATTCACATGAAAAGATTCGTATGGATTATTGGTTTGATATGCTGCATGACCTGCATCATACAAGCCAAAGACAGAGTGATCGAGCGTCCTCCTTTTCTAGCATGGAGCTCCAACAGTATCGAGGTCGATAAAATTGTCATGAGTGATACAGTGACAACAGTGTATATAAAGGCTTTCTATCATCCTAAATATTGGATAAAAATAGCAACGGGCAGTTTCCTGAAAGACAACAATGGAATGCTTTATCCCATTCGAAGAGGAATTGGAATCACATTAGACAAGGAGTTCTGGATGCCGGAATCAGGAGAAGCGGAATTCCAATTGTTATTTCCTCCCATACCCGAAAATGTGACCAGTCTGGATTTCTCGGAAGGGGATTTTGACGGAGCATATAAGATATGGGGCATACAACTGGATAAGGATGCATTCTATAAACAGAAACTTCCCAAAGAAGCAGTCGTACACAAAATAAATAAGAAAGCGATATTGCCGACTCCTAAGTTGGCCTACGGAACTGCTACTCTTAAAGGAAAAATACTGGACTATCAAAAAGAGATGATAAAGCAAGTGAAGATGCACATAGAAAGTCCTGCACTGAATATCCACAACGAACAGAATATCATAAAAATCAAGGAAGACGGCACTTTCCTGGCGGAATTAAAAGTGGTATCTGTTACAAGCGTAGCATTGGAATTTCCTTTTGGTTGGATTGAATGTCTGATAGCTCCCAATGAAGAGACATCACTCATTATAAATACGAAAGAACTTTGCCGCAGACAAGCACATCTGCAAAGAAAAGATAAAACGTATGGAGAGCCTGTATACTTCAATGGTTATCTGGCTAGCCTACAACAAGAATTAGCTTCAGTAGATATAAACATTGTATTAAAAAGCGTTTATTACATGGATATGTACAACGACATTGTCGGGAAAAGTGCAGATGAATATAAAGCTTATGTACTTGAGCGCCTTCCATCTATTCGAAAAGAAATCGCGCAATCACAATACAGTAATGCGTGCAAAGAGCTATTAAATATCCTGGTAGATCTGGATGCGACTGGCAAAATCGCTATGACGGAGAGAGAACTAAAATCAGCACATATTGCTGTCAATAAACTGAATAGGGAACAGACAGACGATTATTTTTATAATACTCACATCGATACTCCTAAAGGATACTATGACATATTAAAGGAATTCAGTTCTATCAACACTCTTAAAGCTCTATACGGCAAATATTACGCATCGACGATTTATTTGATAAGCTTCCTGCCAGATTCTCAAAAGATACTTGAGGAGACACTAGGAACAGGACAGGGACCCTTATTTGATAATATTAAATTTAATAAGCTGTATCAATCCATCAAAAATTTCTCCCCGTTAACAATAGAACAGCATGCCGAATTAAAAACTTTTTCTTCTCCGGTTTATGCCGAGATGCTTAACCAAACGAACAAAGAAATCATAAAGAAAATTGAATTGAACAAAAGAAAGACAGGATTCACAGTGAACGAAGCCGGACAAGTCTCCAATGAGGATTTATTTCCCTCCATTATCTCTAAATTCCGGGGACACACATTGTTAGTTGATTTCTGGGCAACATGGTGTGGTCCTTGCCGCACGGCTAATAAAGCTATTCTTCCCATGAAAGAGGAATTAAAAGATATGGATATTATCTACCTTTACATCACAGGCGAGACTTCTCCCAAAGGTACTTGGGAAAATATGATTACCGATATTCATGGTGAACATTTCCGTGTGACAAATGAGCAATGGAGTTTTCTGATGTCCAATTTCAACATACAGGGAGTTCCTACCTACTTTGTTGTTGATCCGGAGGGTAATATCACCTTTAAGCAAACAGGTTTTCCGGGAGTAGACACGATGAAAGAACAGTTAATGAAGGCTATGAATAAGTAATTCAAACCTAATAAATCAATAAAGAAAAAGGGCTGTCTAACAAGTCCCTCATTTACAATTTCACCCACGCTACAGATAGTTATAGCGTGGGTGATTTTCAATATTCAGGACTCGTTAGACAGCTCCTTTTTATATCCTACGAGTGGGAGGCCAAAAGTCCTCCAAACTCCCCACTATCTTTATTTATGCATTTCTACAATTTGAGTTGGAGCCATCTCTACATTCCGGCGATCTACCTGACGAACGACACTGGCAGCCAGGGATAAGAAAGCACGTCCGGTCACGGAGTCTTCATCCAACGCAACAGGAGTACCATTATCTCCTCCTTCACAGATGCTTTGCACGATAGGAATCTGTCCCAACAAAGGAACATTCATTTCTTCAGCCAGTTTCTTGGCACCTTCTTTACCAAAGATATAGTATTTATTCTCGGGAAGTTCAGCGGGAGTAAACCAAGCCATATTCTCAACCAAACCGAGAATAGGTACATTTACCTTATCATTGGTGAACATATTGATTCCCTTACGGGCATCTGCCAAAGCAACCGCTTGCGGAGTGCTGACAACAATCGCTCCTGTCATGGCTAATGTTTGAACAACCGTCAAATGAATGTCACTGGTTCCGGGAGGAAGGTCTATCAGGAAATAATCCAAATCTCCCCAGGCTGCATCAGCTATCAACTGTTTCAATGCATTACTTGCCATTCCACCACGCCACAAAGTTGCCTGATCCGGATCGACAAAGAAACCGATAGACAATAATTTCACTCCATATTTCTCTACCGGAATAATCATGTCACGACCATCTATACGTTCAGCATAGGGGCGTGCATCCTCCACCTGAAACATCTTAGGCATGGAAGGACCGAAAATATCTGCATCGAGCAAACCAACCTTATAGCCTAATTTAGCCAGAGCAACTGCCAGGTTCGCAGACACCGTAGACTTACCCACGCCACCTTTACCGGAAGATATACCGACTATATTCTTCACTTGCGGAAGGAGCTTGCCAACTTCCGGACGAGCGGCTTGCTTACTCTCTGTTGTGATTGTTACCTGCACATCAGGAGAGACATACGTATGAATAGCTGTTTCCGCAGCTTTCAACATTGATTTCATAAACGGATCAGTCGGTTTCTCAAAAATCAATGAAAAGCTGACAGTCATACCATCAATACGAAGATTATCGGCAACCATCTCCGCTTCCACCAAATTCTTTCCCGTACCAGGATAATGCACCGTTGCCAATGCATCCAATATCAATTTAGGATAGAGAGTCATTTTATTTACTATTTGACGATTTACAATTATACGATTTAATTACTATTTACTGCTGGAGAATTATTTGCTTGTATTCAATCCGCTACGCTTGCTACGGTTATAGCTACGATAGGGATCAAGCTCTATTTCCACATCCGGTTCTTGTAGTTTACCTTCCTGCGGAAGCCGGAATTTGATATACTTAATATCTAAACCACGATCCAGCCATTGTTGTTCATAATAGGTCTTAATACCGAGAATATTATCTACCAGACCAGAATGATATAAATCTTCAGTCATAAACTCAACGGGAAGTTTGTTTGCCTCAATCATGTATTTCGTATAGGTAAACATGAAGTTGCTGTCCGTTTTCAGGTGGATAATGCCATTCGGCTGCAAGAATTTGCGATACCGTTCCATAAAATAGGTAGAGGTCAGTCGTTTGGTTGCTTTCTTCATTTGCGGATCAGAGAAAGTAAGCCATATTTCACTCACTTCGCCTTCGGCAAAAAAACGTTCGATGATTTCAATATTGGTACGCAGGAAAGCAACATTCTTCATTCCGGCCTGTAATGACTCCGTTGCTCCCGTCCACATACGGGCGCCTTTTATATCCACTGCTATAAAGTTCTTTTCGGGAAACATCTTACCCAGACCAACGGTATACTCACCACGTCCGCAACCCAGTTCGAGCACAATCGGATGATCGTTTTTAAAAAACTCTTTATGCCATTTCCCCTTCATGTCAAAAGGCACATTATCTACCGCCGAATAAGGATATTCGAATACGTGCGGATAACTTGCCATATCGGCAAACTTTTCTAATTTATTCTTTCCCATATCAATCCTGATTAGATCGCAAAGGTACTGATTTTGATGCAACCGACAAAAAGAAATGGAGCACAGATTTCTCCATGCTCCATTCTTCTATAGTGCTGAATGATTCGTCTTATCAAATCTCAACATTCACTTCAACGTCTACTTCCACATTTCCGCCTTGTTGTGCTTTCAAATCTTCATAGAAAGCAGCACGGGAAATAGCAACATACGGTTGCAGGAAAAGAAATCCAATACCAAAAGTAAAGATACAAAGGATGGCCCAGCCAATGAAGCTTAAATCAAGCATGAACAACTTCATCTTGTTTCCTTCCATCATAGCCATACTTTTCTCAATAGCTGCATTGTTTTTCATTTCCGGTTCATCTTTCAAGATAAAGTCGGTCATTGCATAAGAATAAGCCTTAATGATACCCGGTATAAGCAGCAACAGTGACCACAAAACTGTATAGACCATCTGAAGCAACTTAGTGACAAAAATACGTCCATAATCTTGGAAACCTTCGAACAAAGTACCAAAGTCAATGTCTTTGCCTCTACATACGCCAAGCATTACAATAGTAAAACCGTACGCAACCGGTAGTCCGACAAATAATGAGCATAACCCTCCAATCAAAGGAATAGCTGATAAACCGCCGGCTATAACTGAATAAATAAGTGCAGCAACAGCTGCCATAGGCCACTTGCCTCGAAGTGCCTCACGTGCCTGCGCACGCAATTCTGAATTTTGTTTTAACATAATGAATAATATTAATTGATAAATGTGTCATTTCAAAAATATAGTTATTCCACTATTGTTACCCAGCCATGCGTATCCGGCTCGTCGCCATACTGAATTCCACGGAGCTTATTATACAATTTTGTACAGATTGGTCCCGGCTTACCGTCTTTAGAGATCACATAAGATTTTCCGTTTTCCAAATCATCGATACGTTGAATCGGGCTGATTACTGCAGCAGTACCACAAGCACCTGCTTCCTCAAATGTTTCCAGTTCTTCTTCCGGTATCGGACGGCGTTCTACCTTGATACCCATATCTTCTGCCAACTGCATCAAACTCTTATTGGTAATAGAAGGCAAGATAGAAGATGATTTCGGAGTGATATACGTATTATCCTTAATACCGAAGAAATTGGCAGCACCACATTCATCGATATATTTCTTTTCTTTCGCATCAAGATAGAACTCGCAGGAATAGCCCAAATCGTGCGCTTTCTTGTTAGCACGAAGACTGGCTGCATAGTTACCACCCACTTTATAAATACCTGTTCCATGAGGAGCGGCACGGTCAAACTCACGAATGATAACGTACGGATTGGTAGAGAAGCCACCTTTGAAATACGGTCCTACCGGAGTTACAAATACTACAAACATATACTCATCTGCAGGATGTACGCCTACCTGGGCACTTGTTCCAATCAATAGCGGACGAATGTAAAGAGAAGCACCGGTTTCATAAGGAGGAATAAAGCGTTCATTCAGCTTCACCACTTTCAAGATTGCTTCTTTGAATCGTTCTGTCGGAAGTTCTGCCATCAGAATTCCCTGGCAAGTAGATTGCAAACGGGCAGCATTTTCTTCCAAACGGAAAATACGAACTTTACCATCTTTTCCACGGAATGCTTTCAGTCCTTCAAAGGCTTCCTGACCATAATGTAAACAGGTTGCCGCCATGTGCAAATTAAGGTGTTCTTCACTGCTTACCTCCAGTTCTCCCCATGCACCATTACGGAAATTGATTCTCACATTGTAATCTGTCTTCATATATCCAAACGACAGATTCGCCCAGTCTATTTCTTTCATATTGTTATGTATTAGTTTATTTTCTATGCATTGAAACGCAAAAATAACTTTTATTCTTCAGATTGCCTCTTTTCTTGCAATAATTTTTCGACTTCCCGGTCGGCTTTTGTCAGTTTATCCTTGCAAAAGGCAATAATTTCATTGGCTTCTTTTATTTTCTCACTCAAAATGTCGATATCCAGTTCGTTGTTATCTATCTGGCGAACGATCTTTTCAAGACGTTCCATCGCTTGGGAATATGTTTCTTTTTTTGCTGCCACGATGATTGATATTTAATGATTAATGTTTTTACAAATACACGTTTGGTGGATAGTTACTTTTCTACCACCGATCGAACTTCTCCTTTCGATAACCGGGTTATCAAATGGTCTCCCGGCTTCAGTGAAGATACATCCGTCACCGCTTTCCCGTCTTTTATTGTAATACTATATCCACGACTCAAGAGTTTATCCGGAGAAGCGTCCGCTATTCGTTGTTGCAAAAGTTCCAGACGGTGAGATTGACGGGCCACTAATGCTTTCGTCACCTGTGACAAATCTTTCTTTGCTACCAGCAAAGAAAAACGAGCGTCCGCAAGTTTGCGATGAACAAGATTGGGAATACGGGTTTGGAGAGTTTCCAACCTTCGTCGTTCCAGATCAAGAAGCATATAAGCTCCTTGTTGAATACGCATAGATAATTCTTCCAGATGCTCCGCAACTTCCCCTACCCGGTGAATCAGGAGTTCGGCAGCAGCCGTAGGAGTTTTTACCCGGGTATGAGCAACGGAATCAAGCACTGTATCATCGCGTTCATGCCCAATACCAGTAATGATAGGTAACGGAAATTGCGCACATGCAGCTGCCAATAGATAAGTATCAAAGCCGGACAAATCGGAAGTAGCTCCACCACCACGAATGATGACTACTACATCAAATTCATTGATGCGGGCATTAATACGATCCAAAGCCGCCAACACTGATTCTTCTACCTGATTTCCCTGCATTAAAGCCGGAAAAAGCTCCGTATAGAAAAAGAACCCGCCCGGATTATGCTGCAACTGATGACAGAAATCTCCATATCCGGCCGCAGTAGCCGAAGAGATGACAGCAATACGCTGGGGAAGAACCGGTATCTCAAGCTCTTTATTCAGCGTCAACACTCCCTCCTCTTCCAACTGTAATAATATTTCCCGGCGGCGACGAGCCATATCTCCCAATGTATAAGCAGGATCAATGTCAAGCACTGTCAGACTGTAACCGTACAGTTCATGAAACTGAACTGTTACTTTCACCAACACCTTAATGCCGGAAGTAAATAGCTGCCCTGTAGTTTCCTCAAAATAAGGCTTCAACAAACGGTAGATATTATTCCAAATCATACCGCGTGCCTTGGCTACGAGATTATTGCTACGAGGATCTTTCTGCACGAATTCCAGATAGCAATGCCCTGTCGTATTGGAACGGACATCGCTCAACTCTGCCTGTATCCAATATTCATCAGGCAGGCATTGCTCCAGACTACGGCGGACGAGTGCATTCAGCTCTAAAAGAGAAAGCCTCTCCCCACCCTCTCCCAAAGAGAGGGAGTCAGATTGCTTCGACTTATTCATAGCGTTTATCATACAGCAGTCACATTATTTCTTTTCCTTGGAAGAAAAGTTAAGATAAGCCTTCCACAAATCGGGAATACCATATCCATATATGTTATCCGGGAAATCGGCTCTATCACCCGATTGACGTACCAAATCTATAATCTGCTTCGCTGTCAGCTTCGGACAAGCCTGCCACAGACAAGCTACCATACCACACATAATCGGAGAAGAGAAAGAGGTTCCGTTGGCACGGCGAAGATTACCATCTGTTCCCATCACATCCGAATTCAGACCGACAGCCACTACATCCGGTTTCACACGTCCGTCAGCCGTATTTCCAACAGAAGAAAATGGTGCCAGCTCCCCCCTTTTATTTACAGCTCCTACCGTTATTATATTCTCTGCGTCTCCCGGAGGGGTAATTTTCTTCCACGAACCTGCCCCCGAATTTCCGGCACTGCAAACAACGACCATTCCTTTATCGGCTGCCTTCGCAGCTTCACGAGACATCAACGCATAATGACCATTCAAGTCACGATATCTATAATTCTTCGCAGGATCGTCAAATGAATAATATCCAAGCGATGTATTCACCAGATCCACTCCTACACTATCGGCAAACTCAATGGCTGCCGCCCAGTAATCCTGTTCTACCAGATTCTCCGAATATTCGTCCTCACTACGCAGCAACCAATAAGAAGCTTCAGGAGCTGTGCCAATCATCACATTCGGCTGATTCATGGCCATACAGGATAATACAGACATTCCATGGCTACTTTCAGCATAAATATCCGCTTCCGGATTCACAAAGTCACGCACCCCAAGAATACGGATATTTTTCATTGCATCAATCTTATCCACATTATGGAATCCGGCATCAATTACGGCAATAGTCATTCCCTGTCCCTTAAAGCCCGCATCATGCAGAAGATTGACACGGCTCATTGCCGCCTGTGTGATTGCAGGACCGTAAAGGCTATCGGTACGCATCGGTTTATTTATTAACGAATCTCTTTGAAGGGCTCTTTGTGTGATACCTTTCCACACTCTTTCCGTGGAACGTACAAAAGGCAACTTTGCTATTTCGTCAATCAAAGTACTATCATTGCAAGAAACAGTAACAAAATTATCCCACTTCCCGGTAACGAGTACATGGACACCTGTCTTCCGTATAGCATCTACATATTTCTTACAGACCGGCAAATCCGTGGAATCAATGGGTAATCCTTGTTTCTTTCGACGCTCTATAGATTTCATAGACAAATATTTTTCCGGTTTCTGCAAGGAATAGTCTGTAGCCACCTTGTCTTTCAGGCTAATTCGATATTTTAAGGTATCCTCCGGAGTAAACTGTGCAAACACACCCAAATACATATTTAAAGCGAGAATCAATACTATAAACTTCTTCATAAGTTATCTTTCTTTTTAATCAATCATAATCCTTCATTTTCTATAATCACCAACCCGATTCCTCTTTGAGAAGCAATGAAAGCTCCTCCCAACACTCGTCTCCCGTCATAAAACACGGCAGATTGTCCCGGGGCAATGGCCGAAGCCGTTTCGAGGAAACGTACTAACAGACGTCCGTCTTCCAATCTTTTCACCCGGCAGGGGATAGGACGACTGCGATAACGAATCCGTACTGTCAGATTCTGACATCCGAACAGTTCCTGTTCATCCACAATCTTATCCTGCTCCGCCAACATGTATTCTGTTTTTAATTGGTCGGCATCCCCAAGCATCACGGTATTTTTCTGCGGGTTGATTTTCAATACATAGGCCGGCTTTCCTAAAGCAATCTCCAATCCCTTACGCTGACCAATTGTATAATAAGGCGCCCCTTTATGTTGCCCCAACTTCACCCCTTCAGAGTTGACAAACCATCCCGGTCCGATTTCACTATCCAGTTCAGGACACTGTTCACGAAGAAAATCACGATAATCTCCTTTAATAAAGCAGACTTCCATACTTTCCCCTTCTTTCGACTTTGCCTCATATCCTTTCTCCGCAAGATACTCGCGAACTTTCACTTTCGTATAATCTCCCAACGGAAAGATACAACGCTTCAGCACTTCCTGTCCCAATCTCCAAAGGAAATACGACTGGTCTTTCTTATCATCATCTCCGGCTACTATATACGTGTATCCGTTTTTCTCTTCCAACCGTGAATAATGTCCGGTAGCAATCCATGCACAATTCAACTTGTCCGCCCACTCTGTCAAAACACGGAACTTAAACAACGGATTGCACATCACGCACGGATTCGGCGTACGCCCCTGCTTATATTCGTCTATGAAGTTTTTTACAATGGTCTCTTTAAAAGGAATACGTTCATCTGCCACATAATGTTCAATCCCCATCCGTGCAGCCAACTCTCTGGCATCCTGCGGTTCATCTCCCCACACACGCATAGTAACTCCCACGATCTCGTATCCTTGTTCTTGCAGCATCAAGCAAGTAGCGGTGCTGTCTATGCCACCACTCATACCTACCAATACTCTCTTATTTCGTTCTTCCATTCGAATTTTGAAAATTTACATGGATACAAATGTACGAGATTTCAAAGAGAAAAATTGCTTTTCTGAAAGAAAATCCTTATATTTGAAATATACCAAAAGCGAGAACAATTATGGCTAACCCAAGATTACCGGGCATTTCCGAAAACGAGCAAGCCTTATTGTATGCCAAATTGAATGAGTACAACCGGGGCAGAGCCTCTTTTAAAGAGGTAGGAGTCTACCTGGTGGTGTTGCCCCGACCGGGGAAACCAAACTATTCCCTTTGGCTGTACTCTCCCCTGCCCGAAAAACAATCCATTCTTTATATACATGACCTGTCACCGGACATCAACGACTCCCTGCGGATGGCCAGCACGATGTTTTATTATTCGAGACGTTGTATCATCCTGGTAGATTACAATGAGAAAAGAATGCAGAGTAATGGTGACGACCTTATCTTCTTCGGAAAATACCGGGGACATTTTCTCCATGAAATCCTCAAGATAGATCCCGCTTACCTAAGTTGGGTAGCGTACAAATTCATTCCCAAAATACCTAAACAGGAACGTTTCGTCAAAATAGCACAAGCTTATTATTCCATACATTTGGACATAATGATAAGAAAGTCGAGGGAGAAGCGTTCACCCAGCCGCTATCTGGGAGAATTAGGAGAAAAGCTGACAGACTTAAAATTAAAAGTCACTCGGGTAAGATTGGAAGATGATCCATACAAAACAAGAGTGAACGGCACTACCCCACAGTTTTTTGTCAAGCAAATACTGACTTTGACCGATGCCAGTGGAAACTTAGTCATTATGAGTATTCCATCAAAAAATCCCAGTGCGATTTCATGCACTCTATCTGGGATAGAACATGAATACCGACTGGGAGATATTATCTACGTCGCATCAGCGAAAGTATCACGCCAATATGAAAGCTATGGTTCAAAATACACGCGCCTTAGCCACGTGAAGTTCGCAAGTCTCAACGTTTAGTCCAATCGTCCTTGACAAAACTTGCCGGATAAGAGATTTTATCCACCACACCGTCTTTCTGACGAATCCAGGATGTGAATGTACGGGTACCCTCATCCAATACAATAATACGGGCTCCATTCGGCAAATGGTTATATTCCGTATTTCCACCGGTAAAGCGTCCGTAAGCCAAAAGGATATCTTTCCACATCACAGCATAATCATTATCATGGTCGTGTCCTACAAACATACCCATCACATCGCCAGCTTCTTTCATCGCTGCAAACATTCCTGTATTCAATTTAGGTGCACAGGCTTCCTCCATACGAGTTCCACGAAGAATTGCATTTTCGCTACGGGCAGCTTCATTGTATTCAGGAAGAGGAATATGAAAAAAAGCAAGAGCCGGCAAAGGTTGTCCACCGTTTTGCTCTTTATAAGCCGCACTCTGTTGACGATACCAATTTATCTGGTCGAATGTAAGCCATGCATACCCTTTCACATCTTTCAAAGGAGAATAAGAATGAGAATCCATGCAATAAAGCAAAGCAGCATCCTTCTTTAGATTAGAAGACGATTTCACTGTCAATACATAATCCGGTGACAAAACAGTTCCGCGATCAGGCAATAAATTGCCGGGAACTTTACGGATGATATCATATAACTGTTCCCGTGTCATTCCCTGTTCATTGTCATGATTACCAAAAGTAACCACAAAAGGCAGTTTACGCTTAACTACCGGTTCAAGTACCTGCAACATTCCGGAATCCGCCGGAGCAGAATAAACGACATCACCGGTAAATATCACTAAATCCGGACGTTCGTCATCAAGCACCTGATTAATACGTTCCAAAGCTATATCTGAAGCCCGATTTCCATATTTAAAATGCACATCGGTAAATTGTACAATCTTGAATTTACCATCTTTACTAAATTTCAGTTCACTCTTCTGAGCCATACAAAAAGTCGTTACCAATAAAAAGGCAAGTGTTAAGTAGATTTTTAAAAGACGAATCATAATTATTTGTTTTAGGGGATTAAGAAATCTTTTCTATCAGCACAGTAGCATAAGCCGATATACCTTCTTCACGACCTGTAAAACCGAGTTTCTCAGTAGTAGTCGCCTTAATGGAAATATCATCCATGTCAATCCCCATAACAGTTGCCATTGTCTCCTGCATCAAAGGAATGTGCGCTTTTAACTTCGGGCGTTCGGCACAAATGGTTGCATCGATATTGCCCACTTTATATCCTTTGGTAGCAATCAACTCCACCGTTTTCTTCAGCAGTATCTTGCTATCTATATTTTTAAATTCTCCTGCAGTATCAGGGAAATGATAGCCAATATCACGCATATTCGCCGCCCCCAACAGAGCATCGCAAACAGCATGCAATAATACATCAGCATCCGAATGCCCTAACAATCCTTTTGTGTGTTCCAAAAGAATGCCACCCAGCCATAACTCACGTCCTTCGACCAACTGATGTACGTCAAAACCAAAGCCTACTCTTATCTTCATATTTTGTATAACAAATGAGTACTAATGAATAAAAAAAGATCAACGAATATAGAAATCCAGCAGTTTTTCTTCCTCCAGATAACCTTGCAAACGCTGTCCGATACTAACAGGGCCTACACCTACAGGAGTCCCTGTAAAGAGCAAGTCACCTATTTTCAAAGTTACAAACTGGCTGACATAAGCGATTATATCATCTATCTTGAAAAGCATATCTGCCGTACAGCCACGCTGCACTTCCTGTCCGTCGATCAACAAATGAAAGTCAAGATTCTGAATATCCTTATAGTGCTCCACCGGAACAAAAGTTCCAATGGCAGCCGACGAATCAAAACCTTTGCAAAGCTCCCAAGGATTACCCTGCTCACGGAATTTTCGCTGAAGGTCACGAGCCGTAAAGTCGATACCTACAGTCACTGCATCATAATAGCGGTTAGCAAAACGGGGAGCGATATTTTTCCCCAATCGGTTGATACGGACTACCAATTCCGTTTCATAATGTATCTCTTTAGAAAAGTCGGGAATGAAAAACGGTTTGCCATCCTTCAGAATAGCAGAATCAGGCTTCATAAAAATCACCGGCTCCGTATTTACTTGTGTATGTCCCAGTTCTTTGTTATGCTGGGCGTAGTTCATTCCTACTGCAATAATCTTCATTATTTCTCGTTAAAATTCAATCGGTTAAACATAACAGCCAAATGAGCATATAGAGACGTATTCTGCACCACTATATTCTCAGGCACACGAATTCGGAAAGGAGTAAAGTTCCATACGGCTTTTATGCCTCCGTCTACCATCTTATCTGTAATTTCCTGAGCAATATTAATAGGTACGGTCAATACACCGATATTTACATCGTATTCTTTCATCTTTGCTTCAAAGTCATCGGAATGAAAAATAGGAATGCCATTCAGATCTTTTCCCACCAGTTCCGGATTCACATCAAAAGCAGCCACAATCTCCAGTCCGAAATGATGCAAACCAGAATCCCGAAGCAAAGCAGCCCCCAGGCTACCTACACCAAACAAGAAGGCTTTGTGCATATTGGTAAATCCAAGAAAGCTCTCTAACACCTCAATCAACGCATCAATATTGTATCCCACTCTCGTACGCCCCGAGATATTGACGTATGACAAATCCTTGGCGATTTGAGAAGCGTCAATATTTATTTCCTTAGAGATTTGTGTAGAAGAGACATACTGCTCCCCTTTTTCTTTCATTAGTTTTATATTGGACAGATACCAGGGAAGTCTGCGCAAGGTAGGCTCCGGCACTTTATCCGCCTCTTTTCGTATATAAGTGCTCATACTTCTTACAAAATTTGGTATTTTGCAAAAGTACATTATTTTTTGAGACTGACAACCCTATAACAGAAAACCTTAATAGAGATTAAACAAAACGATGAAAAGAGACTCAAATTTTGCTCTTTTCGATAAGTTTAATACTTTTGAAAAGGATTAAAAATAACAAGTATGAAAAATAATGATTGGAAAGATAGATTGAACGTTGTGTACTCCACGAATCCAGACTTCGGCTATGAAATGGATAACGATGAAGAACAGGTTACCCTCGACAAAGACAAGCAAAACCTGCGAGTTTCCATTGACAAAAAGAACCGGGGTGGTAAAGTGGTAACATTAATTACCGGATTTGTGGGTACGGATAATGATTTGAAAGAGCTGGGCAAGTTACTGAAAAGCAAATGTGGAGTAGGCGGTTCAGCTAAAGACGGAGAGATAATGGTACAAGGAGATTTCAAGACCAAGATCATAGATCTACTCATCAAAGAAGGATATACTAAAACCAAAGGCGTAGGAGGTTAAATTAAATAATACAAGATATGAGAAAAGTAATATTATTCTGTGCGGCAACACTATTCTCGCTGCTGTCATTCGCACAAGAAAGTGATATGGATATTGTCAAGGTAGGTGACAATATGCCTGCTTTCACCCTTCATTCAACAGCAAACGGTACTGTAAACTCTGCAGATCTAAAAGGGAAAGTTGTATTAATCAATATTTTCGCCACCTGGTGCGGTCCTTGCCAAAGCGAACTGGCTGAAGTTCAGAAAACACTCTGGCCTAAATATAAAAACAACAAGGATTTCTGTATGTTAGTAATCGGTCGCGAGCATACAGACGACCAATTAGCGGAATACAATAAAAGAAAAGGGTTTACATTTCCCCTCTACCCGGATCCCAAACGGGAAGTTACAGGTAAATTTGCCACCAAAATGATTCCCAGAAGTTATTTAATAGACAAAGAAGGAAAAGTAATATCAGCTACTACCGGCTATGAAGATGGAGCCATAGATACGCTGATGAAGCAAATAGATAAAGCACTGAAATAGTCCCTATCCCTAAGATATGCCTTAAAGAAAAAGAGTCCGGTGCAATACCGAACTCTTTTCCTGAATTTTAAATGTAAAAAATGACTTGGCAAGTAAGTAATACTTAACAAGAATTGAATCTGATTATTCAGCTTTCAAAGTGAAACGCTTGAAGTCAACAATCTTCAGTTCAGGATCAGCAGCAGCCAACACTTCTCTTACAGTCTTCTTAGCGTCCATGATATCTTCTTGGTTCAGCAGGCAAACTTCTTTCAAGAACTTAGCCAGACGACCCTTAGCGATGTTCTGAATCATTTGTTCAGGCAGATGTGCAGCCTTTTCAGCAGAAACAGTAGCAATGATTTCTTTTGCTCTCGCTACATCTTCAGCTGTAATCCAACCTTTAGCCATATTGCTTTCCATGTGGTCTTCACTGTCTACATGAGCCGGGTTGATGTTAGCTTTCTTCAGAGCAGCTTCTACAGCCTTCTGTACCTGTTCAGCCTTTGTCTTTTCGATAGCTACTTCGATTTCTTTTTGCTTCACTTCTTCAGAAACACCATCCTCATCAATAGCGATCGGATTCATGGCAGCAATCTGCATAGCTACTTGCTTAGCCAACTGCTCGTCAACGTTCTTGTTAAAAGCAACAATCGTACAAAGACCATTTCTGTTCATGTGGTTGTAAACAGCAGTGCTTGCACCTTCTACAGTCATGTAACCATCAAGTTCCATTTTTTCACCTGTGATACCGCTACGGTCAGTCACTGCATCCTGCACAGTACCGTTACCCATCGGCAATGCTTTTACTTCGTCCAATGTCTTGCATTTGTTAGCCACAGCAAGATCAAGAATATCCTGAGTCAGTTTCACAAAGTCAGCATTCTGAGCTACGAAGTCAGTTTCACACTTCAAAGCAATGACAACGGCATAGTCACCGGTAGTCTTAGCCAGAACGCAACCTTCAGAAGCCTCACGTTCAGAACGCTTAGCAGCAACAGCTTGTCCTTTCTTACGGATAATCTCCATTGCCTTGTCGTAATCGCCATCAGCCTCTGTTAATGCATTCTTGCAATCCATCATACCAGCTCCGGTCATTTTGCGCAGCTTGGTAATATCAGCCATAGTTACAGCCATAATAATTTCCTTTATTTAAATGAATAATAATTTTCGAAACAAAAAAATGTGCCAATCTGCCAATCAAGATGCAAGTGTATAACAATACCCTTGCACATTAGCAAATTGGCACATTTTATATATTAAGCCTCTTCGTCTTCCTTGATGAAAGCAGCAGCTTTAGCTGCGTTGATAGCTTCTTCGTCAGACTTGTCGAGTCTAGCTTTTACTGATTTCTTCTTGCCTTTGTTAGCAGGAGCCTCACCAGCTGCTTCCATGTCGATCTTTTCAGCTTTTCTTTCTTCCAAACCTTCGATCATTGCAGCGCAACAAGCATCCAGGATAACTTCTATTGATTTAGTAGCGTCATCATTAGCAGGAATTACGAAATCCACGTTTGAAGGATCAGAGTTAGTATCAACGATACCAAATACAGGGATACCCAAACGGTTAGCTTCGCGAACTGCGATATTTTCTTTCATTACGTCGATTACGAACAATGCAGACGGCAGACGAGTCAGGTCAGCGATAGATCCCAAAGTCTTGTCTAATTTTGCACGTTGACGAGAAATCTGAAGAACTTCTCTCTTAGAGAGGTTAGAATATGTACCATCGTTAGTCAATTTATCGATAGTAGCCATCTTCTTCACAGCCTTACGGATAGTCGGGAAGTTAGTCAACATACCACCCGGCCAACGCTCGATTACATAAGGCATATTAACAGATTGAGCTTTCTCAGCCACAACTTGTTTAGCTTGTTTTTTAGTAGCAACAAAAAGAACTTTCTTGCCAGATTTGGCAATCTGTTTCAAAGCTTCAGCAGCTTCGTCTACTTTTGCAACTGTTTTGTGGAGGTCAATGATATGAATACCATTGCGTTCCATGAAAATATAAGGAGCCATTGCAGGGTTCCACTTTCTCTTAAGGTGTCCGAAGTGGCAACCAGCCTCCAATAATGTATCAAAATTTGTTCTTGACATCTTGTTTTTTCTTTAAATCGTTTACTTTCTTTTTTGTTTTTTCTAAACCAACCGCTGGGTAGTCTATGAGCAGAGTCCCAGTAGTTTAGATACTAAACATATTCCTCTATCAGGCAGCACATTAACGCTTGCTGAACTGGAATCTTCTACGAGCTTTCGGCTGTCCCGGTTTCTTACGTTCAACAGAACGAGGGTCACGAGTCATGAAGCCTTCTGCACGAAGAGCAGCTTTATCTTCAGCGTTCATCTTAACCAGTGCACGAGCGATTGCCAAACGCAATGCCTGAGACTGACCTGTGAAACCACCACCACACAAGTTAACCTTGATGTCATACTTCTCAGCAGCACCCAGCTTGTTCAATGGTTGTTTTACAACATACTGAAGAATAGTTGATGGAAAGTACTCTGCAAGGTCTCTCTTGTTAATAGTAATCTTTCCTGTACCTTCGCTTACGAATATGCGTGCAATAGCACGTTTACGTCTGCCTAATGCATTTACTACTTCCATTATATCTTATTTATATGAATTAATATCAATCATTTTCGGGTTCTGTGCAGCCTGTTTGTGTTCGCTACCAGCGTAAACATACAAGTTGTTCAGCAATTTAGCTCCCAGAATATTCTTAGGAAGCATGCCCTTCACTACTTTTTTCAGTAATCTCTCTTCACCGTTCGGTTTTGTAATCAAACGGGCAGGAGTCATTTCTCTCTGACCACCAGGATAACCAGTATATGACAAATATACTCTGTCATTCCATTTGTTACCAGTCAGTTTTACTTTGTCTGCATTGATGATGATAACGTTATCACCGCAGTCTACGTGAGGAGTAAAGTTTGGTTTGTACTTTCCTCTCAGCAATTTTGCAACTTTTGCTCCCAGACGACCTAAAGTCTGGTCTGTAGCGTCAACGATAACCCATTCTTTGGTTACAGTCGCTTTGTTTGCAGAAATGGTCTTGTAACTTAAAGTATCCACTCTAATTTTGTTTTTTAAATGTTACTACTAAAATTGTCTTCACCACTTATTAGTCTTCCCCGGACAAAGGAATACTAACTAGCTATGAATTAATCTCTTATCATTTTGTGATAATAATCGGCTTGCAAAAGTACGGCTTTTCTTTGAATTGGCAAACAATTTCTTCCTTTTTTTGGATTTATCCGGTTGAATAACAAGAGATATAAAGATATTATCGGAAAACAAAAAGTCATCTCTGGAAGATTTCAAAGTAAATTATAATTCAGACTATTATATAAATAAGGTGTAACAGAGATCTGCCACCTTCCCTACAAGCATCACAACAGGTATCGGGATAAATTCTAAAGGGTTTTAGACGATTTCAAAAGCCCCCTATCTGTTTTCAAAAAAAGGAAAAACAATACTAAAATAGTAATAGAAAGAAAAGCATCTATCTTTGCCATAGATTCTTAATCCAGAAAACAACGAATAGAATTGATATGAAAAACATTCAAAAACTTCTCTTTCTTGCGGTTTGCCTTTGCACCGCACTTACGGTCAAAGCACAAAACCTGACTGTCACCGGAAAGGTCATAGACTCGGAAGGTCTTGAGGTGATCGGTGCCAACATTACTCTGAAAGGTACTCCCGGCGTCGGTGCAATCAGTGATTTAAGCGGAAATTACAAGATTCAGGTAAACAATGCCGCTAAAGACATTCTCGTATTCTCTTATATAGGAATGAAAACACAGGAAGTACACGTAAAAGGAAAAACGGTCGTCAATGTCACGCTGCAAAGTGATGCCAAAGCATTGGACGAGGTGGTTGTGGTAGGTTACGGAACCAGTAAGCGTAGTGACCTGACCGGTTCTGTGGTTTCTGTAAAAAGCGAAGATTTGATGAGAATGCCTACTTCCGACGTCACCCAAGCATTGGCGGGACGGGTGGCAGGTGTACAAATAACCCAAAGTGAAGGTGCCCCGGGGTCTACCATTTCCATACGTGTACGCGGTGGTATTTCCATTACGCAAAGTAATGAACCTCTTTATATTATCGACGGCTTCCCCAGCGAAGACGGAATGTCTACTATCGACCCTGCCGAGATTGAAACGATTGATATCCTGAAAGATGCCTCGGCAACTGCCATTTACGGTGCACGCGGAGCAAACGGGGTAGTGGTAATCACCACAAAGCAAGGAAACAAAGACGGTTCCAAGATGAGTATCAGTTTCGACAGTTATGTAGGCGTGAAGACTCTGGCACGCAAACTGCCGGTACTCTCTACCAAGGAGTTTGTCCTGCTGGATTATGAGCGCAGATTACAATTCAACGGTGAAACAGGAGTGAAAAGTTTCCAGTCTATCTACGGTTCTTTCCTGGATATTGATGAAAACTACGGCAACTACGCCGGAATCGACTGGCAGGAAGAGACTTTAGGAAGAGTAGCCACTTCACAGAATTACCGTGTACGCATCTCCGGAGGAAACAAGGAACTGCAATACTCCCTGAACTATACTTATTTCAAAGACCTTGGAGCTATGCAGTACAGCGGAAACGACAAGCATAATATTTCATTCAGCCTTTCCCACAAACCTACCAAGCGTATTTCTGTCAATGCCCGTGTAAACTACGACCAGACCTATATATATGGTATGGGGACTTCCGACCAGTCCACCCGTTTCAACAAGATGGAGCATATCCTGCAATATCGCCCCACCAAAGGGATCTATGGAGATGACGAGAGCCTGCTGAAGAATGAAGAAGACAATATCACCGACGAAGAAGGCAATCCGATGCAGAATCCGCTCACCTCTGCCGCCCAAGAAATAAACAAAAGGCAATTGCGTACTTTCCAAGCCAATGGAGGGCTGACTTTCAATATTGCCAAAGGATTCAGTTTCCGCAACAATACCGGTATGCGTTACCAAACCACGCGCTTTGATGTCTTTTATGGAGAGAAATCCAGCATCGGAAAACGTTCCAGCGCCAACGGATATATCCAATACGCGGAAAACAACAGCTTCCAGACTTCCAATGTGCTCAACTATGAATACAAGAAGAAAAAGCATAAATTAGTCGCTATGCTCGGACAGGAATGGGTATCACGATGGACACGCAATATGCGCGCCAGTGCCACCAATTTCCCCAATAACGATATTAACCTGGATGATATGAACCTCGGCATTCCGGGTTCCATTACTTCCAATGCCAATTACGATGACAAATTACTGTCCTTCTTCACCCGGTTCAATTACAATTTCGGAGAAAAATATCTGGTGACCGCTACTTTACGTGCCGACGGTTCTTCCAAATTCAGTGAGGACAAGAAATGGGGACTTTTCCCCTCCGTTTCTGCCGCATGGCGTATGGGCGAGGAGAAGTTTATCAAGAACCTGAACTTGTTTTCCGACCTGAAGTTACGTGTCGGATATGGTATGTCGGGCAACAACCGCATCGGCAGTTATGCTTCACTGAACCTGCTGAATTCCGTGAAATATCCGAATGGTGAAAGTAATATGCCCGGATACGTACCGACCGCTATCCCGAACGAAATGCTTCAATGGGAATCCAACAACACACTCAATATCGGACTGGATTTAGGTTTTCTGGAACAACGCCTGACTATATCCCCGGAGTTTTACGTGAACGAAAGTACCCACTTACTCCTGAACTCACGCATACCCAGCTCTTCAGGATACAGCAATATGATTCGCAATATCGGAAAGACGCAGAACATCGGCGTCGACCTGACCATCAGTTCCGTCAACATACAAAAACGCAACTTCACATGGAATACCAACTTCAACTTGTCTCACAACAAGAATACGATCAAAGCATTGTCCGGAGAGCAATTCTTCCTCGAAGAAGCCAAATTCGGTTATAACCAAAAGACACACAAGATAGAAGTAGGCAAGTCAATCGGACAGTTCTACGGATACCGTACCCTCGGACTTTATCAGGTAGAGGACTTTGATTATGACCCGAACACTAAAAAATACACATTGAAAGAAGGAATCCCTTACAGAGGTTCCCGCAGTGAAACGCAACCGGGTATGTGGAAATTTGCCGATACCGACGGGAACAAAGTGATTGATGAAAACGACCAGACGGTTATCGGTGAAGCCAATCCGAAATTCTTCGGCGGATTGAACAACACTTTCACTTATAAGAATTTCGACCTGAGCATATTCTTTACCTTCTCCTACGGAGGCGAAGTATTGAATGCCACCAAACTGACCAATACCCAAGCCGGCAAATCCGGATACAACGTACTGGATGCAGTGAACAGCAGCAAGCGCTGGATGACCATCAACCGGAATGGTGACATTATAACAGACCCGCAAGAGCTTGCCGCATTAAATGCAGGCAAAAGCGCAGCCGTTGTCAACGATATGGAACAGGGAGACACCTATATCCACTCATGGGCAGTAGAAGATGCCTCTTACCTGCGGCTAAGCAACGTGACTATCGGGTACAACTTCCCCAGAAAATGGATACGGAAAGCCGGCATCCAGAAACTCCGCCTGTATGCGACAGGCAGCAACCTGTTTGTCTGGACTCCCTATACCGGATTCGACCCGGAAGTTTCTACCAAAGGCAGCAACCTGACTCCCGGAGTAGACTACGGAGCATATCCGAGAAGCCATTCCTACGTATTCGGTCTGAATGTGACCTTTTAATTCACCTTAAAATAACGGAAAAATGAAAATCTACAAAACATATCTTTATGCGCTCGGTATATTGGCAGGAGGCCTGCTCAATACTTCCTGTGCCGACCTGTTGACTGAAGACCCCAACTCTTATTACGAGAAAAAGGACATATTCTCCACAAAGGCAAAGGCCGCCATGGCCGTTACCGGAGTATACGAACGACTTCCGGAACTTTATGGGTATATGGACATGGCGTTTCCCTGTTCGGACGATACTTATTATGTGTCGGGAGTGACTTCGGACAAAGGCCGGCGGGACATCGCCCACTACAAAGTGACCAGTTCAAACACATGGGTAAATAGCGTCTGGCAAGGCAACTACACCGGAATTGAACGTGCCAATTATACCGTTGAAGGTATTGAAGGCATGGCTGATTATGAGAAAGACAAAGAGCTGCAATCACTGGTCGGAGAAGCTAAATTCCTGAGAGCCTTGTATGCATTCAATCTGGTGCGTTACTGGGGAGATGTTCCCTTCAAAACGACTTCTACGAATGTAGACAAAAATGTCTTCCAACCACGTTGCAGCAGAGAAATAATCTACGACCAGATTATTGACGACCTGAATTTTGCCAAGACTCATTTATCGTGGGCTACCCCGGCCGTTACCCCGGAGAAAATCACCCAAGGCGCTGCACGCGGATTGCTTATGCGCGTACTATTGCAACGTGCCGGATACAGTCTTCAAATGAACGGAAGCATTACCCGCCCGGACGATGCCAAGCGCAAAGAATATTTTGAAGCTGTCATCGAAGAGTGGGAAGAGTTCAAAGCAAACGGCTATCATGATTTCTATCCCGAAGGTTACAGAGAGCTGTTCAAAGGTTTCTCGGCAGGAACACTTAACTCTGTAGAAAGCATCTTTGAAATCGCATTTTATAGTCCGGACGGAAATACAGGAGCCAAAGGATACTGGGGGACTTACATCGGCCCGCTGGTTGCGCATCCCGGCATCTCCGTCACTGAAGTCAACCAGTTCATGGGACGTGCCAATGCGATGTTCCGGGTGGTTCCCGAATGGAAAGCATTCTTTGACGTACAGGAAGAAGACGCAGACGGTAATGTAATAACGGGGGACGAACGCCGTGACGTGATGATTTGCGACTACAAATACAACTGGGACAAAGAAATCTACAATCACGTGAAAGTGGTTAACAAGAACGGAAAAGACTGGTATCCCGGCAAATGGCGCCGCGAATGGATGCCTATCGGATACAAGAACCCGAACGTTACCGATGTCAATTTCTGCTATCTGCGCTATGCGGATGTCGTACTGATGGCAGCCGAAGCCTACAATGAAACGGGTGATACATCCGAAGCATGGAAACTGCTCAACAGCGTACGCAAACGTGCCGGAGCCAGAGAAATTACCACAGAAAATTACACCGAACTGATGAAAGAGAAAGTGTACAAACTCAACTTTATTTCCGATGCTGATGATGCCGGCAAGTTCCGTACGGCACTTTATTGGGAGCGTGGTTTTGAACTCGCTTTTGAAGGGCAACGTAAATACGACCTTATCCGCTGGGGAGTTATCAAAGAGGCATTAACCTTGTTCAGCAGCCGTTCATCAGTGAAGAGCTCTTATCCTGCCGGAGACAATTTCCAAAAGGGCAAACATGAGTTATTCCCTATTCCGCTGGACGAACTACAATTGAATCCGATGTTTGAAAGCAAAAACAATCCTAATTATTAAATAATACCATGAAGAAATTAATCAGCAGCATACTACTTTGTTGTCTGGTGTCCGGTGTACAGGCACAAGAGAAGCCGGCACGGATCAGACTTACGGACGTAACGCTTATGCACGAGATGCGTGCCACCCCGTCGCCGTTGGACAAAGCAACGGTGTCCGACCGTGCAGTCTCGTTCCAATGGCCTTTGCAGGCAGATATAGATACTTCCGAAGAAGTATTGGACGGAATGAAGTCCCGCAAGAAGAAAGTAGACAAGTCCCGTTTGAAATACCAGTTACGCTACTCGCAAGATGCAGCGCTGAAAAGTAATGTGATTCAGGAAGAGACCCGCTGGCCTTTCTTCAATCCGGAGAAAGATTTAGCTCCCGGTGTATGGTACTGGCAATACGGATATGTGAATGAAGGAGGAAAGACTCAATGGTCTTCCGTTTTGCAGTTCACGGTTGAAGCCCATCCGGACAAGTTCTGCCCGCCATCATTCAAGACGATGCAGGCAAACCTTTCCAAAAGTCATCCGCGTATATTGGTGCAGAAAGACCAATGGGCGGACTTTATGAAAAACAGCCGGTCGAAACCGGAGTACCAGTGGTATTTGGAACAAGCCGATAAAGTATTGAAGACTCCGATGCAGTCTGTCAATAACATTAATACCAAACTGGCTGACGGTCTGGACAACGCCATGCAACGCAGTGCCATGTTAACCAGGGAAAGCCGCCGCATCATCGATCAGGAAGAAGCCAATGTAGAGCTGCTGATACGTGCCTATCTGCTGACACAGGACACGAAATATAGCAAAGAAGCTATAAAGCGTGTGATAGAAATGGTCGGCTGGGATGAGAACAAAAATGTCATGGGCGACTTCAACGCTTTTACCATGCTTTCGCTCAGCTCATTGGCTTATGATTCATTCTACGACCTGCTGGACGAAGGGCAGAAGCAAACTTTGCTGAAAGAGATTAAAAAACGTGGCAGTGAATCCTACAATAACTTCAACAACCGGTTGGAAAATCATATAGCCGACAATCACGTATGGCAGATGACCCTGCGCATTTTCACATTTGCAGCATTCAGCGTGTACGGTGAGCTCCCTGAAGCGGATACATGGGCGGATTACTGCTACAACGTTTGGCTGGCACGTTTTCCCGGTCTGAACAAAGATGGAGCCTGGCACAATGGCGACGGTTACTTTGCGGTCAATTTCCGCACGCTTGTCGAAGTGCCCTACTTCTATACCACCGTCACAGGATTCAACTTCTTCAACGACCCGTGGTATCAGGGTTCCGTGATGTACACCCTCTACCAGCAGCCCCCTTTCTCCAAATCAGCCGGCAACGGTAGCGGACACCAGGGAAATATGAAGCCGAACTCTATCCGTGTGGGATATGCCGACGCATTAGCCCGCATGACCGGCAATACGTATGCCGCCGATTATGTGCGCCGCATCGCCACTACTCCCGACTTCCACAAACGTTTCCTGACTTCCAAATCCGGCAGCCTGGCATGGTTCCGCCTGCAATGCGACAGACCGTTGCCCGAAGGCGAAGGGCTTGCCAATCTCCCGATGGGGTATGTTTTCCCGGAAAGCGGACTGGCTTCCTTTATGACCAACTGGGAGCGTGTGGGTGGAAACGCCATGTTCAGTTTCCGAAGCAGCCCTTACGGCAGCACCTCGCACGCCATTGCCAACCAAAACGCATTCAATACATTCTTCGGCGGAAGCTCGCTCTTTTACAGTAGCGGTCACCACATCGCATTTGTAGACAAGCATAGTATGCTTTGCCACCGTTCCACCCGCGCTCACAACACTATTCTGGTGAACGGCATGGGACAGCGTATCGGTACGGAAGGGTACGGTTGGATTCCCCGTTACTATATAGGCGAAAAAATCGGCTACCTCTTGGGGGACGCTTCCAACGCTTACGGTGAAGAAATCTCCCCTATCTGGCTGGAACGCGGAAAAGAAGGCGGAATAGAATACACTCCTGCCAACGGCTGGGACAAGAGCCACCTGAAAACTTTCAGACGTCACACCGTCGCTTTAGGCAAGACCGGATTAGTATTCATCTACGACGAACTGGAAGCCGACGAACCTGTCACCTGGGACTATCTGCTGCATACGGTCATCCATCCGATGAATGTCACCAAGAAAGATAAGTTCGTACACATACAGGCTACCAACAAAAACGGAGCTTCCGACGCTTATCTTTTTTCAAGCGGCACATTAAAGACCGATACGACCAGCCAGTTCTTCGCTCCGGCTGTAAACTGGTTGCGCGCAGACGCCAAAGGACAGTTTGCCGCTTATCCCAACCACTGGCATTTCACAGCGACTTCCGAGAAACAGAAGACGTACCGTTTTGCCACCATTATAAACACACATCTTCTCTCCCGCCCTGTCGCCGACCCGGAGATACTTCCCGACGGACGCATCAAAGTGGGGAGCTGGATTATCAAGGTGAATGTCTCGGCAGAGGGTGCTCCTTCGTTTTTCATCCGCTCTACCCGGAAAGGGGAAGATGTAAACATCACCTATAAAGGCGGAGCGACGATAGTACGTGAAGACGGCTATGAAACGACTCTTGTAGACAAACGTCCGGAACTGGAAATCTAACCGATTATAAGAAACATATGAAAACAAAAAGATACTTAGTACAAGGATTCCTGCTGCTGTTCTGCTCCATGACAGCCATAGCCGGTTCTCCTTCCGAAGAACTGCAACATCCGCAGCATCCACAGAAACAGGAAGGTAAACGTCCGCGCATACAGACTTCCGCAAGCGAGAAAGAAATTGTGTTCAAACCCAATGCGGAAACGGGAAAAGTGGAGACAGCAAAGACCCAAGCAGTCAAAGCCATCGGGAAGGAGCGGAAAGAAACGGCAGCCAAGCCTAAAAAGAAGCCTCATCCGAAGAAAACTTCCGAACGCTACCGGGCGTTCAAGACCAATATTGCTTATGATGCAATCGCCGTGCCGAATCTGGCTTTCGAGATACAATGCAGCGAGCATATTTCCGTAGAGCTTCCCGTCATGTTCAGCGGCTGGGACATCAGTGACAAACACGCAGTCCGTACTTTTGCCGTTCAGCCGGAAGGACGCTGGTGGTTGGAAAAAGCAGGGACAGGCCATTTCTTCGGTGTACACGCACACATGGCATTGTTCAACGTGAAATGGGACGAAAACCGTTATCAGAACACGGGGCGTCCGTTATTGGGCGCAGGTGTCAGCTACGGATACAAACTCCCTTTCTCCAAACATTGGGGAGCGGAATTTACCTTGGGAGCCGGCTATGCCAACATGAAGTATAATACCTATTATAATATAGACAACGGTGCTCTGATTGAAACAAAAAGCCGGAATTACTGGGGAATCACCCGTCTCGGTCTATCACTGTCCTATCATTTTTAAGTCTGTTTGATTATGAAAAAGAATACCTATATATCCATTATCCGCACGTTGGGCTGTTTGCTGTTACTGTCGGTTTTCGTAAGCAGTTGCCTTTATGAAGAACCGGAATTGACGGCCGACGGTGAACTCGGAGTAGACCCCACCGCTGTCAACATCATGACGAACCTGACACTGGAAACGTCGTTTGACCCCGTGAATGTGAATCGCGGTACACGCGCGGCAGCCACCACCTACTTGCACCGTTTTGTCGTTGCCGTTTACGAAGGCTCGCAAAAAGTAGCCGGTCAGGTTATCTATCAGGAGATGCAGAGCGGTGAAACAACTGTCAATATCCCGCTTAGCATGAAGTTACATGCCCGTAAGTATCAGCTTGCCGTATGGGCAGACTATGTGGAAAAGCCGGAAGAGGAAACTTATCAGACTTTCTATGATGCAACGGACATGGCATTCATACTACGTGCCACACCCTACAAGGGAAACTCCCGATACCACGACGCTTTCTACGGAAATACCCCATTGGATTTGAGTGCCTATCGCGACCAGTGGAACGTAACCGTTCCCGTAGATGTCAAGATGCTTCGTCCGATGGCATCGTACAACCTGATAGCAACGGATGTAGCCAAATTCCTGAAGAAAGTGGCCGACAAGGAAATCACCGGAAAAAGATTTACCATGACTGTCAAATACAACTACTATCTGCCCACAGGGTTTGATGTGTTCACCGGCAGACTGAAAAACTCTTTGCAATATATAGAGTACAATAAGACGGTTGACCTGGCAACTCTCCAGAAAGAGGAAAACAAAGAAGAGTTCAACATCGGTTTCGACTATCTGCTTATCAACAATGAATCCGTATCGTCCATCCCGGTGACTATCGAGATAACGAATGAGAGTAAAACCGTGGTAGCCCGTTACCAAAATCTGAAAATCCCCTATCAACGGAACAAAGAAACAAACATCCGGGGATATTTCCTGACAGCCAGTCCGGGTATCAGTTTCGACCCTGATTTCAACGACGAGGACATCATCATAGATGTGACTCCTATTGTAAAAAACAACTAATAATTATTATACACTTTAATCATTACCATTATGAAAAAGAACTTTGCCTATTTAGCGATTATGCTATTCATGGGATTATTCGCCTCATGTAGTCAGGAGAATGACCCAACTACTTCGGACAGCCGGAACAAGCTGGTCAATATCTCCGCCGAACTACCGAAGGAATTTGCCCAAACACGTGCCGTTCCGTCAGCAGACGGACATTACCTGCGTTGCATCCTCGAAATAACGAATGAAAACGGCGACCGGGTGTATAGAGAAGAGAAACTGGGAACTGAAGGCAATGCGGACGGTAAACTCTCCTTTACTTTTGCCCTTGAAGAAGCTGGTACGTACAACTACAAGATGTGGGCTGACTTCATTGAAGCCA
This sequence comes from Bacteroides sp. 90-K9/2, assembly GCF_047310725.1. Classification (NCBI taxonomy): domain Bacteria; kingdom Pseudomonadati; phylum Bacteroidota; class Bacteroidia; order Bacteroidales; family Bacteroidaceae; genus Bacteroides; species Bacteroides sp. 90-K9/2. The sequence goes on from NZ_JBCGVL010000001.1 coordinate 1,996,862, forward strand.
ACGGACAGGAAAAAGATCCTGTGACAGGCCGCTACACCGACAAGTTTTATAACACGGAAGACCTTACAAAGATTACAATCAAAGATCCGGCTTTGCTTTATAACACCGATGCGTGTGACGCATTCTCCGGCAACGGAACTTTCGAGAAAAGTCAGGCAACGTTAGAGAATCCGCTTAGTGTCACATTGATTCGTCCGTTTGCCAAACTGATTGTATCGGACAAGAGTAAGGAGAATTTCGCTAAATGTACTTCTGTCAGTATCAGTCAGGAAATTCCTGGCGGATTCGATGTATCGACAGGTAAGATTTCTACGGAAACAGTGGAAGCCGTTCTTCCGGCTACTGCTCCTATCGGCACAGGAGAACAAGAAGGAGAAGGATTTGATTTAAGACTCTTCTCATGCTATATCTTTGCAGACAACGACGCTCTGGGAGAAATCGGACTGACTTTTGTAACTACCGACGGTGGCCGTACAGTCGCCATTCCCGCCAATGTGCCGGTGAAAAAGAACACACGCACACTGGTAAGAGGATACCTTGTAGCCGAATCACAAAACAACGGACAGATTGATACTGATTTCGGTGAATGGAATCCGGATATAGACGGAGGAGACGTTGAACCGACAGAACCGACTATCGACCCGAAAATTGGTGATTACTATTATAAGAACGGTGAATATTCTTCGGAACTGAGGACGGATGCCGAAAACCCATGTATCGGAGTTGTATTTGCCACTAAAGCTATAAACGGCGATGAAGCAAGCAATTATGGTGAATATACCCGTATCAAAGGATATGTGATGGCTTTGGAAAGCGCGCCGAGCAATACACGTAAAGAATTCTGTGATAAAGCTATGAATGGTACAATTGATTTCACCGGTATGGAATTGGTAAAAACAGGCTATGAAAATACGAAAGCCTTTTTAGCGGACAGTCGCTATACAGACAACAGTACCTCTTATCCACTACTTCTCGACTTTATCGCATTCAAAGAAAAAACAGCCACTCCCGAAAAGTCCAGTGGATGGTATATACCTTCTATCGAAGAGTTAAAAGAAACAATGATTAAATATCACGGTTTTGAGGAAACTCCAGCCAACAATGTATTCGTTGAAGCCGTAAATGCCATAGAGGGTGCCAACCAGTTTGTTCACACTACATCTGCACGTTACTTACTTTCCAGCAGTATCAGTAATAAAACAATTACCCCTGTAACGTTAACCGACGGTGTATTAGATACCAATACCAGAACGCAGGCAATATTTAATTCAGATCCGCAAAAAGCCGGTGTGCAAGGACAAATCCGTCCTATCCTCACTATCTTGGAATAAACAGCCAAAAGCGAAACACAATAGAAGAGCCAAGATAAGCAAGGCATCCCCTGCTAGCCTTGCTTATCGGCTTTTCCTCTTTATTTGCTATTTAATTTCGTTTTATTTCCTCTTTATCTCCCAATCAATCTTTTATTTAATTCATCCTTATGAAAACAACTCTCCGCTTCAGCACTCTTTTCTTCATGCTTGCCTGCCTGTTTTTAGGCACTGCTTGCAGCGACGATGCGCTTCCCGAACCGACAGACACGGGAACGGAACAGCCGGGAGAATCTCCCGATGCCTTACACGACAAGACACGGGAAAAGCCCTATCCTAAAGCGGACAATGAACTCTACATCAATCCCGCTCCGTTCATCGTGCCCCAAGCCATGAAGACCGGAGACAAACTTCAATTTGCCTTTTCACAGTCGAAAGACTTTCCTGATACGGAAACCACTGTATCCACTCCCCGGCAATGGTGTATGTACAATGCGCACCGGACACTCAAAAGCGGTACATGGTACTGGCGTTTCCGCTCTGTCGGCAATGACGGAACCGAACAGGCATGGAGCGAAACCTACTCTTTTGAAGTAAAAGACGAAACGCCCAAATTCGTAACTCCTACCTTTGAGACATTGCTCAAGAATGCTCCCCGCACTCATCCCCGCCTGTTCTGTTTTCTCGACAACGGACTGGAACAGGCACGGCGTAATGTCAAGTCGCATCCCGAATACAAACAATTAACAGGCCGTGCACAAACGGCATTGGGCACGGATTACTCTCTTCTTCCCAACCCTTACGACGCAGCCGCCCAAATAAAAAACTCCGTCCAACATCTGTATCAAGCCTATCACCTGATACAAGACAAAAAATATGCAGACAAACTGCACGAGATACTGACCATTCTGCTGGCATATCCCGTATCGGACTCCCAACTGTTTGCCAGTAATTTCGGCGCTACGGATATCGCCATCAGCTTTATCGAAATCTACGACTTACTCTACAACGAACTGGCTCCGGAAGAAAAGCTCGGAATTGAAGAACTGTTGATGCGTGTTTCGCGCTACTATTTCCAATCAAACTGCGGAAGACAGGAAAACCATATTTTCGATAACCACTTCTGGCAACACAATATGCGCATATTGTTCCAGGCTTGCTTCATCCTTTACGATAAAGCAGCCTATGCGGACGAAATTCTCCCGATGCTGGAATACTATTATGAAATATGGAGTGCCCGCGCACCGGCTTCGGGGTTCAACCGGGACGGAATATGGCATAACGGAACGGGCTATATCGCCACCAACATAAAGACACTGTATTATATTCCTTCCCTCTTCTCGCACATCACGCGAAGTGATTTCCTGAAACATCCGTGGTATCTGAACGCAGGGAAAGCACTGGTCTATACCAGTCCACCCCACTCCAAAAGCATCGGATTCGGTGACGGAAGCGAGAGCGGAGAAGAGCCGAGCCGGGTATTAGCCGCTTTTGCCGACTTTCTGGCTAAAGAGAACGCCGACCCGTATTCGGGCTGGTATGCCGACCAATGCAAGGAGTTGGTACAGCAAGACTATGAGTTCAGGCTCTACCGCATGGTACGCACTCAAAGCTATGCCACCGAACTGCCATCGAACACTCCCAAGCTAATCTGGTATAAAGATGCGGGAGAAGTTGCCATACATACCCATCTGGCGAATCCGGAACAGGATATGGCTATCGGCTTCCGTTCCAGCACCTTTGCTTCGGGCAGCCATACGGTAGCCAATCAAAACAGTTTCAATCTCCTTTACAAAGGAGTGGATGTGTACCGCAGCAGCGGATACTACCAGAACTTCAGCGACGCGCACAACTTGATGTCTTACCGCCATACCCGCGCCCACAACACTATTTTAGTCAACGGCATCGGCCAGCCTTATTCCTTGAAAGGATACGGCAACGTCACCCGTGCCATGGGCGGCGACCACATTTCCTATTGTCTCGGAGATGCCTCTCACGCTTATAGCGGCATCAGCGACGACCCGATGTGGGTGGCCGCCTTTGCAGCCGCAGGCATCACCCAAACCCCGGAAAACGGATTCGGCAAAACTCCGCTTACCAAATACCTGCGCCACCTGTTGTTGCTGCATCCTTATACCGTAGTCATCTACGACGAACTGGAGGCTTCCGAAGCTGTCCGCTGGGACTGGCTCCTACACAGCCCCACGCAATTTCAACCAGACAAGGACAGGAACATGAGTGTCACCGAAAACACGACGAAAGGATTCAAAACCGTTGTTCGGCAATTCAGCAATTCTTCTTTTGAATACTCGCAAACCGACCAGTTTGTTGTACCGCCTGCCACCCCCGCTCCTGCCCAATGGCATCTGACTGCAACCTACGGTCCTTGCGCCCAAAACCGTATCCTGACTATTATTCAGATTACGCCGGATTCGGAACAGGCTCCGGCAATCGTACGTACCGGAGACAGCTTCCAATGTGACGACTGGAGCATCCAAGCCGTCCTAAGTCCCTCCCAACCGGCCGAACTGATAGTCACCAACCGGACAAACAACGCGCTATTCAGCTATTCGGCAGACAACCCGGTCATCGACGGAAGTATGTATCTCCGGAAGTCTCCCCGTTCTTCTTTACTCTACGACCAATCGAACGGCAGATATGGCGTGACGGAACAAACGGATTATATCCCGGCTTCCACACGGGCTGTCGGCTATGAACATAAAACAAATCCCTAATTGACTATTATGAATATGAAACAAGTATCTATCTTTCTAATTCTACTGTTCGCTTATTGCGGCGCTTACTCTCAAAGCTCCAAAGAAACCATATCGGCTTTTTACACTTTCGACAACGAAGAAGAAATTGCCGACTGGCTGGTGGAAGGAGAAGGCAAAGCGTATATCGAAAACGGAAAGCTGATTCTGGAACCTCTGTTCTTTCCACTTATGGAAACGTTGATGAAAGCCGGAGCAATCTCTGACGACAACCGCATGAAAGAATACGAGCCCTATCTCTATGCAGCCATGAAAGCCAAATACGGAAAGGACGTCAGAAACTATTTTCTTTTAGGAAAAGGAAAGCCCGTATTCATGGGCGGACATTTCAACGTATGGAACCGGCGCATCCGGACATCCGATAACTTTGCCATCGAATTTGATTTCACCCCGCTTTCACCCGCTCCCTTGCACATGCTGATGTTCTGCGGCTCCGGCTTGGAAGGAGAAAGCGTTTTCGATGCTTCCCTGCCCGCACGCTACGGAGTGGAAGACGAAACGATGTACGACATGGCAATGTATCGCGTCTCATTCTTCCATAAGTCACGCCGGAAGGCTAACTTGCGCCGTGCCCCCGGCAAGATTATGGTTGCGCAGGGAGCAGATGTGGTGGTTTCGGAAGACTGGACGACAACCAGCCGTTGCCGGGTGGAAAGAATCGATGGGACAGTGCGATTCCTGATAAACGGAAAAGAAAGTTTCTCCTTCAAGGACGAGCAGCCGTTGAAAGGCGACAACTGGGGATTCAGACTAATGGCTTGTGCCAAAGGAGCGTATGACAATATTAAAGTACTCACAATTAAATAAGGTATCCTTATGCATATCAGACAGACATTTATATGGCTGCTTTTACTGCTCGCTTATAGCAGCATTCATGCGCAAATTCCGAAGGAAGCCATAAATCCGAAAGAAACCGTATCCGCGACCTACACGTTCGATACGGAAGAAGAGCTTGCCGACTGGTTGGTGGAAGGAGAGGGCAAAGCATCCATAGAAAACGGGAAACTGATTCTGGAACCTCTGTATTTCCCGCTTATGGACTCTTTGATGAAAGCCGGAGTAATCTCCGAAGATAACATCATGGAAGAATACAACCCCTATCTCTATACGGCAATGAAAGCCAAATATGGAAAGGACATCGGCAGGTATTTCCTGCAGGGAAAGGAAGAAGCGACATTTACAGGCGGACACTTCAATATCTGGAACCGGAAAATCAAAACAGCCGGAAACTTCGCCATCGAATTTGATTTCACTCCCCTTTCGCCCGCCCCCTTGCACATGGTTCTGTTTTGTGCTTCCGGACTGAAAGAAGAAAGCATCTTTGCTCCTTCCCTGCCCGCACGCTACGGTCTGGGCGAAGAACTGATGTATGACATGAAAACCTACCGCCTTTCATTCTTTCATCAGTCACGCCGGAAAGCCAATTTGCGCCGGGCTCCGGGCAAAGTCATGATTGCCCAAGGAACAGATGTAGTTACTTCGGAAGACTGGCGTACAACCAGCCATTGCCGGGTGGAAAGAATCGACGGAACCATACGCTTTCTGATTAATGGAAAAGAAAGTTTCTCCTATAAAGACGAGGAACCATTGAAAGGCAACAACTGGGGATTCAGACTAATGGCTTGTGCGAAAGGAGCGTATGACAATATACGGATTATCACAATCTATCAATAGCCAACTCCAGTCGGCTATGTGGTCAAGTAGAGTTGTCTATTCAGCCAACTACTGTCAGCTATGTGGCCGACTGCATTTGGCTAACCCCATCTTACCTGTTTCCACCCGGTATTCAATCGTATTCGCCTTCTTATGTCCTTTCAGATTAAGGAAGCACCTACACTTTTGTCTTAACCGGGACTTCTTTCTTAAAAGTGTGAACAGAGTGAAGGGTGTGAAAGGCTAAAAAGAGAGCCTTAAATCACAGTATACATCTGTCATACTACAACTTACGGATTGGTGAAACTTGTGAAAAGCAAAAGTGAATTATAAAACCAGAATGAATCAGAATCAGTTTTGATTTCGTCTTTTACAGCTTATTGTCAGAAAATGAAATTCTTTAAATAGAATCTGAAAGTCATTTAATCTCCAGTTACCTATCTTTGCCCCCATGATAAAGCATAATCAGCGTTAAAGAATTAAATAACACAATACCATGAAAAAAGATTTTCTACCTTTTTTAATTGCATGTTTCATCTGTTCATGCATCAGTTTTCAGGCATACGCACAGGAAAAAGTGTTTGCCACTTATTTTGATATTCCTGTCAATAGCCCGGAAGGAACGGAAGTTACCGGACGCATTCATCTGGAAAGGAATAAAGATGTACTGACTTCTCCTATCCCCAAGGGATATAAGTTCGAGATTGTCACACAGCCTGCGGAAGCACTGTTCAAGATAGAAACCCGCTACGATTTATCCCAGCGTATCATGGGAATATTGAGCGTTGACAAAAAGAAAAAGACCGGCCCCAAAGCCATCTCCTATCCCATGACAATCGCCCTGAAAGACGGGAACAGGGAAATAGAGAAATTCGATATTACGGTTCATATCGCTAAAAGCACTTTATGGACGTTATTATACGACCGCTACCTTCCCCATGCCATCGGCAACAGCCGCCTGTATGGCCGGATGAAGTACTCGGACAAAGAAGTAGCGGAGATAATAGATGAATTAGAAAAGAACAACGGACGTTTCAGCGGATTCAGATGTTATACTGCCCGTCCACAGGATTATAAAGCGGAATTCAATCCTAAGAACGACCATCTCAACACAAAAACCATTGAATATGACTGGGAAAAAGTAGCCAACCGGATTGGAGGACTCGGCTATGCGTATGCCACATCGAAAGTCTATGGTCCGGAAGGTTCGCCGGAGAAAAGGAAAGAATTGCGCGATGCTTTATACAAAGCAATATTAGCCTATACCCTGTCTGTTCCAGTGGAAGGGAAAGAGGTGGAAATAAACGGGAAGCCTATCGGCAATTGCACCGGCGACGCTTTCAGCCTGCTTCAAGCCAACAAGCTGTCGGGCGTTCAGATACCGACTCATCAGTGGGTGCTGACAGACCCGTTGGTGGTGCCTGCACTCTACCTTATGCCTGACATTCTGAAAGGGATGCAGGAAAATGACGAGACCTGCCTCAAAGTGCATAATGCACTGGTACGTTATAATCAGTTATTTATGTCCATCATAAAGGGGCGCAGAGCTATTGACAACCCCAAAGAACGCTGGGGGGAAATACAGGATACCCTTTATTCGTCCGGAGCGTGGACAGATGCCAATCTGGGACATCGCTCGCGCACCATGTTGGCTCTCCCGCTTATCTGGGCGGACTACAACCGTCCGCTGACGTACGTACAATACTGGTATAGCGACTTCTATAAGGATAAGCCTTTCAAGAATTTCAGTTTCTCTCCCGGATGGAGTCCGCAAGGAGTGATAGCCGACGTCAGCCGATGGATGACGAAATACAATATTCCCGCACACAAGTATATCCAGTCGGGATTTCAACCGGATGGCACCATATCCCACCACATTGGCCGTGCTACTGACGCAGCTATGGTAGCCTACGGCTTTGAATGGCTGACGGATTGCAACGTGGGATACCAATATTTCAAGAACACGCCCTTCAAAGTAGCTGCCCCGCAGTATCAGTTCCAGTTAGACCATTTATTGAATGTATATCCCAAGTTAATCTATAAGCAGCACATGGACTTCCTCGTCGCCGGACGTTCTTATCTGGACGATTTGAAAGGATTTGCAACCAAGCGCTATCCCAGAGCGGTCAATGAAATGCTGAAAGCCCGAAGCAAAGATACCCAATTGAGTGGAGTGGAAGAATTGCAGACAGTAATCAAAGCAATCAAAGCGAATACTCATGAATATTCGGGTACGGATGCTTATTGGGTGAATGAATATCTCGTGCACCGCCGGGGCGAAAACGAACCTGCGTTCTATGCGTCCCTGAAACTGAAATCGGAACGTACGGTAGGAGCCGAAGATTTCAGCAAGGTACGCAAGTCCTGGCATCTGGGATATGGTATCCTGCAACTTAAAGTACGCGGAGATGAATACGCCAGCCGCGTTTTGAAGAATTATGACTGGCACGCCGTGCCGGGACTGACGGAAGAATGGCGTACCGACGCCCTGCCCGCCGAAGGTGGCGCACAGGCTTCTTTGCCCGGATTAAACAAAATATCCGGTGTACTGGCCGACGGCAAAACGGGTATGGGAATCTACCACCATCTGCCGAAAGAGAAATACAGTTCCTCAACCGCATTCAAGACGTACCATTTCATCGAGGATAAAATCATCGCACTGGGAAGCGGCATCTCCCGTCTCCGTCCGGGACAGGGAAAGGAAATCACCACATTCCTCGACCAGTCTGCCTTCAACCGCGAACTGACCTGGTGCGTCAACAGTAAAGAGCAAACTGTGAATCCGGGTGAATCGGTGAATATCACCGAAAATATAGAATCTGTCTGCTGGCTTCACCAAGGAGAGAAAGGATATATCATTCTGCCGAAAAAGAGGCTGCAACTGGTGATTAAAACCGGAAAAGAAATCAATATCACCGACCGGGCAATAGCCGACAAACAGCCTAACTTTATTATCGCCCTCAATCACGGAGTCACTCCGGGAAGCGGTCTGGATGATAGTTATGCCTATTACCTGATACCCAATATCGGCAAAGAGGAGATGAAAGCCCGCGTGGCAAACCTGCAAAAAGAGATTACGACCGTAGAAAACACGGCTTCCGCCCATGCGGTATATTCCGCTGCCGACAAGACCTGGCAATATGCTTTCTTCAAGCCCGGAACGATTTCCGCAGGAAAGACTGAAGTGACTTCCGACGATGTGGCATTAATCATGCTGCGCGATAACGGTGACAGTTGGACTTTATCTGCTTCCAATCCGATGCCGGACGGCAAAAAGCAGAGACTGACTTTCCGTGTCAGCACTCCTCTGGCGGCAGGCACTTATACCTACCGGACAAAAGGCGTTTATCCGCTGGAAGGAGAAACCGTGACTGTTTCTCCGGATAAAGGGGGTGCAAAGGTGGTGGTTGAGCTGCCGGACATCAGAGATGAGAAACAGTACAATTATCAGTCCGACTTATATGCGGCAACCCCGATTGTAGTTACTATTCCTAAATAAATCGTTTTCAATATAATACACCAGCATCATAAGAAGATGCACTTATCATCATTGGTTGAGATATGAAATCACTTCAAAAAAGAAATATACTTATTCTTCTACTCCTGACCGCCTGTTTCTGCGGAAACTCGCAGAGCTTTGCCGCCGAACCGGGAAAGAAGGTTCCGCAATGGGTTCAACACGCTTTTTCCGTGATTGAGAAACAGGCACAGAAGATGTCTGCCAAAGTAGAAAAAACATCTTGCCTTCCCCGTTCCATCCAACGGGGAATGGTAAGTCCGACCGACTGGACCAGCGGCTTTTTTCCGGGAATGTTGTGGTATGTGTACGAATATACCGGAAAAGAAGAATGGAAAGCGCGTGCCGAACGTGCCACTGCCTTACTGGAAATGGAACAGTTCAATGCTTTCGACCACGACATAGGTTTCAAAATGTATTGCAGCTACGGTAACGGATGGCGGCTGACCCGGAATCCGGACTATAGCAAAATTATTTTCCGTTCTGCCAAGACTTTAAGTTCACGCTATTCATACAAGACAGGGCTTATCATGTCTTGGGAAGAAGACAGCACACGTGACTGGCAGTTCCCGGTTATTATCGACAACATGATGAATCTGGAATTACTGATGGAAGCCTATAAATTATCTGGAGACACCACATTGCGCCACATCGCCCTTTCCCATGCCGACAAAACAATGAAATGCCAATACCGCGAAAACTATTCATGCCCCCATGTGGTAGACTATGATGCGGAAACGGGCGAAGTCCGCAAATTCGACTGGAACAACGGCTCCGATGATGTCCGTGTTTCGACCTGGGCACGCGGACAGGCATGGGGACTTTATGGGTTCACGATGATGTACAGGGAAACAAAGAACCCGAAATACCTGCGCCATGCCGAACATATCGCCGACTTTCTCATACAGCATCCCAACCTGCCGGCAGACGGAATTCCTTATTGGGACTATTCCGGCAGCCAGGTTTCAACGATACGGGATGCTTCCGCCGCTTCCGTGATGGCATCGGCGCTCATTGAGCTAAGCACCTACTCTCCCCATAAAGGCTACTTCAAAACCGGAGAAAAAATGCTGAAAAGTCTCTCTTCCGATGCGTATCTCGCCAAACTGGGAAAACATTCTTTCTTTATTATAAAGCAGGCTATCGGGAATTATCTCCGAAACAGCGAACTGGAAGGTGGATTGTCATACGCCGACTACTACTATGTGGAAGGGTTGCTGCGCTACTTAAAACAAATCAACCCATCCATGGAACAGAAGTAAAAACATCGAATAGGCTGGAAATGTGAGATGAATAATCCGAAAGTATATTTGGCTATTGAATGAAAGATGATTATCTTTACCTTACATTTGTAGTATTCACATTTATCATTCAGCACACATGAGAAACCGATATTTGCAAACAAGCCTCATCTCCGGCCTCTTCCTCTGTTTACTATCCGTTTCGTTCTGCCATGCGGCGACCGGCGGATCGGAACACATTCATTTCCGGCGTCTGTCGGTCAATAACGGAATGTCGCAAAATACGGTTCTCGCCCTCACGCAAGACCATAACGGTAAAATCTGGGTGGGAACCATGGATGGTCTGAACTGGTATGACGGATACCGTTTCGCTCTCCTCTACAAGAATCTGAACGACAGCACCAGTTTATCCAACAATCATGTTTACTCACTCTGTACCGACGCAGAAGGTACTGTGTGGGTAGGCACTTTAACCGGACTATCCAGATATAACATTGTAGGAAACAACTTCACCAATTTCTACTTACCCGGAAAATTACCCATACAAATATTCGCCATAGAAGACCTGAACGACAAGAACCAGCTCTTATTGGGAACCAATAGCGGGCTTGTTGTCTTTGATAAAAAAACGGGGTACATGAACCTGCATCCCCTTCTGCGGAAAGTCAACGTTTATTCCATTTGTAAAATAAAAGATGAAGTGTTGCTTGGAACTTCATCCGGTCTCTACCATTACCATCCCCATGACAATTCTGCCGTGCAACTGCTTCCGGAATTGAAAGAAGAAGTGTTCTCGTCCATTCTCCACGACCCGAGAAAACAGGTCAGCTGGCTGGGGTCGCTGACCAACGGAGTCTATTGCATAGATGAAAAATTCCGGATAAAGAAACATTATTATGACAAAAGCCCGCAGCAACTAGCTGAAAAGGCCGTCCGCACATTGGCACAGGATGACAAGGGAAGAATCTGGATCGGTACCATAAATGCCTTATTCATATTGGAACCTGAAACCGAAAAAATACAGAGACACGCCTTCTCCCATGAGGATCAAAATTCATTGGGACATAACTCTGTACGTTCCATTCTAAAAGATAATCAGGGAGGAATGTGGGTAGGTACTTTCTATGGCGGACTGAACTATCATCATCCCATGGCTCCGGCATTCGGGACGTTAGTTTATTCAGCCTACAAAAATTCCATCAGCGACAACACGGTCAGTTGCATCGTCGAAGACCCGCATACCGGCAATCTCTGGATAGGAACCAACGATGGCGGGCTGAACGAGTATGACCGTAAGAACAACCATTTCTCGGTTTACCGGGCCAATCATCACAACGCCCGCGCATTGCAATCGGACAATATCAAATGTGTATTGCCCGACGCGGACGGCATTTATATAGGAAGCCACGGCGGTGGATTGAGTTATTTATCCGCCCGCACCAAGCAAATTGAGAACTATACTTTCCCCGAAGCTGTCTCTTTCAGCAACAGTTGTTACTCTTTACTGGACGGACAGGACGGAACACTTTGGGTAGGTTCCATCATCGGATTGTACCGTTTCGATAAAAAGACCGGGCAGCTATCCCTGCATCCTCTGGCACAAGAATATCCCCGGCTGAACTCCATCCTCATATCCGTCCTATACCGCGATTCGGCAAACCGGATATGGATTGGAACGGAAGAAAGCTTGTTCGTATATGCCAACGGCAAACTGGAAGAATGGAAAGACGGCACATCCGGCGTTCCGGCTCTGATACAGGCTTTCTGCATACAGGAAGACAGCAATCATCGTATCTGGATAGGCTCCTCCGACGGCCTGTATAAGTCGGATGACGGAAGTGTCGGACAGCAAGTCCGCTATTCTACACAGAACGGATTGCCTAACAATTTCATCTATGGCATACTGGAAGACGGACGGGGACGGCTCTGGCTCACGACCAACCGAGGTTTATCCTGTTTTGACCCTGCCGAAGAGACGTTCCTCAATTATACCGTACAAGACGGATTGAGCCACGGGCAGTTTAACACTTACGGAGCGTGTAAGACCAAGGACGGCATCTTCTTTCTGGGAAGCCTGCAAGGAATTACCTATTTCAATCCGTATGAGTTTGTAGACAATCCGTATTCTCCGAATGCTGTCATTACGGGAGCCAGCATCCAGAACCAGCCTGTGGCAAAAATAAAAGATGGCGTTTCCAAGTTTTTCCAGGCAGATGACGGGAAACTATTAGGAATGTCCTTTCCTTCCAACCGCAAGTTATTCAGCGTCCATTTCTCCGTAATCAATTATCTTTCCGGCAGACGGAATCTGTTTGCCTACAAACTGGAAGGATTTGATGAGGACTGGATTTATTCGAGGCAGATTGTTCCGTCGAGAGGTGTCGCCTATTCCAATCTGCCGCCGGGGAAATATGTATTCAAGGTAAAAGCCTGCAACAACAATGGCCGCTGGAGTCTTACTCCGACCGAATTCTTTGTACATATCACTCCTATGTGGTATCAGACATGGTGGGCAAAGATGCTCTATGTCTTATTTACATTGGGCGGACTTACTTTCATCTTCTATTTCTTCATTGCCCGCGCGAAGATGAAAATGCAGATGCAGATTGAACATCTGGAACGCAATAAGATTGAAGAAATCAGCCAAGAGAAAGTACGCTTCTACATCAATATGTCCCACGAACTGCGTACTCCGTTGAGCTTAATATTGGCTCCTCTGGAAGAACTGGTAGAAGAGAAGAATAAGTTTGACGACCGGATTCAGCAGAAACTTTCGTATGTGTACAGAAACGGACGCAAATTACTTCACCTTGTCAACCAGTTACTGGATTTCAGAAGGGCAGAGTCGGGAGCGCTTCCCATTCATGTTGCCATGAATAACGTGGATGAACTGGCCGGAAATGTCTTTACGATGTTCAAGGAGAACGCGCAGAAAAGAAACATTGCCTATCAGTACCGGTCGGAACTGGATGCGAGCCTGCTCCCGATAGACAGAACATATGTGGAGATGATACTAACCAACCTGCTTTCCAATGCGTTCAAATTCACTCCGGACGGTGGAGAGATAACGCTCTCTGTCTGGAAGAAAGAGAATTGTTTCGGATTCACGGTCAAAGATACCGGCGTCGGAATCGCGCCGGAGAAATTAGCACGCATCTTCGAGCGTTTCTATCAGGCGAGCGAAGGCAGGAAGGGAAGCGGAATCGGACTTTCATTAGTCAAATGCCTGGTCGAAAAGCATCACGGAAGTATCAGTGTGGAGAGTAAGCCGAACCAAGGCAGTGAATTCCGTATCGAGTTGCCGTCCGATCTGTCAGTATATGCTCCGGAAGAAATAGAGAACCCACATGAACAGCATATCCCCGAACTACAAACGGCTTCATTAGCCACTGAAACAATGGTGGAGGACGGAGAGTTCCGGGCAGTAGAGGAATCTGCCGCACCGACGGAAAATGAGTCATCGGATGAGATTACAGAAACAATCCTGCTGGTGGATGATAATAAAGAGATGGTGGACTATTTGAAGAATAACTTTAAATCCAAATACATCACATTGACCGCCGGAAACGGGGAAGAGGCACTGGCCATCCTGAAAGAACAGAAAGTGGACATTGTATTGTCCGATGTCATGATGCCGGGTATTGACGGGATAAAGTTGTGCGAACTGATAAAAAAGAATATGCAGACCTGCCATATTCCTGTCATTCTCTTATCGGCCAAAGGTAGTATCGAAGCCCAGACAACCGGTATCCAGACCGGTGCGGATGACTATATCCCCAAACCTTTCTCGATGAGTCTGCTAAAAGGTAAAATCAGTAATATACTGAAAGCAAAGCAGCGGTTGAGGCACTACTATTCCAACACGATTGACATTGATACGGCGAAAATAACGTCCAATGCGCTGGATGAAGAGTTTATGAGCAAAGCGATACAGATAGTCGAGGAAAATATTGACGATGAAAATTTCACGGCGGATGATTTGGCGGAGAAACTTTGCATGAGCCGTTCTTCCTTGTACCTCAAGATGAACTCGATATCAGGGGAACCGCCGGCTAACTTTATCCGTCGTATCCGTTTTAATAAAGCCTGCAAATTATTGCTGGAAGGAAGGTATTCGATTTCCGAAATCAGTAACAAGGTCGGCTTTAGCTCGCCCTCCTATTTCTCTACCAGCTTCAAGAAACACATGGGTTGTCTGCCTTCCGACTATGTGAAAAACCAAGGAAAGAGAGAGGCTGAATAATATTCAGCCCTCTCTCCTGTTTCATTTTTAATATCCTTTCTGACAAGGTACCATCAAAGGGTAACGGTCGATTGTCTCCTGACAACCGGAAGTCTTATTAATCAATAAAGTGCTATGCGAGAACTTCCGTCCTTTCGCTTTTACTGCTCCGTTGGCAGGGCCATAAAGCAGGTATTCTCCCGTCGTCTTGTTTTCAATTTCCAGACGGGCTTCCTGACTGGTGTCCATCTGCGCTTTGATACGATAGTTGCCGATGACAATTGTGTTATCTGCATCCGGCTTCGCATCAGCAAATGACATGGAGTTGGATTCATCTATCTGAATAACTGCCAGGAATCTCATATCCTTGCATTTACGGACGTTCTCGAATTTACCGTGATATTGATTTTTTTCAAACTCGATTGCTTTTCTTCCACGCTGCGGGTTCAGCCAGTCGAACGGTTTGACGTACGACGTATCAACCAGGGAAGTAGTCAATTCGGAACTTCCGAAAATCCGGGCAAGCACATCACAATTATCCGTATCGGCTATCAGTGAATTCCCGGCATCGCCAATCTTCATGCCTGCACGTTCAAGCCCATTAAGCTGAAAAGTCCAGGTTACTTCTTTTTCCGCTTCCAGTTCATCATATAGTACGATGATATTAGGACGCAACATCACCAAGTGACGACGGAATTTACGGACTTGCGGATTATCATTATCATCCAGTATAAAACCGTTTTCGGAGGTGTAAGCCTGTGCATTCTTCAACACAGTAGTCCAGTTGAGGGCACTTTGGTCAAAAGGTACATATGCGTTTGAAGCATCGCCCAAAGCATAGGTAATATCGTTGCCGTCCAGATAACGGGCAATCCATCCGTAACCGCTATGCGAATAGGCCTGCGTCTTTCCGTCTACGGTAATGGTATTACGCGCCCGGCTATGCTTGTGTGCCAGCAAGTAATGCTTGTCTTGTGTCGTCACTTTATATCCTGTAGGATAAAATATCGGTTTCCCTTTGTAGGACACATTGAAACTGTTTTGCTCTGCCATTCCGTGAGAACCGGATCCGAAAGGTGAACTGCGGAACGAGACAAACAGATTGTCCGAAGCATTCAGCACATCGGTATTCATGACGACGATACCGGTTTGAGGAAATACGGCAGACTGGGGAATGTTCGCCAGATTCACTGCCTCTACCTTCCGCGGACGATGCTGCAAACGATAGGTGTCAAAGTCAGTTTTCTTAAAAGCGAATGGAGCGGCAGGCGATTGGCCGGACAGCTCATAAGCGTAATGGATAGCAAACGGATTATTCAACTCTTGCCCCAGAATGTATGCAAACTCTGCCCGGAGCCGGTTTACTTCATAGACCTTGTCGCTCCCGTCACCGAAGCCGTCACCGGCAGAATGTACAGGCATCGTGTAAGCCAATGCATTGGCACAATTGGCATACCATGGATGCTTGAAGATATTCACGTTGAAAAGATTACGAAACAAGATGAAGTTATTCACCATCGATTCCATATTCACATGGATATAGCCCATGTTTCCGTTAGGCCAGACACCGTCCGACAAGAAGCCGCCGCCCGGTGAACGTGATAACCAGATGTCATAAAGCATACCGAACCACTTCTCTGCCTGTACATCATGGCCTTTCATGACGATAGCGGAAGTAAATGCGTTATAAAAGGTATGCTGAAAGAAATGGGCGCATAGTATGCCATCCGCCGACCCGACATTTTCCTGCATGGCATCGTCTATAATCAGCCCAATGACGGTCGTGATGAAGTGCTTATAATTCTTTTTCTGTTGTTCGTTCAGATAGGCATAGGCCACGTCATAGGTCATACTCAAGGCGGACATGGACTTGGCACCCGTAAAGTCGGCAGCCGCATACATTGCAGCCGGTTCCTTTGCCGCGATGTAATCTGCCAAGGCTACAGCTTTATCGAGATATTCCTTGTTCGAAATCAGCCGATAGCCATTCAACAAGTGTTCAATATCTCTGTTGATTCCTTCTACTTCGTATCTCAAACGGAATTGCATGATTTGCTTTCGTTCTACTTCAGAAGCCGTTGCAGGTATGGGGTCGCCTTTCACCTTATAACTCGCCACCTCTTTATTCAAAGCCGCATTCGCAGCTCTCCGGTAAGATGCCCTTAATTGTTTCTGATCGGCTGTCAGCACTTTGCCGGATATGGCCTCTCCGAAAATACGAGGATGCTTCTCCGGTATCATATCATACGCTTCTTCGGCATTCGGTGACTGAAATTTAGGAAGATTTTCGGGGATATTCACTTCGTATACCTTCGACCAGGATTTCCCTGACACCCGATAGCGCCAATACCACGTACCCGGTTTGAGAGGCTTGTGGTTATTATAAAAGGCCAGTTTCAACCCTGTACGGGTAAGTACATCTTTATCTGAAAAGTTTCTTGTACGTCCCATTTGGAAGTCATACTGCAAACAGCGATCCGTTTTTCCGCTTACTTTTTTTACAGGAAAGACTTTAGGATACTCGTAATCAGCCATCGGCCAAGTGAAAACCGGCGGATTGGTTATAACCTCGTGCCCCTTCACCGGGTAAGGAAACTCCCGGTTTCCCTTTTGCCGGATGCATCCCATAGTCAATGGGGTAATGCCACTCTTACTATCATCCGCCTCCTCTTCATTCACCTTGAAACCGTCGGCAAACTGATGGAAACCGCTGAATACCTGCTGAACCGTTCCATCCGACTGCGCGAATACTGACTGCACGGAAACGGACATTACCGCCACCGTTGCGCCAAGCCATACTTTGATTTTATTCTTCATGATACTCTTAACTATCTATCTGCTATAAATTCTTTTTTATATTTATTGAATACATTCCGCCATCTTTACCTGAAAATCATTCATCATGGCAACCATTTTTTGTGTTATCTCCGGATATTGCCCAACCAAATCTACAGTCTCTTCGGGGTCTTTCTCCAAATCGAAAAGCGCAAGGCCGGTTTTGCCTCCCCTTGCAAGCTGCACGC
The DNA here is from genome assembly GCF_047310725.1 of Bacteroides sp. 90-K9/2. NCBI lineage: Bacteria > Pseudomonadati > Bacteroidota > Bacteroidia > Bacteroidales > Bacteroidaceae > Bacteroides > Bacteroides sp. 90-K9/2. The sequence continues at coordinate 2,014,602 of NZ_JBCGVL010000001.1, forward strand.
CCGGCAGACCATCCTTGCCCGGTTCTGTCACGATGCGATATTCGTGAGGAGCCACACATTTCCATTTCCCGTCTCTCACCGCTTCTACTTTACCGTCATATAAGAAGTAAAACGGTTTATGACTCTGTGCTTGTCCGGTAAGTGTCATCCATACGTTCTCACCATCGAACTCGTTCATCCGCGGCATTTGTGAACCGGTCAGTTCTACAATGGTAGGGGTAATGTCCAAAGCCGACAGGAACTGCTCGGAAACTTTACCTGCCGGAATACGACCGGGCATCCGGGCTATGAACGGCACACGCTGCCCACCTTCAAAAGTAGTACCTTTTCCCTCACGAAGTCCGCCTGTAGAACCGCCGTGATTGCCGTAACTCAGCCACGGACCGTTGTCGGATGTAAACAATACCAGGGTATGATCGTCCAAACCGTTTTCTTTCAATGTTTTCATTATTTCACCTACCGACCAGTCTATCTCCATAATTACATCAGCATATAGCCCTTCTCCGGATTTTCCTTTGAACTTATCCGATACGCCCAGAGGAACATGAGGCTGTGTATAAGGAACATAAAGCAGGAAAGGTTCATTCTTATGCTTGTCAATGAATGCCGTTGCACGTTCTGTGATACGGGTAGTCATGTGATTCACTGTAGGATTATATTCCACCACGCGCTCATTGTCGTAAAGCGGCAATGCCCGGTACGGATGTCCCGGCTGAGGATGGAAAGGCCACATATCATTGGAATAAGGCAAACCGAAAAACTCATTGAAACCGTGTCGGAGCGGTAGGTGTTCGGGAAGACATCCCAAATGCCATTTGCCGAAAATGCCGGTAGCATAATTATTCTGTTTCAGGTAGTCGGCAAGGGTAAATTCATCGCTTTCCAATCCGTTTACGGACAGGTCGTCTACAACTCCCTGTAAGCCTGCCCGTTCGGCATATCGCCCTGTCAGTAAGGCGGCGCGCGATGGAGTAGAGGCTGCCGCACCTGCATAAAAGTTAGTGAAACGGATACCCTCCGCCGCCAGTTGGTCCAGATTGGGAGTTTGCAAACGAGAGTTGCCGTAACACTTCATGTCTCCATAGCCTTGGTCGTCAGTCAGTATAATAACGATGTTGGGCTTTTCTGCAGCGTTGCTTCTTGAAGAAGCATTCGCTGTTTCAGATGATTTTGAGTTTGAACCGTTGCAGGCGGATAATCCTGCAACAGCCAAACATAAGACTGATAAATTATTCATAAAACTTACTGTAAACTATCATTTTTTTACTTTAAAGCTAAAGGCTAACGGTTCATTCTTCAACCCTTTGGGCAGAGTAACAGTCACCTTGCCATCCTTACAGGAATACTTCACGCTCTTGCCGTTTTGCAACAGAGTCATTCTGCCTGTCGGCTCGTTACCTTCCCACTCAATGGTGGCAGGCAATGTTTCTTTTTCGGGCAGGGCGTAGATGGCATATAATGTTTTACCGTCTTTATTGGCAGTAAACCATACTTTACCGCAGTTATAGTTTGGTGTAGTACGGGTGGCGTAGATAGCCGCACCATTCTGCTTCAACCAATCACCAACTTCTTTCAAGCGGTCGATAGCGCCTTGCTCAATCTCTCCTTCCGGAGTAGGTCCGATGTTCAATGCCAGGTTTCCGCCTTTGGCTACAATTTCAGCCAGCATATTGATTACCCATGAACAGGATTTGTATTCAGAGTCCGGACTCCAGCCCCAAGTTTTAGCCAAAGGGATACAAGTTTCCCAGGGGTTGTTTATCTGTTTTTCAGGAATGACACGTTCCGGTGTCTGGTAGTTCTCGTTACGTCCCGGCACGGTTCTGTCCGCCACGATAAGACCCGGTTGTTTCCGGCGTGCTTTGTCTACGATTTCATCCATCTTGATATCCTGTTCCGGTTTACGCACCCATCCTCCATCAAGCCACAAAATGTCGACATTGCCGTAATTGCTCATCAGTTCGTCAATCTGGTTGGCGGTAAACTTCTGGAAGTTCGCCCATTTCTTATGGTATTTCTTTACGTCATAGTTTACGTTACGTGTGGGAGTAGCCCAAAACGGATCCCAATAATCTTTGTGATGCCAATCCGGTTTGGAAAAGTAAGTACCAATCATGAAACCTTTCTGCCGGAAAGCATCGAACAGGTGCTTGGTGACATCACTGTATTTTCCATTCTTATACGGCCCTTTTGTAATGCCGTAATCCGTGTATTTAGAGTCGTACATACAGAATCCATCATGATGCTTAGTGGTGAAGACAAGGTATTTGCATCCGGCATCTGCCGCAATGTCTGCCCAACGGGAAGGTTCGAACTTGACCGGATTGAATGAATCCGCCAATCCCCAGTACCATTTTTTAAATTCGTCGTAAGGTTTGTCCGGAGCTACTCTCTCTCTGCGCTTGGTAAAGCGGTCTTCCGAACAAAGCAACCATGATTCCGTAATACCCGGCACTGAGTAAATGCCCCAGTGGTACATGATACCGAATTTCACGTCTTGCCATTTATCCAGTTTTTCCAGTACTTTCGCATCCGTAGGCCATTCATAGCTTTCCGAACTTTCGTGTATCAGTTCTCCGTCTTTCGTTCCGAAAACTTTTTTGTTTTGCGCATTCAGTGCCAGCGACAGACCGATACACGCAACGAGTGATAAAACTTTTTTCATAAATAATTCTTGTTATTGCATTAGTAATAGATATTTTAGTTCTTTGAGTCAGAAACGCTTTCTATAAAAGTAGGTTCGCCCTGCAATTGCTTCACGATATTTTCCGCTTTCTCAACTTCTGCTTTTGTGCCGCAAATTAGTAATGACACGCCACCTTCAGCACCGTCCACACCACCTTTCGCCGTGACGTGAACATCTACATCGGCAAATTCTTTCATGGCTTCGATTTCAGTATAGATATTGCCTTGCGTTACATTGAGACGCACTGTACCCTTACCGCGTTGTATATCACCATTTGTTATCTTCTGAATTTCAAACAGGTCTTGCGTTGTTTCTTTTTCGAGGCCTACCGGCACAATCCAGCGTCCTTTACCTTCATCTGTGTATTTGCGCAGCTTCGCTACAGTGCCTCCGTCAGGTGCTCCTACACATACGGCTGCCTGACGTTTGGCGTAGTTCACCATGTTAGCACCTTTAAACACGATGTCCTTCGCATTCATACGTGCTAAAGCATCGGCATAAGATATGTCAGCAGGCTTCCCTTTCATTAATACTATTTCCGACTGACGTTTCATCCCACTAGCAAAATCTTCTTTCGAACTCGGGAAGATTCGTCCTGTGACGAAACTCCCCCGGGGAGCTGACAGTCCGGCAAGTTCTTCTGCAAGATAAGTATTAGTTGTTCCCAAAGTTATGATGACAATGCCGTTCTCCAATCTGTCCTTGACATCTTTATTTGCCGCAATACCCTTAGCTATCAGACGTTTGCTTTCACTGACCGTCAACCGTGCGGTTGTCATATACTCATATGCTTTCTGCGGAATAGTTCCCGCCGCTTCTTTTTTTTCTTTAAGTTGCTGCATACAGCTACTGAATGAAAGTGCTATCGCAGTTAGTAGGATATAGTTGATTGTTTTCATATTTAATGTTTTTACCTGATATTTAATGTCTTTATCTGATTAGATTTCCAGTTCGGGAACTTTATCAACCAAGACTTTTTCAGTACCGTTTTCTTTGATAATGGTAGCTTTACCTTTATAGTCGATGCTTACGTTCTCACCTTTCTTCGTATTGCGAACGAAGAAAGAGGGAGCACCTTTAGAGGATAAATTAACCTTGATATTCCAGTCACCTATCTCAATACAGCCATCTTTCAACATTCGTGGCTGCGCGGTGGGGGACAGTTTGGCATGAGTATCGATAATTGTAGCAAAACGATATACTTTCTGCTTGTCTGACGTAGCTGTGAAATGCCAATGATTTGCGTACGTTTTAAAATTACCTTTCTCGTCAGCAATCAGCCAATTGACGGCAGGCGTAAAGAATTGGCTGGTCGTATCGGTTTTCAATACTCCGGTGGAAAAAAGGTAAGCATCAGAGATTCCTTCTTTGTTGGTAGCCTGTACGTGTACCCAATCCGGATTGCTTTTATCCACATTCATCGGATTAGTAACCGTATGCAGCAAGTAACTCCAAGTGACAGGCTGTTCAGCTTCCAATTCGTCATAGATAAAGGTAAGACCTGTTTTTCCGAGTTCCACGATATGACGGCGGTAAGTTTTCAGTCCGACTTCGTCCCAACCATTCTCAGGGGTATATTCCAGCCCGGCAACTTTGCCACGTTCTATCCAAAGCGGAGAGATTACTTTTCCATATGCATTAGACGCATCCCCTACCACATAACCTATGTTTTCACTTATATAATGACGGGGAATCCATCCGTAACCTTCGGTACCGATACGCTGTCCCATACCATTAACCAGTATCGTATTGTGAGCACGAGTTGCACGGTAACAATAAACAGAATGTTTATCAATAAAAGAAGTACCATGACCTGAGCTATAAAAGAGCGACTGTCCGCCCCAAAAGGTATTGAACGCATTCTGATTGGTTAGTGCATGGGATGTGCCACCGTAAGGACTGCTACGAAAACTAATCATGGCACTGTTTTCTGTCTGCGATAAACGGGTGGAGAATGAAGCCAGACCGGATTGCGGGAAAACGTGTCCCACAGGCAGGTCGGCAAGACCAGCCCCCACAGGCAATGGTTTGTCACACTGCAAACGGAACCATGCCAGTCCGCCTGCTTTGGACGTACTGCCTTCATTCAAAATGTTCGGCTGACGTGCCCGGATAGTACGCACATAATCAGCAGCATACGTATTGCCTGTCATCCGGGCGACAGCATCCGCGTAACCGACTCTTACTCCTCTGGGCGTTAACACCTTTTCATGGGAACTACCATTTCCGCCCGATTTTGAAAATGGGGGTTGCTGATAGATAGTGTACAACACCGAACCTTGATACCAGGGATCAGAGAAGAAATCAAATCCGGTCAGCCTGCTGTAAAAATAAGGAACTTCTATCAATGTACGTGTGTTTACAGTGAAATAAGAGTCACCATTATGCCATGCACCATCCTTATTCAGACCGGGGAAACGGGCAAGCCACACGTTATAGCAGTAATCTACCCAAGTATCAGCCTCGGGCAGTTCACCGTAAACAGTGAAAGCCGCCATTGTAAGAATCCGGAGCGTCATTTGCCAGACGTGATTCTCAGCGATATGATTTTCCAGATAATTATTATAATGGTCATACATCTTGTTTCCATACTTCCGGATGCAAGCAAGCAGGTCTTTTCGGGTATCTTCATCCAGAAGGTCATAGAGAGCATCATAAGCCAATGTGCCAAGTGATACGAAAGTAGCGTCATTAAAATCGCCTTTCACATTATCACTTTCCCCCCAAGTGATAATTTCCTTGATACGCTTGATGGCTTCATCGGCATAGCGACGTTCTTTAGTCAGCATATAAGCACGTATGATAACATCCAGGTTCGACTCTTCTCTGTCGACAATACGGCGACTTTCACGAGTAAGCATTGCGTTGCGCTCCATTTCGCTGTTCAAATTTGCGAGCAGCTTGGTGTTGACGTCATTGATAGACTTCATAGGTGTCTTCATCGCCTTGTTGGCAGCCGAGATATAAATCTTGCGTTCCGGAGTGGAAATGCTACGACGGATAAAGTGCTCCCACTCTTTTTTATCAAGCCAGACGCGGGGATGTTCATGTGGAACTTTGGCGAGGACTTCTTTCAGGGAAGGCGGACAGAACTTGTCAGGATTGGTTTCAACCGTAAATTGCTGAACCGTAGCCCATTTTGTCTTGCCATCCTTTACGTTGCCATATTGCCAGTACCACACGCCGGATGTCAAGTCTTTCTCCGGATTGTAAAAAGGCCAACGGGTTTCCACCTGTACCACCCCGGTCTTGAAAGTGGGATCTTGAGAGTAGCGCAAGCTATAACGGACTTTACTCTTGTCAACCTTATGCTTAGTATCCAGCCCGTCCAGCCCGCTCTCTACCACATAAAGCCCTTCCTGCAACGGCCATTGAAAAGAAACGATACGGTCGGCAACCACTGCTTTGTCCGACGGCGAGGGAGTAGCACGCATTTCGTGCATCAAAGTGACATCTTTCAGCCGGATATTAACAGGCGACTGTTGAGCATACAGTCCGGATGCCAATAAACAAATTGTAAAAGTATATAAAGTAAGTTTCATGGTTATTTGTTATTTATAATCTAGCAGTTAAGCGTTTTTCATTCTATATTCATTCTTGTTTAGCCGAACTTCTTCAATTCTTTATATCGTCTTAATGCTTCCAGATAATAATAATCCGCATAGTTTAACGGTACATCCACCTCGCTATCATGTGGAAAACTACCCACCGAGTGTTTCAGGATGAATCCTTTATTCTCATTCTCCTTCGCCAGATAATCCGGTGAAGAAAGCTGTTTTAATATATTTTCCGCATACTCCATATAACTGTTACTTAGATTCTTATCATCTGTATATCCGCATAGTTCGAGCAAAGCGGAAGCGGTAACAGCCGCGGCGGAAGCATCACGCGGGGCGTTCGGAATATCCGGTGCATCATAATCCCAGTAAGGAATATAATCATTTTCCGAAGGACGGTTCTCCATTATAAATCGGGCAATCTTATGCGCAGCTTCCAGATAAGCGGAATTTTTCGTAAAGCGGTAACACATCGTGTAACCATACACTCCCCATGCTTGTCCGCGTGCCCAGGCGGAAGAATCGGAATATCCTTGGAAAGTTCCTTTAGACTCCACTTTCCCGCTAGGTACGGAATAGCTGACTACATGATAGGAAGTCATGTTCTCACGAAAATGATTCTTCAAGGTTTTGTCAGCGTGAGCCATCGCAATATCACGATATTTAGAATTTCCGGTTTGTTCGGATGCCCAGAAAAGCATCTCAAGATTCATCATATTATCAATAATCACCGGGTAACTCCAATCCCCAAAATCCCAGGAACGAATCAAGCCGACTTCCGGACTGAAACGTGCACAAAGGCTCTCGGAAGAATTTACCAAAACCTGTTTATCTTTCGGTTCCGGTTTCAAACGAAGCGCCTGTCCGTAGCTACAATACATCATAAAGCCAATATCATGGTTTCCTGTATAATATTGAATATCTTCCAGACGGTTCGTATATTTACGGGCCTCCTTCGCCAACGCCTCATCCCCTGTCATCTCATAGGCCAGCCACATGGAACCGGGATAAAAACCACTTGTCCAGTCTTTGGCATTTTCCAGACGGTAACTTCCATCCGCCTTGGTAGAACGTGGAAAACAAACTGTGTCAGGTACATTTTTCAACTGATCCGCCATATAAAGTAACTGATGACCGGATGTTTTCACCGCAGTTTCAAACCATTCCGGCGTACCCGCTTTAGGAATATCACAAGCGGTCAGCAGACCTATTCCCAAAACCGCCATATACAACTCTCTTTTCATTTCCATATTTATAGTTTTAATGATTTATTTTAGATTTAATGTCTCATCTTTACCGATAGCAAAATTAGGGATTGCCGAAAAGAAAGGCTTTATATATCTATTTTTTCATCCTTGATTCCATATGCGTCAATGTAGATTTCGTCCAAAACACTTTTGTTTTTGTCTATTCTCATATAATCATACAAAAATTGCGCACACCTTCTTTAAAAAAGAGGATGTGCGCAATTTTGTTTCAGTCTGCGAACCTTGCTTATCTCACAATATCTTCCGGAAATTTAGCCGGCATCTCCACCCGTTTCCAAGTTTCATAATACCAGGTATTCAACTCGTTTCCATTCAAATCATTCTTGATGAAATATTTCAGACACAGATAATCATTGTCTTTTATTTCAAATTCGAGGATATTATCCTGATTATCCAACATTGGCAGATGAATATTCTTCTCGATACTTTCTTTATAAGAATCATCCGTCAGTTGTTTCCACATTCCATATCCTGTAATGATGGCATCCGAACCGGGGATAATGGTAAAGTTCACGATCCGTCCGTCATCACTCAACACTTTAAATGTATTACTGGGTTTCAATGCTCCCGGAACATCGGGAGATTCCGACACATAGTGGCAGAGCTGCCAAATACCTTTTAAATCGGCCGCTTTGAATTTTGTTTTCTTTTGGGCCATCGCACCTGTTACCGCTAACAACATCATTGAAAGCATGGTAAAGAAAAAGAGCTTTTTCATTGTCGTATGATTTTAGTTAACACTCTCGAAGGCGTATGTCCAAATATAAATATTTATTTTGAGAATATAACTATCAAAGACATAAAAAAACTCGCATAACCCAAAGATTATGCGAGTTTTACATAAATATACTGAAATATTAGAAATCAGCATTTCTCGGTGTACGCGGGAACGGTATCACGTCACGGATGTTCGCCATACCTGTAACGAATAATAACAGACGTTCAAAACCAAGTCCGAAACCGGAATGAGGACACGTACCAAACTTACGGGTATCCAGATACCACCACATATCTTTCATCGGGATGTGCATTTCTTCAATACGGGTCAGCAGCTTGTCATAGTCCGCTTCACGTTCGGAACCACCGATAATTTCACCGATCTTCGGGAAAAGAACGTCCATTGCACGTACAGTCTTACCATCTTCGTTCTGCTTCATATAGAAGGCTTTGATTTCTTTCGGATAGTCAGTCAGAATCACCGGACGTTTGAAGTGTTCTTCCACCAGGAAGCGTTCGTGTTCAGAAGCCAAATCCACGCCCCAGTAAACCGGGAACTCGAACTTATGGCCTTTCGCAACAGCTTCTTCCAGAATCTTGATACCATCTGTATAAGGCAGACGTACGAACTCATCTTTCAATACACCTTGCAGACGTTCAATCAAGCCCTTGTCGAACATATCGTTGAGGAACTTCACATCATCCGCACAGTTATCCAACGCCCATTTCACACAATATTTGATGAACTCTTCCGCCAAGTCCATATTGTCTGTAATATCGTTGAAAGCAACTTCCGGCTCAACCATCCAGAACTCTGCCAAGTGGCGGGGAGTGTTGGAGTTTTCGGCACGGAACGTAGGACCGAATGTGTAGATAGCTCCCAAAGCAGTAGCAGCCAACTCACCTTCCAGCTGACCGGAAACGGTCAAACTTGCCTGCTTACCGAAGAAATCATCTTCATAAGAGATAGAGCCTCTCTCGTCTTTCTTCAAGTCATACAGGTTCATGGTAGTCACCTGGAACATCTGTCCGGCACCTTCACAATCGGAAGCCGTAATGATCGGTGTATGGAAATAGAAGAAGCCCTTTTCATGGAAGAACTTGTGAATAGCAATCGCCATGTTGTGACGGATGCGGAACACAGCACCAAACGTATTCGTACGCGGACGCAAGTGAGCAATCTCGCGCAGGAACTCCATAGAGTGACCTTTCTTCTGCAATGGATATGTATTATCACAAGTACCCAGCACTTCGATTTCACGAGCCTGTACTTCCACTTTCTGACCGGAACCTACTGACTCTACCATTTCTCCGTTCACGCTAATACAAGCGCCGGTAGTAATCAGTTTCAGCATCTCTTCATCGAAATTAGCCAAATCTACTACGACCTGCAAATTATTTATTGTAGAACCGTCATTCAGTGCGATAAAGTTTACTTGTTTGCTACCTCTGCGGGTGCGAACCCATCCTTTCACATTGACCATCGCGCCAATATCTGTGCGCTTCAACAGATCAACAATTTTTGTTCTACCAATCTTTTCCATTTAACTTTTTCTTTTTAGATACAAGAAGACGAGGTTTCAATTACAGGGTTCATTCTTTCCTGCTCTCTTTCCTCGTCCTCTGTCAAGTTGTTATTTATTGACTTATTATTCAAACGATCCCATACGGAGGTAGTTTACTTCTGCTTCCGACAGGTAACGCCAGTCTCCGCGACGCAGCCCTTTTTTGGTCAGTCCGGCGAAGAACACACGGTCGAGTTTTACTACTTTGTAACCCAGTGATTCGAAAATACGGCGAACGATACGATTCTTACCGGAGTGAATTTCGATACCTACCTGGTCTTTTTTGAAATCATCTGTATAGCTGATTGCATCTGCATGGATTTCGCCATCTTCCAACTGGATACCAGCTGCAATCTGATCCATATCCGCTTTTGTCAGGTTCTTGTCCAGATGAACATGATATATTTTCTTCTTCAGGAATTTCGGGTGTGTCAGCTTGGAAGCCAGATCACCGTCATTCGTCAGCAAGAGTACACCAGTCGTGTTACGGTCAAGACGTCCTACGGGATAAATACGTTCGTTGCAAGCGCCTTTTACCAGATCCATTACCGTACGGCGTTCCTGCGGATCATCCGATGTAGTAACCGTATCTTTCGGCTTATTCAACAATACGTATACCTTACGTTCGATGCTTACCGGTTCATCGTGGAACTTAACCACATCCGAACGTTTGATCTTTGTACCCAATTCCGTTACTATTTCACCGTTTACAGAAACCACACCTGCCGTGATAAATTCATCAGCCTCGCGACGTGAACAAACACCGGCATTAGCCAGGAACTTATTCAGACGGATCGGTTCATTCGGATCAATAAACTGTTCCTTGTACTCGATCTGTTTCTTTACGCTATACTTAGCATTCGGATCATAATCGCCGGTACGCGGACGAGGACGATAGCCTCCTTGTGAACGGTCATTGTTGTATCTCGGACGATAGCCGCCACCACCGTTGTTGCTACGATAGCCACCACCTTCACCGTTGTTGAAACGGGGACGATACGGACGGTCACCACCTTCACGGTTGTAAGAAGGACGTTGAGGACGGTCGCTACCTTCGCCGTTATTGAAACGGGGACGGTACGGACGGTCACCACCTTCACGGTTGTAAGAAGGACGTTGAGGACGGTCACTACCTTCGCCGCTATTGAAACGGGGACGCTGGGGACGGTCATAAGAACCACCTTCACGATTGTAGGAAGGACGTTGGGGACGGTCATAAGAACCACCTTCGCGGTTGTAAGAACGTTGCGGGCGTTCGCCTCCTTCATTATTGTTATTGAAGCGAGGACGATACGGACGATCGCCACCTTCACGATTGTAAGAAGGACGTTGGGGACGGTCGCCATAAGAGCGGTCACCATACGAACGCTGCGGGCGTTCGCCTCCTTCATTGTTGGCATTAAATCGCGGGCGATACGGACGATCCCCGCCTTCACGGTTGTAAGAAGGACGATACGGACGTTCTCCACCTTCTCTGTTGTAAGACCTGTTACCATCACGGCCGGCACCTGTATTCTCTTCATTGAAAGAATTTTCGCGCCATTCTTCGTTTTCTGTGCTCATTTTTTTTATTCGAATAAAATTAGACTTTGGCCTCACGGCCTATTTAAAAACACGTTTATTATATAAGTAAACAATTAAAGCCCCGTATAAGTATGGGGAGTGATTGCTCTTAACTCTTTTTTAATATCTTCGCTTACATTCAATTCTTCGATAAACTCTTTAATAGAACTTTCTGTAATAGCCTGATTGGTCCGGGTTAAAGCTTTCAAAGCTTCATACGGATGCGGATAAGCCTCACGGCGCAGAATAGTTTGAATAGCTTCTGCCACTACGCTCCAGCAGTTATCCAAGTCACGATAGATAGCCGGTTCGTTCAGCAACAGTTTACGCAATCCCTTCAAAGAACTCTGAATGGCAATCACGATATGACCGAAAGGCACACCTACATTACGCAGCACTGTCGAGTCTGTCAAGTCGCGCTGCAAACGGGAAACAGGAAGTTTCACAGCCAAGTGTTCCAGGATAGACGTTGCTATACCCAGGTTACCTTCCGCATTTTCAAAGTCAATCGGATTCACTTTATGCGGCATGGCGCTTGAGCCCACTTCTCCGGCTTTGATCTTCTGTTTAAAGTACTCCATAGAGATATACTGCCAGAAGTCACGATTCATATCGACCATAATTGTATTGATACGCTTCATGCTATCAAAAACAGCAGAGAGGTTATCATAGTTCGAAATCTGCGTAGTATATTCTTCACGTTCCAGCCCCAGTTTTTCTGCAACAAACCGATTACCGAATTGTTTCCAGTCATATTGAGGATAAGCTACATGATGCGCATTGTAATTTCCGGTAGCACCACCAAACTTAGCGGTAATCGGACATGCTTTCAACATGGCCAGCTGACGTTCGAGACGGTAAACGAATACCATCACTTCCTTGCCTAAACGAGTAGGAGAAGCCGGTTGACCGTGAGTTTTGGCAAGCATCGGAATGTTAGCCCATTCTGTTGCATAAGTTTTCAACTGCGCAATCAACTCTTCAATCAACGGATAGTAAACCTGTTCCAATGCTTCTTTGATAGAAAGAGGAACAGACGTATTGTTAATATCCTGAGAAGTCAGTCCGAAGTGGATAAATTCTTTATAGTCATCCATTCCGCCCATCTTGTCAAATTCTTCTTTCAGGAAGTATTCTACGGCCTTCACGTCGTGGTTAGTTACACTTTCGATATCTTTAATGCGCTGTGCGTCTGCTTCAGAGAAGTTACGGTAGATATTCCGTAAAGTTTCAAACACGTTGCTATCGATTCCTTTTAATTGCGGCAAAGGGAGTTCGCACAAGGTGATAAAGTATTCCACCTCTACCTGTACACGGTATTTAATCAGTGCAAATTCAGAGAAATAAGCTGCCAAAGCTTTAGTTTTGCCTCTATATCGACCATCAATCGGAGATATGGCCGTCAATACATCAAGTTCCATACGTTTTCTTAGATAATTATCAGACTGCAAAATTAACTCTTTTTCCTGAGTTATAAGGTAAAAGGAGAAAGAAAGTTTGTATAAAAGAGGTAAGAAATAAAAAAAAGTCTCACGAATTCATCCGTAAGACTTCTTTTTGTGTGGGCGTTGACGGATTCGAACCGCCGACCCTCTGCTTGTAAGGCAGATGCTCTGAACCAGCTGAGCTAAACGCCCTTGTTAATGAGCCGGAAGTGCTTCGTTTTTTTTGTGTGGGCGTTGACGGATTCGAACCGCCGACCCTCTGCTTGTAAGGCAGATGCTCTGAACCAGCTGAGCTAA
>NZ_JBCGVL010000001.1:2027799-2062157 GCF_047310725.1 Bacteroides sp. 90-K9/2
ACGCCCTTACACTTCCGTTTCAAAAGCGATGCAAAGGTACGGCATTTTTTGAATTCTGCAAACATTTCATGTATTATTTTTCAAGAAAGTTTTTGTCTAATAAAGGAAAGCTCTGATTATCAACAAATAATACAAAAAAGTTTTTTTCTTGCAACTTTCACTTCGTCCAGTCCTTCTAATAGATAAAGCAACCTATTTACGAATCACACGTGCCGGATTCCCGACTGCAACACTGTCGTCGGGAATATCTTTCGTCACAACGCTCCCCGCTCCTATCACACAACGATTACCGATCGTCACACCGGGACAGATAATAGCGCCGCCGCCAATCCAGCAGTCTTCACCAATCGTCACCGGATAAGCATATTCCTTAGAGCCTCTTCTTTCCTGATAATCCATTGGATGATGCGGCGTATAAATTTGCACGCAAGGGCCGACCAGTGTGTGAGCACCAATCGTGATATATCCTCCATCGAGGAAAGTGCAATTGGCATTAACAAACACATGTTCACCCAACTTAATTCCGTCTCCGTGGTCGCAATGGAAAGGCGGGCATATAATAGAAGTTTCAGGAATCCCCGGCACCAACTTTTCCAATAATTCCCTATACCCCGCATCGTATGTACTCATTCCCCGCATACGTGCCAGTAGCTTTTTGGCATGTTCAAAACGTACCTGCAATTCCGGTGCAGACATATCAGCCAACTGGCTACTACGCATCTTCTCAACTTCCGTCATACTTTATACTTCTTTACCGTTAGTAAATACAAACTTCTTTTCATTCGAAAGAGATTCGTTAAACTCAAATCCTTCCCAAGAGAAGCCTTTCAGATCCTCCGGATTTTCAACTCGATTCTTCAGAATGAATCGTGTCATTTCACCACGGGACATTTTGATATATATCACTATTGAAGCCAATTTTCCATTCTTCCAGACCTGAAATTCGGGAGTGATGACACACACCTCTTTTTCTACCCGCTTCCAATCAAACAAACTCCTCATCTCGTCACTGGCCAAATTGCAAAGTATGCCGCCGGCTTTCTTTATATCTTCTATGAACACATCCGTCAGGTGAGACTGCCAATAAGAGAACATCGTCTGATTGCCCAGTTCAGGCAACACTATATCTCCTTCCAACCGATAGGAACGAATGACATCCAAAGGCCTCAACAACCCATAACAAAAGGAAGTCAGCCGCAGGTGTTCCTGTGCATATTCAAATTCTTCTTTCGAGAAATCTTTTGCATTCAGCCGTTTGAACACAATTCCGGAATAAGCCAATAAAGCTGGCAGTTCCGGTGTACCCTCTGCATGAAAAGCCTGATAACGCTTGTAATTTTCCACAGCTATCTTAGCATTCACACGCAACAGACGCTCCAGTTCGTCCACCGAAAACTGTGACATTTGCAAAGCAACCCCGGAAGCTTCTTTTTGAAATCGTGGAACCGTCTTCAAAGGAACTTTTACCTTTGAAGTTTCACTCATAGTCTTGGCACAAGATAGAAGTACTAACATCGCTAAATCTGATTTTATCTTTTCAAGAAACAAAAGTAAATAATAAAAAGCAAAAAAACATTCTACTAGAGATTTTAAATATTACAAGTTGCTGTCATCCGTCACCCAAAGCCTAATAATGCATTGACTATAAACAAGTAAGACTGTGACAGCAAGACGTGATGGCATGGTGACAGCACCATTTTCCGTCACCATGCCGTCACACTTTATCAATGCATCCTTCCGCTATAAGACTTTCATCCCTTCGGATGATGAAATCAAGGAAGCCTTAGTTTAGTTAGTTTCCAGCCACTGAAACTTTAGTTTCTCACTGGTGAAACTTTAGTTTCTCACCGATGAAACTTTAGTTTCACGCCGACGAAACTTTAGTTTCACGCCGACGAAACTCTAGTTTCACAGTGCGGAACTACCAGTAGCAAGGCACATAAAAAAAGAACCCTCTCTTTGAACAAGCCAAAGAAAGAGTTCTTTTTCTTAAATAAACGACTAAAACAGTTTATTTATATTCCTGCCAGCTCTTGATCTGAATATCACCCAATTTCAATTCGCAGAATGCTTCGATAAAGGCACTTGCCAGACGAGCATTTGTAATCAATGGAATGTTGTGATCAATCGCACCGCGACGGATACGATAGCCGTTCGTCAATTCACGCTTACTATGATTCTTCGGAATGTTAACGATCAAATCAAACTTATGGTCAGCAATCATCTTCATCACGTTGTTCTCTGCACCCGGTTTTTCATCCGGCCAATAAACCGGAATTGTGTCTACTCCATGAGCGTTCAGGAAAGCTGCAGTTCCGGCAGTAGCATAAATCTGATATCCCTTAGCAAACAACATACGGCTAGCATCCAGCAAATCCACCTTCGACTTCATGGCACCGGAAGAGAACATAACCGCTTTTTCAGGAATCTTGAATCCGGTAGCAATCATTGAATTCAGTAATGCTTCAGAGAAATCGTCCCCAATACATCCAACTTCACCCGTAGAAGACATATCCACACCCAATACCGGGTCGGCATTGTGCAGACGAGAGAAAGAGAATTGAGAAGCTTTTACACCAATCCAATCGATATCAAACGCAGATTTGTCCGGACGTGAGTACGGAGCATCCAGCATGATACGGGTAGCTGTTTCGATGAAGTTACGTTTCAGAACTTTAGACACAAACGGGAAGCTACGAGAAGCACGCAAGTTACATTCGATAACTTTCACTTCGTTGTTACGAGCCAGGAACTGGATATTGAATGGACCGGAGATATTGAGTTCTTTGGCAATCTGACGACTGATCTTCTTGATACGGCGTGCCGTTGCAAAGTAAATCTTCTGTGCCGGGAATACCAGTGTAGCGTCACCGGAGTGCACACCGGCAAATTCCACGTGTTCGGAAATTGCGTATTCCACCACTTCACCATTCTGGGCAACAGCGTCAAATTCAATTTCTTTTGTATTTTCAAGGAATTGAGAAACAACTACCGGGTATTCTTTAGAAACTTCGGCAGCCATCTTCAGGAAGTTCTCCAATTCTTCATCATCGTAGCAAACATTCATTGCAGCTCCCGAAAGAACATAAGAAGGACGAACCAATACCGGATAGCCTACTTTTTCTACGAATCCTTTCACCTCTTCGAGACTGGTAAGTTCCATCCATGCCGGTTGGTCGATACCTAGTTGGTCGAGCATAGCGGAGAACTTGTTACGGTTTTCAGCACGGTCGATAGAGATCGGAGAAGTACCTAGTACAGGAACCGACTGGCGGTAAAGTTTCATAGCCAGGTTGTTCGGAATCTGTCCACCTACAGAGACAATCACACCGCGAGGTTGTTCCAGATCGATTACGTCGAGTACACGTTCGAACGAAAGTTCGTCGAAGTACAGACGGTCGCACATATCATAGTCAGTAGAAACCGTTTCAGGGTTGTAGTTGATCATGATTGACTTGTAACCCAATTTGCGGGCTGTCTGAACGGCATTTACCGAACACCAGTCAAACTCAACCGAGCTACCGATGCGGTAAGCACCCGAACCCAGTACCACTACTGATTTTTCATTCTTATAATAGTTTACATCATAACCTTCTACTGCATAAGTCATATACAGGTAGTTAGTCAGTTCCGGATGTTCGGAAGCGACGGTATTGATACGTTTCACAGCCGGAAGAATACCCAAAGCTTTTCGATGAGCACGTACAGCCAAGTTTTCTTTCTCCATATTTCCAGTCGGGTTCAAGACGAAGCGGGCAATCTGGAAGTCAGAGAAACCTAAGATCTTCGCTTCACGCATCACGTCAGCCGGAATATCTTCTACCTTATTATAAGCAGACAATTTAGCTTTGTAGTCTACGATATTTTTCAGTTTGCCAAGGAACCAGGGATCGATCTTAGTCAGGTCGTGGATACGTTCGATAGTGTAACCTTCTTCCATGGCCTGTGCGATAGAGAAGATACGTAAGTCAGTCGGACAGGAAAGTTCTTTATCCAAATCGTCAAAGTGCAGCTCGTCGTTACCTACGAAACCGTGCATCCCCTGACCAATCATACGAAGTCCTTTCTGGATGATTTCTTCGAAAGAACGGCCGATAGACATAATTTCACCTACCGACTTCATGCTTGAACCGATCTCACGAGATACACCGGCAAACTTAGTCAAGTCCCAACGAGGAATCTTACAGATGTAATAGTCAAGTTCAGGAGCTGAATATGCTGAATTCGGAGTACCCATTTCACCGATCTGGTCGAGTGTATAGCCGAGTGCTACTTTAGCAGCAACGAATGCCAACGGATAACCGGTAGCTTTAGACGCCAATGCAGAAGAACGGCTCAAACGGGCATTTACTTCAATCACACGGTAGTCGTCCGTATCAGAGTTGAAAGCATACTGAATGTTACACTCACCCACGATACCGAGGTGACGGATACATTTAGTAGAAAGTTCTTTCAACAGAGTCAATTCTTTATCATCCAGTGAACAAGTAGGAGCCACAACGATTGATTCACCGGTATGGATACCCAGCGGGTCAAAGTTTTCCATGCTGGCTACTGTGAAGCAATGGTCGTTAGCGTCACGGATCACTTCAAATTCGATTTCTTTCCAGCCTTTCAAAGATTCTTCTACCAGAATTTGTTTAGAGAAAGCAAAGGAACTTTCAGCCAGTTTCAGGAATTCTTCTTCGTCGGCACAGATACCGCTACCAAGACCACCCAATGCATAAGCAGAACGTACCATGACAGGATAACCTATTCTGCGTGCAGCAGCAATGGCGTCTTCCATGTTTTCTACTGCCTGGCTAACCGGAGTCTTCATATCGATTTCGTTCAGTTTCTTCACGAACAAATCACGGTCTTCTGTATACATGATAGCTTCTACCGATGTACCAAGCACCTTTACTCCGTATTTATCAAGAATACCCTGTGTGTAGAGTTCCGCACCGCAGTTCAATGCAGTCTGTCCGCCGAATGCCAGCAAGATACCATCAGGACATTCTTTCTTGATAATTTCTTCTACAAAATAAGTATTTACGGGAAGGAAATACACTTTATCGGCAATACCTTCAGAAGTCTGAATGGTTGCGATGTTCGGGTTTACCAATACTGAGCTGATACCTTCTTCTTTCAAAGCTTTCAGTGCTTGTGAACCAGAGTAGTCGAACTCTCCGGCTTGTCCGATTTTGAGTGCTCCAGAACCCAAAACGAGAACTTTCTTGATTTCCTTTTCCATTTCTTTTGTTGTTATAATAAGTTGTTATTTCTAAGTTCGTCCATAAAAAAAATGCGTTACCCTCAAAAAAGGATTAACGCATTACCAAAGAACTAAAATATCGTTTTTGGAGAAAAGAGAAGAAGTCTGCCGTTTCCGGGTGCAAAACATCCGAATGTAGATAATACTTACTTCTGATTTCCTGTTGATTCATTGTCGATTTCAAAATTTGTGCAAAGTAACGACATATTTTGCACATGACAAAAAGAAACGTTCACTTTTTTACCGAAATAGTTTACCGCGTCAATGAAACGGTTGTTTTTCCATTGGCTTTTTTAATGAATACTTTCTCGTCATAGTAAGCACAAATCACGAAGTAACTACATTTTGATGTATCTTTCAGTTTTTATCCTTATCTTTGTTGCCATTATATAATAAGGTAATAAAATATGGGAAAAGAAAAAATCATATTGACGGGCGACCGTCCTACCGGAAGACTTCATATCGGTCACTATGTAGGTTCGTTGAAACGCAGAGTTGACCTGCAAAACGCAGGTGATTATAGCAAGATGTTTATCTTCATTGCCGATTCGCAAGCATTGACAGACAATATAGACAATCCGGAAAAGGTGCGTCAGAATGTAATTGAAGTAGCCCTTGACTATCTGGCTTGTGGCATAGATCCGTCTAAAGCTACCATCTTCATACAGTCGCAAATTCCGGAATTATGCGAGCTTAGCTTCTATTATATGGACCTTGTAAGCGTATCCCGCCTGCAACGTAACCCGACTGTGAAATCGGAAATCCAGATGCGTAACTTTGAAGCTAGTATTCCCGTAGGTTTCTTCACTTATCCTATCAGCCAGGCAGCGGACATCACAGCATTCCGTGCAACAACTGTCCCTGTGGGTGAAGACCAGGAACCAATGCTCGAACAGGCTCGTGAAATCGTTCGCCGTTTCAACTATATATATGGTGAGACATTGGTAGAACCGGAAATCCTGTTGCCGGACAATGCAGCCTGCCTGCGTCTTCCGGGAACTGACGGTAAAGCTAAAATGAGTAAATCACTCGGAAACTGTATCTACCTTTCGGAAGAACCGGAAGAAATCCAGAAGAAGATTATGAGTATGTATACCGATCCGGGACATCTCCGTGTACAAGACCCGGGAAAGATTGAAGGTAACACCGTATTCACTTACCTTGACGCTTTCTGCCTTCCCGAACATTTCGAACGCTACTTACCGGATTATCCGAATCTGGCAGAATTGAAAGCACATTATCAACGCGGCGGACTGGGCGACGTAAAAGTGAAACGTTTCCTAAACTCTATTATGCAAGAAATACTCGAACCGATTCGTAATCGTCGTAAAGAGTTCAGCAAAGATATTCCGGCTATCTATGACATGCTTCAGCAAGGATGCGAAGTAGCCAGAGCTGCTGCTGCCGAGACTTTGGCAGATGTGAAAAAAGCAATGAAGATCAATTATTTCGATGACAAGGAGTTAATCGAGGAACAGGTAAAACGTTTCTCACAAGAATAAGGAAGTTTGCATAAAAACGTATCATATAAAGTAAAGGCTGCCTACTCTAAGAAAGAATGGCAGCCTTTATTATAATATACAATTTAAGATTTAGCTAACTTCATCTTCGTCATTCTTGAATAATACATCCTTTAGTTTCTGATAAAGGAATGAAAGTATCAGTAATATCAGTCCGAGAATGATGAACACAATGATTTTACCAATAGTAGGCATTGCCCACAAATCGTCAAATACAAGTTTAAGCAGAACGATTCCGAAAGTCGAAAGGCTTATCATGCGCATGACTTTCTGATGCAAACGCATCCCTAGTCCCATCTGAACAAATCCGGCAATACTTAATGAAAGCGAAAGACCGGCACTGAAATCATCCACTCCTACCTGCCAGAGGAAAGAGCGCACCATTGTCACCCAAAGAAGAGTGACCAGAATATTGAGATAAATAGTGAAACGACTCTTGATGCCGATTAATAGATAGTATTGGCGTGCCACATAGTATATATTCGCTATTACAAATGCTGCCGTGAACCATCGCAGTACAACAGGCACAAAAGCCATGTTCTCCCATTGGTCTCCCCATATATTTATGATGTATACAAGCGAATTTACCCCAATAGCCAGCATATAGAAAGTCAGATATCGGGTGATCGGGAATCTTTTTCTGAAAGCATAACAAACACTCGAAATGGCAATGGCAGTAAACAAGAACATTGCTCCGCTCCTCGTAGCTCCCTCAAAATGCAGGTGGAACTCCATCATAAATGTATAATAGAGTATAGCTACAGAGACAAAAAGCATGAAAGGATTCCAGAAACCATATTTCAGTTGACGGGCTGTAGAGAAGAATGAGCTATAATGTCCCATCAACAAAGCAAATGCTCCGGTAGCCAGCCCTACAAACAAAGAGGTGGCAAATGAACTGTTCAGGAAAATAGTGCCGACAACATGATGTTCATACATTACTACATTATATATATCCATCAGGTAAGAAATAAAGGTGAGTCCCACCAGTATCTTTGCCGCATATTCATATACCCGGATTCTCGACTTGATATAAAGCCATAACAATAACACCATTTCTGACGCCCAAACTAATGTTATATAATTTCCATCCAACTGAATCGGGACGGTAATAGAGACAAATGTCAACACAAGTCCCAAAGTGGTATACACCAAGAATTTATAGTCCTTCCGGCTCTTCCATAACCAAAGCACCAGCCCTAAATTAACAAGAGCGATAAACAGGCTCAACAAACCGCTTGCTTTGAAAGACCATCCCATATTCCGCAAGAACAAAGCTCCCGAAAGCAAATAAATAAAATTATTCGTTATAATGACGAATACCAGTCCCCGACTCATTGTTCGCATATCTTCCCCACGAAGAATGGAGAACACCGGAAGCAGAAAGATAAAATAAAACAGAGTGGTAAACAAAAACAAGTGCCCCGAAATAACTGTAGAACTGGAGGTATAGCTAAATAAAAGAAAGATTCCCATTATCAGCCAGGTAAAGACAAATGAGATAATCGGAAGCTCACCCCACTTCTTATAAATGGAAAGTCCGAACATACCGAGATTCAGGATACTTACATAAGTGAACAGTACCAGATAACTTCCCTCTCCACTGCTTACGATGAAAGGTGCAAGAAATCCTCCGACAAGTGAAATGATAGCCAGTTCACGCCGATTGTACACCACAGACAGAACAGACATAAATACAGTGACGCCTATCAGAATGATAAACGCCATAGTCTGCGAGAAGATATGATAATAATGGAATGCAATGGCAACCGTAAGATAGAATACAGCAAAAGCGCCACCCGCAAGTAGCGAGCTAAATGTACGATATTTCTTTTGCAACCGTTCGGCAACGGCCAGCAATACAGCTCCCGTCAGGAAACCAAGTACGGTACGGAAAGTCTCATTGATCCAATTCTTATCAATAGCATACTTCACAAAGAAACCTACACCGATGACGAATATAAGGATACCGATCTTTCCGAAGAGATTCTCACCGATGAACCTCTCGTAATTCACTTGCTTCTTTTGTCTTGAAACAGCCGGAGCAACCGGGATAACCGGAACAGTCGGAGATTTAGCAGATTCTTTTCGAACAGCCTCAATACAAACTTCTTCCAGTTCTGTTTCAACCGTCTTTTCTTGTGTCTCTCCCAGTGTCTCACGTACTGTTTCAACAACCGATTCTTGTTTTTCCGGAACAACTTTCCCTTGTTGTGCAGCCTTTATTACCGTAACATGCTCTGTCATTTGAGAGATCAAAGGGACATCTTCTGTTTCTTTTACAACTATTTCCTCTTTAGGTTTATGCTCTTCAGTAGCAGCCTTTTGCTGAAGTTTGAGATAATCGTCCATTCGTTTCTTTATCTCATTCAATTCTCTCTCTACTTTCCCGAAGCGATTATCCAACCTACTCAATAGCACAAATAGCATAACTAAAACAAGTAGCGCATATACAGTATTAAAATCGTCCATAATATTCCAGATTTGAGTTCGATATCACAAATATAGATAATAATTAATAGTCTCAATCAATTGTTATTAAATTATTTGGATTATCGCAACAATGTAAGTTTACATCAATTACACAAATCAGACTACAGATCTCAAAGTCTGAAGATAGCAATCGCCCTTTACCTTTATCCCAGGCCCCCGATGAATAAAGAGTTGGCGGGTGAATGGCGACTCTTACACCAGCTTTTTCACTTTGCTTTGCATGCAATATCATTATAGCTAATCAGAATATCATTATAGCTAACAGGAATATGCTAATAGCAAAAACAAATATGCTAATAGATTATTTTTTTCATTGGGATGATTAAAAAAAACATTGCAGTGTTTTCTCCAATTAATACAAGGATTTTAGAAAACACTGTAATGACATTTTTTCGATATGTAATGTGATGAATACAGTAATGAAAAGGACTTCCTTCACCCGCAAACAGTGTATTCATCGGGAGTTCAGAAGAAAGGTGAAGGGGATGGGAAAATTACAACTCGCATTCACATTCTCTACCAAACTAATAAAAAGGCAGCTGAAAGCGAAAATACCTTATTTCAGGATTCGCTTTCAGCCGCCTTCTCTCTTTCAGCAGGCGATCACAAAGAATCGCCGGATACTGAAATTATATGATTACTGTGCTGATTCGACCAATACTACACGGTTCAGAATCGGTTGACCGAATTTGTCAACACCACCACCGGCTGCAACTTTCAATCTATCGGCAGAGATGCCATACTTTTTAACGAGCAGGTCTTTAACAACTTGCGCACGTTCCAAGCTCAACTTCTGGTTGAAAGCCGGAGTACCTGTTGCAGAGTCTGCATATCCGTTGATTGTGTATGTAGCATTCGGAGTATCTTTTATCTTGCTGGCAAGATATGACAAGTTCATTTCTTCCTGCGGAGATAATTTATCAGAACCAATCTTGAAGAATACAGTACGCGGAGCAATGTTAGTATCTGTTATAACAACTTCTTCAGTATCTTCTACTTCAACCGGTTGTTGTGCATTTGCCAACTGCTGTTGTAATTGCATATTAGCTGCTGCCATTGCATTCATCTGATTACGCATCTGGTTCAATTCGAGTTCAGAGATAATCTGTGGAACCGGACGTTGGAATCCGCGAGTTGGGAAATAATAAGTTACACCAATAGTAGCACCTAAGATACCATCGTAATCAGGTTTACTTCCGTGTTCGCCGTCAAACTTGCCTTCCAGACCTGTTGCACTCAATTCCAAGTTCAAGTCAACAGCATTCGACAAACGGAAGCGGTTGATAATACCTGCATTGAAAGTAGCGGAGTTAGTGTGAGGACGAGAATAAGCATGAGCCCAACCAGCACCAATATAAGGGATAATTTCATATACACGGTTCGGATTGTATCCACCGAAAAGTGCGTTCAGGTTAATCATCAAATCACCATGCAAGTTCATGTAGTCCCATCTTTGTTTGTAAGAGCCATCTTCTCTCGGACCGCCAACCACATAATTAGCAGTTTCGCTGGTGGTGAATCCTTTGGCCTGTAGACCGCTGTACTGCAAACGCAATCCAAATCCCGGAGTTACCCATTTACCAACAGACACGTTGAATGTAGGAGCGACACGATCTCTGAACTTACCGATATGGTCATTGTTTCCATACAATACCTGAGCACCTCCTCCTACAGAGAAGAACCAGTTACTCCAGAAAGGATTAGTTATTACTTGATATTTATCTTGCACCTGAATCACTTCGTATTCAGTTACAGTCATTGTCTGCTGCGCAGAAGCGACAGACGCAACGCCGGCAAATGCCAGCAACATCAGAATCTTTTTCATATACCTAATAGTTAAGTGGTTATTTAAATCTTTTTCTTTGTTGAACTATTTAAATAACACGAACTGGACTAAAAGGTTTTAGGAAAAGATGAATTTATTTGTTTTATTTGAATAATCTTTCGATGTCCTCCTCCTTAATAGTTGTCAAAACGATTTTCCCGTCGGGTGTGTAATTCGGTGAGGGACAGGCAAAAAGGTTGTCTACAAGGCTTACCATTTCTTCATTACTCAACACCTGTCCGTAGACAATAGCCGCTGCCCGCGCCAATGTAATTGCCAGAATACTTTGAATCTCTTCTTTAACGTCACTTCCTTTTTCCATCGCTGTATGTAGCATATTACGCACCAGCTCGACCGGATTCAGTCCTTCAATACCCGAAGGAATACCATTAATGGCATAACTACCGCCTCCCAGATTGCTCAAGTCGAAGCCGACTGCCGACAAATCATCCATAATACTTTGAAGAACAGCAGCTTCCGAAGCCGGTAATTGTAATATTTCCGGAAAAAGAACGCCCTGCGATACTCCCTGTTTCTGCTGTATCTGTATCATATAGCGATCAAAAAGCACCCGTATGTGTGCCCGGTGTTGGTCGATTAACATTAAACCGGATTTAACTGAAGTCAGAATAAACCGCCCTTTGAACTGTAAATGCTGATTCCCCTTTTCCATCACCGGTTCATTGGCATACAAAGTAGAAGAAGCAGCGGATGTCATCGTCTCTATCTTTTCTTCCACAAAGGCCGATTCGCCTCCAATAGAAGAATCCGCCCAATCCATTTCGGGTTCCGGCTGCGGATTATTCATCTTACTGGCTTTTGTCAGCCCTCCGTACAAATCCTCCCATTCTACTTTCGAACGGCTATACGATCCGCCGCCACCGGTAGAGACTTTAAACGGATTATATTCTGTATTATAATGTACCTTCGGAGGTTCGGAAGATATCTTTTCCTCAAATGCCGGAATGTCAGGCATATCCTCCGTATCAAAATCAATGGAAGGGATAGCACTGAACTTACCCAACGATTCCTTAACGGATGCTGAAAGTATCTGCCAGATGGCCTGCTCATTCTCAAACTTGATTTCGGTCTTTGTCGGATGAATATTTACGTCAATATTGGCCGGATCCACATCAAAATAGATAAAATAAGAAATCTGTTCGCCGACGGGAATCAACTGCTCATAAGCCTCCATGACTGCCTTATGGAAATAAGGATGGCGCATATAGCGTCCGTTGACAAAGAAATACTGATGGGCTCCTTTCTTACGGGCAGTCTCCGGTTTGGCTACGTATCCGGAGATTTTCACCATGGTAGTGTTCACGTCTATATTCAGTAATTGCTGGTTGAGCTTCTTACCGAAAATAGCAAGAATACGCTGACGCAACTGTGATACCGGAAGATTGAAAAGTTCCGAATCATTACTATAAAGCGAAAAGGCAACTTCCGGATGCACCAAAGCGATACGCTCAAATTCGGCAAGGATGTTACTCAATTCAGTAGAATTAGCCTTTAGAAATTTACGACGGGCAGGCACATTAAAGAACAGGTTCTTTACAGAGAAGTTGCTTCCTTTAGAACAGGATATAGCCTCCTGACTCTCCACTTGAGAACCTGCAATCACCAGCTTCGTTCCCAGTTCTTCCGATTCCGGGCGCGTCTTTAGTTCTACCTGCGCCACTGCTGCGATGGATGCCAATGCTTCTCCGCGAAATCCCATGGTACGCAAAGCAAACAAGTCCGCAGCTTCCCGTATCTTGGAAGTAGCATGCCGCTCAAAAGAGAGACGGGCATCCGTTTCGGACATTCCTTTTCCATCGTCAATCACCTGAATACAGGTTTTACCCGCATCAGTCACTAACACATGTATATTTTGCGCATCTGCATCAATCGCATTCTCCACTAGCTCCTTGATAACAGATGCCGGACGTTGTATTACTTCACCGGCAGCAATCTGGTTAGCTACCGAATCAGGTAACAAATGAATGATATCGCTCATACTTCGTAAATTAACAATTAAAAACTCCAGCTTCCTGTTGCTAAATAATGCCACAGATAGAGAAGGAAGGCTATGATTATCAGTATGATTCCGAAAGAGACTGGTTTGCGGCCACTTGCTTTTCTTCTTTTCAAATGTGTAGTACCTTCGACGAATTTACCGCGAATATCTTCCGGATTAAATTCTTTCTCCGGCAGCATTCCCAAGTCACGTTTGGCGTTCTCCTCCATCTTAGCGAGCTTTTCTTTCCGCTCATCCACATAAATGTATTGATGATTAAAGCCCCGGGGCTTTCTCATTGAGTTAAACATTCCCATACTACTTCATATTTATTAAGTTTCGCTTTTCTGTCTTTGGTCGCCGGTCGGTAGTCGGCTTCAATGTTTCTCCCGCACGCTTGCTGCGCCAGTTGAAAATATCGTCCTTATTCAGCGGACGGACATAGTCGAACCAAGCAAAAGTGGGAAGACGCAGTTTATCAGGCGGTATCTGGTCCATCGGATACATCGTTCCGTTGGATTTGCCGATAAAGAGTCCTTTTTCCATTTTCTTATCCTTCATATAAAGATGGAGCATACTACCTTCCAGACAATTAAATCCGGTCATCGTACTGTCTTTCTCTTCAGGATAAAAAGCTGTCAATACATTACCGATCACCTCAATATGGCGCATATCTCCATTAACGAAATAGGCTTTCATCTCCTTGCCGGACACTTGATTATAGTGAATAGAGTCTTTCATCTCCACTGTCAATGCCTGGTTGATAATGTGCGCCCAGTCAATCGTACTGTCATTCATATAAATCTTGATCTGCTCACCAAGCAGTTGCTGTCCGTCATTCCAAAGAATAGGGTCAGTATACATGGTCATACAGGAATCTTTCGAATTATAAACCAGTGAGTCACATACTCCCTGAACATCTGTACGATACATACGTACTTTATGGTAAGCCTTCATCAACCGGTACAAAGAATCGGTATTCAGATTATAGGACACCATCTGCAAAGTATCTCCATGCAGATAAAGACTGTCTCCCTGTGAATAATCGATAGCAACAGCGCGTTTTGTTGCAAATGCGGAGTCCGTCAATTCATTATAGAAACAATAATCACCCGTCAGCATATTCTTATTAATGGAATCTGTCATCTTCACATTATCGAATGCTTCTCCGTAACCGATTATCCGGTCATAGAAGAGACTGTCGCCTACAAGTTTCTTCCCCTGATTGGTCAGGACCGAACGGTCCAACAATTCCGCTTGTTCGGTCAATGTGTTATAAAATCCCCGTTCCGAATAGATATGATTATTATCACTGACGATATTGGAAGGTCCGAGAATCACTGCTATTTTGTTCTCCGTATTATACCTCAATGTATCGGAGGTCAACACAAACTTAGGATTCACCAGCTTCACATCATGGTTGAATACCGACTGTTTCGTTGCAGGACTATATTCACCCCAGTCAGAAGTCAGTACATTCTCTTCATCCATCAAAGTTCCTCCCTCGAAATAATATCCGAGGTCGTAGAGACGGTCATAGTTCAAACTGTCCGTCAGCAAAGTAGTGTTCCGGTTAATCATCTTCACATTTTCACGAAGTTGCGCAATTTGCGTCATTCCGTCATAATAAAGATAATCACCATAGATGAACAAGGTATCTCCCTGTTCCATACGCACATTACTGAAGGCTTCTACGGAGTTGGTTTTCTCAAAAATCAGTGCACTGTCACAGTACATATACATACTGTCATGGCGCAACTTCACGTTACCAATCAACACCTGCACATCCGGACGTGCCAGCTTATCCGCCTGTCCTTCGTCAGCATGAAGCAAGTAAACTTTGGTCTTTTTATTCTCCGGTTGCTTCTTGTTGTCTTGCGCAAGACATACACCAAACAGGCATAGAAAGCCTATAAGGAGCCATCTATGCCTGTCTTGTTGTTTATTTTTCTTATTCTTTTTCAGCATATAAAGTCAAAGCAAGGTTATATCAGTCATTCTTGACCCAACCCGGATACTTGAAGTCACACTTCTGCCAGTTTTCGTTGATGCGTACATAAGTGTGTTTTTGCTTGTTCAGAATCCATTTCTGCAACACCTCTTCGCGACGCTTATCCATTACGATTTCTTTCAGATCCTGATAGTCTTCCGCGATGGTTGCTTTATGACCATTGATTTTCGTTTTCAATTTCACGATAGCGCATACTTCTTTTCCATCTTTCTCATTAATCATTGTAAAAGCTTTGGAAATCTCGCCAACATTCATCTTATCCACTACCTTAGCAACGTCTTGAGGAAGATCCTGCATCTGGAACTTAGAGGTAGTGATACCTGAATGTTCATTGATGTTCACCATGATACCATGATTGTTACGGGTATCCTTATCTTGTGAGATAACGGCAGCCGCATCATCAAATGTGAATTTGTTAGCACGAATATCATCTGCAATAGAATCCAGACGGGCACAAGCCTCGGTCAGTTCTTTTTCCGATACTTTCGGACGCAACAGGATATGGCGAGTATTAACACGGTCACCACGCTTCTCAATCAACTGGATAATATGGAAACCAAATTCCGATTCTACAATTTTGGAAACTTTCTTCGGGTCCTGCAAGCTGAATGCCACATTCGCATAAGCGGGGTCCATCATACCACGTCCCATAAATCCACATTCACCACCTTTAATGGCAGAAGCCTTGTCTTCAGAATACAAACGTGCCAATGTGGAGAAGTCGATTTCTCCTTTTGTCACACGATCCGTATAATCACGCAGTGTCTTCTTTACATCCTCGATTTCCGAAACGGGTATTTTGGGTTGCAAAGTAATAATCTGCACTTCCACCTGTGTAGGAATGTAAGGGATACTATCCTGTGGAAGGTCTTTGAAATAACGGCGTACTTCTGCCGGAGTCACTTTGATATCTCCTGCCAGTTTCTGCTGCATCTTCTGAACCGTCAATCCGTCACGTGCATTATCACGCAAAGTCTCACGAATCTGGGTGGATGTTTTATTGAAATACTCCTCCATTTTCTCTCTGGAACCGATCTGCTGGATGTACATATTGGTCATCATATCCACACGCTGAATGATTTCCGCTTCGGAAACCTCGATACTGTCCAACTTTGCCTGATGCAGGAATAACTTCTGCACAGCAATCTCTTCAGGAATTACACAATAAGGATCGCCTTCGAATCTGCGTCCATTATACAAGGCATCCATACGGGCCTCTTCTACATCTGATTTTAAAATAGCTTCGTCACCTACAACCCAAACTACTTCATCAACCACATTATCTTGTGCATAGGTTGCCACATTAGCAAATATTGCCAGGACAAGGGTAACAACAAATCTAAAGTTCACAAACTTCTTCATTCTTTGTATTTAATAATTATATATAATCTTCTTCTTACTTACCGCCTGCTGATACAAGTCGCTCTTTACCTGTTCCATAAAGCTCACCCGTTTCTGATTCACCAGTAAGTCTTTCACTTCCGACCGGGCAAATTCATACGGTTTCTCCTCACCAACTCCGCGATAATCGCTCACATTCAGGAAATAATAATAAGCCGTATCTTTCAATTCTACCTGACGGTGTTTGTTTACGTACTCTTCCGGTGCCTCTACTTTCAACGGAATCATGTCCAGGACATCGGTCACAGACACCCATTTATCATAGAAATATTCATATTTCACCGCATTCTGCAAACTATATTTTTCCAGACTCTCAATAGCATCCTGTTTTTCCGACTTATACCATCTGCGCACATTGTTCAACTGTGGAGCTGTCAACGGCACTTTAATAAACAATCCCTTAATCAACGGACTTTCCAGTTTAAACAATTCCTTGTTTTTGCCGTAATACTCTGCTATCTCGTGTTCGGAAATATCATTCGTCAACTTCTGGTTAATCAACTCCTGCTGATAAGTATGCATGATCAACGCTTTCCGATAATTCTCCACCAGTTTGTCTACATCCACATTATCTGGGATATTGTTCGCAGCTTTCTCATACAATAAAATCTCTTCCGCCCAACTACGAATATAGTGCTCGGCGAAGAGAATGCTATCATCTTTTGACAATCCGACCGGAAGCACGGACATCAAATCTTCTTTATATAAAAAGTTACCATCCACCTCTACCAAAGGAGTCTTTCCTTTGTGGTCGCGCTGTTCCTTGCACGCTCCACAACCAAGAAGGGTAATCAGTAAGAGGACTAATATTCGCATCGGCAACTAAAATCTACTTATTTAAGGTACGAAGATAGTGAATAATCGGTTACATCAGTTATTATTAACTGTTTTTAAAACCTCTTGGTTTATTTCAACCTTACCGGACTCACTCAATTCCCGCATCCAGCACGTGTCAAGATAGCTTCGATAATCCTTTCGAACCCGATCAATTACTTCCCGATAATCCTCCGGACCTTTCATTTTTTTGCCTACAACAATAGTAAAAGGATAAGACACCAAAGGGTCAAAATCACCCTTCTTAAAAACCAGTTTATCTATATATTTATTGTCTCCGTCGGCAAAAATTCCTTGTTCAACTTGTATCTTTTCCTCCCCGGATGTATTAAAAGTTTGCCGAAGCTTTTCCGCCCACTCTTTTTCCGGCACTTTCTTCAGCATTTTTTTGGCTTGCTTTGCCGTCTTTTTATCAACGCAATGAAGCACGACTCCTCTATACCGGGGACTCTCCCACCGATAATCCGACGAATGAAATTTAAAATAAGTAGCCAATCCCGCGCGGTCATTGGCTGCGGGCAAATCTATTTTCTGACGTGTCATCTCTTCCACCAAATAGTTTTCATCAGATTCCCGCAAGGCATAAGGTATTTCAGGATGCTTTTTATCGATGTTCCGGCTTTCATAATCCAGCAATGACTTGGCTATAAATCCTTCCAACTGCCGTTTGACAGCTTGAGGATGGGAAGAGGCAAAATGAGTGAACATAGTTCCGGTGTACGCTTGTCCGTCAATCGTAAACAGGGTTTGTTCTGTACGGCCTTTCGCCAGCAATTCTTCCATTGCCGCCTGATTGGGAATATACTGCCATGCTTTTTTCAATCGCTCGAGCACCGCACCTGTACCTTTGTCCAAAATTTCCTTGCGCCGTAACCGTTCCATTAATCTGACACTGACATTTTCATAAGCAGCCGTTTCCTCCCGATCGACCACTTTCAAGATATGAATCCCTTCAGGAGTGAAAAAAGGCTGGGATACCATACCTTTTGCCAAAGAGAAAGCAACATTCTCAAACTCACTCGTTGTTTCCAGACATTCAATCCATCTACTTTGCTTATCATCCGAGTATATTTCGACCAAACGGTTAAAATTCAAATCCGGCTGATTCTGTATCACCCGGTATATAGAATCCATCCGCGTTTTTTCTTCTTCTAAATGCCTGGAAGTGATTATCTGCGGCAAACGTTTGAAAATCTGCATCACCTGTACCCTGCCGCTACGTGCCTTCAGTCCCATTTTCTGATAGATAGCACGGGCACAGCTATCCATCACTTGCCTGTCTATCAGATAAGATTCCACCAATTCGGTCCGGCATTTCTCCTGTTGTTTACGAAAAACAGAAGTCGTATCAAGTCCGGCAGCCCTGGCAGCTTCCACTTTCAATTTCGATTGAGCGAAAAGTGCTGCATACTCTTTCGGTGAAAGTTCGACATTTGAACGTTCCGCATAACGGTGGTACGCATATTCAAATTCCGAACGGAGTATCTCTCTTCCGTTCACACGCATCAATACGGGATCTTCCCGCGCAAAGGCCACGACTACAAAAAGAGAAATACATCCCAACAACAGGCTTCTTTTCATCATCTATTTTATTTTCTTTCCGATCAATTAAACAACAAGCATCATGACAATAACAGATAAATAACAAACGGTGAGCAGTGAACACCCTGCTGACAACACAGCCTGTTCACCGTTCACCGTTACTAGTTCACCGTATTTATCTATTACTCCGGACGGCTATAGTTCGGCGATTCACTAGTAATCGTCACGTCGTGCGGATGACTTTCCATTACACCTGCATTGGTAATGCGGGTAAATTTAGCGTCATGAAGTTTCTCAATATTGGCAGCACCGCAGTATCCCATACCTGCACGCAAACCACCACTCAGTTGATAAACAACTTCGAAAAGCGTACCTTTATAAGGAACACGGGCAGCGATTCCTTCCGGAACAAGCTTCTTCACATCAGCAGTTCCACTCTGGAAGTAGCGGTCTTTCGAACCATTCTCCATTGCTTCCAACGAACCCATACCACGATAGGATTTGAATTTACGACCATTGAAGATAATAGTGTCACCCGGAGATTCCTCTGTTCCGGCAACTAATGATCCGATCATTACGCAATATCCTCCAGCGGCCAACGCTTTCACCACGTCGCCCGAATAACGCAAACCACCATCGGCAATCAAAGGAATACCTGTACCCTTCAACGCTTTTGCAACATCATAGACAGCAGATAACTGCGGAACACCTACACCGGCAACCACACGAGTTGTACAGATAGAACCCGGACCGATACCTACTTTCACAGCATCCGCACCAGCTTCCACCAAAGCTTTGGCAGCTTCTCCGGTAGCAATGTTACCTACCACAATATCAATATTCGGGAAGCGTTTCTTTGCTTCTTTCAGTTTTTCAATCACAAATTTAGAGTGTCCGTGAGCTGTATCAATCACGATTGCGTCCGCACCGGCATCCACCAATGCTTGCATACGCTCCAATGTATCGGCAGTAACACCTACACCGGCAGCTACACGCAGACGACCTTTGGCATCTTTACAAGCCATCGGTTTATCTTTTGCTTTTGTAATATCTTTATAAGTAACAAGACCGATCAACTTTCCATCCATTCCGACAATCGGAAGTTTCTCAATCTTATGTTTCTGAAGAATCTGTGCAGCAGATTCCAAGTCTGTAGACTGGTTGGTAGTCACCAATCTTTCTTTCGGAGTCATGACAAGATCAATATGTTTTGCCATGTCTCTTTCGAAACGCAAATCTCTGTTGGTAACAATACCCACCAGATAACCTTCATCATCTACCACAGGGATACCACCGATTTTATATTCTGCCATAATGTCCAGTGCATCCTGAACAGTAGAACCTCTTTTGATCGTTACAGGGTCATAAATCATACCATTTTCGGCACGCTTTACGATAGCAACTTGTCTTGCCTGTTCTTCGATAGACATATTTTTGTGAATCACACCGATACCACCTTCACGGGCAATGGCAATAGCCATTTTCGCTTCGGTAACCGTATCCATGGCAGCCGTCACAAAAGGTATTTTTAACTCAATGTTTTTTGAAAACTTTGTCGAGAGATCGACAGTGCGCGGTAAAACTTCAGAATAAGCGGGGATCAACAATACATCATCGTAAGTCAACCCATCCATTACAATCTTATCAGCAATAAATGACATAGGGCTATGCGTTTAAAATTTATTGCGTGCAAATATACGGTTTTTATTCAAAACCGCATACCTGCACGCCTATTTTTTTCGCTTTTTTAATTAGCCATTTCAGAGATAAACTTAATACGTACCAAGCGAACTTCCTCTTCCGTAAAGTCATCGCCTAATTCATCAAGCGCATCATCAATCTTATCAGTGGTAGATTCTTTGAAATAATCGTAGATATCGAGCATATGATCTTCGTCCATGATTTCTTCCAGGAAGTAATCTATGTTCAGCTTGGTTCCCGAATAAACGATGGCTTCTACCTCGTCCAACAGTTCACCAAATTCAATCCCTTTGGAAAGAGCGATATCATCTAACGCCACTTTACGGTCGATAGCCTGAATAATAGCTACCTTCATCTTAGATTTATTGGCAACCGTACGTACCCGCAGGTCTTCAGGGCGTTCTATCTCGTTCTCTTCACAGTGGCGTTTGATTAATTTACAGAACTCTTCACCGTAACGTTTTGCTTTTCCGGCACCTACGCCAGGTATATTCTGCAACTCGTCTAATGTCACCGGATAAATGGTAGCCATCGCTTCCAAAGACGGATCCTGGAAGATCACATAAGGCGGTACTTCCAGTTTCTTCGAGAGTTTCTTCCGCAAGTCCTTCAACATAGAATAAAGAGCCGGGTCCACCGCACAGGAACCACCGCCACGTGCCGGCACTTCTTCTTCCGTCTCTTCGAAGTCGTTGTCCTCGGTAATCTTGAATGACTTCGGCTTCTTCAGGAACTTATGCCCTTCCTCCGTCACTTTCAGGAGTCCGTAATGCTCCACATCTTTGCTCAAGTAACCTGCAATCAGCGCCTGACGAATCACTGCGTTCCATGTCTTATCCTCTTCACCCATACCGGAGCCGAAGACTTCGAGGTCTTCATGCAAATGCGCCTGTACTTCGGAAGTTTCTTTACCTTGTAGTATGTCTATAATATAATCTGCCTTAAAATTTTCTTTCACCGCGATAATCGCTTCAATCACGGCACACAATAACTCTTGAGCCTCCACTTGTTTTTTAGGGTTTAAACAGTTGTCACAATTTCCACAATTTTCTTCCGTATATTCTTCACCGAAATAATGTAGCAACGTCTTGCGTCGGCATACGGAAGATTCGGCATAAGCAGCGGTTTCCAACAGAAGCTGCTTGCCAATTTCCTGCTCTGCCACAGGTTTTCCTTGCATGAACTTTTCCAGTTTCTGCAAGTCTTTGTTTGTATAAAAGGTTATGCACTGACCTTCACCGCCATCTCTACCGGCGCGCCCGGTCTCCTGGTAATACCCTTCCAGACTCTTTGGAATATCGTAGTGAATCACAAACCTCACATCCGGCTTGTCAATTCCCATACCGAAAGCGATAGTTGCTACAATAACGTCCACTTTTTCCATCAGGAAATCATCCTGATTCTTAGTCCTGGTCAACGAATCCATACCAGCATGATAAGGACGTGCATTGATACCGTTTGCTTGCAGGATTTCGGCAAGTTCCTCCACTTTTTTCCGGCTAAGGCAATAGATAATGCCTGATTTCTCCGGATTGTTTTTGATAAACTTGATAATATCCCTGTCAATATTAGCGGTCTTCGCACGTACCTCATAATAAAGGTTCGGACGGTTGAACGAAGATTTGAAGACTTGAGCATCTACCATTCCCAGATTTTTCTGGATATCATGCTGCACCTTCGGTGTCGCTGTTGCGGTAAGCGCAATCAACGGAGCTTTTCCTATTTCATTGATAATAGGGCGAATCCGCCGGTATTCCGGTCGAAAGTCATGACCCCATTCCGAAATACAATGAGCTTCATCCACTGCATAAAACGAAATCTTTACCGAACGCAAAAACTCTACGTTTTCTTCTTTCGTCAGCGACTCCGGCGCTACATATAGCAATTTTGTCTTTCCGGCAAGGATGTCCGACCTCACTTGGTCTATCGCACCTTTGTTTAATGAAGAATTGATAAAATGGGCGACGCCATCTTCTTCACTGAAATTGCGCATTGCATCCACTTGATTCTTCATCAACGCAATAAGCGGAGAAATTACGATTGCTGTACCTTCCATCAAGAGCGAAGGTAGCTGATAGCATAAAGATTTCCCGCCACCGGTAGGCATCAGTACAAAGGTATCTTTACCATCGAGCAAGTTATTAATGATCGCTTCCTGGTTTCCCTTGAACTTATTAAATCCGAAATACTTTTTCAGTTCATCTGTTAAATTAATCTTCCTTGCCATCTTAACTTAGGTTGTTTTATTCAGTTCATGGTTTAACTTTAAGTATGTTCTCTTCTTCAAGAGAGCCAAACAAAGTTATAAACAACTTCGTAATTACCAAGCAAAATGCGACTAATATTTTCAAGAAAATACAGTTACGATCATTTTCTGTAGCCTTACTCTTTGATTTTAAGCAGTTTGTAGTCGTGCCATATTCGCTTTTTCCAGTTGCATCTTTGCATAATCCAGCGTCACCTTATACTCTTTTTTGTTCTCTGAAGGGATTTCAAACATGACATCCATCATGATTGTTTCCACAATAGAGCGCAATCCGCGGGCACCCAGCTTATATTCTACCGCCTTGTCAACGATATATTCGAAGACATCATCTTCAAATGTCAGCTTGATACCATCCATTTCAAACAGTTTGATGTATTGTTTGATGATAGAGTTTTTCGGTTCGGTAAGGATCGCACGAAGCGCATCCCGATCCAGCGGATTCAAATAGGTCAGTACCGGAAGACGTCCGATAATTTCGGGAATCAGTCCGAATGACTTCAAATCCTGCGGAGCGATGTACTGCATCATGTTATTCTTGTCCACCGTCGCTGTTTTCTGCGATGCCGTATAACCTACGACATGGGTGTTCAACCGTTGGGCGATCTTCTTCTCGATACCGTCGAACGCACCGCCACAGATAAAGAGAATATTCTTGGTATTTACCGGAATCATCTTCTGGTCCGGATGCTTACGGCCTCCCTGGGGAGGTACATTCACTACAGAACCTTCGAGCAATTTCAATAATCCCTGCTGTACACCCTCACCGCTCACGTCGCGAGTGATCGAAGGGTTATCTCCTTTACGGGCAATTTTGTCGATCTCGTCGATAAACACGATACCCTGTTCTGCTTCAGGTACATTATAATCTGCTACCTGAAGCAAACGGGTTAAAATACTTTCGATATCTTCGCCCACATAACCGGCCTCCGTCAGCACCGTAGCATCTACAATGGTAAACGGCACGTGCAGTAACTTGGCAATCGTGCGTGCTAGCAATGTTTTTCCGGTTCCGGTACTGCCCACCATAATAATGTTCGACTTTTCAATCTCCACATCATCACCGCTGTCTTTTTGCAACAGGCGTTTATAATGGTTATAGACCGATACGGAAAGGAAGCGTTTCGCATCATCCTGTCCGATCACATACTGGTCGAGGAATTTCTTGATTTCTACCGGCTTGGGTAGTTCTTTTAAGTTGAGTTTGGTAGCTCCTGTGCTTTTCTTGCCTTCTCCCAATGCCTCCTGAGTAATCTCATAAGCCTGGGTAGCACAGCTGTCGCAAATATAGCCATTCATTCCCGTAATCAGGAATCCGACTTCATTCTCCGACCGTCCACAGAAGCTACATCTTTTCTTTGTTTTTGAATCAGCCATTTTTATTTCTTAATCAATACCTCATCAATCATACCGTACTCTTTCGCTTCCTGAGCTGTCATCCAGTAGTCGCGGTCAGAGTCCGCCCATACTTTATCGAAATCAGTATGCGAATGATCAGCGATGATCGTATAAAGTTCTTTCTTCAATTTCTGAATCTCACGCGCTGTGATTTCAATGTCTGACGCTTGTCCTTGCGCACCACCCATCGGCTGATGAATCATCACACGTGAGTGAGGCAATGCAGAACGTTTGCCTTCAGCACCGGCAACCAGCAATACAGCCGCCATTGAAGCTGCCATACCTGTACAGATGGTAGCAACATCACTTGAAATAAACTGCATCGTATCATAAATGCCCAGTCCGGCATATACACTTCCGCCCGGAGAGTTGATATAGATAGAGATATCCTTACCCGGATCCACAGAATCCAGATACAACAACTGTGCCTGAAGCGTATTAGCTGTATAGTCATCAACTTGTGTACCGAGGAAAATGATGCGGTCCATCATCAAACGGGAGAAAACGTCGAGTTGAGTTACGTTCAACTGTCTTTCTTCCAGAATATAGGGATTCAAATACCCGGCCTGCGACTTAATCACATCATCCAATACCATGCCATTCATTCCTAAATGCTTGGTTGCGTATTTTCTAAAATCATCCATGTTAATTGTTCCTTTCTTATAAATTAAAAATAAACGTAAGTACAAAGAAACGAAAAAGAATACAGAGACACAAAAAAACACAGAGTTATAATTTTATAAAAACTCTGTGTTTCTGTGACTTTATATTTTATTCAACCGAATGATTACTCAAACATTTTATTGAATTCTTCGATCGAAACGTTCTTGTTTTCCAAAGTAACCTGCGCTTTCAGAGCAGCAGCAAGCTTCACTTCTACCACACGACTTACCAAATTATTGATAGTTTCTTTCTTCTTCAACATTTCCTGTGCATAGTTGTCAAGCACATCGTCAGGAATAGACAACATACCGTATTGAGCAAACTGTGCCTTCGTTGTTTCTCTAGCCATCTTCAGAACATCTTCCTGTTCTACTTTGATATCGTTTGCTTCAACCAACTGCTCCTTAATCAGGTGCCAAGTCAGTTCTTCGATGCTCTTATCATAGTTTTCAGCAACATATTCTTCTCCCTTTTCTTCGTTGTTCAGCAACATGATACGTTTCAGCAGGGTATCAGAGAATTCCAGCTTACCTACTTTTTCCATCATCACCTTACGAATGTCGATCAGGAATTTATAATCGCTGTCAGCCACAAATCTAGCTGCGATTTCTTCTTTAATCTTAGCGCGGAATTCTTCTTCAGTCTTCACAACACCTTCGCCGAATGCCTGGTCGAATACTTCCTGAGTCAATTCACCCGGAACAAAACGAGTGATTTCTTCTACCTGGAAGCTGAAATCAGATTTCACGTCTTTTGCGATTTCCTTGTCAATCTTCAACAAAGAACCCAGTTCGGCAGCATGTCCGTCATAAGCCACATTCGGATTGAACACCAATACATCATTTACTTTTGCATTAGCAAAAATAGCTTTCTGATCGTCGTTCTTCATGTAAGCAGGCATCAACACAGCAGCTTCTACCTGAATACCACCTTCTTTTGTGTTACCTTCTTCATCCAACTGTGCCAGCAGACCTTTCAGCATATCATTATCTTCGTAAGAGTCTACCTTATCATACTTGCCAGTGCGTTGAGTATACATCTTCACCTGGTTGTCGATCATTTCGTCAGAAACTTCGATAGTATAATAATCCACTTTATCTTTAGCACTTACTTCTGCTTTAAATTCAGGTGCCAAAGCGATGTCGAATACGAAATCGAATTCTTCCATTGTATCGAAATCAATATTCTGTTGCTTTTCTTCGTTAGGCAACGGCTCGCCCAACATATTCACCTTATTTTCTTTAATATAATTGTAAACAGCTTCTTGCAGTGCCTTATTCACAACCTCTGCAATTACCGACTTACCATACATCTTTTTAATAAGACTTGTCGGAACCATACCTTTACGGAATCCCGGAATCTGTGCCTTCTGACGGAGCGACTTCAACTCTTTATCTACTTTCTCCTGATAATCGGCTTTCTCAAGCTTTACAGTAAGCTCTGCGCTTACTTTGTCAATGTTTTGTAATGAAACGTTCATTCTGACAATTATTTATTTGATTTATACTTTGTTCTATACTCAAAGAGGGTGCAAAATTAGTGCTAATCTTTCAAATTTCAAAAGACATTGCAGATTTATTTCAGCAACGCCACCCATCTTTCACACATCTTTTATTGATATTTCACTGATATTCTGCTCATACCCACACCTAAACAATGAAAATTCCCCATCAACACCCACCCCGCCAGGTTCCCCCGGCCTACTTTTTTCTCCGTCAAGCGAGTGCCCGTAACGGAGCGTTAAGAAGGGCAGATTGTTTGAGCGTAGCGAGTTTCTGCCCTTTAGCGTAGTGTAGGAAGCGAGTAGGAGAAAAAAGTCAGCCTTGAAAAGCCCGATTTAATGAGTGTAGCCGCAAGCTCGCTTGAGGATACCGAGCGTAAGGGCTTTCTCCAACTTTTCTTTGGTTCTTTCTTTTCTTTCAAGAGAAAAGGAAAGAACTTTTTTTCTGATAATCCGCAAATTAACTTTCCAAAAAGATGGTTAATCCAAAAATTATTCTTTTCTTTGTTGCGGATTGATGGACCATTAGTTTCTCGATTTGATTACAAGGTTTTTACTTCCGTTACCAGAACGCATTTGTAAACTCTCTGTCGTTTTAATCTTTTTATTAGTAACCATCTATCCAGAGAGTTTTATTCATTTATTTATTTTTTTATCATTTTCATTATGAACATTTATGTTGGAAACCTTAACTACCGTGTTAAGGAAGGAGATCTGCAACAAGTGATGGAAGATTACGGAGCAGTATCATCAGTTAAAGTTGTTATGGACCGTGAAACCGGTAAATCCAAAGGATTCGCTTTCATCGAAATGGAAGACGACGCTGCAGCTGCAAAAGCTATTGCTGAATTGAACGGAGCTGAATACATGGGTCGTACAATGGTAGTTAAAGAAGCTAGACCTAGAGCTTAATTGCCGACGCTAACATAGCTAAGAAAAAAAGAAACTTCTGTCACCTGATGACAGAAGTTTTTTTATTACCCTTCCATTCCTTGCACTTCCACGTCCTTCACCTTACGGAGCAAGTCGGAAGCAAAGATAAAGTTATTCAGTCGTTCATTGGTAGAAGTAAAGATGTCATCTTTCGTACCTTCCCACTCTTTATGTCCCTCATAAATATAAATCACCTTCTCACCAATCCCCAATACAGAGTTCATATCATGCGTATTGATAATGGTCGTCATGTTATATTCCTGCGTAATATCGTGGATCAGATCATCAATCACCAATGACGTTTTCGGGTCCAGCCCCGAGTTCGGCTCATCACAAAACAGATATTGCGGATTCAAGGCTATCGCACGCGCAATAGCGACACGCTTCTGCATACCACCACTGATTTCTCCCGGAAACTTATCTTTCGCTTCCCCCAGATTCACACGATCCAGACAGAACATCGCCCGTTTGACCCGGTCACGCAAGATATCGTTGCTAAACATATTCAGTGGAAACATCACATTATCAAATACGGTCATAGAGTCAAAAAGAGCCGCACTCTGGAAAATCATTCCCATTTCCTTGCGAAGCATCTTCTTCTCCTTCTTCCCCATCAGGACAAGGTTACGTCCGTCATACAAGACTTCTCCTTTCTCCGGAGTCAGCAATCCTACAATACATTTCATCAACACCGTCTTACCGGAACCACTCTGACCGATAATCAAGTTTGTCTTTCCATTTTCAAAGTCAGCATTGATATCACTCAATACTGTCTTGTCATCAAATGATTTATAAAGTCCTTTAATCTCAATCATCCCATCAAAAGTTTAGTTAATATCAAGTCTGAAAACAGAATCAATACACTGCTGGATACTACGGCATCCGTAGAAGCCTTTCCTACAGCAATCGAACCTCCCTCTACCGTGTATCCGAAGAAAGCGGACACACTTGCAATGATAAACGCAAAAAAGAGGGATTTGATGATACCCGCCCAGATAAACCATTCGTTAAACATATACTGCAAACCATATTCGAGATCGACAGCATTCATAACCCCGGCAAACCAACATGTGCAAAAGGCACCGATGATTCCGGCAAAGATACTAAACGTCACTAGAATAGGGATAACAGTCACCATCGCCGTAATCTTAGGCAAAATCAGGTAGTTCGCCGAATTGATACCCATAATTTCGAGCGCATCAATCTGTTGTGTCACCCGCATCGTTCCTAATTCGGAAGCGATATTCGACCCGACTTTTCCGGCAAGAATCAAGCACATGATGGAGGAAGAAAATTCCAGCAACATAATTTCACGTGTCACATATCCCACTGTCCAGCGGGGCATCCATGGACTTTCGATATTCAACTTAATCTGAATGGTAATCACTGCGCCGATGAAAAACGAAATCAACAGCACAATACCGATGGAGTTCACACCTAGCTGCTCCAACTCGTTAAGGTATTGCCGGAAGAACATACGCATACGCTCGGGGCGGGAAAAAGTCCGTCCCATCAGCATAAAATATCTCCCGACGGTTCTCAATGCTTTTATCATAACTCACACTATTTGTCTGCAAATGTACATTATTTCAGCTTATTTTTACTACATTTGCCGCAAAATAACTAGAATATGGAAGAAAGCAAGATGGTGCTCCGCACGGAAGACTTGGTTAAAAAGTACGGTAAACGAACCGTTGTAAGCCACGTTTCCATCAATGTGAAGCAAGGTGAGATTGTAGGTTTGCTGGGACCGAACGGTGCCGGTAAGACGACTTCATTCTATATGACTGTAGGGCTGATTACTCCTAATGAAGGACGTATTTTCCTCGATGACCTGGAAATTACCAAATATCCGGTTTACAAACGCGCACAAACGGGAATCGGCTACCTTGCACAGGAAGCTTCCGTTTTCCGCCAGATGAGCGTGGAAGATAATATCGCCTCTGTACTGGAAATGACCAACAAGCCCAAAGAATATCAAAAAGAGAAACTCGAAAGCCTGATTGCAGAGTTCCGCCTGCAAAAGGTACGCAAAAATAAAGGTAACCAGTTGTCGGGAGGTGAGCGCCGCCGTACAGAGATTGCCCGTTGTCTTGCCATCGACCCCAAATTCATCATGCTTGACGAACCTTTTGCCGGTGTCGACCCGATTGCCGTAGAAGATATCCAGCAAATTGTATGGAAACTGAAAGACAAGAATATCGGAATCCTGATTACCGACCACAACGTACAGGAGACGCTTAGTATCACAGACCGCGCCTATCTGCTGTTCGAAGGAAAGATCCTTTTCCAGGGGACACCGGAAGAACTATCGGAAAATCAGATTGTGCGTGAAAAATACTTGAGTAACAGTTTCGTGTTACGCCGAAAAGATTTCCAGTTGGAAAAATAGGTTCACCACAGAGGACACGGAGGACACAGAGTTTTATTTTATAAGAAGACACGGATTGCCCCAATCTATAATTTATATAGTTGAGACAGTCCGTGTCTTTGATTTATTATTTCTCTGTGTCCTCCGTGTCCTCTGTGGTGAATTTTATTTCTGTCGAATATAAATATTAACCGGCGTACCTGTCAGATTCCATTTCTCACGCATCTTATTTTCGAGGAAACGTTTGTATGGCTCTTTCACATACTGCGGCAAGTTGGCGAAATATACAAATGAAGGCACTTGTGTGTTCGGCAACTGTGTGATATATTTAATTTTGATATACTTACCTTTATTGGAAGGAGGCGGATAAGCCTCGATCAACGGAAGCATTTCTTCATTCAAACGTGCGGTCGGGATCTTTGTCGTCCGGTTTTCATACACACTACGTGCTTCTTCAAGCACTTTCAGAATACGTTGTTTAGTCAGTGCAGAAGCAAAGATGATCGGGAAATCGACAAACGGAGCAAAACGCGAGCGAACAGCTTCCTCAAACGCTTTCTGTACTTTCACAGATTTATCTTCCACCAAATCCCACTTATTGATAACAACTACCAGTCCTTTCTGATTCTTCTGAATCAGAGAGAAGATATTCAAGTCCTGCCCCTCAACACCTCTTGTAGCATCCAACATCAAAATACAAACATCCGAACCTTCGATAGAACGAATCGAACGAACGACTGAATAATATTCCAAATCTTCATTTACCTTGTTTTTCTTACGGATACCCGCTGTATCCACCAGGTAAAAATCAAATCCGAATTTATTGTAACGAGTATAGATAGAGTCGCGGGTAGTTCCGGCAATCTCTGTTACGATATTACGTTCTTCCCCAATAAATGCATTTACAATGGAAGACTTTCCGGCGTTCGGACGTCCTACCACAGCAAAACGAGGAATATCATCATCCAGAATTTCAGATGATTCTTTCTTGAAATTGCTGACAATCAAGTCCATCAAATCACCCGTACCACTTCCTGTCATGGCAGAGACGCAATACGGATCGCCCAATCCCAGTTTATAGAATTCGGGAGCGTTATATTGTAAATCGTGATTATCCGTTTTATTAGCAACCATAATCACCGGACTATTAGCACGACGCAGAATAGCAGCTACCTGCATATCCAAGTCAGTCACTCCATTCATCACATCCACTACAAACAGAATGACATCCGCTTCTTCCACGGCCAATAATACCTGCTTACGGATTTCCTCTTCAAAGACATCATCCGAGTTGACCACCCATCCACCGGTGTCCACCACAGAGAATTCACGGCCCAGCCACTCAGACTTGCCATATTGTCTGTCGCGGGTTGTACCCGCTTCTTCATTCACAATAGCCTGACGAG
The DNA here is from genome assembly GCF_047310725.1 of Bacteroides sp. 90-K9/2. Classification (NCBI taxonomy): domain Bacteria; kingdom Pseudomonadati; phylum Bacteroidota; class Bacteroidia; order Bacteroidales; family Bacteroidaceae; genus Bacteroides; species Bacteroides sp. 90-K9/2. The sequence goes on from NZ_JBCGVL010000001.1 coordinate 2,058,915, forward strand.
TCTTCGTCAGACGGTTAAATAAGGTAGACTTGCCCACATTCGGGCGTCCTACAATTGCAACTAAATTACCCATAGTTCAATACCTTGTTTTTTCACGACTATCACAGTCGCATGAATACTCTTAATCTAACTGATAACCAAAATTGCGGAGTTCCTTATCCGAACTACGCCAATCCTTATCCACTTTCACATACGTTTCGAGGAAAATAGTCTTTCCAAAGAAACGTTCCAGTTCACGACGAGCCTCGGTAGCCACCTTCTTCAACGCCTTTCCCTGTTTACCGATAATGATTCCTTTCTGCGAATCACGTTCCACGTTAATCACCGCCCGAATATGAATCTTCTTCGGTTCTTCCTTAAACTCTTCTACGACAACCTCCACCGAATAGGGGATCTCTTTATCGTAGTAGAGCAGAATCTTTTCCCGGATAATCTCATTCACGAAGAAACGGGCAGGCTTATCCGTCCACTGATCCTTTCCAAAATAAGGAGGAGAATCGGGCAGCAGTTCTTTGATCCGCTTCATTACATAGTCTACATTGAACTTTGATGTAGCAGAAATCGGAATAATTTCGGCTTGGGGAAGCAACTCTTTCCACTCTTCCACCAGCTTTACCAGTTTTTCCTGATCTGTAAGATCTATCTTATTGATGAGCAAGAGAACAGGCACCGTCATCTGACGCACCTTTTCCATAAACTCATTATTCTTATCCGGCGTCTCCACCACGTCCGTTACATAAAGCAAGATATCCGCATCCGTCAATGCCGAAGTAGAAAAATTCAACATAGACTCCTGTAGTTTATAATTGGGCTTCAACACACCCGGAGTATCAGAAAAAACAATCTGCATTTCATCCGTATTATAGATTCCCATAATCCGGTGACGAGTAGTCTGCGCTTTGAAGGTAGCGATCGAAATACGTTCGCCTACCAAGACATTCATCAATGTCGATTTTCCGACATTCGGATTTCCTACGATGTTTACAAAACCTGCTTTATGCATTTCTCTTTATTTTATTGGTTGAGACAAAAAAACGCATCGAATCGAAATAGGATGCGTTTTTGAGTGTTATAGTTCAGTAACTTACGTTACGATTCCTTCTTTCCATCATAACCCCATTTCACATATACTGCGCCCCAAGTAAATCCGGCACCGAATGCAGTGAAAATGATGTTATCGCCTTTCTTGAGTTTATCTTCATAATCCCAGATACACAGAGGAAGTGTAGCGGCACTCGTGTTACCGTAATGCTCAATATTTACCAACACTTTATCCATTGGCACCTCCATACGGTGTGCCACAGCCTCGATGATACGGACATTCGCCTGATGCGGAACAATCCAGTCAATACTATCTTTCGTCAGGCCATTCTTTTCTGCGATTGCAGCAGAGACATCCGACATGTTGGATACAGCATATTTAAATACTGTTCTTCCTTCCTGGTGCAAATAGTGCATCTTATTGTCTACTGTGAAATAAGACGGAGGACAAACCGAACCACCAGCTTTCATGTGGAGGAAAGGCAATCCCTTACCATCTGTTCTCAGTATCGAATCCATGATCCCGTAATCTTCCGTAGTCGGTTCCACCATAAAGGCAGCAGCACCGTCACCGAAGATAGGGCATGTAGCACGATCTGTATAGTTAACCATTGACGACATCTTATCGGCACCGACAATGATAATTTTCTTATATCTTCCCGAACGGATGAAATTAGCAGCTGTCTCCATCAAATACAGGAATCCGCTACAAGCAGCCTGCAAATCGAAGGCAAAAGCATTCTTCAGTCCGAGTTTATCACAAAGAATAGAAGCTGTAGAAGGGAAGTGATAGTCAGGAGTAGTAGTAGCAACAACAACTAAATCAATGTCATCAGGATTAGCGCCAGTCTTCTTCATCAACTGTTTGGCGGCTTTGCGCGCCATATATGAACTACCTAATCCTTCCTCATTCAGAATATGTCTTTCCTTTACTCCGATACGAGTCATAATCCATTCGTCGTTGGTATCCACCATTTTTGATATCTCATCGTTAGTCAAGATATAATCGGGTACGTACCCGCCGACTCCTGTGATTACTGCATTTATTTTTTCCATCAAACCTATTTTTAATTAGCAATACTATAATACTTAAAGCAGCCGGAGAGTTTCACCCCCAGGCTGTTTCAGTATAACTGTACTAATTATACAGCTGCTTCTTTCACAATAGCGAGCTTACCTCTGTAATAGCCGCAAGCACCACATACAGTGTGGTAAACGTGCCATTCGCCGCAATTCGGACAAATAGCCAATGTAGGAGCTACTGCCTTATCATGAGTTCTTCTCTTCGCTTGTCTCGTACTTGATTGTCTTCTCTTAGGATGTGCCATTTTCTTAAAACTTTAATTATTATCTAATATTTTTTTTAATTCATTCCAACGAGGATCAATTTGTTCCTCCACTTCTTCCTCAATTACGATGTCATCTCCACCTGTGTCGAAAGTATCATCGCTATCCTCATTCGCATTCGTTTTCAAATGCTTGTTCAATTTACTGGTTACCGCTTTATTACACTTACCGGGAGCATGTACATGCTTCATGGGTATAGAGAGTGCAATAAACTCATACATGAACCATGCAACGTTGATTTCCCCTTCTTCCTCGGGAATCACAATCAGGTTGTCACCTTCTTCTGCATATTCATGTCCAAACTTTACCATCAGTTTATCAGAAGAACTGATAGGCAGCTCCATATCATCCAGACAACGGTCACATGGTACCCATACCATTCCCTCAGTCTGAAAACTCAGCTCGAAAGCACGAGAGGTTCTTTTCACGGTCAATGTAACATTCACCTTTCCTTTCTGAACTTCAGGACCATCAATGTGAGCGAAGTAAAGGTTATCCAATACAAACTCATACTTAGCAGAGTCTGTTTGCATTCCTTTCAAGTCAATTTTGTATTTATCAAACTTTCCCAAAGCTTCTCTCTTTTTTAAATCGTTAGCTTACAATTCGGGCGACAAAGATACAAATAAATATCCTCATAACATACAAATTATCAGTAAATATTCACTTTTTTAATAGGTATTATGAGGTTTGTATCTGTTAAAAACGGCGATATAAATACCAAAGTAATAAAAAAACAGAAAGCCTCGCCCGTCCAATAGACAAGCGAGGCTTCTTAAAAACGGCGGCTACCTACTCTCCCACTGTTACGCAGTACCATCGGCGTGACGAGGCTTAACTTCTCTGTTCGGAATG
>NZ_JBCGVL010000002.1:0-505541 GCF_047310725.1 Bacteroides sp. 90-K9/2
GGAGCTGTATGCGGTGAAAGTCGCACGTACAGTTCTTAATGGGGAAAGCGGCAGCAATGCCGCCGACCTACATAACAAACACAATCTAAACTAATCCAGATGAATCAAACACCCGTAAAAGCGATTCTATTACTAATCGCACTCACCCTGTCCTGCCACACTCCACTTTTCTCACAGAGAGATTTTGAGCGACACGAGTTCTCTTTTCACGCGGGCTACGGCGTTATGTTCCATCACCCTCCCACACTCACGTTGAGTACCCACAGTTACCAACGTACACTCGCACAAGGCGTAAGCTGGGATGGACAATATAATTTCCGCCCTCTCAAACGTTTTGTCTTTGGAGGAATCTACTCCGGATTTTCTTCCAAAGGAAGCCATCCGGAAGGGAAGGATCATTTATGGGTTCATTTCATCGGCACTCAAATCGGAATGTGTAATGCCAACACCAAGCATTGGCAAATCCGGGTAACAACCGGTCCCGGTGGAGTCATTCTACGAAACAACAGTGAGGTATTCGGCAAAGCACGAAAAGTGAGAGCCTTTACTATTGGTCTCCTGACCAATGCCAATCTTACCTATAAGCTGAATCCCAATCTGGGAGTCAGTTTAGGAGTACAATATATGTATAGCGAACTACTCAGAATGAGAACCCACTATCATGGAGAAAAGGTTATTGTAAAACTCGATGGCAATGCTGATGCTGACCTCACACGAATAAATATCACTTCGGGATTATCCTATTATTTCTAACATTCACTAAAAAAAGCACTATGAAGAAATATATACTTATTCTTTTCTCCATCATCAGCTTTTGGAGCTGTACGGAAGACGAATCGATCGACATCACAGTTTTACCTCCTGCCACCACTACAGGTGCCAACACCTTTGGCTGTCTGATGGACGGATGGATTTATGTGGGAGGACGATACCTGAATTGGGGGCACTCGTATGTCTGGACGTATGATTCATTCCACTACTATCCGGAGGAGGACAAACTATCCGTCAATGTTTCCGTCAAACCTGACATCAACATACACTTCACTATTTTATCCCCCAAAGAAGGCAAAGAGTCAACAATCACCGATATACGGTTCAGAGGAGAAGAACTGGAAGACGGAACAGCTTTTATAAGCCATTTCGACCCAGAATTGAATATTATCAGTGCAACCTTCGGCAACGGCAAACGTCTGACTAACGGACGTTTTGATATTCATTATACAACACAACAGCAATAACGGCGGCGACAGTAATAACTATTCAGGTTTATTTTCTTCCCCCGCTTTATTGGAAGGATTGTTACTTTTCTGATACTCTTTGGGAGTGGTTGTTTCATTTCCATCCCGTACAGCCATATAGTGCGGCGACATAATTTCAATGCCGGCTTCATTAATTTTATCCTGAATATTCTGATGCAAATCCGAATAAATCTGTGCCATTTTATCTGCCTCCCTGATATATGCATTGATCTGATAGACCGGATACCAGTCGCTTAAAGAGGTTTCCAACACAAACGGACGCGGATCATCTACCACTCCGGGAGTGTTCAATGCAGCATCAATCAGAATCTGATTAACCTGTCGCCAAGGAATATCATAACCGATAGATACTTCCGAGTGAATAATCAGTCCATATTCACGTGCCGAGGTACTATAATTTACCGTATGAGACGACATGATAAATGAGTTAGGTACGGTCACCACCTCATTCTTGGGTGTCCGGATACGGGTAACAAGAGGAGTCTTTTCGATAATATCTCCCGTGGTATCATTCAACTTGATCCGGTCGCCCATCTTGAACGGACGCATATAAGTAATCACCAGTCCGGCTATAATATTACCGATCACCGTACTTGATCCCAATGAAACGATCAATCCGACGAATACCGAAATGCCTTGGAACACACCGGAATCGGAGCCCGGCAGATAAGGATAAATCATCGCAATCATAAATGCATAGAGCAGGAAACGGGCGATATGGAAAGTCGGCATCGCCCAGTCCGGGTAGAATCCGTTGATTTTGAGCCGTCCTGCTTCCACTTCACGCGCCAAATACAGAACGAGACGCACCAGATACTTCACGGCATACCAGATAACGATAATGGTGAACAACTTGGGAACATAGTCGATAATCCCCACAAAAATACCGCGAATCGGATTCCATATATACCCTAACAGTTGATATGCCAGTCCTTCTGTCTGCGGGAAGATGATGAAAATTAACGGTACGCTAAACAGTAGCTGTAATCCCATCAGTATATACCGCCCGATACTGGACAGGAATACTAACAGATTCGCCTGTTTCTGCGCATCCAGCAATTCATATCCCTGAATAGATACCGGTTTTATCTTCGTATCTTTCAGACGTAGGATACGCGCTTTCAGTTTACGGAACAGCCAGTTGGTCAAGCGGAACAGGAAATACTGTCCCACAATCACCAACACAAAATAGAGCACACGCTTTGCCATTCGCCAAAGTCCGTGCTCCGCTTTCATCTCATGCAGTTTGGTAATGACATTCTGCTGTCTTTCTTTAGCCAGTGAGTCACGTGAGACGCCTTCCCACAAAGCATCCTGATCAGTAAGAGAAAGCAGCACTTTGCTGCCGTACATCAAATCGGAAACAATGTCCGAATGATCGATAGAAACAGAATCGGGGCGTAGATTAAAGCGTTTTCCTATTTCTTCAATCGCCGCACCGGTCATTTGAGCACGTTGTTGGGGAGTATATCCTCCACGTTTGGTAAAAAGGTAAAATAAGGTATCGCCGTCCGCCACTACCGGCACTCCTTTAGTGAACTGGCGTAAAGAGTCGATACGCTGTCTCTGCTGGGCATATTTTACGGAGTCGGCGGAAGCCATCTGTAGCTTCATCTGTTCCATTTCCATCCGCATATTCGCCTCGTTGAGCCGGGCTTCTTCCAATGATTTCCGCATATTCGCCAGATGGATAGAATCCGAATCCCGTCTCAAAGGAACATGTCCGTTCGTTATTGTATCTCCGGCAAATATCTTCTTGACAGCCTGTTCCAGCTGTGCTTGCGCCCCGATTGCCAGGAAAGAAAGGAACAACACCAGTAACGACCGCTTTATTTTATTTTTTTCCATACCTTATATTCCTTGATTATAATTAAGGTTAATCAAACTTTTCATTAAAAACAGAGCAAACATACGGATTGTTTTTGACATTACCATTTCCAAATTGATTATCTTTGCCACTAAAAGAGAAAAACCATGAATATATTGCTACTCATCGGGGGATTAATCCTCATTCTTCTAGGAGCTAACGGATTAACAGACGGCGCCGCCTCGGTAGCCAAACGTTTCCGCATTCCTCCCATCGTGATCGGTCTTACCATTGTCGCATTCGGTACTTCCGCCCCTGAACTGACGGTCAGTGTATCTTCTGCCCTCAAAGGCAGTGCGGATATTGCCATAGGCAACGTAGTGGGAAGCAACATTTTCAATACATTGATGATTGTGGGCTGCACGGCATTATTTGCCCCGATAGTCATCACCCGCAATACACTTAGAAAAGAGATACCACTCTGCATACTTTCTTCTATTGTCCTGCTGATCTGTGCCAATGACGTCTTTCTGGATAAAGCTTCAGAAAATATCCTGAACAGGGTAGACGGTTTGCTGTTGCTTTGCTTCTTTGTCATTTTCATGGGCTACACTTTTGCCATTGCCTCCAAGCCTACCACAACGGGAGATGCCGGACACCCGGTCATAGAAGAGGAAACAGAAATCAAATCACTGCCCTGGTGGAAATCCATTCTTTATATCATCGGAGGTCTGGCTGCACTTATTTTTGGAGGTCAGTTGTTTGTCGACGGTGCCACAGGCATCGCCCGCAATCTGGGTGTCAGCGAATCGATTATCGGACTGACTTTGGTGGCGGGAGGTACTTCTCTTCCGGAACTGGCTACGTCTATCGTTGCCGCATTAAAGAAAAATCCGGAGATTGCCATCGGAAATGTAATCGGTAGTAACCTCTTCAATATTTTCTTTGTACTAGGGTGTAGCGCGAGCATCACGCCTCTCCGTCTTAGCGGAATCACCAATTTCGACCTGTTTACGTTAGTAGGTTCCGGTATTCTGCTTTGGTTATTCGGGCTGTTCTTTGCAAAAAGGACCATTACGAGAATTGAAGGAGGAATTATGATACTTTGTTATGTGGCATATACGGTGGTATTGATTTATAATACCTGAAAATAATAAAAGGCTTCCGGCAGTAACACCGGAAGCCTTTTATTCCCATTAGCCAATTAAACTCTGATATTTATTTCACCTCGACAGTCGTCAGTATATTTACACCATATTTTCCATCGGCAGATGTCCACCAAGTAGTATTCCCATTTGCACAACGGATAGCATAACGGGGATTATACTTCAACCGATCTGAACCATCAGGTATCCACAGACCTAGTTTATACTCTCCGGCAGCCATTGAACCGGGTAACTGAACAGCTTGTTCTACAGAATGTGTCAATGGTCTACATAATATATCACCCGGTTGGAAAGGTTGCCAATCCAACGGACTGGCTTCAGTCAGGAGCTCTGTCACTTTTCCTTTATCATCAATCAATACAAAATAAACCGGATGTTCTCCGAAGACGGTGGCGAAACCTCTGTTCACCAGGTTCAGAGTCAGTTGGTTCTCTTTTCCTGCTTGCAGATGATCCGGTAATTGAAGGGATTGCAATTCTATACGATAGCCTAGATGGTCGCGTATATAATCGAACATATTGCGTTTCACTTTCGTTCCGTCCTGTTTCCGGAAATAGCTGTCGGACACAGGCATGAGATGCTGGCGAAGAGAATCTTCCGTTATCATTGTCTTCTTCCAGACAATCATGGAATATTCGGGAGGATTATTCTCATCAAATCTGTTATTAGGATGCTGTTCCTTATAATTATGGATAACGCTCAAGGAAGTATAATGCTGGAGGAACAGACGTCTCGCTGCTTGCAGTCCGTCAATAATCCATCCGGCAGACGGGCTGTCGGGATCGGCTCCTACGCTCCAGAATCCCCAGGGAAGTTCTCCATCTACAACGAGATAAGGAGATTCTGCTACAATCTGATCGAATTTGGCAGTCCCTTCGTGCATGTCGGCATCCCATCTATCAGGTCGTATGACGATAAAATCATCGTGGAATGAAAGCCTTTTATACAGTTCCGGTTTATCTTTCAACAAGTTTTTAAATTCCGGAAGTCTCACCTGCACATTTCTGCCTTCAGGCACTACTGACAGTAATTTTTCCAATACCGCAGCCTTTGTCTCTTCCGAGTTCTCAAGCCCCTGAATAGAGCTATGCCATTCGCCCCATGCTCCAATCATTCCGGCTTGCACCACCAGAATCAAATCTTTATTCTTCTCCAAGAAAGGTTTCAGCTGGTCCAGATGTTCCAGAATCTGTTTGCCGGTGGGGCCAACGGCAGCTCTTCCCATGAAATCTCTTTCATAAGCAAAACGCAATACGGCTTTCTTTCCCTGCTTCTGCAATTCATCAAAATACGCCTGCATGGTCAGGAAGTTTTCCTCCGATAGTTTTTCACCGATTAAATAGGTAAGATAGAAATAGCTTTGAGCCAGCGAAACACTATCCGCCACATATTTTTCCGACAATTCTACCAGCTCTTTTGTAGGGCTATCCTTTTCATGCAGCACATCTACCGCTGTCTCCAGCCGGAATCCTCTTCCGGGATTATAGAGCCCATTCTCACCGTGTAAATCATCGACACAGATTCCGCGAAACTCAACAGTCTGCCGGGAATCACCGCATCCACTTGCCAACAAGGCAAATAAAGCAGCTATTACACTGCCATACATCCAGTTCTTCTTCATAGTAATATGTTGTTTGCCGGCAAATATATAACAAATCGAAACACGACCATCCGTTATCACTCATTTCGCACAGTAAAGTATCAGTTTGGGATAAATAATGCAAAAGTATTGGATAATGCTAAGATTGTATTTGTCCCACGACAGGAATTGCCCTACCTTTGCCTACATCTCAAAAATTAAGGTAATACATGAAAAAACAAAATTGGCTACTCTTACTTTTCATTCTGCTGCTTCCGGCAGAAAATATAATTGCTAAAAAGAAAACAGAAAAAAGCGATAGAGAAATCTGGTGTGAAATTATGTACCGGATGGCGACCCCTGTATTAAAGAATATGAGTGATGGTCTGTTGAAACAGAATATGCTTGTAGAACTAAGTCCGACATGGGATGGTCGCAATAAAGAGGTCACTTACATGGAATGTTTCGGGCGACTAATGGCAGGGGTGGCCCCCTGGCTATCATTACCGGATGATGATACGGCAGAAGGCATACAGCGCAAGCAGCTACGGGAATGGGCTTTGAATAGCTATAAGCAGGCTGTTGACCCTGCAGCACCGGATTATCTGCTGTGGCGTCAGGAAGGACAGACTTTAGTTGATGCAGCGTATATTGCAGAGAGTTTTTTAAGAGGGTACGATGCTTTATGGATGCCTTTAGACAGTGTTACCAAACAACGATATATCAATGAGTTTACCCAGCTCCGACGAGTGGACCCTTCATACAGCAACTGGTTACTGTTCAGCGCAACTGTCGAATCGTTTCTTCGAAAAGCAGGCGCACCCAGCGACACCTATCGTATCAGTTCTTCTTTACGAAAGATAGAAGAATGGTACGTAGGTGACGGCTGGTATTCGGATGGCCCCAACTTCGCATTCGATTATTATAATAGTTTCGTGATACACCCCATGTATATCGAAGCATTGGAAATTATCACCGAAGCCGGCAAACATAAAAAGATATGGAACATGCCCGGCTGTGATTACCACAAAGCGATCACGCGTGCACAGCGATTCGGGGTGATCCTCGAACGACTCATCTCTCCGGAAGGAACACTACCCGTTGTCGGACGTTCCATTACTTACCGCACCGGTTCACTGCAAACACTGGCATTACTCGCCTGGCGCAAATGGCTTCCTGAAGAATTGACAAACGGACAAGTACGTGCCGGCATGACGGCCGTCATCAACCGCATGTTTGGAAATAACCGCAATTTCAATGAGAAAGATTTTCTCACGCTAGGTTTCAACGGTTCCCAACCCGGCATTTCAGACTATTACACCAACAATGGCAGTTTATATATGGCTTCCCTTGCTTTTCTACCGTTAGGCCTTCCTGCCGACGATCCCTTTTGGACAGATGCTTCACAGCCTTGGACTTCGAAAAAGGCATGGGATGGAGAGGATTTTCCGAGAGATCATTCTTATCATGAGGAATAATTGATAATCAGCATTATATAATAGTTTCCAGTCGCACTGGAAACTATTATCCATTACGAATGGAAACTATCATGTAACACAGCTCCTTGTTTTTATTCCTTATAAGTAAGAAAATCAATAAATATCACTTTTTTGTGTTGTGGATGAAACAAGTAAAGAAGAGAACAGTTTAATAGTAGCCAAACCCTTGACTTCTCCTGTTTTATTTCGTATCTTTGAGAAAACAAAAAGAAGAAAAGCAAGATGAGACATATAAATATCAAGACATAAATACGTATTAACAAGCATATATTTCCATATATACAAGAATAGGAATGGGAGAAGATCAGTACTGATTTTCTCCCATTTTGTTTATATAATTCACAAACATTTCTGATATTCATCAAAAATAGTTTCTAATAAACTCGAATACCGTTCTTAATAAACTCTTCAACTATTTATTAAAAACGATATTCGGATTTATTATAGAGCTGTAAATATATTATCTCTATAAAACAGCAGGCTTATTCATATTTAAAGAAGAGAGATCACTATATAGTCAATATTACAGACAAATTCCTCATGGTATTTTCTTTACATATATTAATAGTACATCCTTTTTCTCCAGAAAATCAGCTAGCAAATAAGAAAATCAAAAAACAAATCATGTAGTTTCAAAGGAAATAGAAAAAAAGTATTAGTATCTGCTAATATTATATTTGTCTCCCTTTCAAAATAGTCCTACCTTTGCTTATCGTCAGTTACAACATCTCATTAAACAACGAATAAAACATTAACCCTTTAAATAAAAGTATCATGAATAGACAAAACCTTTTCACTTTATTTGCTACATTCACATTACTCTTCTGTTTCACATATTCTTGTAATGCCAAAGGAAAAGACAAAGCCAAACACGTTGTCTTCATCGGTTTGGACGGCTGGGGTGCATACAGTCTCCCCAAAGCGGATATGCCTAATGTTAAAAAATTAATGGAGGACGGAGCCTATACATTAAAGAAACGCTCCGCACTTCCTTCGTCCAGTGCCATCAACTGGGCTTCCATGTTCATGGGAGCCGGACCGGAACTGCACGGATATACCGAGTGGGGCTCTAAAACTCCGGAACTTCCCTCACGAGTATTAAACCAGCATGGCATTTTCCCAACAGTTTTCCAATTGCTGCGTGATGCTCGTCCTGAAGCAGAAATCGGCTGCTTGTACGAATGGGAGGGGATTAAATATTTGGTAGATACTCTTTCCATGAGCTATCATTATCACGTTGCTGATTGCAACAAAACTCCTAAAGAATTAGGAAATATGGCATCTGCTTATATTAAAGAAAAACAGCCGGCACTGGTTGCTATCTGTTACGATGGTCCCGACCATACCGGTCACACTGAAGGGCATGACACTCCTGCATATTATGAAAAGCTCAAAGAACTGGATACTTATGTCGGCCAAATCGTTCAGGCAGTAAAAGACGCAGGAATCCTGGATGACACCATTTTTATCTTAACTTCCGACCACGGAGGCATCAACAAAGGACACGGAGGAAAAACAATGCAAGAAATGGAAACTCCGTTTATCATTTCCGGAAAGAATATCAAAAAAGGACTTAGATTCGATGACATAAGTATGATGCAATACGATGTAGCTTCTACAATAGCATCTATTTTCAATCTTGAACAACCACAAGTTTGGATTGGCAGACCGATGAAGGCGGTTTTCAAATAATTTTTTGAGATTATAAAAGAGAAGCTAGACACTATTTAGCTTCTCTTTTTACTTTATACAAAATCCAGCAATAGTCGTATATCTCTGATATTATTATATCTGTTTACTACATTCGTTAATATAATCATATTATGCGGCTTTTTCATAAGTCAAAACCTAGTTCTTTTTTACAAGAATAATAAAATAAGATTCTCACTGTTGTTAATTACAAAATAATATTTGTATCAGAATCCATATCCTTTAACCTTCGCCTCTTAATAACATAATAAAAAAGCAATCAAAAGCCACGACATAAGATCCATTAATCGATATACGCTTTCCCATTCTAATAATAACCTATTTATATTCCTCCACTAAAAAAAAGGACAAAAGCATATTTTAATACCACATTACAGAAAAGTATTAGAATAGGATAAAATAATACTTGTCTATCACTATATTATCCCATACTTTTGCATCATCCAATTATTGTTTGAGGTTTCCATGGATCAATCAATAATTGAACAGAGTTTATAATCTAATACAATAAATTATGAGAAGAAAAATTCATTTTCTACTATTCCTTTTTCTTTGCATAACTAGCATTCCACTAGCTGCTCAGAATATTGAAATAAAAGGTATAGTTACAGAAGCTGCAACAAATGAACCTCTACCTGGAGTTACAGTCAGTATTAAAGGAAAGGACACCGGCACAGTAACAGACATGGATGGAAAATATTCCATCAAAACAAACCAAGGAGATATTTTACGATTCTCAGCAATAGGTATGAAACAAATAGAGAGAGCAGTTACATCCGGTGCTCCGATCAACGTCTCAATGGAAGAAGATAATATTGCTCTTGAACAAGTAGTAGTTATCGGTTACGGTACAGTGAAAAAAAGCCATCTTTCGGGAGCTGTAAGTTCGGTTAGTGCCAAAGAGCTTAACGGACAGGTTGCTTCCAATGCTGCAACAGCATTACAAGGAAAGATACCCGGAGTATCAGTGGCAAGTTCCAGCGGTGATCCGAATGGAACGATGACAATTAACGTACGCGGTATCAGTTCATTATCCAACAACAATCCACTGTATGTAATTGATGGTGCATTTGGCGACATCAGCATGGTCGATCCGAATGATATCTCTTCTATCGAGGTATTAAAAGACGCTGCCGCAGCAGCCATCTACGGTTCACGTGCAGCAGGTGGCGTGGTATTGATCACTACGAAAAGCGGCCGTAAAGATATGCCAACCAAATTGGATATCAACTTCTTCACAGGTATCAGCCAAACCCCTAAAACCCTAAAAGTATTTAATGGAGAAGAATACAGTCGTTTCGCACGTTATTATCGTCTGGCGGGCGACGGTTACGGATCAGAAAACGGGGCAACCCCTTTTATCGGTGAGGGTACAGACTGGCAGGATATAATGTTACGCACCGCCATGACCTACAAAGCCAATGCTACAATCAGCGGCGGTTCGAAAAATGGTTCTTACAGTTCATCCGTAAGTTATCTCAACAAAGAGGGTATATTGCGCAATACAGATCATGAGTCTTATAATATCCGCCTGAAGAGCGATTATTCTTTCCTGAACAATCGATTAACCATAGGTGAATCGATGATTGTAAACATGACAAAAGGAAGCGGCTACATTCATCAGGATACAATGTTCGACATCTTCCAGTTCCCCTCCGTTGTACCCGTATATGACCCGACGAATTCAGGGGGCTGGGGTACTTCCAACGATATCAACTTACCCAACCCATTGGCAGAAATGACAGTCAATGATGAGCGAACTGAAACAACCAGAATTTTCCTCAATGCCTATTTGCAAGCGGAAATCATCAAAGGATTAAAATACAAGCTCAACGTAGGTATCAGAAAAGAACATACTAAATGGCGCAAATATACAGATGCATACGATTTAGGTACATTTGGAAAGAATGACAAACCCGACCTGGAAGAAAAATCATCCACCTGGGAATCGTGGGTTTTAGAGAATACTTTGAACTACGACCGTACATTCGGCAAACACAACCTGTCACTTCTCGCCGGTTACTCTGCGCAGAAAGACAAAAGCCACAGCTTATATGGAAAGAATAGCGATATGGCCCAATTCATAGAAACAATGCCGGGCAATGTGGATCCGTCCAACCTGAAAGCATCCAGCAGCCTGAATGAACTGGCATTAGTATCTCTATTCGGACGTGTCATGTATTCATTCGACGACCGCTATCTGTTTTCTGCCTCCATCCGTCGCGACGGTTCGTCACGTTTCAAGAAAGGGCATCAATATGGTGCATTCCCATCCGCTTCCATCGGATGGAACATTAACCGCGAAAAGTTCTTCAAACCGTTGGAAAATGTATTCGACCAATTGAAGTTACGTTTCAGCTACGGTAAACTCGGTAATCAGGAAATGACCAGCTACTATCCTACGCAAAGTGTAGTATCGGATGGAATGAACTATGTATCGAACAATTCACCATGGTTTGGCTCCATGCCTTATGTACAGGCTATTTCACCAGCCAATCTGACATGGGAAAATACAGAAACATATAACATCGGTCTGGATGTCAGCCTGCTGAACGGAAAATTAACTTTCACTGCCGATGCTTATGTGAAAAACACCAATGACGTACTGCTGCCTATTCCCTCGACCGCATCTACCGGTATCAGCGGAAACTCGATCCAGAATGCAGGACAGGTACGAAATAAGGGATTTGAATTTGCCGTGAATTATCGGGGTTCTATCAAAGATAAGTTCACTTATTATATAGGTGCCAATATCGCTGCCGACAAGAATGAAGTAACGAAAATCACATTGGGCGGCCAGAATCTGATGATTTCCGGTTATAGCGCA
The DNA here is from genome assembly GCF_047310725.1 of Bacteroides sp. 90-K9/2. Taxonomy (NCBI): domain Bacteria; kingdom Pseudomonadati; phylum Bacteroidota; class Bacteroidia; order Bacteroidales; family Bacteroidaceae; genus Bacteroides; species Bacteroides sp. 90-K9/2. The sequence goes on from NZ_JBCGVL010000002.1 coordinate 11,848, forward strand.
CACGGTGCCGGTGGTCGTGGTATCAATATGTTTGCCGAAGGACATTCCATGTCCTATTTCAACCTGATTGAAACAGACGGTTTGTTCCGTTCGGCAGAAGAGATTGCCAATTACAAGAACAAAGACGGCGAACTCATTCAACCCGGAGCCCAGGTCGGCGATATCCGCTACAAGGACTGGAACGGTGATGGCAAGATTAATACAGACGACCAGCATGATGTAGGAAGCCCTTTCCCCGATTTCACTTTCGGCGTCAGACTGGGTGGTGAGTGGAACAACTTTGACTTCAACCTTTTCTTTGACGGTATGGTAGGTAACAAAATCTATAATTATCCGCGTTATCGCCTGGAATCAGGAAACTTCAACGGAAATATGAGCACTGTATTGGCAAACTCGTGGAGACCGGACAATCAGAACACCGATATTCCACGCTTCTCTAAAACAGATGGTGCAGACAACAAATGGGCATACTCCGACAGATGGCTTGAGAATGGTTCATATATGCGTCTGAAAACATTGGATATCGGCTATACATTGCCCAAAAACCTGACCAAAAAAGTCAAACTTGAGAATGTAAGAATATACACTTCAATGGAAAATCTATTCACACTGACCAAATATTCGGGTTATACTCCGGATTTGGGTGAAAGTACTGTTGCCGGTGTTGACTACAACGTATTCTCAAGAGGTATCGACCAGGGACGTTATCCATTGCCCCGCACCATCTCATTCGGAATACAAGTTAACCTATAATGCCTTAAATTAATATTAAACATTAAAAGTCTATAAACATGAAAAGAAATTGGTTATCATATATGTGCATGGCAGCTCTTCTTTCCGGAGCACTGACATCGTGCAACGAATCCAGCTTTTTGAATCTGTCGGACCCTAACCATTTCACTGAAAGCAACTTCTGGAAAGATAAAGCAGATGCGGAAAGTGCTTTGGCAGCCGCCTATTCCCCTATAAAAGGAGCCATGTACGGATACTTCGGCGCATTCGACGGTTGGCTGAACCTCAACGGTCGCGGCGACGATATCTTCACCATCAAAGGAGAAGAAGTTCCCATGTGGAATATTGCAAACTTCCTGAATTCACCGTCCACCGGCAACGATCCTTATGGAGCGCTTTATTCGGGTATCCAACGTGCCAATATCGTATTACGCTATATCGACCAGGTACCGGCTTCGGGCATTACGGAAGAAGATCGTTCGATGATTAAGGGCGAAGCGCTCTTTCTGCGCGGCTATCAATATTTTCTGTTAGTCAACAACTACAAAGAAGTCCCTTTGCGACTGATACCGTCTAACGAAGATGAAACCAACAAAGGGCCTGCCACTGAAGCAGCATTATGGACACAAGTGGAAGAAGATCTGGGTAACGCTATCAAATGCAATCTGCCCGTAGAACGCACCACTGCCAAAGAGCGGGTTACCAAAGGCGCTGCTATCGCAATGTTGGGTAAAGTATATGCCACCCAACATAAATATCCGGAAGCCAAGCAATTATTAGGAACATTATTAAAAGCTCCTTATTCTTATGAGTTAGTTGACAACTTCGGTAAGAACTTCACAAATGAAGATGAGTTCAATAAAGAATCCGTGTATGAAATAGCATACAGTCCCGACGGAGAATACTCATGGAGCAACGAAAGTGGAATCTGTCTGGGTTGCTATATACCACAGTTTATCGGTCCGGTAAAATCCGGCGGATGGGCCAAACTGATGCCGAGCTCTTTCATCGTAGGAGAATTCACCAAAGAAACTCGCCCGAGCGATGCAGATACCAAGTTTGACAAACGTATGTATGCCAGTCTTTTCTTTGATGCAGCCAACTACGGCGACAAAGTACCCAACGAAAAATGGTATGGAAACAATTACTCGATGGACGAGCTTTGGGAAGGTAATGAGGGTAAAATGGCAGGAGGAGCTCCCAGCTTCAATGTCAACGGAACGGCAGGTAAATTCTTAATCAAGAAAAATACCGCATACTATGTGGATGATAAAGCACCGGATAATATGGGTAATAAGGAAGGAAGGTCCAGCAACTTACGTGTGATGCGTTTTGCGGAAGTCTTGCTGCTTTATGCCGAGGCATGTGCCAAAACCAATGATCCGGACGGTGCCAACTATGCTTTAAAACTAATCCGCAACAGAGCAGGACTTCAGGAAAAGACTTTCGCACAAGAGGAACTTATGACTGAAATCGAACATCAATGTTTATTGGAATTCTTCGGAGAAGGTCACCGTTTTTATGATCTCAAGCGTTGGTATTCTGTCAGCGAAATTCAATTGATTTTCAAGGCCAACGGGAAGCAGGGTGCAGAAAATTTTCAGGAAAAGCACCTTTACTATCCTATACCGACAAGTGAATTGAACAATAATACTGCCATGGTGCAAACCAGTCTATGGAAATAATGTCCAGACAAGATTAACTTAATAAAGAAACAATATGAAAAAGATATATTCATTATTATTCGTATCCCTCTTCCTATTTCTAGAATACTCTTGTGACGACGGAAGTCTGAGTCACAGTGATGTCTACATTCCTGATCCGGTAGAAGAAACCGATGAAGATGACGGATTCTCTGCCGAACCAACCACCGAAGCTGTCATCAAAATGCAGTTCGGGGATGGACATGAGCATCAGATTATTGATGGTTTCGGATGTGCTTTTGCCGAATGGTCACACCGCATCTGGAATAATATGATGCGTGAAGACGTAGTGGACGATCTGTTTGGCGAAAATGGTTTAAAACTGAACATATTCCGGGGAGAAGTATTTCCACACTATCAGAATCCTGTCACCAACGTTATCGACTTCGGCATTAACCGCACATTCAATCTGGCAGCCAATGATCCGTCTATGATTAATGATTACTGGAGAGACTTTAATGGTTCAGGATGCGGCGAACAGGTACAGTTGGGGCAAATGTGGTTAGTGGACATTCTCCAGAGGAAATACAAAAATGTAAAGTTCATGTTTTCCACATGGAGTCCTCCCGGAACGATGAAATCTAACGGTAAGCCTTCCGGCGGTAGTTTGAAATCCGGTTCGGAAGATGCATTCGCTGATTATCTGATAGACTTCATCAAAGCATATACAGAGAAATTCGGAATCAAGATTTACGCCATTTCACCATCCAATGAGCCGAACAGTAGCGGAACAGGTTGGAATGGATGTAGCTGGAGTTACACCAATCTTGCAAATTTCTGCCAAGATAATCTTCGCCCGGCTTTAGACAAGGCAGGTTATCAGGATATGAAAATTATCTTTGGAGAACACTCATGGTGGAAAGCGGGAGTCACCTTCCTTGAAAACGGTTTGAAGGCTCGCCCCGAATTAGCAAATTCTAATATTATTGCAGCCGCTCATGGATATACTTTAATCGGTAACACTGAATTCGTACAATCACCTCTCTGTGCAGAAAATAACATTCATATATGGAATACAGAGACCAGCTCTACAGACACATACGATCCATCCTGGAAAAATGCAATGCAATGGGCCACTACTTTCCACAATTATCTGGCTGTTTCCAATCTGAATGCATTTGTATGGTGGGCAGGCGCACGTCCTTGTACCAATAATGAAGCACTTATCAGACTGGAAGAGGCACTACCCGGAACAAATTATGAAAGAGCCGCCCGCTATTATAGTTATGGACAGTTCACCAAGTTCATTCCGGAGGGAAGCCGTCGCGTAGACGTAAAAACGATTGCTCCTGAAAATGGTGAAGAAGTTTTCCCTAAAGAACTGTTAATGACAGCTTATGTTAAAGACGACACTTATACGATCGTATTAGTGAATAACTCTACAAGCAAAGCTTTCGAAACTAAACTGGAGATTGAGGGAAAAGAATTCCAGACAATGATTTCATATACGTCAGACGAGGGTGTAAAATGGCAGCGTAAGAAAGTAAACCCGTCTCTTAGCGGATTGCGCGCCATCACTGTTCCCAAATTTAGCGTTGTAACCATCACCGGTAAAATGAAAGACATTGGAGCTGAATAATCATCCTAAATAAACAATGAATATCATGAAAAGAAATCTATTATATTTAGCAGGATTCCTGCTTGCAGCCGCTACTATTTTCTCCGGCTGTAACGATGAAGATCCCTCCTATCACAATCTCGTGACAGATACACAGGAGCTGATAATTAATTTTGATGAAGCACCACAAGGAACGATTCAGGTGCTTCAGGGAAATGGCAACTACAAGATAGTCAGTTCTAATGAAGAAGTAGCCACTGCCGTTGCCGAAGGAAATATGATTAAAGTGACAGCCTTGAAAGCGGGCATCACTAATCTGACAATCACCGACTGGGCACAAATGAGTACCAATGTAAAAGTTATAGTAGATCAGTTAAGTGAGCTAGTTCTGGCTGTTTCATCCACTAAAATGTATCTGGGTGAAAATAAAGTGATTAACATACATACAGGAAATAGAGGATACAAAGTGACAGTCGATAAAGAATCCATAGCCAAAGCTACGGTGGATGAAGAGGGACATATCCAAGTGGAATCCCTGGCACCGGGCATTGCGACCGTGACAGTTACCGACAGACTGAATAAGACTGCTGAACTTTCTGTGAAAGTAGTCAAACAACTAATGCTCGACAACAGTGAAGAAATTGCTTATCTGACTATTGGTGAACCTCTGATTCTCAAGATTCTGGACGGTAACGGAGAATATACCTGTGTCAATAATGGCTCTGCCACTTATCTGAAATGTACAATGGCGGAGAATGGAACGGATGTCGTAGTCGAAGGTCTTAAAAGATACCGTTTCAACAAGACGATAACTATCAGTGACCAGGAAGGGGAATCAATCAGCATCAATGTGGTATATATCGACGACCCTTATCTGACAAACCCGTCTTATCGCTACTTTATAGCCGGTTCTGCTTCTTACCAAAGCCTATCTACCTCAGCAGTAGGCACAGTAACTCACGCAGCAGAGTTCAACATGTCCGAACTGGTTATAAAAGGAACAGGAACGTATGCCAGCGGTTTTGCCATCCAATTTACAGGAGACTTGACAGTGGGCGATAAGAGCAACGCTGTACTGTATAAGGTGACAAGAAATGCAATAGATAAAAGTGTGAAATATCCGGCAGAAAATTGCCGTATCGATAAAGTTGAAAACGACTGGTATTGGGTTAGTTTTACGGAACCGAACTGTACAGCTCGTTCGTATTTTATAACTAAACAATAATTTGTAAACTTGACGCATGTATTTTAAAAGTACCCCCATACTTTTGAAGTGACAAACATAAAAAGAGACTGTTCTTGCAACACAGTATATCCCTTGTATCTGTCTGTATTGTGGTCAGTCTCTTTTTATTAATTTTGAATAGATATGAATAGATATGATAACAGATTACGTGTTCTTATGGAAGAATACGAAACGCTCATCTCACGTGAAAATGAAAAGATACTGCCAGGCAATGGAATATTCGAACGCTATAAATATCCCATATTAACGGCTGCCCATACTCCACTGGAATGGAGATACGACTTCAACCCCGAGACAAATCCATATTTTATGGAACGCTTCGGCATTAATGCCGTATTCAATGCAGGAGCAATCAAGTTCAATGAGAAATATCTTGTAATGGGACGGGTAGAGGGGTATGATCGCAAATCATTCTTTGCCATTGCCGAAAGCCCTAACGGTATTGATCGTTTCCACTTCTGGGAGTATCCGGTTCAACTCCCGGATTTATATCCCGAAGAAACGAATGTATATGATATGCGCTTGACAGCCCATGAGGACGGCTGGATTTATGGAATTTTCTGCAGCGAAAGTCTTGATCCCAACGCTGCGCCGGGTGATCTGTCTTCTGCCGTAGCCAAAGCGGGTATCATACGTACCAAAGATTTAAAGAACTGGGAACGTCTCCCTAATTTGATTTCCCAAAGTCAGCAGCGCAATGTCGTACTGCATCCGGAATTTGTAAATGGCAAATATGCTTTATATACCCGTCCGCAGGATAACTTTATCAACGCCGGTAACGGCGGAGGTATCGGCTGGGCACTGATAGACGACATCACCCATGCAGAAATAAAAGAAGAAACCATTATAAACCACCGTCATTATCACACCATCAAAGAGGTGAAAAACGGTGAAGGGCCTCATCCCATCAAAACTTCCCAAGGATGGTTGCACCTGGCTCACGGAGTCCGTGCATGCGCCGCCGGTCTGCGCTATGTGCTCTATCTGTACATGACTTCTTTGGAAGATCCGACAAAGATCATTGCCGAACCGGGTGGTTTCTTACTGGCACCCATGGGAGAAGAAAGGATAGGAGATGTATCCAATGTACTTTTCTCTAATGGATGGATTGCTGATGAAAATGGAACAGTGTATATCTATTATGCCTCTTCCGATACTCGTATGCATGTGGCAACTTCTACAATCGACAGACTGATAGACTATTGCTTCCACACACCTGCGGACGGTTTCCGTTCCGCTGCTTCTGTGAAGAACATTTGTAAGTCCGTAGAAGCCAACAAACTGATCCTGGCAGAACAGTTTCATTTTTAAGGTATTCAGGCACAAAGCGCAAAACTGCCGGTTTTATTGCTTAAAACCGGCAGTTTTGCATTCTCCTCTTTATATAGAACTACTTCCACCCGCATCTCCGCATCTATCACTGAATATGTCAATACAAAAAGAAAACTCCGGTGATATCAACATAGTATCAGAATGAGTTAAAATAATATTTGTTTCGTTATCGCTTTCCACCTACCTTTGTCACAAAGATCATAACATATAAATCGATTCAAACCTATAGTATGAAATTACACACTACCGACCTTCTCATCATTTGCGCTTATCTGATCGCTATGATTGCCATCGGACTTATTCTAAAAAAACGGGCTGCCCAAAATATGAACTCCTATTTTCTAGGAGGAAAATCACTGCCTTTCTATATGCTCGGACTGTCCAATGCTTCCGGAATGTTCGACATCACAGGCACGATGCTAATGGTATATTGGGCATTCGCTTACGGATTCAAGAGCCTTTGGATTCCCTGGTTATGGCCGGTATTCAATCAGATATTTCTAATGATATATCTATCGGTGTGGCTCCGCCGTTCCAATGTACTTACCGGAGCGGAATGGATCAAGACACGTTTCGGAAAAGGTAAAGGGTCTACTCTTTCACATACGATTGTTATCATCTTCGCACTATTGAGTGTCTTAGGTTTTCTAAGTTACGGTTTCATAGGTATTGGCAAGTTTATGGAGATATTCATCCCCTGGGAAGTAGTATCTCCTTACATTCCTTTCAATGTTCCGGCAGAATACGTCCCCCACGTATATGGTATCTTCTTTACCGCTATTGCCACATTCTACGTAATGCTCGGAGGTATGTTGAGTATTGTATGGACAGATGTGGTGCAATTCCTGATTATGACAGTAGCAGGTATCGTGATCGTTATTATCGGAATGCAAATGGTAGCACCGGATATGATTCACTCCTTCGTTCCCGCCGGATGGGATTCCCCTTTCTTCGGATGGACACTGGACATTGACTGGAGCAGCCGAATGAACCTCCTGACAGAACGCATGGCAAATGAACCATATAGCCTGATTAGTATCTTCGTCATGATGGCTTTACTCAAAGGAATATTTATGAGTATGGCAGGACCTGCACCCAACTATGATATGCAGAAAATTCTATCCTGCAAATCCCCTAAAGAAGCGGCTATGATGAGCGGCTCCGTATCGGTCGTACTGTTAATTCCCCGCTACCTGATGATTATGGGATTTGCCTTGTTGGCTATCTACTTCTTTAAGGAAGATGGCGGCCTGACACAAATGGAAGTGACACGGACCGATTTTGAGACCATTCTCCCCCACCTAATCACACGTTACGTACCGGCAGGACTGGCAGGTTTGCTATTAGCCGGACTACTGGCGGCTTTCATGTCAACCTTTGCATCCACAGTCAATGCCGCACCGGCCTATATCGTGAATGATATTTATTTGAAATATATCAATCCGAAAGCGAGTGTGAAAACACAGATACGCAGCAGCTATATCATTTCTGTTGCAGTGGTAGTTGTCAGCACTATCATCGGATTCTTCCTGAAAGACATCAATGAAATATTCCAATGGATTGTAGGCGCACTCTTCGGAGGATACATCGCAGCCAATGTATTGAAATGGCATTGGTGGCGCTTCAATGGCGAAGGTTACTTCTGGGGAATGACTGCCGGAGTCATAGCAGCCATTGTCATGAAGTTTACAGTTCCCGACGCATGGGTGCTCTACTTCTTCCCGGTACTGTTCGGTGTCTCTCTGATAGGATGTATTGCCGGAACGTACAGTGCACCTCCGACAGACGAAGAAACATTAATCAGTTTCTACACCCGTGTACGTCCATGGGGATGGTGGAAACCGATTGAAGAAAAAGCATTAGCCCGTTACCCCCATATACAGCCCAACAAGAACTTCAAAAGAGATGCATTCAACGTGGTTATCGGTATTATCTGGCAATGCAGCCTCACGATCATTCCGATGTATCTCGTTGTCCGCGAACAACTGGGGTTATGGAGTTCTATCGCGTTACTTCTGGTTACGACACTGATACTAAGAAAAACCTGGTATAAACCCTTGTGTAAAGAAGAAGTAAGGTATAATGAAGAAATGAAACAACTAAAATAAGGAAAAAAGATTATTAGCTTAACACACTAAAAGACAGAGAACCGATCATGAAAAAACTATCCGTCATACTATTGTCATTGATACTATGCCTCCCACTATGCGCTCAATTTAAAGGGACAGTCTATATCGACAGCAACCAATCGGGCATATTGGATAAAAGCGATAAGCCGCTGATGGGAGTCATGGTAACAGATGGATTGAATGTGGTAAAAACAGATAAAAAAGGTCGGTTCTCTTTACCCGGATTCGCAAAAACAAGATTTATCACTATTACCACCCCTGCCGGATTCGAAACGCAACAATTCTATTTGCCTACCCAGGAAAACAGAAAAACCTATGACTTCCTGCTGACAGAAAGTGAACGGACTCAATCCAAAGAGCACTCTTTCATCCAAATCACTGATACTGAAGCTACCGGAGGACTGGGAAGATGGGTGACAGATTTGAAAAATTACATCAACAGCGAAAAGCCCGCCTTTCTGATTCACACCGGAGATATTTGTTACGAACCGGGCTTGCAAATGCACAACCGGATAGTAAATTCACAAACCATGAACTGCCCTGTTTACTACTGCATAGGGAATCATGACCTTGTAAAAGGCAACTACGGCGAAGAACTTTATGAATCAATCTACGGCCCGACCTGGTATTCATTTGATATCGGCAATATCCATTACGTGGTCACCCCCATCGACCACGGCGACAACCCGACCGATTACACTCTGAAAGATGTATATAACTGGCTGAAAAATGACCTCTCCTCCATGAAGAAAGGCCAAGCCCTGATTATTTTCAATCACGACCTATTTACTCCCAATGATACTTTCGTATTCAAAGCAGACAATCAGCACGTGCTCGACTTCCGCCCATTCAATGCCAAAGCCCAAATATACGGGCACATGCACTACAACTATGTGCGCAATCAAAACGGAATCTATACCATTTGTACCGGCACACTGGACAAAGGTGGTATTGACCACTCCCCCTGCTCTTTCCGCGACATTAAAGTAGACGCAAACGACAACATCACCACACAGCTACGATATGCTTTCGTCGCCCCGCAAACCACCATTGTTTTTCCAATGAAACAACAAAAAGTGGGAACCAACACTGACGGACAACTTTCCATTTCTGTAAATGCATACAATTCGCAAGCAAAGACCCAACAAATCTCATATATATTGACCACTCCGGAAAGTAACGAAGAAGTAGTACGAGGCACTCTCACACCGCTCACCGACTGGAATTGGACTGCTAATATTTCAATCCCCTCCGATAAAAACGGGAAAGAACTGAAACTGACAGTCACCTCCTCTTTCAATGACGGAAAGAAAGCGACAGACTCCTGTTCTTTCATTTATGAGAATGGTTTCAAACCGTCCATCATTCCCGGTGAGAACTGGAATACCTTACTCCAAAATGCCGCCCATACCGGAGGAATCAATCATTCCAACCTCCATCTCCCTCTGCAACTGGCTTGGACCGCCAATGCCGGAAGCAACATTTTTATGACTTCCCCCCTCATTGCGGACGGCCAAGTATTTACAGCTACCACAGACGATAATGTTTCACTAAACACCTATATATGCGCATTCGACCTCAACTCCGGGAATCCCGTATGGAAATACCGGACAGAAAACTCAATAAAGAATACCATTGCTTACGAAGATGGAATTATTGTAGCACAGGATGCCGCCTGCCATCTATATGCCATTGATGCAAAAACAGGTCAGCTGCTATGGAAACAACGAATCAACTTGGACAGCTATCCATATCTCACCGAGGGACTGACAACAGATAACGGAGTAGTCTATGCCGGAATCGGTGTAGGTCTATCTGCCTATGACCTGAAAACCGGACGTACTCTATGGACCAACAAAGACTGGCGGCAACGTGAAGGCTCCACCACCACATTAACCATTGCCGATGGTGTACTTATCAGCGGAACTCAATGGGGAGGATTATACGGCAATGACATCCACACGGGAAAACAACTTTGGAAACTCTCGGACAACGGACTTGGCAATCGTGGTGCGTCTCCGGTTTACAAAGATGGCAAATTATGGATTATCTCTTCCAAAAGCCTGTTTACCATCGATCCTAAAACCGGAACAGTACTTCAACAAAAAGATTTATCAATCAATCTGGATGCCACCTCTACCCCTCTGGTCACTGAAAATGAGATCATTTTCGGAACCGTAGAACGCGGAGTGATGGCACTGGACAAATCAACCCTTTTCAACAAATGGAAAGCTGAAACATTACCGTCTCTGGTGTACACTGCACCTTACTCCACCACACCGCAAGCCGGAGTAGAAACCAGTCCCGTCGCTTCGCAAGGAACCGTGTTTATCGGAGCTTCCGATGGCTACCTTTACGCCATCGACCAGTCAACCGGTATCATAAAAGAAAAACTAAATCTTGGAGCACCCATATTCTCAACAGTTGCCGTATCCGGAAATTGTATGATTGTTTGCGATTATTCCGGCAATGTGCATTGTTTTACCCTCGCGCAGTTTTTGCCACCCTACGCGTTGTAATTTAAAGATTATCACGTATCTTTGCCTCCTCAAATCATAAATACGAGATATGGCTATTACAATCAAGAAAGTCTCCACAAAGAGAGAGCTTAAGAAATTTATCCGTTTCAATTACAGAATGTACAAGGATAATCCTTACTCTGTGCCTGATCTTTATGACGATATGCTCAACACCTTCAACAAGAAGAAGAACGCAGCATTCGAATTCTGTGAAGCAGATTATTTCCTCGCATATCGGGATGATAAAATAGTAGGACGTGTAGCTGCAATCATCAACAATCAGGCGAACGCAAAGTGGGAATGTAAGAACGTTCGTTTCGGATGGATAGACTTTATCGACGACCCCGAAGTGTCATCCGCACTTATCAAAGCAGTAGAAGACTGGGGAAAAGAACGAGGCATGACTCACATTGCCGGTCCTCTCGGATTTACCGATTTCGATGCTGAAGGAATGCTGATTGAAGGATTCGACCAGCTTAGCACCATGGCCACTATCTACAACTACCCCTACTATCCTGTACACATGGAAAAGCTAGGTTTCGAGAAAGACGCCGACTGGGTGGAATACAAAATCTACATACCGGACGCCATTCCCGACAAGCACAAACGTATCTCCGAACTGATCCAACGAAAATACAACCTCAAAATAAAGAAATACACCTCCGGAAGAAAAATAGCCAAAGACTACGGACAGAAGATTTTCGAACTGATGAACGAAGCATACAGCCCACTTTACGGCTATTCTCCATTGACACAGCGACAAATCGACCAGTACGTAAAAATGTACCTCCCAATCCTTGATTTACGGATGGTTACCCTGATCACCGATGCCAATGACGAGCTGGTTTGTGTAGGTATCTCCATGCCATCCCTTGCCGAGGCACTACAAAAATCACACGGACGCCTGTTACCGCTCGGATGGTTCTATCTGCTAAAAGCACTATTTATGAAACGCCGTGCCAAAATGCTTGATCTGCTACTTGTTGCAGTGAAACCGGAATACCAAAATAAAGGTGTTAATGCTTTGTTATTTTCCGATTTAATTCCAGTTTATCAAAAATTAGGTTTTATATTTGCAGAAAGCAATCCCGAACTGGAATTGAACGGTAAAGTTCAGGCACAATGGGATTACTTTGAGACTCAACAACATAAGCGCCGCCGTGCGTTCATCAAAGAGATAAAATAAAAAACAACTATGGAAGAGAACGAATTGATACCTGTAGACAACAACAATGCAGTAGAGTACACTGACGACAACATCCGCCACTTGAGTGACATGGAACATGTACGCACACGCCCCGGTATGTATATCGGAAGGCTGGGCGACGGTGCACATGCCGAAGATGGAATCTATGTCCTCCTGAAAGAAGTAATTGACAACAGTATTGACGAGTTCAAAATGCAAGCCGGTAAGAAAATCGAGATTACCGTTGAAGAAAACCTTCGTGTCAGCGTACGCGACTACGGACGGGGCATCCCGCAAGGAAAACTCATCGAAGCAGTCAGCATGCTGAATACCGGTGGTAAATACGACAGTAAAGCATTTAAGAAAAGTGTCGGACTGAATGGTGTCGGTGTGAAAGCCGTCAATGCTCTAAGCTCCCATTTCGAGGTACGCAGTTACCGCGATGGCAAAGTACGTATCGCCACTTTCTCAAAAGGTAACCTGCTGACCGATGAGACGCAGAACACCGAAGAAGAAAACGGAACTTATATCTTCTTCGAACCGGATAATACACTATTCCTGAATTACAGCTTCAAGCCCGAATTTATTGAAACAATGCTACGTAATTACACGTACCTTAATACAGGGCTTGCCATTATTTATAACGGACACCGCATCTTGTCACGCAATGGTCTAGTAGACCTTTTGAACGACAACATGACGGCAACCGGACTTTACCCGATCATCCATCTGAAAGGGGAAGACATCGAAATCGCCTTCACACATACAGGGCAGTACGGAGAAGAATATTATTCTTTTGTCAACGGTCAGCATACTACCCAGGGTGGTACGCATCAAAGTGCCTTCAAAGAACACATTGCCCGCACCATCAAAGAGTTCTTCAACAAGAACATGGATTATACCGATATCCGTAACGGACTGGTTGCCGCCATTGCCGTCAATGTGGAAGAACCGATTTTTGAAAGCCAGACCAAGACTAAACTAGGGTCTACCAATATGGTTCCCGGTGGCGTGACGGTCAACAAATATGTAGGCGACTTTATCAAACTTGAAGTAGATAATTTCCTGCACAAGAATGCGGATATAGCGGAAGCCATCCAACAGAAGATACAGGAATCCGAAAAAGAACGTAAAGCCATTGCAGGTGTAACGAAACTTGCTCGTGAGCGCGCAAAAAAGGCGAACCTGCATAACCGTAAATTACGCGACTGCCGCATCCACCTCAACGACCCGAAAGGAAAAGGACTGGAAGAAGACTCCTGCATCTTTATCACCGAGGGAGACTCTGCAAGCGGTTCCATCACCAAGAGTCGTGACGTAAATACTCAAGCAGTATTCAGCCTCCGTGGTAAACCGTTGAATTCTTTCGGACTGACGAAAAAGGTGGTTTACGAGAACGAGGAATTCAACCTGCTTCAAGCAGCCCTGAATATAGAAGATGGTATTGAAGGACTACGCTACAACAAAGTGATCGTAGCAACCGATGCCGATGTGGACGGTATGCACATCCGCTTGCTGCTGATTACGTTCTTCCTGCAATTCTTCCCCGACCTCATCAAGAAAGGACATGTATATATCCTGCAAACCCCTTTATTCCGTGTACGTAACAAGAAAAAGACAAGTTACTGCTATAGCGAAGAAGAACGTATCAATGCCATCAACGAATTAGGTCCGAATCCGGAGATCACCCGATTTAAAGGTTTGGGAGAAATCTCACCGGACGAGTTCAAACATTTCATCGGCAAGGATATGCGTCTGGAGCAGGTGACACTGCGCAAAACGGATGCAGTAAAAGAACTACTCGAATTCTACATGGGTAAAAATACTATGGAACGGCAGAACTTTATTATAGATAATCTGGTTATAGAAGAAGACTTGGCATCATGAGAAAAGCAATATTCCCGGGTACTTTCGACCCTTTCACCATCGGACATTATTCGGTAGTGGAGCGTGCACTTACCTTTATGGACGAAATCGTGATAGGAATCGGTATCAATGAGAACAAGAATACCTACTTCCCCATTGAGAAAAGGGAGGAAATGATTCGGGAACTTTATAAAGACGAATCTCGCATCACAGTGATGTCCTACGACTGTCTGACAATTGATTTTGCGCAGGAAGTAGGGGCCAGGTTCATTGTCCGCGGTATCCGTACGGTGAAAGATTTCGAGTATGAAGAGACCATTGCGGACATTAACCGCAAACTGGCAGGGATTGAAACCATCCTGCTTTTCACAGAACCGGAACTGACTTGCGTCAGCTCTACGATTGTACGCGAGTTATTAACCTATAATAAAGATATCAGCCAGTTTATTCCCAAAGGAATGAAAATGAGTGAATGACACTTGTTAGGGAATAGGCGGTGAGTCAGAAAAGATGATGAAGAAACTAACGATTATACTATCCGTTTGCTTGTGGGCAGTTGCCGCACAAGCCCAGAACTTCGGTTCCGAAGCCATGCGAAAGTTACAAATGGCAGAGTTTGCAATCTCCAATTTCTATGTGGACAAAGTAGATGAAGACAAGTTGGTAGAAGAAGCCATCATCAAGATGCTGGCACAACTTGATCCGCACTCTACTTACTCGGATGCAGAGGAAGTGAAGAAGATGAACGAACCGCTCCAAGGTAACTTCGAGGGTATCGGAGTGCAATTCCAGATGATAGAAGACACCCTGTTGGTGGTGCAGCCTGTCAGCAACGGCCCTTCCGAGAAAGTCGGTATCCTTGCCGGTGACCGTATCATTGCCGTGAACGACAGCGCTATTGCCGGAGTGAAAATGAGTACGGAAGATATAATGAAACGTCTTCGTGGTCCGAAAGGTTCGAAAGTCAATCTGACAATCGTTCGTCGTGGTGTGCAAGACCCTTTATTGTTTACAGTGAAAAGAGATAAGATACCTATCCTTAGCCTCGACGCCTCTTATATGATTCAACCTAAAACGGGTTATATCCGCATCAACCGCTTCGGAGCGACAACTGTTGAAGAGTTCAAGAAAGCAATGAAGGACCTCCAGAAGCAAGGTATGAAGGATATGATTCTTGACCTGCAAGGAAACGGAGGCGGTTATCTCAATGCAGCCATTGACCTTGCTAACGAATTCCTGGGACAAAAGGAACTGATTGTATATACCGAAGGCCGGACTGCCAAGCGTAGTGATTTCTATGCAAAAGGTAACGGGGACTTCCGTAATGGTCGTCTCATCATATTGGTAGACGAGTATACAGCTTCCGCCAGCGAAATTGTCAGCGGTGCGGTACAGGATTGGGACAGAGGAATTATTGTAGGCCGCCGTTCTTTCGGTAAAGGCTTGGTGCAACGTCCTATCGACTTACCGGACGGTTCCATGATTCGTTTAACCATCGCCCGTTACTATACTCCATCGGGACGCTCGATCCAAAAACCATACGACAGCACTGTCGATTACAATAAAGACCTGATAGAGCGCTTCAACCACGGTGAGCTTATGAATGCCGACAGCATCCATTTCCCAGATTCATTGAAAGCGCAGACAAAGAAACTAGGACGTACTGTGTATGGCGGAGGTGGCATTATGCCTGATTATTTCGTGCCCATCGACACTACATTGTATACGGATTATCACCGGAACCTGGTAGCTAAAGGAGTGGTTATCAAATTTACCATGAAATTTATCGAGGGACACCGGAAAGAATTAGCTAACAAGTATAAGAAGTTCGAATCATTCAACGAGAAGTTTGTCATTGATGACGATATGCTGGCTACTTTACGGGAAATGGGTGAGAAAGAGGGTGTGAAGTTCAATGAAGAACAATATCAGAAATCGCTCCCACTTATCAAAACGCAACTCAAAGCACTGATCGCCCGCGACCTTTGGGATATGAACGAATATTTCCGGGTAATGAATACAACGAATGAAAGTATACAAAAGGCTTTGGAAATACTGAATTCGGACGAGTATCAGAAGAAACTGAAATAAACTGCAAAAATAATTCGGATAAACCGTACCTGATCACTCCCCTTTGTTGTAGTATAAGTAAAATTACAAAAACAGAAGTAGTATGCGACAGTTTAATTTTACTTGGACAACAATCGGCTGGTTACTGATTGGATACGGTTTATCTTTTATTCCCTCCCACGCACAAGCACAGGCAGTCATCAAGAAGTTCTCATTGGAACTGAAGAATGAAAGCTTGCCCGAAGCACTGAAACAGATAGAAAAGAAAGGGGGAAAAAGTATTCTCTTCACTTACAACGGCACCGAAAGTTATCGCGTGACAGCCAGTATTCACGAAAAGACAGAATGCGAAGCCATAGACATCGTATTGAAAGGTAAACCTTTCGTTTCCGTCGAACGGGAAGAGTATTTCGTCGTACAACGAAAGAAATCAAACAAAGCTATAACCGTACAAGGCAAAGTCTATGACGAGAAAGGAACTCCCCTAGCATTCGTCAATATACTTGCGCTTGCTGCCGATTCCAGTTTCCTGGCCGGGAGCGTGACAGAAGAGGACGGTTCTTTCCGTCTGCCTGCCATAGCCGGGGAAGATTGCCTGTTGAAAGCAACCTATATAGGTTACTGTCCGCAAATTATTTCCTGCCGGCAACAAAACATCCTCCGGTTACAACCCGATACGAAACTGCTGAAAGAGATAGTGGTAACCGCCGGACGCCCATTGATAGAAAGGAAAGACGGAACATTAACCGCCAATATAACCGGAACTCCCCTTTCACTCATGGGATCGGCAAGCGAAATGATTTCACATCTCCCTTTTGTCACAGGTACGGACGGAGAATACACCGTATTGGGTAGGGGCACTCCCGAAATCTATATCAACGGACGCAAAGTCAGGGATAACACAGAACTGAACCGCCTGCAAGCCAACGAAATACTTTCTGCAGAAATCATCACCACTCCGGGGGTGCAATATGGCTCTTCCGTAGGTGCCGTTATCCGTCTCCACACCATTCGCAAACGGGGACAAGGCATGAGCGGCAGTTTCTATACCGATTACTCGCAAGGACATGTACCGATCGGCAACGAAGGCATATCCTTGAACTACCGTACCGGCGGACTGGATATTTTCGTAAAAGGGGACTTTGCCGAAATCAACAATCACCTAACAAGCATCCACAGTCAGGACATTTACGCTTCGTCCGACTGGAACCAATCAACGGAGAACAAAAGCAAACAAACCTATCGCACCTTCAACGGCGAACTGGGATTCAACTACGAAATCGACGAGGATCAGTCATTCGGTATGCGCTATATGCCCGGTACGAACATAGGTAATGCGCATACTACCAATGAAGGGACAACCCTCATCCTGCAAGACGGCAAAGAAGTAGACCACCTGTATGCTCGCCAGCAGACAGATGCGCATACCGGCTGGTGGCAGGCAGCCAACGGATACTACAACGCCACGTTCGGCAAATGCAACATCGACTTCAACGCCGACTATCTGTATGGCCGCGACCGCATCCGTCAATACGCCGAGAACAACGGAACCGAAGACGCCACTTCGAGCAACCGCGTACGCAACCACCTCTATGCCGCCAAACTCCTGATCACCACCCCACTCTGGAAAGGCAAGCTCAGTTTCGGCACAGAAGAGACATTCACCAACCGCCACGACGTATTTCTCCAAAGCGGCTTCTCCGCCGATGCCGACGACCGCATCAAACAAACTATGTTTTCCGGCTTCATCGACTACAACCTGCCATTGGGAAAGTTCAATATCTTAGCCGGACTGCGATATGAATTTCAACAAACAGATTACTACGAGAAAGGGATTCACCAGGACGGTCAAAGCCCCACCTATCGCGACTGGATACCGGTAGTCAGCATCAGATATACCTCCGGCAACTGGTTTTTCGCCCTTTCCCACCGCACTCTGAAATACAGTCCCAGCTACGATATGCTCACCAGTGCCGTCACGTATCAAAACAAGTACTCTTACCGGAGCGGAGACCCGTTTCTCGTCCCCCAGATACATCGTGCAACTTTCTTCGACACCGGATGGAAATGGATCAATTTCAGTATTTACTACGACCATTCCTGGAATATGTACACCAGCTACACCCGCCCGTATGACGACATCAATCATCCCGGTGTATTGCTGTTCGGCATGGCAAGCATTCCGCATTCCAACCGCTATGGAAGCAGCATCGTCCTTTCACCAAAATTCGGCATCTGGCAACCTCAACTGACCACCGGCATCAATTGGTTTGACTCCCACGGTACTTCCATAGGCATCACCCAGCACTGGAATGAGCCACGGTTCTATTTCAGTCTCGACAACAGTTTCAACTTCCCTAAAGGCTGGTTCTTCAATATCAAAGGAGTACTGTCGCCCGGAGCCAAACAAAGTTACGCCATTTGGAAAACCGAAGGAAGAGTAGATGCCCAACTGACCAAATCGTTCCTGAAAGACCAGTCGCTAAAAATATCGATAACCGCCAAAGACATCTTTCACACCGGCTACAGATACTTCACCATCTATGGCGACCGGACATTCAGCTCCAACCGCGATTATTCAGACCAGCAGCGTTTCGGCATCCGGCTGAGTTATCAGTTCAACGCGGCGAAAAGCAAATATAAAGGAACCGGAGCCGGAGAGAGTGAAAAATCGCGTCTGTAGACTCTCTTTTTAAAGAGAAGTGTGTACTTTTGCAGTATCAACCCCCTAAAAGAGCATGTTCCTGTTTCATAAAGACCATACCAAGAAAGAAGTTTTCGAGCAGATGTTTGTGGAAATGTATCCGCGAATGGTACGTTATGCCTCACAATTGACAGGAGATAAAGAAGAAGCACGGGATATAGTGAGCGAAGTGATGGAACAGGCCTGGACACATTTTGAGCAGTTGGATAAGAACGACCGGGGCGGATGGATTTATACCGCAGTCCGCAACGCCTGCCTCAACCGCCTGAAACACCTTCAAGTGGAGCATGATAATGCGAGAGCGATCTACGAAGCGACACTAGCTGATATGGAGAGCAACTATCAGGAGCACGAAGCGTTATTGCAAAAGGCGGAAATGATAGCCCGAAGTCTGCCTGATCCTACCTGCACTATCTTACGGCTGTGTTACTACGAGCATCTCACCTATCGGGAAGTTGCCGAACAACTTGGCATCAGTCCCGATACAGTGAAAAAGCATATATCCAAAGCACTGCGTACATTACGCGAAGTCATGAACGATGAAAATCATGAACGATCAAGGAAGGAGAACAGATAATGGAAGAAAAGAAAAAGTATACTCCCAAAGAGGAATCCCCCGATTACGGACTAACGGGAGATGACTGCCGCCCTTTTTCAGAGGATGCCGGGATACGTCGTTTGCAAAATGCCTTTGGCGAAGCGTTAGGCGATTTGCCCCTACCGGAAGAGACACGGGAAGCATGGACAGCTTTCTCGCAACGACAGGAGCAGAAGAAACGACAAGCATATCGCCGCATATGGCTTTCCGGTGGCATGGCAGCAGCTATTGCCCTGCTCTTAATACTGTGGTCACCCTGGAATAAATCAGACAGTACAGCACCGGATATCAAAATATTTGCCGCCCTCAATGTTCCCGAGCAGGTCACAACACAAGAAAAAAACGGCAGAATAATCGTTTCCACCCCGCCAACGACTATCATTAATCTGACATTAGAA
This sequence comes from Bacteroides sp. 90-K9/2, assembly GCF_047310725.1. Classification (NCBI taxonomy): domain Bacteria; kingdom Pseudomonadati; phylum Bacteroidota; class Bacteroidia; order Bacteroidales; family Bacteroidaceae; genus Bacteroides; species Bacteroides sp. 90-K9/2. Next base: position 31,889 of record NZ_JBCGVL010000002.1, read on the forward strand.
GACGGAACCCACGTGCTGTTAAGTGCAAACAGTCGTTTGGAATACCCCAAAGAGTTTACTCCGCAAAACAAGCGGATAGTAAACCTCACCGGAGAAGCACGCTTTGAAGTGGCAAAAGACAGTCTTCGTCCTTTCATCGTTTCCACCGGAGATATACAGACACAGGTATTGGGGACAGTATTTGATGTAAATGCCTATCCTTGTAATACGCCCACTGTCACATTATATAGAGGACGGGTGCAAGTAGCAAAAACCGACTCTTCGCACCGGAAGGAAATATCACCAGGTCAATCCGCCACATTAGAAACAAATGGTGATATCGTTGTATCAAAGGCTACGCAGACCGAAAAAGAAGGATGGACGGATAATGAGTTTTATTTCGACAACACGAAGATGATGCAAGTATTACAGAGTTTAGGGACTTGGTATAATATCAGCGTCATCTGCCACTCACCCAACCTCTTACAGAAACGGATTCATTTTCGTTTTAGCCGGAATGTTTCGGTAGAAAGTCTGTTGGACGCACTGAACGATTTAGGAATTGCACATTTTCAGTACAAGAATGGGCAGATAATGGTCTATTAAAACCCTAACTTAATTCCCTTAAAAATACTCTTCATTAATAAGCTTCTTCTCATATATAAAAAATCACTTTTCTCTATCACCTATCACCAACGGCAATCAAACACCTTATTCATCGAGGTTTCCGGCGGTGATAGGTTGTTTTTCAACCTATCACCACATCTGTCACCTATCACCGCAAAAAGCACTACTTTCATCACATTTTGGCAAAGACAACCTGAATAGCTATGACTTAGAGAGCCATTTCTTTCTTTCCTTCACAGGAGCCATCACCAATTTAGTATGCAGTTCTTTGATTTCACATAAATCGAACCTTTCCTGTATATACACATACATGATGACCAAATGGATAAGTTCTTTATTCGGACATGAGAATTCATCTTTAGACAGCCCGTCTATCACTATATTCAATAAACAGAGAGAACACTGCAATTCAGCCTTTGACAATTGGTCTACGCTTTCAATATTTGCAAAGCTAGGCCAGTTTTCTTTCATAAAACTAAGCTTGTCGACGGAGCGTTCTAAATCGTGCTTCATCAGGCAGGAACGGGAACAAGTAAAGTTACTCATAACTATCATTTTTAAATTATGTGTTCCCGTTTGCCAATAAAAAAGGCGCGGAAACTATTACTGTACTATCCTGTGAGAGGCTCTGGTGGGCCGTACCCGAATAATAAGCAATAGCTCCACGCCCGTTGAGGTATATAACAAATATATATACAACATGGACGTGGAGACCGGTCACTTATTATCTACGGGTGCTAAATTTACCAGATTTCTCACAATAGATAATAAAAACACTATCTCCAATACAAAACAAGCGTATCCTCTCCCGAAGACACGCTACAAATATAACTATATTTTTCAGACAATGCCACTGTTGTCACAGTAAAATAGTTTAATTCTCCCTTGCCCTATATCTATCAAATAGAACAAGGCATATAAATACCTACAACAAGTAGGAATACTTTGCTTTTCTCCCTGATATAGTTTATCTTTGCTACCGATATAGTTCATTCTTCATGGCCGTGGCGAATTCCTACCACGGCTGTGGAAAGATACTACCACAGCCATGACGAGATCTCTCCACGGCCGTGGGAAACTAATGATAAAGGCACCGGAAGATAACTATCCCTATGCCTTAGTCCAAGAATAAAGGCAGGATAACTTATAAAAGCCGCTTGATAGCAAACAAACAACAGCTATATAACACCCTCCCTCTAAGTCCGAAGATGATCGATTAGCTTCGCAACAACAAAAAACAATGTCCTTATAGGCTTACAACGATAAATTTAAAATACGTAGTAATGTATAAGGCAAAAACAAGTAAATAATGGCAATACAATTTGAATTGTACAAGACTCCCCGTCCCAAGGATGAGGAAGGTAAGGAAGTGTATCACGCACGTGTAGTCAACTTCCAACACATTGACACAGACTATCTGGCAAAAGAAATCCAGATAGCAACTTCTCTAACTGAAGGGGATGTAAAGTCTGTTCTCGAATCCCTAAGTCATTTTATGGGGGATCGTCTTCGGGAAGGACAAAGCGTCCATCTGGATGGCATCGGTTATTTCCAGATAAAGCTGAATAGTCAAGAACCTATCACTTCGCCCAAACTAAAAGCGAATCAGATAAAACTCAAAGCCAACATCAGCTTTAAAGCGGATGCCAAACTGAAAAGGTCAGTCAGTGTTGTTCATGTGGAGCGAAGTAAACTGAAACCCCATTCGGCTGTCCTTTCAAATGACGAGATAGACAAATTGCTGACAAACTACTTCAAGAGCAACCCTGTATTAACCCGTCGCGACTTTCAAAGATTGTGCGGCTTTACCCCTACCACTGCCGCACGGCAAATCAAACGGCTGAAAGAGGAGGAGAAGAAGTTGAAGAATATCAATACTTATTATAATCCGATTTACATGCCGATGCCGGGATATTATGGCAAGGCGGAGATAAAAGAGGATGAAGCAAATACTATACAGCAATAAAGTAAAGAGTATGAAAAAAGTGCCCAAGAAGACACTGCCGATCATTTTGCTGACGTCAGCAAAATGGTATTCCTGATAATAAATTTCCCCCAAAAAAATAACCTATTTTATGGTAGAATGAGAGACACCTTGAAGCGAGGTATCTCTCATTATCTATATCACTCATTAATAAGACCTAAATTCAATTATTCTTATTAATCAAATTGATTACTACCTTCACCATCACGTCCTTTTCTTCCGTCCGGCTTTCGGCAATCATCAACGTAAGTGCCACAAGCGTATTGTTTCCAATCAACTTCGAACCATCGGATTTATATAATATACCGTTCTTCTCCAGAAACCAAAGAAACAAGAAAGCAGCAATACGCTTGTTACCGTCACTAAACGAGTGATTCTTTACGACAAGATAGAAAAGCATTGCGGCTTTCTCTTCAACGCTCGGATAAAGTTCTTCTCCGCCAAACGTCTGATAAATGGTGTTGATAGAGCTTTTGAACGACTGGTCCTTTTCATTTCCAAACAAGTTACTACTTCCGAACTTTTCCTGCAAAAGGTGAATGGCTTCCATTGCTTCTTCATAGGTGGCACGAAATTCTTCAGTAGGAGTCGTGGAGTCTACTTCCAATTGCTGGTAATCGTATTTATCCAGTGTATCCAGACCGTAAGTATAATCGGTAATCACACGCAAAAGTCCATTAGCCTCATCCAGCGTCAGTTGCTTATGCTCGATGACGTTGGAAAGAAGACGCACGGTGCTCTTCAGGTCTTCCAGTTGAGCAGCTTTGACCTGCTGATTAATGGCGTAACCCTTAATCAGGTAGTCTTTCAGGATTTTGTTCGCCCAGATACGGAATTGGGTGCCGCGTTGCGACTTTACACGATAGCCGACAGAGATGATTACATCCAGATTAAAATACTCTACTTGATATATCTTCCCATCAGAAGCAGTTGTTGCATTTTTTGCAACAACTGAATTTCTGTCTAGCTCACCTTCTCTAAACACATTACTTATATGTCTTGATACCACCGATTTGTCACGGTCAAAAAGTTCTGTTATCTGACTCAATGTCAGCCACACCGTCTCATTCTCCAACTTCACATCAATGGAAGTTTTCCCATCCTTTGTTTGATAAATGACAATTTTTCCTCTATTGTCCATAAAATGCCTCCTTATTTACGCATTGTGTCCGTCCATTACCTTCGTAGCAATGGACGGACACACAAATGTACAGCTTTCAAAAAGAAATAAAGAATATAAAGCTGCTTTTATTAGTTACTCTGAAGCGTTATAATAGAACGCGCCGGAATCTGAACAATCTTTCCACTTTTCACTTTTCCGACCGGTAGCAAATTCTCTCCTTCTTTATCTGAAGTACGATAAATCTGCCATTCTGCATTTCCTACCTTTCCTTCATTAATAGAAAACTCTTTTTCTTCATTAGCATAGTTTATAACGACTATCACATACGTTCCGTCTACATTCTTATAAGCAGAACACATCAATCCTTGCTGGTCGGTGTCGCCATCAGAGATGAATGCGTTTGTTTGATCGAAAGCCGAAACGGATAGCCGGACTGCTCCCGGACGGATAAAACGGCTATAATTTCCTAAAGCCCACATCAGTTTAGAATCTTCTACTTTACCATCCAAGAAGTTATCGTCTGTAGTATACTCACGAATCAATCCGTCTTTGTAGTCACCGCCAATAGCACGCCACCATTGCCAGCTTTCAGCTCTAGCATACACAATGTCATGATGAATGATACGTGCCACATAGAGCGCTGTCTTCATTGTACGGTCGAAACCATTTCCACCACCAATTTCTTCATCATTACCCATGATGCAAGTCTCCGTTTGCCAGAAGCCAACTTGATGTTTATCTAAGGTATCCCGCAACTGGCAGCGGATATTACGTAATTCACTTAACGGAGTCGTTGTCCAATAGCTATGTCCAAGCATCAGGCGGGGAACATTCGGAGTATCTCCTAAATAGGTATCTACACTATCCGGACAGAAAAAGGCTTGAATCTGATAACCCCGTTGCCAATCTGTTTCGTGAGTGCGGAACATACAGCGATAATCGGAAGATTCATTCACCAAAATCTGCGTATCCATATTCCGGCTTACAAATTCTTTGCTTAACAAACGGACAGTATGAGCTACTTCTTTGTTGGTTGCCGGACAACCTTCCTGTTTCGGTCCTACCCAATTCCAGTGTCCGTCCGGTTCGTTGAAAGGACAGATGTAGTTGAACTTGATGCCATCATGTTTTTCTACGCCTTGTACTACATCTGCCAGAAAACGCACGTACTTTTCATAACAATCCGGCTTCAGATTTGCCGTACCTCCACGACCGGTATTGGTTGCCAATCCGTTCTGTGTATAATGTACGGGAGGCGAGTTCAGGAAAGCCAGGAATTTATTGACTCCCCGTTCTTTTGCCAGTTTTAGGAAGTTGCGTTGTCCTTGTTGCTTGTTCCAATCGTACGTTCCATCTGCATTGAGGAAACACTCGGCTCGCATCCAGGGAGAAGCAATCTGGCTGTGCTCCCCTTGTTCCGCACTACCTGCTCCGACATTGAAACGCCAGAGGGACAGGCCGATGCCTTTCGGCTGTCCGTTCGCATCATTCTCCGTACTGAACAGCCAATCGGCTACCTGGTTTTGTTTCTCTTCCGGCCAAAGTCCGATAAACTGCATACTCCAAGCGTCTGAAGCGCTGAAATATGCCATCGTTTGACAGGGCTTATCCGTTTCTATCTGATAACTTACATCAGGTACAGATTGAGAACATCCACCCGCCACACATACAAACAGAAAACCTAAAATCGCTACTCTCTTTTTACCTATAATCCTATTCATCTATAATCTTCCATTATTCAAATCATACAATATAATTCCGTCCTGAAACAACCTGACCATCTACCAAAATCAAGAAAGATATTATCAAGGAGTAGGTATTACCTGCTTAATGCTCCCATCTTCATTAAATTCCATACGATCTATACATACTTCACGATGAACACCGGGATCACTTTTCAGATAATTCTTATTGATGCGATGATAAACAATATACCACTTATCAGTGCCGGGAATTTGCAAAACAGCATTATGAGCAGGACCATATATTTCCTTTTCCGGGTTTTGAATCAGCACAACAGGATTATCAGCCACTTTAATCGGTCCCAAAGGTGATGTTGAAGTGCCATAAGCTACATGATAATTGGGAGAGCCAGTATCATCTACCGACCACATAAAATAATAAAGCCCGTTACGATAGAACACATAAGCCGCTTCACGATAAGCATAATCCTGCAAAGTACCTCCTACGGGAGTCATCACTGTGACTGTTTCCTTCTTTATGGAAACCATATCCTCATTCAGCTCCGCACCTGCCATATAACCATTTCCCCAATACAGATAAGACTTCCCCGAAACCGGATCGGTAAACACATCCACATCTATTTGCTGACCGTTTCCGGTGGGTGAATCCGTTACGATGGGACGTCCCAAATCAACAAACGGCCCGGTGGGAGAATCGCTCGTAGCTACTCCGATCTGTTTTCCTCCTCCTGCTTTCGGATGACCGCTGTAGTAAAAGAAGTATTTATATTCTCCTCCTATCAACTTCTCCTCAATACAAGGCGCCCACGCATTACCATCCGCCCAAGGTACTTGGTCTGATTTCAGATCCAGCATTATCCCTTCATCCCTCCAATCCTTTAAGTCAACAGACGAAAAAACGGTAAAATACCAACCACCCCATCCGGGCTGTCCGTCTGTGGTAGAATAGATATAGTATTTCTTAGTCTTGTTGGAATATAAAATTTCAGGATCAGCATGGAAACCTGGCAACACAGGATTACCAGACAACGAGAAAGCGGGCAGCGTCACTGCCAGCATCAAGCCGATTGTAATCAAAGTTCGTTTAATAGGTACTATCATATTTTCATTAGTTGGATAAAAAGGGGAAATATCAGGTTGTGATACTCCCCCTCCGGTATTTACATTCTTGATACTATTTATTTCAATGCTACTTTAATAGATTGACTGTAACAATATTCCGATGATTTGTCTGATTTGACTCCTACACGGGCATAAAGATAGGATTCGTTTATCAAACCATTCGGGATCTCAATTTCAGCAGTGTTTTCCTGACCGAGTGATACTGTATTACCCAACTTCAACTCTGCTTCTTTCTGTTTCTCATCCGTCAAAACACCTGTACCCAGATAGATACCTACATTCTCCATATTGGCATCAGCAACCACTTTATTAATAGTAAACCGTGCGGCAACCTTGTTGCCGTTTCTGGCAAAAGATACGTTTCTAACAGAGAAATACGGTGTCACAGGAATATCCTGCACAGTGTTTCCTTTCACTGTAATATAAATTGTGTCATTAGAAGGTCTTTCCCAAGGAGCATTACCCATACGCACCAATTTATAATCGCCATTGAAAAGGGACACGGAATAGCTTCCGTCCTGCGCAACATACACCGGAATAGAGCCATGCAAAGCATAACCGTCCTGGAATAAAGCAAACTCTGAACTTCCGCTTCTAACTCCTACTGCTTCACCGTCATAAATTGCTCTTCCGGTCAATGTAGCCTTAGGTTCCTCAAAGTTGTCGTAGCTGCAACTGCTTACTGCCAACAAACAACATATCATAATAAAGAAAGGTATAATCTTTTTCATAATCTCTTATTTTTATTGGAATGGATTCTTCACAATCGTCGGATTGTTATTAATTACATCATCAGCAATGAATGAATAATAGTTAGACTGCTGGAAGGTTCTTGCCACCTTGAAACGTTCGGATTTTGTCTTTACAAAAATGTACTTGTCCTGATCTGATGTTCCCGGTTTTGGTTTAGCAATACGATAAGGATATAAACCGTAAACGATCGCTTTATCGTTATCTGTATTTCCGTTCCAGGTGATATCAGCTATTCTCCATCGTTTCATATCAAAATAACGGTGATCTTCGAAAGCTAGTTCCACACGACGTTCGTTCTGAATCTTTTCTATTGTCAGGCTTGTCAGACTGTTGGCCGGGAAACCGGCACGCTGACGCAAGCGGTTAATGTAGGGTAAAGCTGTCGGCTCGTCATTCAATTCAAAAGCAGCTTCGGCAGCATTCAAATAGATTTCACCCAGACGGAACCAAGGCCACCAGTTTTCAGCGTAGTTACGGAGAGTGTAACCGGATGCCTCACTGATAAACTTACGGATATAAAATCCGGTATTGCTCACGTTAGGACTATTAGTCTGAGGACCGTCCTGGCCGACAAAAGTTTTATCATCGTCATAAGCACTTCCTAATTTCGAGTCTGTCAGTAAGTCGTAGGAACCGGTCTTATCATTCCATACTGCTACTCCTGCCTGAATATCCACATCCTGATTTCTGAACTTTGAGCCCGGATAGACGATCGTACCATACAAACGTGCATCTTTATTGGCAAAGATATCGCTCGGAGTATCATATACTACATAGTCATTACCATTCTTATAATGTAAGGTCCCCGAAGTTCCATCCAAATAATCAAATGCTTCTACCAATCCTAAAGACGGACCGATGCAAGAAGAATTATCGTTATCTTCTCTTAAATGATGAACTACATTATCATAACCGAAGCTATGCACTTTCAAAGGATTCTTATAGTCTTTCACCCAAATAGCCTCCTTATTCAGCGTCTTGTCCACAAACATCTTATAGAAGTTCACTCCTTTATCTGACTCCTTCTCATAAAGTTCATATCCACCGTTTTTAATGATTTCCTGCGAAGCTGTCAACGATTTACGATAATAATCGTCTGCCATATCAGCCGGAATACCTACTTCTCCGCCAGACGTTACAATATTAGGAGTCTTCAGCGCATTATATTTGGCAATAGAACCGGCATACAGCATAGCACGGCTTTCCAATGCCAATGCAGTGTAATAGTTGGCACGACTTTGACTGCCTTTATTGCCCAATTGTGACTTGATTGCTTCACATTCACTGTATACAAAGTCATATATTTCGTGCTCCTTGGCACGCGGATTACGTAAGTAAGAAGGATCTCCGCTGAAATCATACTCCAAAGTAGTTGTAATCAATGGTACACCACCCATACGTCTTACAAGCTCAAAATAAACGTAAGCGCGGATAAAGCGAAATTCAGCTTTGAACTGTAGCTTGGCATCTGCTGAAATATCTGTTCCATATTTGTCGATATTCTCAATAGACATATTGATGTCACGTATCAATCCATAATCCCACCAACGTCCGTAGTCGTTGCCATAACGTAATTCATTACGATAATTCTGATCCAGCGTGCCACAGTACATAGCATCATCCGTTTCGCACATACCACCGGTATTGAAGTCACCGTGCAACTGTGGAATACGATTATATAAATTGGCTAGCTGTGATTTAATCATGTTCGGATCGTTCCATACCAACTCATTGGTAAGAATATTTTTGGGATCTCTTTCGAACCAGCTGTCGCCACAACCCGATAACATGGAAGTAAGGACGGCTCCCAACAGAACTATTTTTATAGATTTGCTTTTCATGATAGCGTTCATTTTTTAGTATGTAATATTAAATCCAAGAAGGAATGTACGTTGTTGCGGGTATACCACTGCAGCTGCGGCAGTGATTTCAGGATCGACTCCAAACTTACCCACATTGTCAAACGAACACAAGTTAGAAACATTAGCATAAATACGTACTTTCTGTGCACGAATCGGTCTCAACAGTTGTACCGGCAGGCTATAACCCACTTCCAGATTCTTGATACGGAGATAACGCACATTGTGCAACCAGAAGTCACTATTCTTATTGTTATAGCTGAATTCACCTTTACGGATGGCCGGATAACGTCCCGGTATCCATTCACTTTCCGGATCGTACAAGTCGGCACGATGCCAACGGTCTTCCAATAAATAAACCGGTGAGTTTCCATTTCCATGATATGCATTAGCCAATTCATAGTTTTGTCTCCATCCTTGCATAGCCCCACCGGAAAGGTCGATATTCAAGTCAATCCCCTTCCATGCCAAACCGATATTACCACCAAACGACATAATAGGTGCCCAACCTTCCGGATAACCGATAGGACGCTCATCCATACTGTTGATAATACCATCACCATTCACATCTTTATAGATAAAGTCACCGGGGAGCAGTGTCCGGTTATTATTGCCATCCAAATTTACCGGATAATTACGAATTTCTTCTTCCGACTGGAACTGGCCAATTACCTGATATCCCCAATAGATACCTCCCCAACGGCCTTCCGCAGAATTGCGGTATTCATCCCAAGAGTTATTAAAACGCGGTTTATAAGTCTCAATGCTCTTGTAACGTGAGAAAGTAAAGTTACCGCTTACGGTATAGTTCAAATCACCGATATGGTCGGTCCATGTAACCATACCTTCCGCACCGATATATGCTTGTTTGTTCAAGTTCTCATTAGGCAATGTATATCCCACTTCACTCGGAAGCAATACATCATAACGGGCAGCCGGTACACCGGTAATATCCTTGCGGAAAGCATCGGCGGTTACCTTCAAACGATTATTGAACATAGTCAGGTCAAAACCGATATTCGATGTTGTATTCTTCGTCCAGGATAAGTTGGTAATAGGTAATCCTCTCTGGTTCAATCCGGTCACCAGTTCACCATCCAATACAGCATTACCATTATTCCACGTATAACCACTCAAGTAATCAAACAGTTTTACATCCTTTTCTGTACCTGTCTGACCAATAGAAGCACGAATCTTCAAATCATCTACAACAGGTCTCAACTTTTCAAAGAATTTCTCTTCCGAGATTCTCCAACCTATAGATACACCCGGGAAGAATCCCCAACGATTATTTGCTGCATAGAGATAAGAACCGTCATAGCGAGCCAATAATTCAATCAGATATTTGTGGGCAAAGTCGTAATTGATACGCCCAATCCATCCGGCACGCGCTTCGTAACTCCATTCATCAGCGAAACTGTTGAGCTCATCAAACTGCAATAACGGCAGATAGTCAGTAGAAGGTTCTGTACCATAAGTTTTCTTAGTCCAATCATAATCGGAGGCTTCATAACCCAAAACCGCCGAAATATTATGGTTTTTAATCTGTTTTGCATAATTCAATTGCAATTGCATATAACGCGCAGGCACACTACGATCTATTTGATTTCTCCAACGTCCTGTAGCAGGTGTCCCGTTATAAGCATCTTTCTCCTTATCGTATGTATAAATTTGATAAGCATATTGATAACCGTCAAAACGGCTATTGGTGTAATTGTACGAGAACGTAGCTTTTGCAGTCAAACCGAAAGAGAAATCATACTGCGCATAAGCATTGATATTGGCATTACGAGTCAAATTATCTTTGTAACCGGCAATGTCACGACTGAATGCAGCCGGATTGTAACCATTCTCATGTACATTATTGATATATTCCGGATTATCATTGGCATAAGGGCTTTCGATAGGCTGCATTTTGAACATAGCCAATATAGCCGAATAATAACCGTCACCACCCGGCAAACCTACGTCTTCACTCTTTTCATACTTACCGCTAATCTGTGCACCTATTGTAAAACGGTCTGTTATCTTAGTATCAATATTCAACTGAAGATTGGTACGCTCATATTTAAAGTCAGGCATCATCGCATCTTGTACGGTATGAGCTACAGAAAGATAATAGTTGGTCTTTTCAGAGCCACCTGTCACATTCGCATTGATGTGGTATTGAGGCACATTTTTTCTCATTACCATATCATAATAGTCATAGCTCTTATATCCCGGTTCGGTACCAGCTTCCCATTTAGCAAGTTCTTCGGGACTATATAATTTGCTTGGATCTTCACCTCTATTCTGTGCTGCTTCGGCCAAACCTCTTACATATTGTCCTGCATTTGCCAATTCGGGGAAACGGGTCAGATTCTGCCAACCATAGTATCCATTGACATTGATGCTTACTTTATCATTCTTTTTACCTTTCTTGGTAGTTACCAGAACTACACCATTTGATGCACGCAGACCGTAAATAGCAGCAGAAGCATCCTTCAAGACAGTGATACTCTCGATATCCTCGATATTCAGAGCATTAAACACATCGCTACCGGAAACATCCGATGCCTGCAACCAGTCGCGGCTGTTCATTCCTCCGTAAGGAATGCCGTCGATTACAAACAGGGGGCTACCCATATTACGAATTTCAAGATTAATGCCTCTACCCGGACGGGCATCCACAGCACGCGTAGACACACCTGCTATCTTACCGGATAAAGCTCCCGCAGTAGTCGTAGAAACAGAACGCGTCAACGCATCAGACTTAACATCACTGATGGCTCCGGTCAGACTTTTCTTGGTTTGTGTACCATAACCCACCACCACAACTTCATCCAAGGTTTCCGTATCTTCTTCAAGAACGATTTGAAGATGTGTCTTTCCATCCACCTTCACCTCTTTAGTCTTATAACCGATGAACGAAATTGCCAATGCGGCATTTTTACTATCTACATTAATTGTGAAATTACCATCGATATCCGTAATGGTTCCATTAGAAGTTCCTTTGACAGTAACATTGGCACCAATGATATCATCTCCTCTCACATCGGCCACATGTCCTGTAACTTGTGTTTGTGCAAATGCTGCAGCTGACAGAAGCAACTGTATGACACACATGCATAAGATTCTTACATACCTCATAAATTAGAATTTAAAGATTAAACATTTTTTGTTGTTTTTTCCGATGCAAATATAGAGTATTGATATAAATCAATTAAGCAAAAATCATGCAGAAGAGCTATGCAAATCATTCATTGCACGATTTACACACTCTAAATAAAATATTTATTCTTATTTTTGAACTGGTAATTGAAACAAATAAGCACGAGTTATGAAAAAACACATTGCTTCTACTTTATTTTTATCCTTGTTGTCTATTCTTCAATTGACAGCCCAGTCTCATTCTGTAAAAAAACTGGGGATAGAACAAGGATTATCCAACAATTATGTAGTCAGTATTACACAGGATAAACAAGGCTTTTTATGGTTTGCTACAGAAGAAGGACTTAATAAGTTTGACGGTACCCGCTTCATTACTTATTATAAAAATGATTTGCCACATAACAATCAGGGAATCACCGGCAACGAACTCAACCGGGTGTATGCTGATTCCAAACGTCCCATCATTTGGATAGCCACTCAGCGAGACGGACTAAATGCATACAATTATGACGAACAAACATTTACTGCCTACCAACATAACCCGGAAAATCCACACAGCCTGATTACAAATGACGTAACGGACATCTCTCCTTCCACCCAAAACGACGATGGTTTATGGGTCAGCACCTATTATAGAGGTATAGAATATCTAAATATTAATAACGGGCAATTCACACATTATAATAGGAGTACGGTGCCTAGTCTGCCCTCCAATCAGACATGGACAGTATTGGACGGAGGAGACAACAATTTGTATATCGGCCATGTCGGAAGCGGATTCAGTATTTTTTCTCTCAAAGACAAAAGTGTAAAGAATTTCCAGAATGAAACGGGAAATCCGACAAGCTTGCCCGGTAATGATGTGTTTTGTATCATAAAAGATGCAAACGGCAACATCTGGTTAGGAACGAATAATGGATTGGCTCTATATAATGCTGCCAATGATAACTTTATCACATTCAGAAATAACAAGAATGACAAGTATGCTACTTTATGCAGTCGCATATTATCCATCCGGCAATTAAAAGATAATAGACTTTGGATTGCTTCAGAGCTCAATGGCATTGCCATATTAAACCTGAAGCAAGGTATGTTTCTCTCACCAGAGGAGCTTTCTATTGAATACATACAGGAGGGTGATGATAGTCGAAGCCTCTCTAATGCAAGCGCTCGATGTATATTTCAGGATTCTTTCGACAATATCTGGATAGGAACATGGGGAGGAGGCATCAACTTTATTAGTAGCAAACCTCCTTTGTTCACCACATTAAGCTATTCCCCGATTCCAAACAATGAAAACAGCCTGAACAACAAAGTAGCCAGCAGTCTTTGTATGGACAGACAAGGACGGATTTGGATCGGAACAGACGGAGGAGGTATTAATGTATTTGAAGGAGAGAAACGGATTGCCATTTATAAGAAAGAGAGTGGAGATATTCCTTCAAATTTTATATTAGCTTCTTTACAGGATTCAAAAGGGAATTTATGGTTCGGTTCCTACCAAGGAGGAATCAGCTATTATGATAGCCGGAATAAAAGATTCCGTTCCATCTCCCTCATGGGACAATCTAATCTAGACGTCCGTACGATCTATGAAGATGCCCAACATAACATTTGGGTTGGATATAGTGGAGGAATTGTTGTATTAAATCCTCTCACCATGAAAATTATCCAACATTACAATACAGATAATAGCGAACTGCACAGTGATTTTATACGTTCTATAGCTCAAGATGAGAAAGGACGTTTTTGGATTGGAACTTTCGGAGACGGACTTGGCATATACACCCCGAACTTACAGAAAATCAAGACGTTCACTCAAAGAGATGGCTTTTGTTCTAACACCATCAATCAGATCATACAGGATAAACAAAAAAGAATGTGGATAGGAACGGGGGAAGGATTAGTTTGTTTCCTGTCGACTGATGAGCTGAATTACAAAACTTACCAACGGAAAGACGGGCTGATCAATACGAATATTTGTGCCATAACAGAAGATAAAAAAGGGAATATCTGGTTTAGCAATAATAAAGGTATCAGTTGTTATGTCACGAATAAAGGCTGTTTTTATAACTATGACCACTCTGACGATGTTCCGGCAGGAAGTTTTTCAAGCAGTTGTGTCACACAAAGCAAGAATGGACAGATTTATTTCGGTTCTATCAATGGAGTATGTTGTTTCAATCCAGACATTACTATGAATGAACAACCGGCCCCGGCAGCAGTTGTCACAGAGATGAAAATACTGGGACGGTTGAGTAATCTGGAAAACAATGACATGATTATCAATCTCTCCAAAGGACAAAACGTTGAGTTGAGTCATGCACAAAATAGCTTCGGATTGACATTCAATGTACAAAACTACTCACTTGTCAATCAGGTAGAATATGTGTATATGCTGAAAGGACTCGAAAATTCCTGGTATACCGTCAACGAAAATAATAGTGTCACTTTCCGAAACATTCCTCCGGGAAAATATGAGTTCCTTATCAAAGCACGAATTCATAATCAAAAATGGCCGGAAGAAGCCACTTCCCTGACCATCCGTATCAATCCTCCTCTCTGGTTGACGTGGTGGGCAAAACTTATCTACATCTTGGTATCTATCAGCATCACTTATCTTATCTTGCATGCTTACAAAAAGAAGTTAGATCTGGAGAGTCTCTATACGTTGGAAAAGAAAAACCATGAGCAGGAACAGGAGTTAAATCAGGAACGCTTGCGTTTCTATACCAATATCACGCATGAGCTGCGTACACCGTTGACCTTAATCCTCGGTCCTCTCGAAGATATGCAAAAAGAAGCATCACTTCCTGCAAAACAAGCCCAGAAACTATCAGTTATCCATCAGAGCGCACTACGTTTGCTCAATCTGATCAATCAGATACTGGAATTCCGAAAGACGGAGACACAAAACAAGAAATTGTGTGTCAGCAAAGGAAACATTGCCCCTCTGATTTATGAAATAGGGCTTAAATACAAAGAATTAAATCAAAATACCAAAATAGATTTCCGGATTCAGATAGAAAAAGAAGAAATGTTTCTTTTCTTCGATAAAGAAATCATCACGATTGTTTTGGACAATCTGATTTCCAACGCTATCAAATATACGGAACAAGGGTGTGTAACGCTAAGTTTGCATCAGACCATGCGTAATGAGGTAGCTTATACGGAAATAAAAGTCAGTGATACAGGGTACGGAATTTCCGCCGAGGCCCTGCCACATATTTTCGACCGCTATTATCAGGAAAGCGGCAAGCATCAGGCATCCGGTACAGGTATCGGACTGGCCTTGGTGAAGAATCTCGTCACCTTACATGAAGGGGAAATTCGTGCAGAAAGCATCCAAAATGAAGGAAGTACGTTCTATATCAGTTTACTGACGGATAATATCTACCCCAATGCCTTACACGCAGACTCAACGGAACCGGTTCAAGAAGAGATGAACCAGAATACGGAACTGGAATATTCACAAGAAGCGACATTAGATACCAGTAAACCAATCCTATTGATTGTAGAAGACAATGAAGAAATACAGAAATATATAGTTGAATCCTTCACCGACTCGTTTGAGGTAATCACGGCCAACAACGGAGAAGAAGGTAAGCAACAAGCTCTTAGCCGTATCCCCGATATTGTAGTCAGCGACATTATGATGCCTGTGATGGATGGCATCACTTTATGCAAGCAATTAAAAGATGATGTGCGCACCAGCCATATTCCTATTATTCTGCTGACAGCCAAAGATTCTCTCCAAGATAAAGAAGAAGGATATGAAGTAGGAGCCGATTCTTATCTGACGAAACCTTTCAGTGCTTCTCTGTTACGTAGCCGAATCAATAATCTGCTCGATTCAAGGAAAAAGTTAGTAGCCCAATTCCAGGCGCAATCTACTCCGGGAAGTCAAATAGATTTAAGTGAAAAGCGTATAGTAATTGCCGAAGCTTTGAGCAAATTAGATAATGAGTTTATCGAAAAAATTACCCTTTTAATCGAGGAAAACCTTTCTTCAGAGAAGATTGATATTAACTATCTATCTGATAAAATGTGCATGAGCGGTTCCACTCTTTACCGGAAAATGAAAGCACTTACAGGACTCTCGACCAACGAATATATCCGAAAAGTGAAAATGAAGAATGCAGAACGTTTGCTGCTTGAAGGGAAGTTCAATATCTCTGAAATAGCCTACAAAGTAGGAATGAACAGTACGGGATATTTCCGTCAATGCTTTAAGGAAGAATTTGGGCTCTCTCCTTCAGATTACCTGAAGCAAATTAAACAATCTTGAGAAAGGGAGATGTATCAGAAGTAGAATCTGCCTTCATGTTGTTCTATTATTCAGAACGATAATGAAGAATCTCTTCTGATACCTCCCAATAGGAAATTCAGCGACCTGTAGGGGAGGTCATTTCCTTAATTCTTCAACCATCACTTTGAGCAATGATTTAGAATCATCCAACGGCAAATCCGTGGCCAAATCCCAACTCATCATGCCTTTTAGTCCTTGCTCCATCGCATAACGGGTCTTAGTACGGATATTGTCCTGTCCGTCAAACACATATTTCTCTCCCTTATATATTACTTCATTTTGTGCAGGCTCAGTAATCAATCCCTCTTGTACAAAACTGAAATAAGCCTCTGTCTTCTTTGAATTATCCTTTGTCACACCATAGAAAGGAACTCCCGCTACCAGTTTCTCTTTGGGAATACCATACTTCAATACCATCTGAATATCCGAATCATATTTCTCTACCGGAAAACGAACCGGCGAAGGACCGTAGCATTGAAGTGAAATAAAATCAACTGCATCAATAGCTTTCCTGCTAATTTTATAGCAAACAGGATGCAGAGAAACACTGAAAATATACTTATCGCCCAACACCTCCCTCATCTTCACGATAGCCAGACTATAATCTTCATACTCTTTCTCATTCTCCGCCCATTCAAAGTCAAGGTCAATGCCATCCAATTTATTCTTTTCCAGCACTTTCTTTATGTTTCTTGCAAATGCCGTACGAGCAGTCTCATCAGCCACCATTGCCTTCCATTCACCACTGGAAGCTCCTAAACGTATTTTCGCTTTTGTTCCTTTTACTTTTGCACGAACCGATTTAATCAATCCTTCCCAAGTTGTCACCCCCTTTCCCTGAAATGCACGTGGGTTCTCGAATGAAAGCGATCCATCTTTATCAGGATGAACATTCAAGAAAATAAGGTCGTCACTCGCCCGCAGACTTTCAGTAGAAATACGTCCGCGATTGTAGAAATTACCCCGCACATAAGAACTCACCATATAGTCTTGTTGTGCAAATAGCGATAACCCTACAAACAAAAAAAAGAAGAATACAATTTTTCTTAGTATTAGCATAATGATTGATAATTAATGAATTTAGATCACAAAAATACGCATGACAAATAGAAATAGATGTTCAATAATTACTATAATACTTCCAAAAATCAACATAAAGTTTTCTCAATAACAGAGAAAAAACAAACACCACTCATAAAAACGTTAGGAAAAACAAAATAAAGTCTGTTTCTTTGTACGCCAAACCACAATCTTTTACCAGAAGAGAAAAATCTATGAGTAATAAACAACGTATAAGCAATGAACAAGAGATACTGAAATTAGTATCTGAAGGGGATTCGAAAGCTTTTCGTACGTTATATATGCATTATTACGACCGCCTTTTCAATTTCGCGATGCTGTTTCTTCATTCGGAAGCTGCGTGCGAGGACGTTATAGGAGACGTATTTTTTGTTTTGTGGAAAGACAGAAGCATGCTTACGGCTATCCCTAATTTTCACCCTTACATTTATCAAGCAGTACGCAACGGATGCCTCAATGTACTGAAAAGTGGATATATCTCCAAAAGGGATGATCTTCCTGAGACCGAACTGCAAATAAACATCACTACCCAGAATCCTCTGGACGAATTATCCTACAAAGAATTGCATCAAGCAGTAAAACAGGCAATCTCCTCATTGCCCGAACGTTGCCGTGTCATCTTTCAAATGGCGAAAGAAGATGAAATGAATCATCGCGAAATAGCAGAGGCTTTAAACGTGAAACTTTGTACCGTAGAACGCCAGCTTTTACTCGCCAAAGCTAAAATAAAGGAATCAATAAAACCGTTTCTAGAAAAATTTTAAAAAAAAGTTCTTTTTCCTTTTAGTAGTTTTACCACTTGAGTTTTCTATATAGTATAAAGCTTTAGAAAACAAGAAAAAAATGCGCATTGAAAAAGAAAAAACAAATGAAATGGATGAGTTGATTGCCGGTATCAAACTGCGATCTCCGGGACCAAGTAAAGAACACTCAGCAGAAAAGTCTTTCTCCCGGCTGATGACACGAATCCAAACTGACAGCAACTCTATTGACATTTTCCGCCGCCGTAACAAGCAGTACCGAATATGGCTCGCAGCAGCTACGGTGGCTTTGTTAATTGCAATGAGCGGGTGGTTGTACATGATGTTGGATACAGATCCTTCGTTCATCATAAAGACCAACAACAGTGGGATCGTACAGAAAGTGCCATTGCCCGATGGAACCATGATTCAGTTGAACAATCATTCCAAGCTGATTTATCCGGAGCATTTTTCGGGCGATTCAAGAGAAATCTTTCTGGAAGGGGAAGCCTACTTTGATGTAAAGCATGATAAGAAACATCCATTCATTGTACGTGCCGGTGAATTAAAGATCAGGGTGTTGGGAACAAAGTTCACTGTAAATGCCAGTTCGCAGTCTCCGCAGATTACAGCGACCTTACTGGAAGGCTCTATTGAAGTAAGCAATGAAAAGAAACAGATGTTGATGAAACCCAGTCAGCAACTGAAGTACGATGTTAACAGCGGAAATATGCTGCTCACAGAATTAAACAATGCCATCCGTGAGATACGTTGGACCCAGAATGTATGGGTATTGTCAGATACTCCTTTGCTCGACATCTGCCAACGCCTGGAACAACTGTTTAATGTGAAATTTATCATCATGAATGATGAGCTGATAGGAAAATCCTTTACTGGAGAGTTTTATACCAATGAGCCGCTTGAGTCTATTTTAAAAATAATGCAGATAAGCACCCCGTTCAAGTATGAACGAAAAGGAAAAAATATAATACTAAAATAACCCATATTGTAAAACTTAAAAAACGAATAGCCTATGACATAGTACTGTAAAAAACACAGAAAAAGCGAGAAAATAGTACCAATATTTTCCCGCTTCTGAGACTTTGCAAAAATCATGACGATGCCCATCGTCACAATCCTTAATTTCTAATTTATAAAAGTATGACAAACTTAAGAAAGTACCAAATTTCTTATCAAAAATATTGCCACACTTCCACACAAGAGCTCAAAAAAGACCTCTTTTTGGCAATATTACTTTTAATGATTCCCTATTTTGCTCTCGCACAGACCGTGAAACGGGATGTCAAGCTAGACTTTACGAATACCTCCATTGCCAAAGTAATCGAAAGTATTGAGAAACAAAGTGGATATTCTTTCTTTTACAACAGTGACATCAACACTAATCAGAAGACGTCAATAAAGATGACATCGAATGATATTAATCAAATCGTAACCTCTTTACTGAAAAACACTTCCATAGATTATCGGATTACAGACAAACGGATTGTTTTGTTTATCAAAAAATCAGGAACGGAACAACAGAAATCCTATGCCGTTTCGGGTGTAATAAATGATTCCTCCGGTCCTGTTATCGGAGCTTCCATCTCCACTAAAAACGGACAGGGAACCATTACTTCTATTGACGGTGATTTCCGTTTGGAAAATATACACGTCGGTGATGTGCTGACTGTTTCTTATATCGGTTATCAGACACAGAACATTGTTTTCAACGGTCAGACGAGACTGAACATCGTCCTGTCGGAAGAAGCAACTGAACTGGAGCAGGTGGTTGTAACCGCTTTGGGTATCAAACGTTCGGAGAAAGCGTTGAGCTACAATGTGCAACAGTTAAGCTCTGACGATATCACTACTGTAAAGGATGCGAATTTTATGAACTCGCTGAATGGTAAGGTTGCAGGTGTGACAATCAATTCTTCGGCATCCGGTGCGGGTTCTGCAGCGCGTGTGGTAATGCGTGGCGTGAAGTCAATTACCAAATCTAATAATGCCCTTTACGTTATCGACGGTATTCCGATGTTCAACGTTGTGAACGAAGGGACCGATACGGGTATCACAGCCGACCAGCCTGGTAGTGACGCCGTTGCGGATATCAACCCGGAAGATATTGAGTCCATCAACATGCTGACAGGTCCCGCTGCAGCGGCACTTTATGGTAATGCTGCTGCTTCCGGTGTAGTACTTATCAACACCAAGAAAGGAACAAAAGATAAAACGAATATCAGTGTATCGAGCAGTACTACTTTCTCTACTCCCACCATGTTACCCAAAATGCAAAGTAAATATGGAAATAAAGATGGAGTATTCGCCAGCTGGGGTGACCTTGTGAACAGCAACTATGACCCTGAAAAGTTTTTCCGCACAGGTGTAAATACCATTAATTCGGTATCGCTCTCTACTGGTACGTCAAAAAACCAGACGTATGTTTCCGTCTCGGCAACTAACTCAAACGGTATTCTGCCCAACAACAAATACGAACGTTATAACGTATCAGGACGCAATACCGCTAGTTTCCTGAACGACAAACTGGTTCTGGACTTCGGTGCCAACCTGATTTTCCAGAATGACAGAAATATGACCGCACAGGGACGTTATTTCAACCCGCTTACCGCTTTATACCTGTTCCCACGCGGAGAAAACTTCGATGCAATCCGTATGTACGAACGCTACAATGAAGGTTTGGGCATTTATGAACAATACTGGCCGTACGAAACTCAAAGTATGGAACTGCAAAATCCTTACTGGACCATGAACCGCATTGTCCGTGAGAATAAAAAGAAACGTTTCATGACCAATGCATCGTTGAAATGGAACATCATCGACGGAATTGACATTACCGGTCGTCTGAAATATGACAAAACAGATATGCGTTCCACCGATAAGCGCTACGCTTCTACTATCGAGCAGTTTGCCAGCGATTATGGTGGTTACTATGACAACCGCAAAGAGTACAGCAGTTTCTACGGTGACATCATGCTGAACATTGCCAAATCATTCAACGAAAACATGTGGTCCGTAAATGCCAATATCGGAGCTTCTATCAACGACCAGAGAGAAGAGCAGATAGGTCATGGCGGTAACCTGGAAGGTATTTATAACTTCTTTGCCGTACACAACATTGACACATCTGCCAAATACAGAAGAATCCAATCGGGATATATCCAGCAGTCGCAAGGTGTTTTCATCAATGCGGAAGTCGGCTACAAGAGTATGTTTTACTTAACCGCTACCGGACGTAACGACTGGGAATCACAACTTGCCTTTTCCGAAGCATCTTCTTTCTTCTATCCATCCGTAGGTTTGTCCGGTGTCATTTCCAGCATGGCCAGACTACCCGAATGGATTTCATTCCTGAAAGTGCGCGGTTCATATACAGAAGTAGGTACTTCTTTCGAGCGTTTCATCACACGTCCGACATACGAATTCAATATAGCTTCCGGTAAATGGTCTTCCACATCCATTTACCCGATGCGTAACCTGAAACCGGAAAAGACCCGTTCATGGGAATTCGGTCTGAACTCAAAATGGTTGGACAACCGTCTTTCTTTCGATTTGACTTATTATAAGTCGAACACGATCAACCAGACTTTCACCGCCGACCTATCTATCTCGTCCGGATACTCCAAAGCGTATATCCAAAGTGGTAATGTCCGCAATGAAGGTATAGAAATGGCATTAGGATATAGCGACAAGTGGAACGGTTTTGCATGGGACAGCCACCTGACTCTCTCTTGGAACAAGAATAAAATTATCAAGCTGACCGAAGGTTCCATTAACCCGATGACCGGAGAGCCAATTACCAAAGATAATTACGATATGGGACAATTAGGCAATCTCGATGCACGTGTAAAATTATACAAAGGCGGTTCTATCGGTGACGTATATGCTACTCACCGTATCAAGAGAGACGGTAATGGTAACGTCTTCGTTTCACAGGAAGGAAAGATTGAAATCGAATCGGTAGACGAATTCAAACTAGGTTCGATCCTGCCGAAGACAAACATGGGATGGAGCAACAACTTCTCTTACAAAGGTGTCAATCTGGGTATGACGCTTACTGCTCGTTTCGGTGGTATTGCCTTGTCCGGTACACAAAGTGTGCTTGACCAGTACGGAGTTTCACAAGTAACTGCCAACTACCGTGATACTGGTGGCGTGCCTATCAATCATGGATATGTAGATACGGAAAAATACTTTGACACTGTGAAAGGATATGCTGCATATTATACATACAGCGCCACCAATGTGCGTCTGGCGGAATTGAGCCTGAGCTACACTTTGCCTAAAGAATGGTTCCGTGACAAACTAAGAATGACCGTCGGATTAGTAGGTAAGAATCTCTGGATGATTTATTGCAAGGCACCTTTCGACCCAGAAGCAACCGCATCAACACAGTCGAACTACTATCAAAGTTATGACTACTTTATGCAGCCCACTACACGTAATCTCGGATTTAGCGTAAAACTCAATTTCTAAACAAAAAGAATTATGAAAAAAGTAACCCAAATAATATGTTCGGTACTATTGACAGTACTCATGTGTAATTGTACGGGAAAATTTGAGGAATTCAACACCAATCAGTATCAGCCACCTACGTTGAACTCCCGTCTGCTGTTTGCACAACTTATCACGTGTATGTCTTCTACCGAAGAGAACCCCGCCCAACGTAACATCACTTTCTGGGCAGGTCCGTTCGGTGGCATGCTGACTCCTTCCAGCAGTTGGAGCCGGTCGCAACATTTCTATACTTATAATGTAGACGACAACTGGAATAAATGGTCGGTTGACTGGTATTTCAAAAATTTCTACCCCAACTATTTCTCCATCGAGCGTTTCAGCGAAGCCTCGGGACACTATTATGCATTAGCTAAAATCATGCGGGTATATATCATGCAGATTATAGCTACCATGCAAGGTCCGCTTCCTTACACAAAAGTTGAAAGCGGACAATACTCCGTAGGATACGATAATGAAGAGACTGCATGGAAAGCAATGATGGACGATTTGGATTACAGCATCGGCGTACTCACCGCATTGATGAATACCGACCCGTCCTTTAACGAGTTGACCACAGAAGACCGTATCTATCAGGGAGATTATAAGAAATGGATTAAATTCGCCAATTCCCTGAAACTACGTATCGCTATCCGCATCAGTAATGCAGTACCCGAATATGCACAGGAAAAAGCAGAAGAAGCCGTATCGCATCCATACGGAGTGATGGACAGTAACGACTGCGACGCCTACGACAACATCACTGCAACGAACTATAAGAATGGTCTTGCCAGTGTGAACTCTTGGGGGGAGGTTCGTGCCAATGCCTGCATCGTCTCCTTTATGAACGGATATCAGGATCCTCGTTGCGAAGCCTACTTTACTAAATCATCCGCATCCGGAGATTATGATTATATCGGCGTGCGCTCCGGCATACAAGGTATTACCACCAGTATGTTCTCAACCTATTCTACCGTCAAAGTAGAAACGAAAACTCCCATGTTGATATTCAACGCAGCAGAAGTAGCTTTCCTACGGGCTGAAGGCGCACTGAAAAAGTGGAACATGGGCGGAACGGCAGAAGAATTCTACAAAGAAGGTATCCGCCTGTCATTCAACGAGCACGGAATATCAGGTGCCGATGCATACATTGCCAACAATACGAACGTACCGGCTGATTACATATGTCCGTTGAACGCTGCCTACAACTACACAAACCCATGCAAATTAACGGTAGCTTGGGATAAGACAGGTGCTAATGCAGACGAAGATAACCTGCAACGCATCCTGACACAAAAGATGATTGCCAACTTCCCGATTGGAAACGAAACTTGGGCTGACTTCCGTCGCACCGGATATCCGGCTGTATTCCCCGCACATGACAACCTTTCCACACAAGGTGTCACTAAAGAACGCCAGCAACGCCGTCTGCGTTTCTCGGAAGATGAATACAACAGTAATGGAGCCAACGTTACAGAGGCTTGTACTTTCTTGTCGAACGGACAGGATACGGATGCTACTGATTTATGGTGGGCAAAGAAGGATTAACCGGATAAATTACCAAAGAATAAACAATATGAAAAATATATTCAACCTATTATTTGTGATGCTCATAGCTATGAATTTCCATAGCTGCGATGACTGGACTGAAATGGAAACCAAGAATTTCGAACCTGAACCGCTGTCTGAAGAATATTATGCAGCACTCAGGGAATATAAAAAAAGTGATCACCCCCTCACATTCGGATGGTTCGGAAGCTGGTCACCGCAAGGGGCAGCCTCGTTATACTACAGTCTGAAAAGTATTCCGGACAGTGTAGATATCGTTTCTATCTGGGGATCATACGGCAGTCTGACGCAATTCCAGAAAGACGACCTGAAATATGTTCAGGAAGTGTTGGGAACACGTGTTACATTCACCCTATTCTCACACAACATGGCCAATCTTCCCGGTAACTTCGAGAACGTAGCGGAAAATATTCCGAAAGCTGCACAAGCGATAGCCGACAGTATACACAAATACGGCTATGACGGAATTGATTTCGACCACGAATGTACCAGCAAAGACTTGCTGTACAAAGAAGAAAACATGACTACCCTGTTAAGGGAAATGCGTCAAAGATTAGGTCCGGACAAGTTGATTATTGTAGACGGCTTTGTAGATCTCATCTCGGAAGAGGGTTGGAAATATGCCAATTATGCAGTATCGCAAGCATACGGAGCAACTTCCGCCACAAGATTAAAACAACGGTTCGACTGGATAAAAGAATATATAGGTCCCGAACGTTACATCGTAACGGAAAACTTTGAAAGTTGGGCCGCAACCGGTGGGGTTACTTTCCGTGACCCGGAACGAGGAGAAATGCCTTCCTTGCTCGGAATGGCTTACTGGAACCCTGTTGAAGGACGCAAAGGGGGACTGGGTACATTCCACATGGAATACGAATTCTCCAACAATTACAAATACTTGCGCCAAGCTATCCAAATAATGAACCCAGCTAAAAAATAATATATTATGAGAAAGAATAAAGCATATACATTATTTGCCGGATTATTGACTTTGTTAGCCTTAACCGGTTGTAAGGAAGAATATGACCCGATAGGAAACCGCATTTACATCAATGAAGCTGCTTTCAAGAATGTAAAGAGCGTGCCTGTCAATGTAGGTGAAAAGACAGTAACAGATTTTACGGTCCGCATCGCCGACATCATGTCTAAAGACGTCAACGCCACATTGGTGGTGGATGAAACCATACTGAACGAATACAATGAAAAGACGCTGGCCAACTATTCATTATTGCCGGCAGACAAACATTCATTCAACAAAGAAGTGACCATCGCAAGCGGCAAGACAATGGCTCAACCGACTGTTGTGACCATTAGCCCTTATGACGCGGCAGAAGGCGTAAAATATGCATTGCCCATCAGAGTGATAGGCGACGGCAGTGTCCCCGAAGAAAAACTGGGTTCCAAATATCTTTTGTTACTCGACAAGCCGTGGACTCAGTATACACCTTATATGAGTACTCTAGGTGGCTTCAAGTCGGAAAATGTAAACACTATTTCGGTAGAAAACTTCACAATCGAATTCTGGCTGTGGATGGACGGCTTCAATTACAACAACCAGTGTGTTATCGACTGTTCTGCCTTCTACATTCGTTTGGGTAATGCCAACAACCAGATTACCAAAGACCAGATGCAGATTAATATCTTCGGAACGCAAGCCGAAAATAACAAAGGGTTCTTCAACAAGTTCTCCTTCCAGAAACGGACCTGGACACATGTCGCTCTTGTCTACGACCAAGTGAAATGTTATTTCTATGCCAACGGAGAAAAAGTACAAGACGTTGAAGCAAGCGGCATACCTGTTCCTATCACATCCATTGCATTCTTCAACACCAATACGATAAATGAGCACATGATGGGACAGGCACGACTCTGGAACAAAGCTCTCACGCAGTCTGAAATCCAAAACAACATGGCAGGTCCAGTCACTGTAAACTCCAATCTTGTCGGTTACTGGAAAATGGATGAAGGTCCGGTCGAGGAAGGTAAAGACGAAATTCTGTATGACAGTTCAGGAAACAATAACCATGCAACGTTAGTATCCGGAAGTGTCAAGGAATGGAAAGCCGACCAATGCTTTACAAAGACAAACTAACTTTTGTTGAAAAATAAATAGCGCAAATTACATTCATTATCTTTAGACGTGAATTAAGTGACCTTACGAATTTCTTCCCGGTTCGTTCTACAAACTTAATTCACGTCTAAAACATAATAAACCTTTTAAAGGTAACTTTAAATACAGCCATTGTCAACATGAAACAAATCATCCAACATTCATTAAATATCTGCTATCTCCCATTCATTTTTACGCCATTAGTCACCGGATGTCAGCCGAACACAGAAAATACTCCGAAGCATCCCAACCTCTTATTCATTTTAACAGATGATTTACAAGCTTCTTCTATTCATGCTCTAGGTAATAATGACGTGTGCACTCCTGCAATCGACAGCCTCATCGCCGCAGGTATCACCTTTACAAATACTTATACGAATGGTGCGTTGTGTGGAGCATTATCCATGCCAAGCCGCGCCATGTTGATGACCGGACGCGGAATCTATGATATTCAGGCGGACGGGATGAAAATTCCCGAAACACACACCACTTTCCCGCAACAATTCAAACGGAATGGTTACCGCACCTTTGCCACAGGAAAATGGCATTCGGACAAGGCCTCCTTCAACCGCTCATTTCAGGAAGGAGACAACATCTATTTCGGTGGTATGCATCCGTATGAACTGAACGGGCATTGTTCACCTCATCTGAACCATTACGACTCGACAGGCGTATATGGAAAAGAGACTGAATTTACAGGAAAAGAATTCTCATCAAAAATGTATGCTGACGCAGCTATCCGTTTTTTGCAAAGGCGTAAAGATGAAAAGCAGCCTTTCCTTGCTTATGTCGCATTTACTTCACCTCACGACCCGCGCAACCAACTCCCTGCTTACGGTCAGAAATACGCTCCGGACACTCTTAACCTGCCGGCCAATTTTCTCCCCCGCCACCCATTTGACAATGGAGAGATGAACGTGCGTGACGAATTACTGGTACCTGTCCCACGGACAGGCGGGCAGATACAAAAAGAACTCTCCGATTATTACGGGATGATTAGCGAAGTGGATGTACAGATAGGACGTATTATGCAGGCATTGCAAGAAACGGGACAGGCGGACAACACGATTGTCGTCTTTGCCTCCGACAACGGTCTGGCAATGGGACGTCACGGATTACTGGGAAAGCAGAACCTTTACGACCACAGCGTGAAAGTACCGCTCACCCTTATCGCTCCCGCCTACAAAGTACAGAAAGGGAGAAAGAGTAACGCCCTGTGCTATCTGCACGACATTGCCCCGACACTTTGTGAACTGGCAAACATTGCCTTACCGGAAAGTATGACGGCACAATCTCTCTGTCATGTGTTGGAAGACTCTACCGCCACACACCGCAGCGATTTATTTCTCGCCTACTCCAACCTGCAACGGGGATTCGTCAGCGGAAAATACAAATACCTTATTTACAATGTAGGCGGAACAATTACCGAACAATTATTCGACCTGCAGAAAGATCCATCGGAACAACATAATCTATTACCCGGACAGGAAAAAACAGCGCACGACCTGAAAGAACAATTAGCCTTCCGTATGGAAGAAGAAAAAGATTTCTGCAACTTATCCGACTCCCACTGGTGGCAAGACGGGCACAAACTGACATTTGAGGAAATGCAACACTTATATATCTATGAATAAAACGATACTTACCGGTCTGTCGGCAGACTATGCCTGTAATAGCAACATCCGCCGACTGACAACTACTCTGCAAGCCAATGGCTACAGTACGGGACTTGCCGGAAGAAGTAGTAGTACTAATAGATTCTTATTTCATCAATAAATAGAAAAGGGGGTTCGTTTTCACCGGAATGTCCTTTAGGCAAGCTTTTAAAAGGCTCCGCCACAATCTTTACATAACGCGCAGACGTTGCATCAAAAGAAAGCCGGTTCAGATCACTCTGTTTTTCTCCCATAGCGTCTGTCGGCGCATTGTATATTTGGCGGGATACTGCTGCATACTTCTCTCCATCCGTAGATACGAATACGGAAATAGACTGTGGCCCCATAATCCAGGCACTTAAATCAGTCAAGGCAGAGACTTCCACCGAAGAAATAGATTGCAAAGACTCCAAATCTATCACTACGCTCAGATCAGAAGAGTGGTTCCCTACCCACAAACCTGTATTATGAAAGTTTATGCTTCGGATTCCATCTACCAGTACTCTCCCATTTTCCCCCTGATAACGTTCGGAAGGGGCATTTAATAACCGGACAGGTCTGAATGTGGCTTTATTCACAAAGATTTCCTGACGCAATTCATCACTGGAAAGTCCGTCAGATAAATAGGAAACAGCCCTCAAGACACAACTCTTATCTATCCGGAAGGCAGATTTATATAAGGAAGAAGTAGATTTAATTGGTTGACTGCCATCCAACGTGTAGTAAATTTCCGTATTGGGCAAACTTTCCAACGAAATCTGCAAGTTCCTTTCTTCAGGAACGGACTGATAGGCTGCGGAAATAGTAAAGAAGTGATTCGCATGTCCATATCCCAACCGGTTATAACAATTCAGAAGACCGGGCAAACGGTGCAAGAAATGATCGTAAGTGCCACGCCTCCCTTCACACCATGCAGCTTCTGCAAAAGCAGCCAGACGCGGAAGGAGCATATAATCCAATAATGAGTCATTGTCGATAAATGAAGTCCACAAACATGCTTCCGCCCCTAGCACTCTTTCCTTTTCGGTCGTTGAAAGTTGCAGGGAGAAAAAAGGAGTCTCAAATACTTTCTTCATCTCCACCAGTCCGCCGGTTGCACGAGGTTCCTGTTCCGAGTTTATTGTCTGATAATGATTCAAATACAAATGAGAATCCGCAGATACAATCACAGAGTGACCTTTGCGGAGCGCAGCCGTGGCACGTCCTAGCCCACGCCAGGACATAATAGTAACCTCCCTGCTCAAACTATCGGAAAGCACTTCATCCCAGCCAATCATCCGCTTTCCCAATCCATGCAGATAACCAGCTATTTCTTCATTAAAAGCACTTTGCAAAAACTCCTCTGCCGTATGCCGACCAGCATCTTTCAAACCATGTTTCGTGATTGCCTTCTGGCAAGCATCACATTGCTGCCAACGGTCTTTAGGCACTTCGTCCCCTCCGATATGAATAAACACCCCCGGAAATAACCCGGCAACTTCTTTCAAAACGTCCTTTACAAAAGGCAGGGTAAAATCATTTCCCAGGCACATCACATCTTTATGAACTCCACCAACTTCCGTAGCCACTTCATAATTCTTCTCCATACAACCTAATTCCGGATATGCCGCCAAAGCAGCCTGTGTATGACCGGGCATATCTATTTCCGGAATAATCGTTATAAATCTTTCGGCTGCATAAGCCACTACTTCTTTTATATCTTCATGGGTATAATAACCACCATATTTGTCCGCCCCTCTCCATGCACCGACTTTAGTCAGATTCGGGTATTTTTCTATTTCTATCCTCCATCCCTGGTCGTCCGTCAGATGCCAGTGAAAATGATTCAAACGATGAAAAGCCAATAAGTCGATATAACGTTTCACCTGCGCAACGGAAAAGAAATGACGGCTCACATCAAGCATGGCCCCTCTATATGACATGGAAGGATAATCTTCCAACGCCACAGGAGGAAAACTTAACTCCTTCCCCGATACGATTACTTCTCCTATTCTTTTTTCCTGTTCCGCCGGTCTTTCCCACCCAAGAAGTAATAACTGCCGCAACATCTGAACAGCATAAAACGCTCCCGCCAAGTCTGCCGCCTCGATAATCATATAATCTTCCGTAACTTCTAACTTAAACCCTTCTTTCGGCAGTTGGAAATTCCTTTCAAAAATAATTTCATTACTACGCTGCAGCTTTGAGAACTTTCCAATAGTCAACGGATATCCGGTACTTTCCGAGAGATAAGCAGCCAGTAAATCCGCAACAGATTTCCATTCAGGATAGTTCCCCGAATAAATCACCTTCGTCTGCTCATTCACGACGAATGGTCTCCCATCTTTTTCTACTATCGACACTGGTTCGGGAATCAAGTTCCGATAAGAAACCGATGCCACAGAATCCACCGTAAACAAAGAGAAGCCTACAAAAATGAATAGAAATAATGATATAGGTGGAAATAATGCACTCCGGCAGATATTGACTTTAACCATATATATTCTGAATCTATTAGGTTATCTTATCTACTTGGCAGCCTTATCCGACTTACCGGCTTCCCTTCGTGCTTTTCCCTGACGCCCGGTCAGATCATCTCCCAGTTCATCACGCCACACATCGGCCTCTCTCATCAAATCTTTCACAATTTCCGGGTACTGCGTAATCACATTCACACGTTCACCCATATCCCGTCTCAAATCATAAAGTTCGCACTCCTTCACTTCACCCTTTCCCAACGCTCCGGGAAGTCCGTCATTACCAGGCACCTGGCTGTCATAAGACACATATTTGTGAGGAAAAACCAGCTTATAACTTCCATCAGTAATAGCCTCCAGCGAATTCTTATGATAATAAAAACAAAGATATTTGCGGGCAGCAATCGTAGGATCAACCGTCAATGCTGGCAACATACTAATTCCATCTATTTTTTGCTTCGGTTTTTCAGCTCCCGCTATCTCAACCAAAGTAGGCAGAATATCGATATTGGAATATAAACTGTTGCACACTGTAGCCGGTTGAATCTTCCCTTTCCAATAGAAGAAACAAGGAACACGGGTACCTCCATTAAATGTATTCGCCTTTGCTTCCCGAAGTCCGCCGGACGACCCTGCATGATTGCCATAATTCGCCCACGGCCCATTATCCGAAGTGAGAATCACTATCGTATTGTCCTCTATCCCCTCCTCACGAATGGTTCGGAGAATCTCCCCCACACTCCAATCTATCTCCATCATCACATCACCATACAACCCCTGCTTGCTTTTTCCTTTAAACTTATCAGATACAGCCAAAGGTACATGAGGCATCGAATGGGCCAGATACAAAAAGAACGGCTTACTCCTTGCATTGCGATGAATAAAGTCGACTGCATAATTGGTATAGTCGGTAGTCAGCCTTGTTTGATCCGTATTATAACCGATAATATCATTCCCCTTAATTAAAGGCAGATCCGGGAACTTGTACTGGGGATGATGAGGCCACATATCATTCGAATAAGGCAGCCCATAATATTCATCGAAACCATGCTGAAGCGGAAGAAACTTTTTCTCATCTCCCAGATGCCACTTCCCGAAAATAGCCGTTGCATATCCTTTGTCGCGCAATAATTCCGCAACCGTTTCTTCCTCCGCACTGATCCCATAAGGAGAACCGGGATTCAGAGCGTAAGCAAATCCGATACGATTCGGATAGCATCCTGTCATTAACCCCGCCCTCGAAGCACCACTAATAGGCTGAACCGCATAAAAATTGTTCATTGCCATCCCATTGGCAGCCATCCAGTCAATATGTGGAGTCTGATAACCAACTGCTCCACGACAAGAGAAATCTCCGTTTCCGGCATCGTCCAGGTTGATAAGTATGATATTGGCCGGTTTCTGTGCGATAGCTTCGGCAGACAATACAGCCATGCCCGCCATTCCTATTAATACCTTTTTGTTCTTCATAATATAGTTCATAATTTTAGTTATAAATTCATTCCACTATAATAAAGACAATCGTACAAAGCTTTCTACTAAAACATAAATGAAAGAAAGAATGTCATTTTCCGCAAAAAAATTATATCTTTGTTCCCCGTAAATAACAATTCACGAATAACTTCATGCAAGGAGATTCATTTTGCATACAATATACCAACTGTACAGGATGTCCCAAAGCTGTTGAGAATATCCTTATATACAGAAACTTACCCAAAGGGGAACATATCCCCAAGGATAAGTGTACGCAGAATTGTATGCTTTTCATGATAAAGGGTGAGTTACTTATCAATAGTGAAGAGTATCCCGGAAATACACTGCGTGAAAGACAGTTTATCCTGCAAGCTATTGGTTCCAAGGTCGAAATACTAGCATTGACAGATGTTGAATACGTTGTCTACTGGTTCAACGAGCTGCCTCTGCTCTGCGAAGACCGGTACAAGGAAATGATGGAACACACAGAGGTCCCGGTGACCTACACCCCACTGATTATGAGTGAAAGGTTATACCACCTTGTCACCAGCATGCCCGAATTCCTCAACGAAGAAACTCCTTGCGGCAAGTATATCGACTTAAAATGTAAGGAACTTGTTTTCTTGATCACCAATTTCTATCCTCTGCCCCAGCTAAGTTCATTCTTCTATCCCATCAGCACTTATACGGAAAGTTTCCACTATTTCGTCATGCAGAATTACAGTAATGTAAAGAATGTGGAAGAATTTGCGCATCTGGGAGGATACACGACCACTACCTTCCGCCGCCTTTTCAAAAACTTGTATGGCATGCCCGTATATGAATGGATACTGGAAAAGAAACGGGAAGGAATACTGGAAGACCTGCAACACACCAAAATGCGAATCACTGAAATCTGCAACAAATACGGATTCGACTCCCTGTCTCACTTCGCCCACTTCTGCAAAGACTCTTTTGGCGATACTCCACGCGCTTTACGCAAGAAAGCAGCCAGTGGTGAGAAAATCGGAAAGATACAATAAATAGTCCCATAATACTAATATGCCAATCAGTTGCACCATGCGTGCATACTGGCTGGCATATTGACACATTAGCACATTGATTCATTATTAAAGAATTATTTCTTTAATTCCTTGCTCAATCAATCTATTTCCCCTATTTTTGCAGTCCGTAAGAGGTGTAAGACGTCGAAATTTTAGTTCTAACAATTAAATAATTTAAATTCAATCATTTATGTGGTTAAGTAATTCATCTGTAGGAAGGAAAGTGGTGATGAGCGTTACCGGTATCGCCCTTGTCCTGTTTCTAACATTTCACATGGCGATGAACTTGGTTGCGATCATCTCGGCTGATGGTTACAACATGATTTGTGAGTTCCTGGGAGCAAACTGGTATGCATTAGTGGCTACCGCAGGACTGGCTGCTCTTTTCGTAATTCACATTATCTACGCATTCTGGCTGACAATGCAGAATCGCAAAGCGCGTGGTAGCGAACGCTATGCAGTGACAGACAAACCGAAAACTGTAGAATGGGCATCTCAAAACATGTTGGTGCTGGGTCTTATCGTTATCGTAGGTCTTGGTTTGCACCTCTTCAACTTCTGGGCAAAAATGCAGTTGCCGGAACTGATGCACAACATGGGCATGCATGCTGACACACTGACACTGGCTTATGCTGCTAACGGTGCTTATCACATCCAGCAGACTTTCTCTTGCCCGGTTTACGTAGTTCTTTACCTCGTTTGGCTGTTTGCTTTGTGGTTCCACCTGACTCACGGTTTCTGGAGTTCAATGCAATCACTGGGATGGAACAACAAAGTATGGATCAATCGTTGGAAATGTATTTCTAACATCTATTCTACGATTGTTGTACTCGGTTTCGCACTGGTAGTAGTGGTATTCTTTGTGAAAACACTGATTTGTGGCGGTGCTTGCTAAATAGTAAATTGTAAATGATTAAATTGTAAATAATATTATGATCAAGATAGATTCAAAAATTCCAGAAGGCCCGGTGGCTGAGAAATGGACCAACTATAAAGCTCACCAGAAATTGGTGAACCCCGCTAATAAACGCCGTTTGGACATCATCGTTGTGGGTACGGGTCTGGCAGGTGCTTCTGCCGCTGCTTCACTCGGTGAAATGGGTTTCAGAGTATTCAATTTCTGTATTCAGGATTCTCCCCGTCGTGCGCACTCTATCGCTGCACAGGGTGGTATCAATGCTGCAAAGAATTATCAAAATGACGGTGACTCCGTTTACCGTTTGTTCTACGATACTGTAAAAGGTGGTGACTATCGTGCCCGTGAAGCTAACGTATATCGTCTGGCTGAAGTATCTAACGCTATCATCGACCAATGTGTGGCACAAGGTGTTCCTTTCGCTCGCGAATATGGTGGCACACTGGACAACCGCTCTTTCGGTGGTGCACAGGTATCCCGTACTTTCTACGCTAAAGGCCAGACTGGTCAGCAGTTGTTGCTGGGTGCTTACTCTGCATTGAGCCGTCAGGTAAACGTAGGTACTGTAAAACTGTACACTCGTTATGAAATGCAAGACGTGGTAATCGTTGACGGACGTGCCCGCGGTATCATCGCTAAAAACCTTGTAACAGGTGAACTGGAACGCTTTGCCGCTCACGCTGTAGTTATCGCTACCGGTGGTTATGGCAATGCTTACTTCCTGTCTACCAACGCTATGGGATGTAACTGTACAGCTGCTATCTCTTGCTACCGCAAGGGTGCTGTATTCGCTAACCCCGCTTACGTTCAGATTCACCCGACTTGTATTCCGGTACACGGTGACAAGCAGTCTAAACTGACTTTGATGTCTGAATCTCTCCGTAACGACGGTCGTATCTGGGTTCCGAAGAAGAAAGAAGATGCTGTGAAACTTCAGAAAGGCGAAATCAAAGGAAGTGATATTCCTGAAGAAGACCGCGACTATTACTTGGAACGCCGCTATCCGGCATTCGGTAACCTGGTTCCGCGTGACGTTGCCAGCCGTGCTGCCAAAGAACGTTGTGACGCAGGTTTCGGTGTAAACAACACTGGTTTAGCCGTATTCCTTGATTTCTCTGAAGCTATCAACCGTTTGGGTATCGACATCGTTCTCCAACGTTATGGTAACCTCTTCGATATGTATGAAGAAATCACTGACGTTAATCCGGGAGAACTGGCAAAAGAAATCAATGGCGTAAAATATTATAATCCGATGATGATTTATCCGGCTATCCACTATACAATGGGTGGTATCTGGGTAGACTACGAACTGCAAACCACTATCAAGGGTCTGTTCGCTATCGGTGAATGTAACTTCTCCGACCACGGTGCAAACCGCCTCGGTGCTTCTGCATTGATGCAAGGTTTGGCTGACGGTTACTTCGTATTGCCTTATACAATCCAGAATTATCTGGCAGATCAAATCACTGTTCCTCGTTTCTCTACTGATCTTCCTGAGTTTGCAGAAGCAGAAAAGGCAGTTCAAGCTAAGATCGACAAGTTCATGAGCATCCAGGGTAAAGAATCTGTTGATTCTATCCACAAGAAACTGGGTCATGTTATGTGGGAATATGTAGGTATGGGACGTACAGCAGAAGGCTTGAAGAAAGGTATTGCCGAACTGAAAGAAATCCGCAAGGAATTCGAAACGAATCTGTTTATCCCCGGTTCTAAAGAAGGCATGAACGTAGAGCTTGACAAAGCAATCCGTCTGTACGACTTCATCACAATGGGTGAGCTTGTTGCTTACGATGCATTGAACCGTAACGAAAGTTGTGGTGGTCACTTCCGTGAAGAATACCAGACTGAAGAAGGAGAAGCTAAACGTGATGACGAAAACTTCTTCTATGTAGCATGCTGGGAATATCAAGGTGACGATGAAAAAGCTCCGGTGTTGTACAAAGAACCGCTGGTATACGAAGCTATCAAGGTTCAAACCCGTAACTACAAGAGCTAATCGGTGAAGTTAAACATTTAAAAGAATTAGAAGAAAATGGATAAAAATATATCATTTACACTGAAGGTATGGCGCCAAGCTGGTCCGAAAGCTAAAGGTGCTTTTGAAACCTACCAAATGAAAGATATCCCCGGCGATACTTCCTTCCTCGAAATGCTGGATATTCTGAACGAACAGCTCATCAGCGAAAGAAAAGAACCGGTAGTATTCGACCACGACTGCCGCGAAGGTATCTGCGGTATGTGTTCTCTTTACATCAACGGACACCCGCACGGTCCTGCAACAGGTGCTACTACTTGTCAGATCTATATGCGTCGTTTCCAGGATGGTGATACGATTACTGTTGAACCTTGGCGTTCGGCCGGTTTCCCTGTAATCAAGGACTTGATGGTAGACCGTACTGCTTATGACAAGATTATGCAGGCTGGTGGTTACGTGAGCGTACGTACAGGTGCTCCGCAGGATGCTAACGCTATCCTGATTCCGAAGCCTATCGCTGACGAAGCTATGGATGCTGCTTCTTGTATCGGTTGTGGTGCTTGTGTAGCTGCATGTAAGAATGGTTCTGCTATGTTATTCGTTTCTGCAAAAGTTAGCCAGTTGAACTTGCTGCCGCAAGGTAAACCGGAAGCTTTGCGTCGTGCAAAAGCTATGTTGTCAAAGATGGACGAACTGGGATTCGGTAACTGTACCAACACTCGTGCTTGTGAGGCTGAATGTCCGAAGAACATCTCTATCAGCAACATCGCCCGCTTGAACCGTGACTTCATCATCGCAAAATTAAAAGACTAGAAATTGCTAGATTTCAAGATAGCGAGAGCTTAATTTGATTAATGACAGAATCCCCTGCCGGCTAGTCCGACAGGGGATTTCTTTATGTATGAATAGATCACGGTTATTCCAAATAATCAATCATCATGAACGGTTTTGTCCACGCAAATTACGTGGAGAAGCACCGAAAGATTTCTTACAGAAATTAGAAAAATGCGGCAAGGACTCAAAACCATATTTATAGCATATCTCGGAAATACTATAAGCAGAATTACTCAAATCATCGAGAATGCCCTCTTTACGGCGTGCCAGCATCCATTCATAAACTGGTTCATGGAAGACATTGTTGAAAATACGACGAAATGTGCTAAGGGTATATCCACCTAATTGAGCCAGCTCTTCTACTGTCTTTACTTTCTTATAATTTTTAATAACAAAGTAGTGGAAACTGTTTATGTACTTAGAGAGCGGATGCACCAGACTCGAGAGGTCATAATCAGAATAATAATACCCCAACACAAATGCCAGTTCTTTCCGCTTGAGAGACAACAAATCCCGGCAGACTTTATTTCCTTTTAAATAAGTGATGGAACCTTTCAAAAAATATTGTAGTTCAGGAACTATCTTTATTGGGGAATAGATAAGTGGAGGTGATACATCTTTCATTATATGATTGAAACGAGAATCACAAAATAATTCCGGTTGAATAAAACGATAATAAATGCACTCACATTCAAGCATGGCAAGCATCTCAAATGTAGAATCAATAGCTTGAAGTATAAATTCACCTTCTTTGAGCATGGTACCTGCATATTCCTTACTATTAATCAGCATTTCTCCCTTCATCAGAAAAAGGATAAAATTTTCCTCACACCTTTGAGCTGGTTTATGAAAACCACGCTGATAAATCACATGAGTAATAGCATTGCTCACTGCTTTCGGACATATCTGACAATCCCAAGTTCCTTGACAAATAGATGGCATAAGCTGACTGTGTTTGTTTTTGTTTATGCTGCCAGCAAAAATAGATGAAAGATTCCATATTGCCATAAAAATGGGAAGAAAAGTGAAAAAGAAGTTATATGGAAAGAAATAGAAGTACTCAAAAAATGCAAGTTTAGCTCTCAAACAGAAAGCCCCCACTTTTCTTGAAAAACTGAAAAACCAAAAATACTTATATAAAAAACAGAATCCAGATATAAACCAAAATATCTGAATTCTGTTTTCTCATTTATGCAAAATCATAGACAGTGTCACATTTTATCATTTAGCAGTCTCCTCTTTTTCGTCTGCAGTATTCCATTCGCTAACCTCTGTATTAAGCCCAACTTTAGCAGCACCGGCAGGTAATGTTAATACATATAGTACATTCTGACCAACTGCCCATTTGGCATCACTAGGAAGAGTTACTTTTTTAGTTCCTGAAAAGACTTCCATCGTACCCTGTTTCGTTGAATATGTTATTGATATAACCTTACCATTTACTTCTTGAGGAAATAGCATCCAAGATGCATTAGTATCAGCCAAAGAATAATAATTCTTATTTTCAACCTTATCTGCTGATTGTTTAACAGTATAACTATATGATGAAGTAGCATCAGCAGCCAAATTCCATTCACCATCACCTGCATTAAAACTATATTTACCTGTTCCACCTTTAATATCAGCTATACTAACAGCAGTCACTGCATAAGTAAGCAAAGGATCATCAGGAATAAATGCAAAATTTATACGGGTTAGAACATGTTTAAAATCTAGGGTCAGTGTACCGCCAGCTACTTTACTCGACTCTGAGGTAACATTAGTTGCATGTGCAACTACCAAATCTTTTTGGTTTGCAGGAGTACCATCAACAGTGAAAGATATTGTAGGATAGCCAGTAGATGGAAGAGAGTAAGATGTAGGTTCCGTTGTCGGGTATGCAAAGAATTGTACTTTTTTTCCTGAACTTATTGATGGCCAATAATACGTTCCTTTATCGGTAGTAGTCCAAGGTGCAGCAGCATTATCTTTCGTATATGAGATTCCATCCATGTATGCAGCTCCTAAAGCACCTGTTTCGCTATAGTCATCATCTGTAATATAGGAACTTACAGTGAACCCTAAAAAGTTATTACTATTTGTATCTGTAGCTCTTGTAGCTTTCCTTACTACTGAAGTAAAATCAATCTTTGTTTGTTGATTTGGAGCCTCAAATTCTTCATTCTGTGAGCAACTCGTAATTGCTAAAGCAGCTGTAACTGCCAATAAAATTTTCTTCATAACTGTATTTTTTAAGTTTATAATATTGTTATATTTTGTTTATAGCTTCTATTTTATGTAACAGGTAACTCAACATTATCTTCGGGCCCCCATCCATCAACATTTCCTCCCATGCCTCCACCTCCATCAGGATTTGGCGGTGTTTCCGGTTTTTCTACCTCAATCTTATCATCAGGCGGTAGCTCAATCTCGGGTGGTGGGGTTGGCTTTCCATCTTCCCGCGTTCCAGTATCTTCAAGTGTACCTATTATTCCAGTAACATCAATCGCCGCTTCTTGCATCGTATTGTCCGTTCTGATAAATCTCAAGATCAACTGAACATTGCCTACACTGCGGGAAGCTACACTTCCAGATTCTGACATTCGTGTCGGTACTGACATTTCCTTTTCAGGTTTGAAAGCTGTGAAATACGCCACTACCTTATTACCATCTTTCTTTACCTCAAAATAGATAGGTTGTGAGGAAGATGCTCCATAACCTTTGCCAATGTGGTAACAATCAGATAGCCCGTTAATACACCCTATGATTGCTGTTACGTACTCCAAACCTTTGACCTCTACCGCAAAAGAATACTTCTTCACTACCGATTCCAGTTTCCAATCCAAAGAAAGTACCTCTTCACTCTTATCTATTTTCAGTTCATCAATATTCAGCACATACAATGAATCCGGTGACCAAACCATCTTTTCCGTTCCTGCAATCCCTAAGCCATTGCAGTTTCCTGTATAAGCTTCTATCGTTTCATAGGACTCTTCTCCTCGGATACGTATGGACTCCGTATTATAGTTGTAAGCTACAACCGAATATCGTCCCGGAGGAACTTTCATTTCTCCACCTCGTACCGAAAGGTACCTATCTACCTTTTTACCTTCACCATCCTTTGGATAAAATATAACCCGAATACCTTCTGGTAATTTATCTGTTACTCCATCCCAGTTTAATGATATTTCTACCCCACTTACAGGATAATCATCCAATATATCGCGACGGCTACACCCGTTTAGCACCAGTAGCGAGGACAGAAGCACAAGAAGTATGAATCTTGCATTTCGCATAACGCCCTCCTATCTCTTTGTTGTTATCAACCATACCAAAGAAACTTTTGCTTTGGTAGGACCAATAAAGTTATAACGCCCACTATTTGTCCATATAATATCCCCCTCATAAGGAGTATATTTCTTATATTCTGTTGTCAAATATCCTATGCCAAGACTGAATTCAAGGGAAAAGTGCTGTGCTAATTGCTTTGCATATCCATAAGTCACTCCAGCAGCTCCATAATACTTACCCTGATATCCATCTCCACGTAACTGGAAATCGTATATTCCACCTTCAGCATAAAGTCCAATAAAATGTCCGGTCAATCGGTTGCGTTTCTGCCGGTTTCCCAGCCAACAACGTCCTTCCATCCCTCCAGAAAGGAGCTGATAACAGAAATCGTGTTTACTATTCAGCCACCACGGACATTTATATTCAGTATTCAAAGACCACCTCTTACCTATCGGAATTTCTACTTCTATATTCGGCGCCAATGCCAAATCATATAATAGATTGTTCTTTACCGCAAGCACTGTTTTGCTTTTCACCGGCTCTTCTGCCTCCGACACATCGACCTCACAGGTCTGTTTTTCTTCACTTTCTCCCACAGGCTTATCAGGTTGATTCTTCGGAAGCGCCTCTTCCTGATTCGAAACAAACAACCCGGAGACAGAAGATACCGGTTCAAAAGCCTCTCTATCTATTATCGTGGTTTCCCCGACAATCATTATAACAGACCGCCTCAATTCCGGAAATATATTGCGAACCATATATCGGTAGGCGG
Source organism: Bacteroides sp. 90-K9/2 (assembly GCF_047310725.1). Lineage (NCBI taxonomy): Bacteria > Pseudomonadati > Bacteroidota > Bacteroidia > Bacteroidales > Bacteroidaceae > Bacteroides > Bacteroides sp. 90-K9/2. Next base: position 72,903 of record NZ_JBCGVL010000002.1, read on the forward strand.
CTCCCCGATTTAGCTTTCGCAACAGTTGCTTTCTTTTGGTGATATCATCCTTATGATAGTCGATCAACATCAGCACTTCTTCCCGGTCGGGTAAGTTGGTGTCAGATGCCACCAACTTACGAAACTCCAACCAATCCTCTCCCTTTGAACAAAAATGAATCTTATCAACATTATTAACTAATTCATATCGCCGCAGGAATTCCTTTATCGAGTCATTTCTCTTAGTAACCAAACTTTTATTATAAGACTCATCACCATCAGGAGAAACAAAACTCACTACATTTAACGATGTTATATTTTTCGTATCCAAGTTTCCGGACAACAAGGAATCCAATGCAATAATTGCTTGATTATTACCCTTATAACAAGGATCCACATTCGTCTTATTCGCATCGAAATATATCACCACCCGGCGGATTGTATCATTTACAACAGTAAAAAATGGTACCGCAGCATACCCACTTTCTGAAAGGCTTAATAAAACCATAAGAATAGCCAATATATAGATACCATGTTTCATTGTCGTTCGTTTCTGTTGACAAATATAGAAGTTAGAAAACAAATCAAACCATACTTTCAGGAGAAAAGACAAGCTCTGAAAGGTTCTGTGAAACGATTGAAACGATTTTGCAAGTTTGAGAAGTATAAAAGCAGAAAATTATATAAAAAAATGCACAGATTACCGATTAAGAATCGATTCTCTGTGCATTCACTAATTAAAAACTTGCTTTCATACAAAGCCCAATCCAATTATGCAGCCGGGTCCGGTGCTTCCCCTTTGCCATCATCGCCCGAATCAGGGTTACCCCCATTATTCCCCCCATTACTACTTCCGTCCGTATAATCCGTTTCAATTTCCGCACGGCGGGTAATACTCATATCCTCCAGCATATTTTTGAAGATTTTCCCCGGATAGAATAAGATCTTTCTCTGAACGATCGACTTGGATGAGACCTCTTTCTCGTCATCCGTACTTTTAGCACGGATAGTAGGAGTGAAGATACCAAACTCACCCATCTGCACGCTCTTTCCATCATCAATATCCTCCGCCATCTTATCCACCAGACCACTGACGACCAAATCTACCACCTTACGATGGACACCACAAAGCTCACTCACTTTCCGACACATCTTTGCAAAATTCACCTTACCGGAACGAACCGATTTTGCCACATACTTTTCGTTTTTGTCCTTGTCAAAACCGAACACTCTTTTTGTTACTACGTACTCTAAACCCATAATTGTTAAAGTTTAATTGGTTAAAAAAATAAAGGTTATCTGTTTGCCATTCTCTTTGTTTGAATGACTCTGCAAAGGTATATCAACCGTGAAATGTCCAGTCCCCTTTTGTCTCCTTTATGTCTCCTTTCATCGTTTGGAATCAATTATTATCGGAAGAGAATATTGTTAGTTATCAATAGAATATATCAAAGAATTATTTTTTTTCATAGAATACATTCATTTCATATAAAACCAATAAAATCACCAACAGGTAACTATCATTTTTTTGCAAAAATATTAATTATTATAAATCTCATATCTGTCTGTTAAATCAAGCAATATATACAAAGAAGAGCCCAAATCTATATTGTTCAATAAATGTGTTAAGCATTATATAGTTCAACTCTTCATATCGTTATCTGTTTCTCTCTTTATAGGTTCTTTTCTATACTGTAATGGAGATTTCCCAAACGACTTCTTAAAGCATCTGCTAAAATAGAAAGGATCATTAATACCAACCTGGAAACCAATCTCTGCTATATTCAAATCAGTAGTAAGCAACAATTCTGCAGCCTTTTTCATCCTAAGGATACGCACATATTCACTAGGAGCACATCCTACAATACTCTTCAACTTACCATAGAAAGTAGTACGACCTATTCCTATTGTAGAAGCATATGTCTCCAACTTAAATTCAGCGTCCCCCATATTTTTCTGTATAACAGCATCCAATTTATCCATGAAAGCTCTATCCCTGTCAGTAGTATTAATGAACGGTTGAAGTGCACCCGGTTCGGTTGCAAACTTTCTTTGCAATTTTTCACGCTGTTCTATCAACTTCACAATACGCATCAATAAATATTTCACACTAAAAGGCTTTGTAATATAAGAATCAGCTCCTGCCCGTATCCCTTTTAACTGATGTTCTTCTGAAGAATAAGCAGTAAGCAGAATCACCGGAATATGACTAATATTAAAATTACCTTTCAGCCTCTTTGTTAATTCAAAACCATCCATCTCAGGCATCATTACATCGCAGACAACAAGATCCGGTTGCTCATCACCCAACTTCTCAAGTCCTTCTGCTCCATTGGCTGCCGTTGATACAGTAAAATAGTTGCCAAGTTGAGTTTCAAGCAGCCCGCGTACATCGTCATCATCGTCAATCACCATCACCTTATATTCCTTAAAAGGCTTATTGACTGAAGCTTCTGATATATCCGTCACTTCTTCAGGTGTCAGCAAATCCGTAGTTATTTCTTTAGCAACAGATGAAAGTTCTGTAGAATTCTCTTCAATAATATCTGCCTTGTCATAATTTACATCAGACAATGGTATAGAAACAGAGAAACAAGCCCCACCCATCTCCGAATCTGTATATGCTATATTCCCTTTATGAACCTTTGCCAATTCAGAAGTCAAATGCAACCCTACACCTGTACCATCTGAAGCATAATGTATCTGCTCAAAACGTACAAATAACATATTCCGCTTTTCATAAGGCACCCCCGCACCATTATCTGAAACACTTAGTGTAAAGTTATCTTCCGCTGTCGAAAAATGAAGCCTCATCACGATCTTTCCTCCCACCGGGGTATTCTTAAAAGCATTTGACAATAAGTTATAAGCAATCTTATCCATTTTACTTCTGTCGAGTAACATTTTCTGTTTGTACTCATTCGATTCAAACAGAAACTCTATCTTTTTCTTTTCAGCCATTTCCTTAAATGTCAGATAGATATCGTAAAAGAAATGTTCAGCTTCCGTCCATTCCAGTTTCAATTCCATCTTATTATTCTGTAATCTCCGGAACTCCAGAAGCTGATCAATCAACCTAAGCAAACGGGTGGAACTTTTAGTCAGCAATGTGAGCTGTTTATTAATCAATGGTGCTATTTGTTCTTGACCAGCCAAATCCTCAATAGCCCCTCTGATAATGGTGAGCGGAGTACGAAATTCGTGCGATATATTAGTAAAGAATCGCAACTTATACTCCGTCAATTGCTTTTCTATTTCAACAGCCATATTTAGCCGGTGCATTTTAATCACTACTCTCGAAACAAAGAAAGTTATGATTATACCTGATATAATATAAAGAATGATAGCCTGCCAGGATTTCCACCAGGGAGGAAGAATTATTATCTCCAAGTCAGTTTCCTGTTCACTCCATACTCCAAAACTATTGCACCCTTTCACTTTAAAAACGTAAGTTCCGGGAGGAACATTACGATAGGTTGCCATATTATTCCGTGATACAGAATTCCAATCCTGCTCATAACCTTGCAGATAATAAGCGTATTGATTAAATTCCGGAGCATGAAAATTCAACATGGTACACTCAAGGTTGAATGAATTCTGATTATGATCCAGAACAATCTTCTTCGTCCCTGTTATACTTTCTTTCAAAGGAGAGTCCTCCGTTCCGGGACGTACATCAGTTCCGTTAACCCATAAGCCGGTAATCATAACCGGAGGCGCATAAGTATCAAAAGTAACCTCCGAAGGATTAAGAGTATACACTCCATTAAAACTTCCGAACATCAATTCTCCAGTCTTTTTTTTCCATCCTGACAGTTCATTAAAAACAGCCGGATGACGGTTGTTGGAAAATATAAAATTCTCAAACCGCTCTTTTTTCAAATCAAATCGAGATATGCCACTCTCCGTACTAACCCATATATCCCCATAATTATCTTCCAAAATAGTTTGAACTGTTTTATTCGACAGACCGTTATCTCCTCCAAAATGCTTAAACCTAGATTGCGTCAAGTTCTCTTTTCGTTCCAATAAATGAAGTCCTCTTCCTGTAGTTCCCATCCAAATGCGTCCTTTACTATCTTCGAATATGACTTTCACCTCATCATAGCTCAACAATTGCCGATTGTGAGAATATACACGCAAAACAGTATATTTACTTCTATCCCGTAGTAGTTCGTCCGGATCGAAAACAACCACCCCGTCATTAGTTCCAATCCATATAAGTCCGTCCCTATCCTGAATCATGGAACGCATCATATTCAAGTGATCGTTATCAAACAAGAATTGCCGGAAAGTCAACTTTCCCGAGTTCCGTTCCGCCAATTGTAAACCTCCCCCGAAAGTAGCCATCCACATCCGGTTCTTATTATCACGCAACACTGTGAAAATATTATTGCGCGATGAGGGTTGGCCTGCACTATTAGGCAACATATATTTCTCAATCAAACGATCCCCCCGTTCCGAGAAGAGAAACAAACCGGCTCCTTTCGTTCCCAGCCATTTATATCCAAGTGTATCTTCAGCCATCGTGAATGGCAACCCACCTTCTATTCTTTGTGTAGAAAGCCGATGATAATTCTCATCACAAATATACAAGTTACCATCACGTGTGCCAAACCAGTAATATCCTTTCTTATCTTCAAACATCAAACGAACAGCATTACCACGTTCCATGCCATCTCCCAACGCCGGATAATACATCTCAAACGGATAATTGGATAAGGAGATTTTCACCACCCCTCCCAATTCCGTTCCTACCCAAATTTCACCGGACTTATCTTCTGTCACACAAAACAAATAATTGGTAGGCAAATCTTTACCTACAGTGAAATGCTGGATTCTTCCTGTATTGTAAATTGCAAATAACCCATTACCAAATGTTGTGATCCAAACAATATCCCGCGAGTCATGGTAAATCATGAACTGTTCCTGATCAATCAATGAAAGCACTTCCGAAGGAATCAGGTTCAACGGTTCGAACGTATTATTCGAATGATGCCTCCACAATATACCAGTTTTATTATAAACCCACACATGGCCTTTGTTATCCATAATAAAATTAGCCCGCAGCATCTTCTTCCCTTGAAAGAAACTCTCAGTAGGTAAGAGTTTTTTTTCTTTTGTGTCGAACAAATACAAATCCCTGTTCGTCGTCAACATCAGAAGTCCGTCATTCAATAAGCAAGAACGGACATATTCCATTTTTGTTGTACGGGTAATTGGAATAAACGATACAAATGAAGACTGTTGATTACTAAAAATATCAAGCCCACTTTCATTGACAAAATACATTTCATCTCCTATTTCCTGTACATCCCAGAAAGTTATCCCTTTCCGCACGGAAATCACCTGATTGTTTTCAACACGAAATAATTCCTCTTTGGTTCCAATCCATATTCGATGTAGTGAATCCTCAAACATGAATAATATATTTTTCTCGGCCAACACCTCATTGTCAGGTTTCCATGCTTCCGGTTTTCCATTCACATAGCGTACCCGGCAACATCCATTCTTCCCCCATAACCACACATCTTTATTCGAGACAACTTTAATATTAGAAAATATTTTATCCGAATCTTGCGGAGCATAATCAATCATCGTTTCGAGTTGTGGGTCATAACAAAACAATGTATTCGAAAAAGTACGTACCCAAATAAAGCCATTCTTATCTTCCACAATTTCACGGATACGGCTATCCGATAGTGCATGAGAACCATCTAACTGGGGATGAATAATAGTAAAGTCTTTTCCATTAAAGCGATTCAGCCCATTAATTGTTCCTAGCCAGATAAAATTCCGGCTATCCTGCATCATGCAACGAGTGGTGTTTTGTGACAATCCGTTACGGTCTGTGACAGTAACAATATCCAAAATATCGAAAGCAACCATCTTGCTTCCCAATAATAACAGGATAAATAAGAATACAAATTTCCGCATGTGTTTTTATCATTTAAAGGCACCATGCAAAATTAGCAAATAAATTTATAGTTCCCACAAGACAAGTTACTTAATATCTTGAATAAAAAAATCACGGAAACATTTCTACTTCCGTGATTTTTTACTACATCGACTTATTATAAGCGCCTGATTTCCACTAGGTAGCCTATGATTATGGGTTAGCCTTTTCCAAATCAGAGCCAATATAATATCCTGTATGGGTAGATTGATTATATCCTATATTCTGATGTGTAGCACTCATTCGATATATGTGATCATCCATCAACGGGCGGAAACGATGACTCGTCTCTATGTTGGTCGTAAAAATACGTAACTCCGAAGCGCCACCCACATTACGTTCTCCAACCACATAAATCATTTCCTCGCGCCAGTCTCCCCAGATATCTCCATAGAAACAAGGAGTTCTCTTTGTCCCGTTGATTGAGGCTACTCCGTAATTACTACATGAAAATATTCTATCTCCACCTTCACCGTTGCGGTACGCCAGCACCAGCTCATCATCGATATTTTGCCGGGTTAAACTACCATCCCACCAGATGCCCATGTTATAAGAATAAACACCACCTTTAATCATCGGGGCAGACTTACTTAACAGTTCTCCTTTGCAAGAATACATCTTTCCAATGGGCCAGGAAGCCCAGACTTCACATCCCGGAGTATCCGGGTCCATATCTCCCACCATACAACGCCCTACATCTTCACCATCTCCCGGAATTCCCCAAATCAACTCTCCGGTAGCAGCGTCACGGAACTCTAAACCGGCATTTCCATACGATTTCGGCTCCTCATGACAAGCCACTACTTGTAACCCTTCACGGGAAGGATCGAATTTTCCCAGATGAAGAGCATCACCATGGCCCAGTCCAGTTGTATACAGACCTTTGCCATTGTGATCGAAAGCACATGCCCCATAAATCAATTCGTCTTTGCCATCATTATCCACATCGCCTACTGCCAAGTTATGATTTCCCTGACCAGCATAATCCGTCCATCCCGGGTAAGTGTCAAAATGCCAGCGCTGCGTCAGAGTACCATTAGAATAGTCTAATGCAGTCAACTGGAAATTAACATAATAACCACGGCACATCACAATACTTGGGGTTCTATCCTTACCAGAGAAATGTGCTACTGCCATCAGGAAACGATCCGAACGGTTTCCATAAGCATCCCCCCAATAATCATTCCAATCTTCCTTATCGCCTCTGGGGATATAATCCGTACGAGCCAGTTCTTTTCCTGTCATACCATCTACAACCGACAGAAACTCCGGTCCAGCCTGTACCCGTCCAGTTTCCGGATTACGATAATCCGTAATTCCATCCTGATTAACATCACCAATCGTCGTTCCGTCTCCAAAGGTAGTACCTTCCGAAGTTTTGAGTACAACCTCCGCTTTCCCATCACCGTCCAAATCATACACTATAAACGAAGCATAATGATCACCCTGCGGTACATTAATTCCGGTATCGACTCTCCACAAAAAAGCCCCTGTTTTCAAATCATAAGCTTCATATAAAGTAGAGCCTTTTTCTTTCCCTACCCAGTTTTCTGCAGGCCCCGGGTCGCGGGGCTCCACATCTCTTCTGATAACTAATTCATATTTTCCGTCTCCATCCAAATCACCGACAGCAGCATCTCCAGCATTATAAGCCAATGTCGGATCCGGCAAATTACTATTGTTCAGGAAAATACTTTTATAAAAAGTCTGCTCGGCTTTGTCCGGATCAAACGTATACGTTGCCAAGACATCATTCGCTCCGGAAAAACGCAGTTGATACTCATTCTTCTTAGCAGGGTCGAATGTTTTATCCCGATAATTGGTACTTGTAGTAATCGGTTCCATATTCAGTTTCTCCCATGCATTATCACCTGTTTTCCGATAAATATCATAGGCTGCATCATCCGGATCACTCTTAAACCATTTCCAGCTGACCAAGGCATTCAAGTCTGGCTGTCTACTATCATAACTAACCACCAGTCCTCTATCATCATAGCTCGCGGTAATAGGATTTCCCTCAATTTCCGCCGGATTATCCGGACCATTAGGATTCACAATCTTATCATCGGAGCAGGCAGCCAGAAAAATGACTGCACTAAATATAAAAGCTAATCTTCTCATATTTCATCTCAATTAAAAATTAAAAACTACCACCCCGGATTCTGGGCCAGATTCGTATTACACATCAGTTCTGTTTGCGGAATCGGGAAGAAGTACATCTTATCATCCCAGGAACGTATACTTTTCTCCCGACTATAATTATACGTACCATTGTTATTCTGCGTAATCTTCATAAGAGTAACCTCTTTAAAAGTTTCTCCTTCTTTCCAACGGCGTACATCCCAAAAGCGATGGCCTTCAAAAGCCAGTTCTACCATACGCTCATTCTTATACCGCTTCCAGAAAACTTTCGGGTCATTTACATCTTCAGCTTTCAATTCCGGCATTTTCACTCCCGTACGCTGACGAATCACATTGATAGCCTGACGTGCTGTAAGCGGTGATTTATCACCGGGCAAAGCTTGCTCCACATCGCCCGTATAACGGAACATTGCTTCTGCATAATTCAAATAGAATTCGCCCAGACGAAATATAATCCAGGAATGAAATTTCTTACTCGAACCGGAAGCTGTCAGGTTAATGGAAGCATCGCAATATTTTTTCAGATAATAACCAGTGGGAGTAGCACCTTCCAAAGGCTGTCCATTAGCACCTCCATAATAAATCTGCAAAGGACTTTTATTATAGGACGGCCAATTCGTATCACCATTCTTCGCTATTGTCATGGCTAAACGAGGATCACGGTTTGCATACGGATCACTTCCCGGTTCCTCCGAATAACCACTACCCGGTTCATTCCAGAACTTACCGTTTGTCATTTCATAAGCATCAACCAATGTCTGGGTAGGACAATTACCACCTTTTCCTCCTTCCACTCCTATCGGAAAATTATTCGTTTCAAACGAATTGCTCTCTTTTTCTGCACGACAAAGGAAAATCATCTCATTTTCCCGATAACTGTCCGCTCCCCACAACTTATCATAATTGCCTAGCTTATACCCATATTTGGCACACGAATCAATAACCGCCTTATTAGCTTCAGCTGCTTTCTTCCACAAATCCTTTTTTTGTTCCGGATTGAAAAGTTCACTGGCTGCATACAAAGCTGTACGCGCTTTCAGAGCTAACACTGCCAATCGATTTGCCCGTCCTGTTTCCGGCTGTTCCGTGGGTAGGGCATAGTCTCCCAACTTAGTATAGTCAGCGGGAATCTTATTCATTATGTCATCACATTCGTTCTCGATAAACTGAAATACTTCTTGTACAGATGTACGTTTCAACGAATTTACCTCATCCCCTGAAGGTACTTTTGTCACCAAAGGTACACCTCCATACTGACGGGCTAAATTAAAATAAAAATATGCACGTAAAAAGCGGACTTCATGTTCGTAATTATTATAACGGAACATTTGCGCATCATAATCCGAGTTTAAACGAAGGTCAGGGAATGTCAACCCCAGAAATTCCTCCAGATACATATTACATTGTTGAATAGCCAGATAATTCTTACTCCAGTTTGAAATAGTATTCGTCGCACTCCAAGAACCGTTGTAAAAATCATGAACAGAACTAGAGGTCCACGCATATTCAGCCTCATCGCAGGCTGAAGCCAGTGTCGCTCCACCGTAATTTCCCCAATCCGAATCCAATTGTGCATATATGCTGGTAACCAGTCCTCCTACATTCTCATAAGATTCCATCATATAGTTTTTATCATAATTGGCATATTCGTTAAAGTCCAATTGGTCTTGACAAGCAGTCAGTCCTCCAAAACCAATCATACTTCCTATGAACAAATATTTAAGTTTCATAATTTATTTCCTTTTTTAGTTACAACTTAAAATCCGATAGTCAATCCGGCAACCACACTACGTGTCAACGGATTTTTCACTCCATACGATTCAGGGTCAGCAATCTTGATATGGTCGAAGCAAAGCAAATCATTACCGCGCACATATATTTTTGCATTATTCATGATCTTTGTACGCTTCATCCAAGTTTCCGGCAATTTGTAATAGATCTCCACATTACGTAATTTCAGGAACGAACGGTCGGCAAGCCACAACGTATTGTTCTGAAAATTATTATTATTACTTTGACTGGTCAGTCTCGGATATTTTGCATCCAATGTCTCCGGTGTCCAACGATTTTCATAGTAATGTTGCGAGATTGTTGTATTATTAATCAACGGCCAGTACAGACTTTGTGTATTCAACATAGCGGAATAATGTCCCGTTCCCTGAAATAATGCATTAAATCCCAACCCCTTCCATTCAGCTCCGAAGTTAAATGAATAATAGATTTCAGGAGCCGCCGTACTGTAACCAATAGCTGTTTTATCATTGGCATCAATCTTCTTATCTCCATTCACATCACGATATTTGATATCTCCCGGTTTAACCGTACTAAAGGTTTGTTTCGGACTCTCGTCAATATCCTTCTGATCTTTGAAAAGGCCAATCACTTCCAACCCCATCAACTGATTTAATGAACCACCAGTTGTCACCAAATTATCATATAGTTGCGGAGCTTCATACTGTTCTACGATTTTATTCTTTGCCAACGTGAAGTTTCCACCGATATTAAAAGTTACATTACCTACTGTTTTGACATAGTTGGCACCAACTTCCAAACCCCAGCTATCCACAATACCTCCATTCTCATAAGGTGCATCAAAACCGATGACAGAAGAATACTTTCCTTTAGTGGCAACCCATATATCACTTCTTCTCTGATAATATCCCTCCAGAGTGAGGTTAAGTCCTCCGAAAAGTACAGCATCAATACCAGCATTATATTTATAGGCTTTTTCATGTGTGGAGTTTTCTGCAGCCAGTTTGCTCAACTTCCAGCTTCCCAAAGAGGAAGCATAACTACTATTGAAGTTATATAAACTACCTCCCGTATAAATTTCCTGCCAATAAGCTTCTTCCGGAATATTATCGATATTAATCATACCGGCCGACGCACGCAATTTCAGAAAATCAATAAAATGCACTCCTTTCATAAATTTCTCTTTCGAGATAGCCCATGCCAAAGAAAGTGTCGGTGAAAAAGCCCACTTATGTCCGGGTGCCAACTTATTGGAAGAAGAAACAGCCATACTTAAATCTGCATAATAACGTCCTTTGAAACCATAATGCGTATAAGAAGTAAAGTTTTCGCGGAACCACGTATTATTCACTCCATTGATATTGCGATATTCATGATTCCATTTTAATTGCGTATAAACAGAATGAATCTCATTTTCAAACTTGTAATCCACTGCAAGAGCCATATTAAAATTACGTTTCCAGGCAGAAAGTTCCGACCCCGTATTCATTTCACTCTCTGTTCCCGCGGTATATTGGGAAACGGCAACAGGCTTGCCACTCTTCCATTGCACATTATCACTTCCATACCGATACGTTTTGGAGTGATTTTCCACATACGAAGCCCAGTTATCATAAGCTAGCATAAAACCTGCCCCCAATCCCGGCAGAATAGATGACAAATCCTGCTTGAGCGTCATATCGGCATACAATGAACGGTTATGTCCTTTGGTATAAGCAGCGGCCTGCGATTGCGCCACCGGATTTTTCGTTCCATCCCAAGTCGTATTACCACCCCATAAGCCATTTTCCGTCTTTACAGGGAAAGCGGTTGCGGGCAGACTGTAAATCATAGACCATAAATCAGCCGAATCACCCGGTTTGTTCGTTTCTGCCAATGTTCCTAACAAATTCAATGTCATCTTCGTTGAAGGAGTCAAATCTATATCCAGATTTGTACGTAAATTAGCTTTCGAAGACTTGTTTTGAGTAGAATAACCGTCATTTGCTTTTGCATTCGCAATAAATCCGTTATCTGTTACCCAATTAAACATCGCAAAATAACGGAACTTCGAACCGCCTCCCCGTAAACTCATATTCGCTATATTTGTTGCAGCCGCATCTTTAAAGACCTCATCCACCCAATTTACATTCGGGTAATATTGCGGATAAGCACCTGTCTTAAATGCATTCATCTCATATTCATGATAGCGTGGCTTCCGGATGCCATCATTAGCATAAGCCTCATTAATCGCACTAGCATATGTATAAGCATCTGCAAATTCCGGACGGCGGACTTCCCAATTAATAAGATGATCGAAAGTGAATTTGATTTCCTTCGTGTTGTACTTACCTCGTTTAGTAATGATATTAATTACCCCGTTTGCCCCCTTATATCCATAAAGAGCCACAGCAGCTGCATCTTTCAAAATTTGCACGGATTCCACCTCTTCCGAAGTGACCAATGTAATATCACGCTCGATGCCATCCACCAGCATCAACGGTGTACTGCTTGATAACGTCTGCAATCCGCGAATATAGAGAGTCGGTTCTTGTGAAGAATAGGAACCTGAATTTTGCAATGTAGTCAGCCCCAATCCATAACCAAATAAGGAATTAGTGACATTCTTTGCACTCCGTTTTGTCAAGTCTTCACCGGAGATTAGTGATATCGAAGCTGTGGATTCCTTGACATCCTGGTCAATACCGGCGATATTGACCGTTTTTACTTTATCGGCTTCTTGAGCATGTCCGCAAACTCCCCCAAATGCCAACAAAGTAATTATCCATATTTTCTTTTTCATAAATTCTTTCTTTTTCAATTGTTAGTAGAATCAATCACATTATATGAATCACCATCCCGGATTCTGTTCCAGACCATACCCCTTGTTCACTTCTGCCTGTGGAAATGGAGACAAATACCATTTCGGATCAAAACCATTCTTCCACCAGTAACGCTCTACATTTGTCAAAGAGAACTTTTCATATTCAAAATGGGTAGGTTGGGCAACTCCATTGGCTTTATCTCCACCAAACCAGGGACAAGAAGTCAGAATACGCTCACCATTAGCATTCAGGCGGTAAATATGCAAACCATGTAAAGGTGTCTCAAAACGTGTTTTCATCTTATAGCGAATCATATCGAAGAAACGGGCATCCTCCATTCCTAATTCACAAGCACGCTCTCGTAGAATTTCATTCAGTAAAACGTCCTTAGAACTCAAATCTTTATCCGGATTACATTCTTCCAAACCATTTAACCCCACACGTTTACGAACCTCATCTACCTTAGCGATTGCATCTGAATGGCTTCCACCAGTCTGCACAATCGCTTCCGCATAAATCAAATAAATCTCCGGCAAACGCAAATATGACCATAAGGCATACTTCCCATCATAATCTGTACCCATATAGAATTTATTGTTAGCATAGCCAGTGGCATATTTACCATCCTCATTGGCAGGGTCAGTTTTGGCATCTGTACCTCCTCTCCATAACTCATAGCTGGTTCCCGACATATTACCCGTATTCCAATCCATTTGCTTGGGCATTCCATTAACAATTACCGACTCATACAAACGGGGGTCACGAGTCAACTCTACACCGGCAGCAATCGTCCCTTTAGAAAACATTTCATCCAACTTTCCGGCATCCTTTAATTCTTCCCAGTTAAAAGGTTTTCCATCTTTCCATGGGAACATTTCTACGTACTCCTGTGTCGGAGTGTAGTTCAATCGACGAACATCATCATTTTGCCAATACCACCAATTATATTTTCTACCAACTTTATCATACACACGAGTCGAATGAATCATTTCCTTTCCATGAGTAGAATATCCTTTACGATAAGCCAGCCGATAGTCTTCAGGGCGACTTCCGGCAGCCCGTTCTAATTGATAATAACCTTCATTATTCCATTCCCTGAAAAACTCCTCGCAGGCTTCCAGACAATTGTTCCAAAGCTCCGGTTTACGAGCGCCATACCAAATAGCCAAACTAGTTGCTCCGGGATAATAAGCCTCATTATCATTAAATAAAGGAGAAGCGGCAAAATTCCAGATTTTACACTTTACCCCAATTGCTCCGGCTTTAGTCCAACGTCCGGCATCATTCTGCATATCCTCATAAACCCAAGGCAAATCGTTTTTAGCTTCATCTAACAGCTGAATCATAAATTTCACGGTTTCTTCCACTGTACCACGTGGTATATCATTACTTGTTCCCTCGAATGAGGAACGAATAATAGGCAATCCACCGTAATGACGGAATGTGTCAAAATAACGAGCGGCAATGATACACTTCGCTTCGGCAACCATTCGTTTCTTCTCCTCCCCCGATAAGTCAGGAACTCCATCAATATTCTCAATCAACAGCCAACTTGCACGAACTGCCTCCCATACATTACTTCTCAAAAAATCAAATTTCTCTTGATGAGCATCATAGTTTGCCGAATGTGTACCGGAATAATACACCTTTGTTAAAGCACTATTCGCCCAATGATTATGCCAGCAATCCGACAAGACATCAAACTTCCCTATATATGTATCATTCGGATAAGGAATCTGTGTAAAGAGATTATCATAAGGAAGCCCATAATACTGCAAGGCATAAATACCCGTCAAGAATTCACGCGTATATTTCGCACTGTTAAAAACTGTATCTTTAGTCGACTGCCCACCCGGTGCTTTTTCCAAAAAAGAATTTCCAAACTTCCATTCATCCGTACAAGATGAAAAGGGAACTGCCATCATCATTCCAACTAAAACGGGAACTATTATCTTATTTCGTATCTTCATTTTCATAACTTCTACCGATTAAAATCCTAATTTCAAACTCAAAGAATAAGTCTTTGTCAATGGATAAGTAGGTGCACCGGCTACTTTTGATTCCGGATCGCCCCATTTAAATCCGGTAAACGTAAGCAAGTTATATCCACTAAACGTTAATTGACATGTATTCATCTTCAATTTCTTCATTAGAGGGAACTGAAAATTATATGCAACCTGCAGAGTTTTCAAACGTAAATAACTGGAATTGACTTCATACAAACCCGAATCGGCATAGTTGTTCTCGGCATTTGCCCATGTAGCACGTGGATAGGCAGCACTCTGCGACGGATTTTGCGGTGTCCAGGTACTCTCATACTGATACAGTAACAAACCACCCGTCGTCGTATCTGCATTACTCGTAAATGGGGTACGGAAACCCTCATCCAACATACGGCTTACATTCCAGGCTCCTGTCCATTGCATACTGAATTCGAAATTTTTCCAACTAAATCCCATATTCAATCCGGCAATATATTCCGGATCATCCGTGTAACCCAGTTCACGAGTCATATCATTAGAATCAATTACACCATTTCCGTCCAAATCAACATAAACACAATCTCCCGGTTGCAAATCAGTTCTATGATCGGGAAAAGGCTTTCCAAAAGTCTGTTCATATAGAGCGGGAGTTCCTTCATCATAATACCGCCAGAACTTATACAATGAACGTGCTCCGATACGATGTCCTTTCTCATACTGATAATTATTATTCAGCGGTGCCTCTTTCTTTTCAATAATCTCATTTTCATTATTAGATAAATTCAGTCCAACCCAATAGCGGAATTTATCACCGATTTTATCATTCCATTTCATGGATAGTTCCCATCCCCAACTGTTTACACGTCCCATATTATAATAAGGAGTAATAAATCCAAGTATACCTGCTGCCGTGTAGTCACGTAACAAAATATCCCGGCGTTTTTCCTTATAATAATCAACACTCACATTCAATCGTTCATTCATCAAAGTAAAATCTACTCCATAGTTCTGCTTAAACGCCTTTTCCCAAGTCACATTCTGATTATTCTTAGCTTTCTCAAAAGCTCCCATGGAAGCAGTAGAGTTCTCTATTCCAAAGAAGTACCCATGTCCGAATTTTCCACCGCCTGCAGGAAGAGCATCATCCACAGAATATGGGTCAGAAGTATATAAGAAGCGGGAATTATCAGCCTTGTCATTACCGACAAGTCCCATAGACACACGGAATTTCATATAATTGATAACTTTCTTGACAGGATTCCAGAATTTCTCTTCACTGACTACCCAGCCAATAGAGGCAGCCGGAAAAGTACCAAAACGTTTATCCGGAGCAAAATTTTCAGAACCATTATAACCGACATTAAATTCTGCCATGTAGCGGGTATTCCAGTCATAGGTCAGACGTCCTACAAGACCGACATACCCCGACGGAATATCTGAATATACCGACGGATAATAAGTTTTGGACTGATTATACAATACCAATGCCCCCACATTATGTTTGCCAAACGAACGATTGTAGTTCAAACCGGCTTCCATATACCAGTTACGACCTTTTCCAGATTTCTCACTATAAGTCAAACGACCGGCATCCTTCGTTTTACGATACCCTAATGTGCCGTCTGCCAACACCCAAGGCGTATAAGTAGCAATGTCTTGTTCACCATTCTTCGTAATAGTGAAATCACTGTTATAAGATCCTTTCGCATTGAAAGACAACCCTTTGGTAATCATATCCAGTTTCTGCTTCAAGATTAAATCAGCACTCAACTTGTTTTTACTTCTGGATTGATAACCACGTGAAATATAAGACATACCGGTACTTCCCGTGAAAGGCAATGCCAAATCAGTATAGTCCGTTGATGTCTGCACCAACTTGCCATCAATAAATCCCGGGCTGGAAAACGGGGTCGAAGTATATAAATCACGTACCAAATCAGAAGTATCCCCTCCACTAAACGGACGGTTCTGATTATCAATACTTCCTGCCAAATTAAATGATATAGTCGTCGTTTTTGTTACATCAATATCTAAATTGGAACGATAATTAAAACGTTTGTATTGAAACGACACATTATGTGGCGTATCGAATTGTTTAAACAGTCCCCCTTGGGTATAAGCACCGGCAGAGACGAAGTAACGGACATTACTGGTTCCTCCACTGATATTGATATTGTGCTGGCTCTGCAATGCCGCATCTTTCAAACAATAATCCACCCAATCTACATCTGGGAAACGTATCGGATCAGAATGATCCTTAAATCTTTGCATTATATCATCAGAGAACATCGGAGTAGCATTCGGGTTATCATTACGTTGCATCTGATTATAGTAATCCGCATATTGGTAAGCGTTGGCTTTCTTTGCTGTCTTGGTCGGCATCAATACACTGGCAGAAGTCGTAAATGAGATTTTTGCTTTCCCCTCTGTTCCCCGCCGGGTAGTAATCAAAACAACACCGTTCGCACCACGTACACCGAATACAGCAGTAGCCGACGCATCCTTCAACACCGTAATGCTTTCAATTTCATTGGGATCGATTTCATTGAAAGTACGTTCCACACCATCCACCTGAATTAATGGAGCCGAATTGTTCCAGGTTCCTTGTCCACGGACAAAAATTTCAGCCACATCCGCCCCCGGTTCACCGGAATACTGTACCGTAGTGATACCAGTCAATTGTCCGGATAGGACATTCGTTACAGAACCAGTCGGTGTCTTCAACAAATCACTTCCTTTCACACCAGAAACCGCACCAGTCACTGTCACCTTCTTCTGCGCTCCATAGGCTACAATTTGCACCTCATCCAATACATTTGAATCATCGGCAAGAACAATACTCATCTTAGCGTTTTTCACAACTACCGTTTGTGTTTCATATCCAATAAAAGATATTTTTAACTTTGCCCCCATCGGAACTGAAAGTTTGAAATTGCCATCAATATCCGTAATAGTTCCTTGTGTAGTATTATCTACCACCACATTTGCACCTATTACAGGTTCTCCATGACTATCGAGTACGGTTCCCTTTACATTCACTGTCTGCTGTTGCACCAGCTGGACAGATGAAGCCGCCTGTGTTTTTTCTATCGGCATTAGACCTGCAGCAAGTCCCAGTAACAAAAGATATTGTGTGATTTTCTTAGGACTATACCACTTGAATATTATTATTCCACTCATTACTTATATTATTAAGTTAAACAAAAGCCATTAAAACTTCTAAAAGGCAAACGAGAAACGGAAATATCCCAAGTTCCATACATATCCATTGATACTATCACCTTCTTTCCCATCTTTCACCATATAGAAAAGATAACCGGCACGTAATGATGAACTCCAGTATCCGTTAAACCGACCTCTCGGGTCATTTGCAGCCTCCGTTCCATTGAGATACCATAATGCCAAGCCATTAGCTTTCGCTATCGAAGCATTAATTGTTTCAGTTTCATTAATCAACATTCTCATTTCTTCAATAGAAGGCAAATACCATCCGGAAGTCAATCCTGACGGAAGTACTTTCTGTTTATTATATGAATCCAGACAAGATACCATATTCAACAGATCCCAATCCGCACTATTTTCAATTGCATAATCAGCAAGTTTCTTCAATACTTCAGTATTATTATAGCCTAAAATACTTTTATAATGAGGTTCCCGGCTACCACTCTTACATAAATATGAACTTGTATAAGCAGAGGCTATACCCTCCATATCAGGCTTATTTCCTTTGGTTCCAAAAAGTTTAATCACATCATTTGCATAATCCAACGCATAAACCAATCCATGCACACATGAAGGGTGATCACGTCTCAATGCATCGTGTGCCTCATCAAAAGGCTGCGAACCATCCGTACTTACCTTTTCCGGATACAATACCGAAGGCTGTGGATTTCCTACATAATAGACAATACCTATACAATTTTCCGGTACTTCTTCTGCATTCCCCGAAACGATACTACCGTCCGAACAATAGAAATCACCCACTTTCAGCTCATGTTCAACAATCTTCTTTCCACCACCTAATAAAAATCGTTGGTATTTCCCCTCATTTATAGAAGCTGTAAATTCATACTTTTTATCATTGTAAGTGCCTTGGGTAACAATCAGACTGTTTGCATCAGACGGTTTTATAATCAAGCGATAAGAACCATCATCAGCCAGATAAGGTCTCACTACATTTTCATCACTCACAGAAGTCATATAAAACATAGATGCATGCTCTTTGGCAATATAAGGAATCTCATTCAATGTCTCATCCGAGAATTTATATTCCGTTTCAGGCATTACCAACACACTCATAGCCATACGATGCTTCATAGACAAACGAATTGTAAACTGTCCGCTTCCTTCCTGAATAACTGATGAAGGTTCAGTTGTCGTCATCAAGTCAGAGGCAGCGAATTTATCTTTATCCGATTGGTCTGCTGCCGGAGTCCATTTATTTGCCATTTTCGTAAGAAAATTCTCTATCGTACCAGATTGATAAGTTTTGCCATCCTGATAAGGATAATAGGCATAATAAGCAACTCCTTCCTGCTCGTCATCATATTGCAGCGCAATCTCCGAAGCCCAGGTCCCGTTTTCAGTATAAGTTACTTTGACATTATTCATATTATTCCAGACCGCCCCGTCCTTTATGGCAAAAAGTCCGATACAATCTCCTGTTTCAAATACAGTAGTATAATTTTCGTCTGTCACAGCACGTGAATTTCCGCCAACAGCTTCCATTCCGGCATCATACACATTGATAACCATATTTCCATTAGCGTCCGGAAAGTTATCTTCTTGCGAGCAACCACCAGCAGCCAAAGTCAGGGCAAACAAAACAGCCAATGATAAGTATTTATAGAATTTCATAATGATTCTTTTTTCTGATTACTAAAACATGTGGATTCTTATTCATGGGTCATATCAACAATCTGGTCTTCTCCTTCCTGTCCCCATTGCAGACCGCCTCTTTCGACTACAACAGAAATGCCCGGTTTACCGACTGTCACATAATAAATATTCTGATAGGTCCCTTCAAGCAATCCTTCATTACCTTTGGGCTTATAAGTAAAAGTCTTACCGCCGGTCGTCTTTATTTCAATAAAGACTTTATCTTTTACCAACTGTGGTATCAACAATGCTTCATAAGACGCCAAATAGTCTTTCATTGGAGATACGGCTTTAGGATTCACATCCTCAACCCCAGCCTGTTCGTTTCGGATCAAAGCACCTTCGTTTACATTTCCCTGAAGTGCTACATTTTTAATTGTCACCGTTGCTCCGGCAAGTTCTTCAGCCATCACCTCATTTTTAAGTAAATGCACAATCACTTTAGCTGTCTGATGGCGGAAAGGCAACACATGGCTTCCCTGTAAAGCCACCTTTGTATTAGCATACATCATGTCCGACTGTTGATAACCGTCACCCGACTGATCACTTTTAACAGTCCAACTTTCCCATAACTTATTATCCGCAGTAGCAGGATACCAGGCAGTTACCGTCTGCTCTTCTGTAGCTGACGCCCAGTACAGCTGATTGTTCTCATCGGAACATTGAAGCTCTCCATTCTCATTTACCACCGTATAAGTAGCAGCATCACTTCCATCGCTGACAGAAACGTGTTCCGTACCATCACCTATCCATTGATTATCTGAACTGGCACGCGACTGCACCGATTGCTTCACTTGTACAGCGGTCAGATTCAGCGGAGAATCAGTCTTCATATAGGAAAACTCTTGCTCATTATTACAGGATACCAGACAGGCCATCCCCATCAGGCACAAAGCCCATACATTCTGTTTTCTCATAATATTTTCGTTTATAATTAACTTACCTTATTCACTTTCACCGGCAATCACATAATGGTCACTATTTTCACCCCATATCCAATCCTCTATCTTGGCCGGACTGACAGTCATCGATTGAGGAGCAATCGTTACATCAAAAATATACGTATTACCAGAAATCAGATCAATACCATTCCCAATAGGCTGGGCATAAGTTTTACCTCCCATAGCCAGTTCAAGAAGAAGAGTAGAAGCCAGTTTCTGTGGAAAAACGATCACCGAAGAGTTCATCTCTTTACCTTTAGCCAACGACATATTGATATTCCCTGTAGTCTTACCTGAAGCGACACTTCCGGCAGATGTATCAAAAGAACCGTCCAATATGATATTTTTCAATGTATAAGAGATATCATCCAACTCAAGACCGCCACCCGCTTTGAAAGCCAACACCAATTGAGACATCTTATGAAAGAATTGAAACTCAACTCTCGGATTCGTTTGAGAGCCGCCACCTTCGGCATACAGGAAATCAATAGTAGCCCGTGCCGTACCAACTTGTTTCTCGGATGTGGTGGAAGCTTGTATCACTCCTGCCAACGTTCCTCTCTCACCAGTATAGGGAGCATATGCTGTCATACTCATCGTATAAGGACCTTTAAAATAAATAGTATGATCCTCTCCCTCTTTACTGACTACCTGAAAAACATCTTTTTCTGCATTATACGCATATTTGACATTACGGTCATCTGTCATGATGTAAGAAATCTTAGAGATTCCTGCAGCCGTAGTCACACCGATTGCGTCTCCTTCAGTCCAAATGGAAGAGACGGTTTTAGTAGTTTCAGTGGCAGCATAATCTTTCACCACTCCACGAATTTCAGCTGGATAGTCCATCGGATCCGTGCTCACTGCTTCGTCTTCATTATTGCAAGCGGCCAAAAACATCAAAGATATTGCCACCCATAAATACATGTTTTTCATACATTCACATTATAAATTAAACAAAATTTAATTCTCATAATCTTCGATCTTCCATTCATCAAGCCATTCTATCTGCGGCACGCCATCCTTAAATGTAATAGGTAAAAATACATAGGTTGCATTGAAAGTCACATCCCATTTAGTACGCCGTAGATTACGCTTGTCTCTTGTCTTAGGTTCACTAAAGTCTTTGGGAAACGGCTGGTGATTGACATAATGCTTTTCCTTATTCTTTGCCGTTCGTATGGGAATATCCGTATCGGTCAGTTCTGGTAACCAACGATCAGCCAAAGCCACATACAGATTTTTTCCCGGAATTTTAATCACATCGGTAATCTGTGAAAAGAATGAAGATTCATATTTATCAGCAGGATGCGGATTACCAAGATCAACGTATTCTCCATGAAAATCATCAAACGACGTAACCAGCGATTTATTCGGTACATACCCGGTGGTACCCGATGTAAAGAGGTAGTGTTTACCTTCGTGCATGAAATGAGTAGGTGCCTCACGAGTGAAAGGCGGACGAAGTCCGACAAAATGCTTGGAATAGCCGGAAGTTATGTTCAGGAAATCGTCAGTAAGTTGAGCACATATCATCTCCCAATGAGGACGTTCGAACCATACATAACCCTTCCCTGTCTCCGGATCGGCATACATATCAAAGTCACCCACACCATAGCCTCCGGGTTTCAGCGAACGCACATATTCATAAGGCCCCAGAAAATCATCAGCCTGAAGAATGACAAAATACCCGTCAGTATCCATACTCTTTATCCAACATACGTATTTACCGGTTTTCTCATTATATATGATATGAGGACGGTCGAGCGTCTGCGAATAGTGTAGCGGAGACAATGGATTTACCGTATCAGGTTTAATAATCAGTCCACAATCTTCCCAATTGTAGAAATCGCGCGAACGATAACAACGGATGCCATAAGTCCAGACATTACTGCCCAAAGTGGTGTATTCTTTATTCTCACCATACCAATAATAGGTCCCTTCTTTCTCGAACATCTGGAAACCATGTGCCTGAATGGGGTTACCATTGGTATCAAGCCATAACTGACCGGGCTTTATCGAATGATAAGTCAACGGATAATCCTGCATTAACACCGAATCCTGTTTCTCACCCTCATAGTTAATTTGAATAGGCTTGTTTGAATCCATATTTTTAACGTCGAGCAATATCACACCATTGCAACCATCGACTGTCAAAACCGGATCAACAGTTGTAATCCTTGCATTCTTGATTGTGAACGATGATACATCACGCATTTTTCCAAAATTTTTGCAGTTAGCGGTGATACCGCTGATGTATACATTGGCGAGCGGACGTTCGGGTAATGCATCCACATCAATCAGATTGCAACAGTCCTCAATTATAACATCATTTATTTTTATTGCACGAAAATCAGGTGTAAATTCATCTATCTTGCGTGCGGGGAAGCGTTTAGCCAAATCTCCTCCCCATTTGATGGAGCCAAGCATATTGCAATAGAAAGCGGCACCATTCAGTCTGGCCCTCACCCGTTCTATATAGATCTGCTCTGCACCGCCTCCACGCGGACGAAGCGTCTTGAAACGGAACGCCTGGTCAGTTCCGTCAAACACACAATCGTGCATATATACATTACGGATGCCTCCGGCCGTTTCTGTCCCACAAACAATGCCACCGGCACCACGATTCGCAATACTATAACGGATAACAATATTCTCGGATGGCTGTCCTATTTTCACTCCATCCTCACCACGTCCCGACTTGATTGTATAACAATCATCCGAACAATCCAAAGAGCAATATTCTATCAATACATTACGGCTCGACTCCACATCAATGCCATCCGTACGTCCATGTCCAAAACTCGTTACAGTGACACCCCGGATAATCACATTCTCACAATATTGCGGAACGATATTCCAATAAAGTCCCTGGTCAAGAGTAACTCCCTCAATCAGTACATTCTTACAGTTGATAGGAGCAATGGTCTTCGGTAAAAACACTTCTGCGTTTTTGATGCCATCGTAAATACGCTCCGCTAAAAGTTTGTCACCTACAACCTTTTCAATATGCAAAGCTTTCTCCTTATTGATACGGAAAATCTCACAGTCTGTTGAAGGACCAATAATACGCCCTTTACCGGTAATAGCTACATTCTCGGCATCACAAGCATAAATAAATGCGCCAAGAGAATAGATTTCAATACCCTCATCACGGGTAAAAACCACAGGCAGATAATCCTTAATAAATCCACTAAATTCCAACTCTGCCCCCTCTTGAATTTCAAGATTGATATTACTCTTGAGAATAATTCTCCCTGTTTTCCATTTACCACATGGTATAACCACAGTTCCGCCACCATCATCCGCCAACTTGTCTATCACATTTTGGATATCCGAAGTGGAAAGTCCACGTTTCTTCATCTTCACCACCATCTTGCGGTCAGGAAACTGCGGTCGCTGCAATTGCGGCATATGGAATGGTGCGTCAATTCTTCCAATAGTATCGGTCATAAAAGATGGACCGACATTGTTCTTGGTTGGTATTTCGACAGCATGAAGTAGATAGGACGCCATCAAACAAATAATAAATAGGAACGCAAACTTAAACGGCACATGCCAAACGCTCCTTTGCTCTTCATTGTTTCTCATTAAAAAATAAGGTAGGTTCTGTCAGTTCATTCCAAAAGCCGACTATTGACATCAGAACCATTTAAAATGCCAAAGTTGCTTATAATCACTGCACAAAAGTAACCGCTATGCATAAAATTGAGCTGGATTCAGATACCAATGTATGGACAAAAGTTCGGAAATACACACTCCTGCGCGGCTTAATTTGTCTATTGACAATTAATGGGAATCAACTTCACCATCCCGTTCAGCCCCGAAGGTAATGATTGCCAATTGCTATAAGGATTATGGTTATTATTCAAGCCTACCATATTGATGTCATGGAAGATACGCCAGTTTTCTCCCCGGCGATCCATATCACTGATACGATTAGCGGGTAAGTTGGTCACTGCTATCTCAATGATATTTTTACCGGGTTTAAGCCACTTCCCCACTTTTAGCCGGAAAGGAACAGCCCAGACTACTCCTGCTTCCTGACCGTTGATACGTACACGGGCACTTTCACGCACATCGCCCAAGTCCAGTATCCAGTCGTCAGCAGAGATTTCCGGAAGTTGTATTTCATTGGTATAGACTCCGGTAGCCATCGTAACAGCAGCATCCGGATGCCCTATCTCCGTCCATGAAGAAGGAGTATCTATTGAAAACTCTCCTTCTATTGCAGGAATGCTTTCTATGAAATGCAATTTCCAATTATGGTCGAGACAGAGGCTGACAGGTTGTTCCTGAATATAATTCCATTTTTCCACCTGATTGAGCGGTTGATTGAAAGTTTGCAGGATGACGCTTTCTCCGGAGCGTAATTGCAATCGTACTTGTATCCGCCCGTTTTGTATCCGGGTCTGTGCTTTTCCTTTTTCTCCGGTCAACGGATTGAATAACATTACATCTTCGGCAGATACGCTAAGCGTTACCCAATCATCAACTCCCCGGCTTTGTAAGGAAGATATAAAATAATGATAACCTTTATCATTGGAACGACGGATATATTGCAGACCATGGAGAACTTTCATTTCTTCAGGAAAAACAAGGCTCTTAGCCAATGCAGACCCATAATCTTTCCCTGTAATAATCGTCCCCTTCTGATAAGGTGTGGAAAGCGTACTGTCAAAAGTAGAAATAGACGGAAGTTGTTTTCTCCATCCGGCAAAGTTCTTTCTACGTTTCTCCAATTGACCATAGCCCGGTACATCCTCGGGATAGTTCTCTATAAAAATAAGGGTCGCCCCTTCCTCTGCCAATTTCAGAAGATGCTGAAGCACACGTTCCGGCATAAGTTTGACAGCCGGAATAATAAGTGCTTTGTAAGACGCTCCACCTTCTGTAATCAGCTTTCCATCCCGACAACGGGTACTTTGAACGAAAGCATCGGATATGTAATCTACATCATATCCATTTTTTGTAATCGTATGGACTGTTTCGATAAACTTCGGCGCACGTTTGGCCATATGGTGGATAGTAAAAAGTAACAAACGGTCGGGCTGCTCCTGCCATATATCGTATAAAGGAAGATAAAGCAGAAAATCATTATCCGGTTTTCCCATCTGAAGGAAAGACTGACAGCGTGTGATGTATTCAAAAAAAGCAGGAGCATCTTTCCAAATGCTGTTGGCGGGTGACATATTAATAGAAGCATAAAACTTCCATCCCGGCCATTTAGCCTCTTTAGGACTATAAGGCGTACCATGAAAGAACATATGGTTAACTCCCGACAGGAACATCAGATCCATATCCGGCTTACACTGTGAAAGCGAAGTACGGAAATGATCGGTGAGCCAAGTAAATGTCTCCGAGGAAGTAAGCGGTTTTCCGGCAATATGTGCGGCAGAAGAAGCATACTTCAACATCGACAGGTCGGAATCATTGGTACGGGTCAATGAATCCTGGCGTAATCCTTGGATATGGAATTGAGAAAGTCCGAAACCCTCACACTCGGGAATATCCACAGAAGCATATGTATCAATCAGATTAGCAGGAGAACCATGCGCCTGATTGCGGGTAATGCTTCCATGACTATGTGCCCAGGCAGTCCACTGCTTGCTGAAATTCTCGATGAGAAGTTCGGATATTGTCTCGCGATAATCGGAAACAATGCGGGCAGTAATATCCGGACGACCCTGATCCAGAAACTCGAGGAAATGGTTTTCCAGTTTATAACCACGCCGTCTGGCGAATTGCTCCAGAAAATCGGGCGTCCAGTCTGCTCCATATACTTCATAAGAGTCATTAAAGAATGTATGTGGATAAACCATCTTGTTCTCCCGGAAAGCCCTGTCGAATTTAGAGAAATACCGCTTGACCGCATCCCGGTCCAAATGATTCATTACATACCCTTCTCCACCCGGTGCAGCACGTTTCACCTTCTGAAAAGTCTTGCCCACATAGAGCACGACAATCTCCCATTTACCTTCGGGAACCTGCCATTGCAGTATTCCATCATGTACGTAGGAAGTCAGATTCAGACAATGTTTTTTGTCGGAATAAGCCATGGCGCAACTCAAATGAGCCACTGGCTTTTGTCTTTTATCCCGAACACTGACATCAAGACTGACTGCCTCACCTCCTTTCACCTGATAAGACTGAAAGATAGCCTTGGTGGCCGCATCCTTCATATCGACCTCCGGTCCGCCGAACGGCCATCCCGTCCCGGTATTCATATCTATCTCTATTCCCAGTCGTTTTCCCTCATCTTGGGTATGCCGGAGCATCTTCATCCATTCAGGACTTAAAAAAGAGAGATTATTGGCATCATTACCTTGTACCCCATAGATTGGAGTGATTTCCACCCCTCCCAATCCGGCTTTAGCATATTCTTCTAAGTTATAGGTTAGATTAACCTCATCTACTGCACTCCCCATCCACCACCAACGGGTAGCGGGACGGGCTTCAGGTTGTATTTCCGGCCATTCTTGTGCAGTAAGCGTATACCAACTCGTCAGAAGCAAACAGAATGTTGTAATGTATTTTCTATTCAAGCACACATTTTTCATAAACAATAGTAAATCAAATATTATCATCTTTTATTTATCAGAAGAATTGGACGCAGACATCTGCCGAACCAACTGTACAGATCCTATAATACCTGAAGGTATCAATGACATTCCGGGTGTTGCTATAGAAGTAGCAGAATAAGTGATACGTTGATCTTCAGGCAGCATAGAATCTCCAATCATGCGATTCATCAGAGAATTTGCTACATAAATCTCCAGTTTATTTTCCCCTGTCTCCAGAGCTTCCGTAATATCTATTTCCCAAGGCGAACACCACACCGTACCGACTTCCCGCCCGTTCAACACGATGCGTGCAATGGAGGCAAGCTTGTCAAAACGCAGCAAATACCGCGATTCAGACCGCTTGTCGTC
Organism: Bacteroides sp. 90-K9/2; assembly: GCF_047310725.1. Lineage (NCBI taxonomy): Bacteria > Pseudomonadati > Bacteroidota > Bacteroidia > Bacteroidales > Bacteroidaceae > Bacteroides > Bacteroides sp. 90-K9/2. Next base: position 100,269 of record NZ_JBCGVL010000002.1, read on the forward strand.
CATCATCAGATTATGGCGATAAACAGCCGTACCGGAATAATACTTGATACGTTCATCCTTATGGCTAGTCCAATCCGTCAACGCAGTAAAAACAACCTTACCGGGACCACCGAGCTTTTCGGAAAAGTCTACAGTCCAATCTCCTTGAATAAAAGTTGTCTTCTCCTGCATATTCCACTCTTTCACGGGCAATTGGCCTGTGCTCTGCGCATCACTGAAAATGACAAAGTAAGATTCGCGGGCAGCCATCTGCAAAGGGACTGAAATACGACCGTCAGCTGTAAGAGTACTCTGTAATGAATAACGCTTTCCTGTCACAGGATTCCATAGTTCAGCATACCTTTTACTAGTACGGAAAATAAATGTATGCGCCAAAGGAGTATCTTCATGATTATCCAGAAAATAAATTTCTCCATCCCAAAGAGTGCGATGGGCATAATAAAACTTCCTTTTTTCAGGTACAGTAACATCCGGCATCATCCCCGCTTTCGATACTGCATCAGTCAAAGACATCCCCCAATAAACAGTTCCTTTGCCATAATGACTACATCCTTGAGGAGTGTTATTCCTTCCCCACATCATATTGACCAATTCTTCATATTCAACCATATGTTCCAAATCATGCAATGTACCTGAACGTTGTGGACGTGTTCCATAAACAGATGCACCAGCTTGCACCAAAGAAGCAATCTTACGCAAAGCCTCCAGTGTTATTTCTCCATTTCGCGGCAATACCATCATCTGATAACTCACGCCATCCGGCAATACAATACGCCCTTCTTTTACCTCCATACGGGTAAGCAATGCATCAGTTGAGAAAGCATCGAAATCAAACCCCGCCGGTATGACAGGAAGACGATGAGTCAGGATTCTAACCGGGGCATTATCACCCAGATACAAACATAAGTCTATGACAGACATGCCTTGCCGCATAAGGAAAGAAGATCGGTTCTGATAATCCCAGAAATCCCGGCTATATTCCCAAAAGGTATTAGTACGGTTCAATGCATAATGACGCCCTCCGCCAGTGCTTCCGGGCAGCTTATCAAGCCAAGGTTGATGGGAAGAGGCACACCCGACAAATTCATTGATACCAAAAGCATAAGCATAATCAGCCAATTGTTTGAGTTCTGCCAATGACTGGCTAAATTTCACATCAGAGAAGGCTTCGGCAGATGCAATAGGTTTGCCATACATATGCGCAGCCGATGAGCACTCCTTTATATCATAGTTCCCGTCAGGATGATGTCCCCAAAATTCACTTTGAGGTTTCTGCACTTTTCCCTTAGCCAGAATAGGGTCGCCTGCCATACAAAGTGCGCCAAAATCCTGCGATGTAAGTATCAGATTACGCTCTTTGCACAAACGCTGAAATGTTCCGAAATATTTTTCTACTGTCAAATCCGCAATAGTACGCCGCATATCATACAGAAATCCATCCGACACTTCGCGTGATTCTACTACATATCCGGCCAATGTCGGCAGATACTTTCTTAAATCATACCCACGCAAACGCAGAAAGTCATTTTCAAATCCCGATGTCCAGTTCTGCGAACCAGCTTCATGACTATCTACCACCACTCCGTCCAAATGTCCGCCATGAGCTTCTATCGAATCGGCAATGTGTTTCAGATAATGATTCCAATGTGCCTCTGCAGCAACGGCAGATAGCTTGTCACATTCTAAACCAATCATGTTCTTACGTCCATGTTTGGTCCTTCCACCCGTTGGAACATGGGCAAAACGTACTACTACCCATTTACCGGCAGGAGCTTTCCAGCGTACTGTCCCCAATGAATCTGTCTGCTCCGTAAGATCCACTATCCGATCAGGGTCTATGATTTCATTTTTTTGATAAGAAGGCGTAAAATCATTTTCAATATATGCAGAGGTCAGAGCAGCTTTCTCCTCCCATTGGTCAATGCAGGCACGAGAAGACAAGACCACCTGCCCAAGCTCCAGATGCGGTTTCCGATCCTTTTTTTCATACCAATCATGCAGATTCAAACGGAAATATCGTCCTGTTACAGCCGGAAAAGAAAGAGTCTTCTGTTTCCATCCCCCAAGAGCAAGATAAACAGGCTTCAAATCACATACTTTTTTAAAAGTTAGTCCGTCATCAGAAACTTCCAATTCTCCCAGATTTGGCAGAACCCGGAAACCTGTTCCTACAAATTCCTTTGTAGGGGGACCCGGCACATTCATGGCATCAGTAGCTGCTTTCCCTCTGGGAGCCATTGAATAGGTAATGCAACGTGCTGTGAACTGTTTTCCAAAATCAAGCGTCATATAAACAGACTCTCCCGGTTTTTGTACAGGAATTACGGATAATTGTTTTGACGATGAGAAACATGCTTTAGCATCTATGCCCGCCTTATTGCAAGTTATCACCGGCTTCAACACACGGCTGTCATCATGTATTTCCCTCTGATACGGAAAAGCTAATATAGCCACATCTTTATAATAATCAGAGCGTGCTTCAGGAACAGGAAGCGAAAACTCCAAGTATTTTCCGCCATCCACTATTGTCTCCACCGAAGTCAATCTCTGCATCCCCAGCGCAGGTGTTATCCATGGCCCCCCAGCCACATATCCATTGGAAATATGTGTTTCAAAAGTTAATCCCAGTCTTTTTGCCTCCTGTGAAGCGAAAACCAACATCTCCCACCATTCGGGAGAGAAAGCCTCAAAAGCTCCCTCACAGTTGCCATGGGTCTGGTCATAATAAACCACGCCGCCTACTCCTTGTTTATGAAAAGCCTTCAGATCGGCTGTAATACCCGCACGGGTAGTCACAGTTTCACCATGAAACCACCAAACTTTCGTCCGGGTAGAATCTTGCAGATACTCGAAACCATACAACGCGTCTTTCAATCCTGCAAGTTTAGTCCGGTTCTCATCCCCATAAATGAATGTAGACAGAAGAAGCAAAAAAGAAAAACAAGAATATTTTATTGACACCATATTATCTTATTAATGTATTTAATCACGACTTTCTCTTACAATTTTCACCTCTTTCAATCCTGACGCCACCAAAGGATCGCCCTCCGAAACAATGGCAGGATAGGCATAAGTAACCCTTTTCTCTTCGGGTAAAGATGCATCATAAATCATACGGTTCATCAGTGAATTCGCCACGTGTATTTCTAATTTGTTTTCGCCATGAGTCAGATATTTAGAAATGTCCAGATTCCATGGAGAACACCATACTACACCGGCTTCCTGAGAATTAACGAATACGCGGGCGATGAGTCCCGGATTTCCTAAATCAAGATAAATCCGGTCGTTTGAAGGATTGCATTGTATCGTCTTTTTATACACTGCCGTACCGGAATAATATTTAATTCTGGGGTCGGTACTTGATGTCCAATCATATAGTTCATCAAAAACGACCTTTCCCGGTCCGCCCCAGACGGGATCAAAATACACCTCCCAACTTCCTTTTATCGTTTCCGACCGGTTCGTCGGCTGATACCATTCCATAGCCGGCAGTTTTTCCTGCTTGTCCGTGAAAACAACGAAAAAAGCTTCGCGCGGAGCCATACAAAGATCAACACTTGTACTGCCATCCTTGCTTTTTCTACCAGTAAGAGAATAACGTTCACCTGTAACCGGATTCCACAGTTCTGCAAATTTTCTGTTAACAGGGAACGTAAAAGTAGTCTCCTCGGGCAAGTCCTTACGATTAGCCATAAAATAAAGATCTGCATCGGCCAGTTTCCGATGGGCAAAATAAATCATATTATCTTTGGTATTACCGGTTTGCATTGAGATATCAGGAATAATAGACGCCTTTTCAATAGCTTCCGCCAAAGGCATCCCCCAATAAACAACCCCTTTACCAACCTGATTGAAACCTTGAGAAGCTGGATTTTCTCCCCACAGTTCATCGGCCAGACGAGTATATTCCGCCTGTTTACCGGTATCACGGTTAGAGTCGAAATGTGCACCCGGTTTAGGGCCATACACCCGGATTCCCTGTTTCACCATTCCTGCTATTTTTCGTAAGGCATCCAATGTGATATCTCCATCCCTCGGCAGAACCATCATATTGTATCCCGTTCCGTCAGGAAGCATGATCCGGTTGTTTCGGGCCGACATACGGGTGAGAAGGGCGTCCGATGTAAAAGCATCGAAATCATAACCACCCGGAATATCCGGAAGCTTATAGGTCAATATCTTGACCGGAGCATTTCCTCCCAAATAAACGCATAAGTCGATGGCCGGCTTCCCTTTTCGCATCACATAGGCAATGCGGGCCTGATAATCCCAAAATGGAGCACTATACTCCCACCATGTATTGTTACGGTTGAGACAATAGTGCCTTCCCCCACCCGTATTACCCGGATAACGATTCAGCCAAGGCTGGTAGGCCGAAGCACAAATAACAAATTCATTGATTCCCCATGCAAAAGCATAATCAGCCAATGTCTTCAGATCAGCGGCCGAATGACTATATTTGGCATCGGTATAGGCTTCGGCCGATGCAATGTACTTATTATAGAGGTGTGCCGATGAAGAGCATTCTTTGATATCGTACATACCGTCAGGCTGGATAGGCCAGAATTCCCCCTGTGGTTTGGCTACCTTACTTTTAGCCTGAATCGGATCAGCGGGGATACAGAGAGCGTTTCCGATAGCTTGCGCTGTCAAGGTCAGCCCATTCTCCTTACACAGCCGTTCAAATGTACCGAAATAGTTATCAGAGATCATGTCGGCAATATTTCGCCGGATATCAAATAGAAAATCGTTTGAGGTTTGCACATCATTGATGATGTAACCCATCATAGCCGGAAGATATAAGGTCGGATCATATCCTTGCCGACGGGTGAACTCCTCAATAAAATTATTCGTCCAGTTCTGCGATCCCGCTTCATGACTATCCATTACCATACCCGCAAGGTTATAGTTACCGGATACTTTCAGCGAATCAAGAATAACCCCTACATAATTTCTCCACTGGAGCTCCGCAGCCGCAGCAGAGAGTTTGTCGCACTCGCGCCCCATCAGATTCCGACGACCATGTTTAATTGATGCGCCAGTAGGCACGTAAGCGAAACGCATCACCATCCAGTCACCTTCGGGAACCTCCCAGCGAAGAATACCATCCTTATCCATCTTATCGCTGATATTGAGAATACGCGAAGCATCTATCGACTCTTTGGCACTGTAGGGAGGGGTCTGATCCTTATCTATGTATTCCGGATAAAAGCCGGCTTTTTCTTCATACTCATCAAGTTTGGCAGTCGATTGTAACACAACATGGGCCAACTGCATTTCAGGACTGGAATCATTCTTCTCCCACCAGTCGTGCAAGTTCAATCGGAAATATTTACCTGTAACTGCCGGAAATGAAAGAGTTTTCAAACGCCAGCCTCCAAGGGCCCGGTATACAGGCTTCAAATCACAGACAGGAGTATAATTTACACCGTCATTTGAGACTTCCAATTGCCCCAGATTGGGAAGTACCCGATAGCCGGTACCATAAAAGGTATCCTGTGGCGGTCCCGGAACGTTACTTGCACTGGTAGTAGCCTTTCCTTTCGGACGCACTTCGTAGCTGATACTCCGGGCAGTGAATTCGTCATCGAACTGCAAGTTGAGATATACGGATTTTCCCTCTCCGGGAACCGGAATCTGCTCAACTGTGGATGATTTCGGATTAAATAAGTTCTCCAGATTAATTCCACTCATATTCGATGAATAGCTCACTTTCTCTGTTGCTGAAGAGATGCCACCACCTGCCGGAACAGGAAAGGCGATGACTGCCACATCCCGGGAATAGTTATAACGGTTGACCGGAACTTCCAGTTTTCCTTCAAAATACTGACCGCCGTGAAGTTTCCGTTCAGTGGCTGCCAAATACTTCATCCCGTATTCATAAGTGATCCAAGGACCTCCGGCTACAAATCCATTCGAGACATTGACCTCAAAGGTCAGTCCAAGTCGTTCGGCTTCCTTAGCCGAGAACCTCAACATCTCCCACCATTCAGGAGAAAAAGCGGGAAAAGCATTCTCCATCCCACCGTGTGTCTGGTCATAATAAACCACGCCACCGATTCCAGCCCGTTTGAATGCTTCAAGATCAGCGGTAATTCCCTCTTTTGTTGTTTCTGTTTCCCCATGAAACCACCACGTTTTGGTACGGGCACTGTCCTGCACATTCTCAAAACCGAACACAGCATCCGAAAGAGTATCCGTTGTGATAGCTTTGTGCCCCCCTATACAGCTGGTTAGTAATAACACTGCAATTAAAGATAATGTATTGCTGTTTTTCATTTTAGAATTTGTTAATTTTAGAATTTAGCGAACGATTGTTATCTAATACCTATTGAAAACTAAAAAAACTGACTATCCCAATCAATCTAACTTATATACTTCAGTACCTGCCAGTAAAAAGCATCCTACTCCATAATCTTCAAAATCAGGAACACTCTTATAAGTTACGGGCTGGCTATCTTTCGGTTCTTTACCACTTCCCTGCACATATCCCAAAGATCCATTGGAACGTACCGCTTCTTTAACTACAGCATTCCATGCTTTTACAATGACAGGCATATATTCTTTCTTATCCAATAAGCCATTCCGTACTCCCCAAGCCATACCATATATAAATAAGGTAGTTCCTGATGTCTCCTTACCGCCATAATTGGACTCATCATGCAAACTTACGTTCCAAAAGCCATCAGTACGCTGACAGGCTTTCAAAGCTTTGCTCATTGCCAGAAAATCAGCTTTATAGTCTGCCCGATGCACTTCATCCATCGGAATTTCATTCAGCACTCTTACTAATGCCGTATACACCCAGCCATTTCCTCTACTCCAATAGCAGTTCTTCCCATTAGGTTCTTTATAAGGAGGGACAAAATTAGCATCTCTCCACCACAATCCCTCCTTTTCATTGAATAATCCTTTCCCTATCTTATTACGCGAACAGGCGTACATCTGCCACATTTTATCATAATATTTCTGTTCACCGGTAACTTTTCCTAATTGGGCGAGAACCGGCATTCCCATCTGTATCGCATCAATCCAAGTCCAATCATCTACCTGCGGAGTATTCACCAACATATCCATTGCTGCCTTGATGTTTTTTATCTTCACCGGATCAGGACATATCTTGTAAAGCTCAATATAGGTCTGTCCACAACAGTGGTCGTCTGCGTTACGGGTTGTATTTCCATCACGCAGCCCCCACTTATGAAAATCAGCCCAGTCGTATGCATAATCATAATAATCCGAACGGGGATAAATTGTGTGTAATGCCATCAGCCCTTCATAGTAAACACCCCGGGTCCAAATATTACTGGGCCTGAATTTACCCACATAACTGGGCTGGGTATAATCGGCATACTTTTTCATAAAACAATCATTGACTTTCACCAATGTTTTCAAGGTCTCTTTCCGGTCGGGAAGAGACTGTCCCGAAAGAAGATTCCATCCGGCGAGTAATGTCACAACGAAAAATAGTCGTCTTTTCATGAATTTTATTTTAGTGATACATTAAAATTAGTTTTCAGCAAATGTAGGGCGAAAACTTTTGCATAAAATGCACCCTAGTACTATTTTATTCACTCTGATTCAGAACTGCCCAAAAGAGAAGGAAAAAGACTACATATTCGATTTCTCCATGTTTTTGTATATCTGTACATAAATTACAGAGAGAAAACGCTTTCCTTTGCCTGTCAGAAATAACAAGTAATTGCAAAATGAAGAACATCTTACTTTTTTCAGTTTTGATATTCAGTAGTCTCGTAGGAAGAGCTATAACCCCGGTCGGGGAAATGAAAAGACAAATGGAAACTCTGGACAGAGGATTAGTAGCCGTGAAAACCGAGAATGGGGTTTTCGTCAGTTGGCGTGTGTTGGGTAATGAAAAGGACGTAGCTTTTAATGTCTATAAAAATGGTAAGCTACTCAAATTCGTATCTGCTGAACACGCAACCAATCTGACTGACAAATCAGGTAACATAGAAGATAGATATGTAGTAAAGGCCGTAATAAAAGGGAAAGAAACAGATAGTTCTAAAGAAGTGAAACCGTGGAAAAAAGATTTTCTGACTATACAACTCAACCGTCCCGAAAAAGGTATGACTCCTCCACACGTCGCCTTTATTCGTCCGGACAAAGGCATTGTCAAGGAATATCCGAATGGTCAGGAATATACCTATCTTCCCAAAGATTGCAGCATAGGCGATTTGGACGGCGATGGAGAATATGAGATTATAGTAAGGTGGGATCCTACCAATCAAGCAGATAACTCCTGCTCCGGAATTACAGGTCCTGTCTATCTGGATGCCTATAAGTTAAATGGCAAGCATTTGTGGAGGATCAGTTTGGGAAAGAATATCCGGGCAGGTGCACATTATACCCAGTTTCTGGTGTATGACTTCGACGGCGACGGAAAATCCGAATTAGTTTGCAAAACTGCTCCCGGAACTGTGGATGGAAAAGGGAAGAAAATTGTTCTCGGCACAGATGATCCGGACAAAGACTGGCGAAATCTGGAAATGATTAAAGAATCATGCGGCTATGTATTGAATGGCCCCGAATATCTGACCATTTTTAGCGGAGAAACAGGGGAAGAGCTACACACTGTCCCTTATGAGGTGGCAAGAGGAGAAATTAGCTCATGGGGGGATACATATGGTAACCGTGCAGACCGCTTCTTGGCTTGTGTCGCCTATCTGGACGGAGTTCACCCTAGTATCGTCATGTGCCGTGGCTATTATCATAAAACGACTTTAGTAGCTTACGATTTTGCCAAAGGAGAATTAGTAAAACGCTGGACACATATTTCTGATGTGGAGGGTGAAGGAGCTTATGGGCAGGGAAATCACAACTTGTCAGTAGCAGACGTGGATGGAGACGGTTGTGATGAAATCATCTATGGCTCTTGCGCCATCAATAACGACGGGACATTACTTTATCGTACCGGGTTGGGACATGGAGATGCGATGCATGTATCAAAATTAGATCCTGACCTTCCAGGCTATCAGGTATGGGAAGTACACGAGGAAGTTGCAGGATACGAAAAATACGGATATGAAATGCATGATGCCAAAACCGGAGAAATCCTTTGGGGAGGTCCTACCAGCGGAGACAACGGACGAGGATTGGCTGCCGACATTGATCCTAACCACCGGGGATTTGAGATGTGGAGTGCCGACGCACCGGGAGTCTACAACTGTAAAGGGGAGAAAATCTCCGATCAGAAGCCTTCTATTTGCTTCCGTATTTATTGGGATGGAGATTTACAAGATGAAATACTGAATAAAACAACTATTAGTAAATGGGACGGACAGAAGCCTGTACCGTTGCGTACCTTCACGGAGGCCCAATATACAAGTGGCACTAAAGCTGTTCCTAATATCAGTGCTGATCTTTTCGGTGACTGGAGAGAGGAGGTCGTTTTCTGTGATGCAAAGGATCCAAGCAAATTACATATATACACTACGACCATCCCTACCGATCATCGCTTATATACATTAATGCACGATCCGATGTATCGCCTAGGTATCGCCTGGCAGAATGTAGGCTATAATCAACCACCCCACTTGGGATTTTATATTGGAGACGGGCTGGAAAATATACCTTGGCCAAAAATGTACACACCTGAATAGAAATAGATATAGTCTTATAAAAAATGCACAGATCATCGATAATCAGCCGATTTTCTGTGCATTTACCACTTAAAAGTTTATTTCTTACCAGACTCACGCAAAGATATCGCTCCGCAGAATATAACCGATAACATCTCCCTTACGTACGGTAGCACCTTGCTGTGCACATATTTCCACCACCCGTCCGGTGAATCCGGTCAGAATCTTTTCATATTCTCCCCATGGAGTAGAAAGGTAACAAAAGACTTCGTCATGCTGATATTTACGTCCGATGAATGGCGCAATGGACGGTCCTTCCACGGAAACTTCCCAAAGCACCTGCCCGTTGTCGGGAGCAATAACCGGATCTGCCTTGGCACGTTTCAACTTCTTGATATCTTCCTCGGAATAACCACTCTTTGCCATGGATGCATCCTTAGCATGTTGTAATTCATCTTCAAAACGTTTCTTGGCAACACCCGACTTATAATCGCGATACTGGCGATCGTGCATAGCTAGTTCAAAAAGTTCTTCGTCATCCTCTCCATACTCCCAGCCATTCTCATCCATTTCCTTGCGATAATCATCCAGAGCATCCGGATAATTCAACTGCGGATCAGTATCGACAAACTCATATCCTTTAGACTTCGCCAATTCTATAATCTCCGGAGCAAGCGTACCCGGCAGACGTCCACTCCTACCCAGAATCATATCCCAGGTATGGTTGTCTATCATTGTCCAGCGCTCTTCTCCTTTTACCAACTGCATAAGATTCATCAATGCAACATTCTTCACATACTGACTGAAAGGAGTCACCAAAGGAGGATAACCCAACTTAGGCCATACATATTCCACTTCGTCGAAAAGCATTACCAGCAGATCGTCAAGACTAAGTTCAGGTTCGTTCTTACTCCGCAATATCATATTGATACCGGAATGTACCCCTTTCAAATCTGCCATCATAGACCCCATCATGCCACCCGGCAAACCACATTTCAACAAAAGTGAAGACATATATTTATTGGTAGGATCCATGAAGTAACCCAGAAAATCGTCTATGAATTCCTGCGTCATCGCGCGGGCTTTCATATATGCTTTCATATTGATATCGGGAACTTGGAATCCTAAATCTTTCAACATTGCCTGTACCGAGATCACGTCCGGATGCACTTTGCCCCAAGACATGGGCTCCATAGCCACATCTATGATATCCGCACCATTTTCGCAAACCTCGAGGATAGATGCCATAGACAATCCCGGTCCGCTATGACCATGATATTGTATCAATACATCCGGATGTTTTTCCTTGATAGTCCTGACCAGTTGCCCCAACATACCGGGGCGACCGATACCTGCCATGTCTTTCAAACATATTTCAGGTGCACCGGCCTCAATCAGCTGATCGGCAATCCGGGCATAATACTCAACGGTATGTACCGGAGAATATGTGATGCAAAGAGTTGCCTGCGGAATCATGCCTGCTTCCAAAGCATATTTAATGGAGGGAATTATGTTTCTCGTCTCATTCAGTCCACAGAAGATACGGGTGATATCCACCCCTTGTGCATGCTTGACTTTATACATCAACTTACGCACATCTGCCGGAACGGGATACATACGCAATGCATTCAAGCCACGATCGAGCATATGCGTTTGAATGCCCGCTTCTCTAAAAGGTGCGGTAAAAGCACGGACGGCTTTATTTGGATTTTCGCCGTACAATAGATTCACTTGCTCAAAAGCACCTCCATTCGTTTCAACTCTTGTAAAACAGCCCATTTCAACAATCAATGGAGCTATACGTACAAGCTGGTCAACCCGAGGCTGATACTTACCGGAAGATTGCCACATATCCCGATAAACAAGACTGAATTTGATTTCCTTTTTCATCATAGCCAATAATAAGTGATTTTTTCTTTGGTTAACTTCACATATACAAATATAAAGGTTTGTTTTGACATATAGTCAAAAACAGGCTTTAAAAAACGGGTAAAAATAGATGTTTTACATCATAATGAAAGCAAAACACTACCACATACATCTTAACAGTATAAATAACAAATCAAATTGTCTAATGTTCAAAGATATATCCCCTTAAGAATCCAAAGACTTCACAAAGTTCATTCATACTAAAGTTTGCACGAATGCAAATCGCTTTTCAAAGTCATCATTCGGTATAAAAAGGGTAAGATAACCATCAGGCATAATCCATCTATCACGGAGTTTATCATATTCAAAATTACTATTGCAATAATTAATATAAGATGTTATATTAGTGGAGTCATTAAGATAAAGAATAGATTTATTACAGATATCATTTTCCAAAACACAAACTAAGACAGCATTGTCCACTACAATCTCAATGCCTTTACTCGCTTCCTCCTTAAACAAGTATTCATATATACACATCTCTTTTTTAAAAAATAATCTTTGAATGCGGCTACTTGTATTAGTGAGCACGCTTCTTCCCACATACAGTAAATTTTCAAAGTGTGAATGCAATTTAAGAGTATCCATTTCATCATTTTTTTATTGTTATTACTCTGCTAAATATTTTATGACTGATCTCTCTCATTTAAGATTCTTGATTTGCCAGACATAATTTATTCTCCAAAGTAACATATTCACATTCATATACTCACAATCATATATGATTGTATGATAAGTTTCAATTAAAATAAAGAATTACAAGAAGAAACATCTACCCATTCAAAGTTACACAAATAAAGATGAAATGAGACTGTCTTTAATAATGTAGTGATTATTAACCAAACACACAAAGATTTCGTATATCTCTCATTTCAACACACCGAAAAAAGTTTATCTTTTCTGCATAAACAACTTTTGAGTTTCTAATAAATTCTTAAGGAGTTTATTAAAAACGGTATCCAAGTTTATTAAAAACCCGAATGTAGCTTTCAGAAGGATTTACATTGAATTTATGCAACAAAAAAGGCTGCAAACCCTATAAAAGGTTGCAGCCTCAAGCTTTTCATCGGGTCTTCTATACCCTAATCCTCATAAGGATCTCCTAGATGTTTTGTTATAATCTTATACTGTTTCATCGTCAGATAACGATGATTATACGGCATATAACCGGTCGGTACAAGCTCTTTGGTCAACGGGTTACAGTCTTTAATCCATCGGCTCAGACAACGCACTACATTTTTACTGGTCGTACATCTGGGGAAGTACAATGCAGCTAATACAGCAAAAGATAAGATTCGTCTCATTTCGTTTTTAAAGTTTTAATTTGTCGTTTCATTGTTTCTTTCGTACTACAAATATACAACATCAAAAAGCGTTTGTCAAGTCATTTGGGATTTTGCCGTTAATATAAAGAACTATTTATCCATACAAAGTTAATTATCAACCAATTAAGCCATCATTTTATTTTTCCAATATTTGACATTGCAATTATTGCACAGCACTTATAATATAGCAAAATCTTTCCTTTAAAAGGAACGCCCTGTTGGTTTAAAACCAAAGCATCGTTCCTTTAAAACCAAGAAAACACTTATATTCAGACCTTATTTTCTAATTTTCCCAGAAGCTGTAATGATATTCAGGAAGACTTACTTTCCTCCCTATTACTTATCTCAAAAGCATCCTACTTTAGCCATCAAAAGCGCACCGTGTACGATAACAGTGAAAATCAGTGAAAGAAATTAAAAGAGAAACAAATACGACAGAATTATTTGGAGGTTAGTTTGCAAAGACATACATTTGTCATGTGATTTTTTTCATAGTATTAGATTTAAGGTTAACAAAGGTTGGAGCAAGGCGTTGCTCCTTTTTTTATATCCATATATGAGGTTAGTCTATACGAGTTAATTCAATAACTGATACATTCCTCCTGCTAATACACGAACTACTCCTTTCATTTCCAATTCAAAAAGAATAGCATTTATCTGATGTACGGGAATATCTGCTTCTACCACCAGAGAATTAATCTGTAAATTCCCCTGTTTCTCCAGGATAGAGACAATCTTTTGTTCTTCTTCGGACAAGTCGGGAAAAAGACTACGTTGCACATTTACTTTCCCGGAAAAAGTTGCCGGTATATTCCATCCCATTGCCTGTACAAGATCTTCAGCCGATAATAGTAAGGAAGCCTTATTATCTCTAATCAACCGATTACACCCCTTTGAATATTCATCATTTATCCGCCCGGGAAAAGCAAAACAATCGCGGTGATAGCTTTCAGCAAGTTCAGCAGTGATTAATGAGCCTCCTTTTTCTGCCGATTCAATGACAACCGTAGCATCACACATACCTGCAACAATACGGTTACGGCTGACAAAATTATGTTTGTCGGGATTCGTGCCGGACAGAAATTCGGTCAACAGTCCTCCTTTTTCGAGCATATCAATGGCCGTTTTTCGATGGACATAAGGATAAATGCGATCCAGACCATGGGCAAGAACACCTACCGTAGGCAGGTCATTGACCAGTGCTTCACGATGTGCATGGATATCGATCCCATAAGCAAGCCCGCTGACTACCAACACATCAGGACAAAGTGTTTTCAGATCGCGTAAGAAAGAGGCGCAAATACGGGTACCATAATCAGTGGCATTACGGGTGCCTACCATATTTATGATATGCAGGGAATTCAAATCGGTATTTCCTTTAAAGAAAAGGACGATAGGAGCATCTTCACATTCCCGCAAACGGGAAGGGTAAGCCTCATCATGGAAAGTCAGGCAGGAGATCCGGTTCTTCCGGATAAATTCATATTCCTGTTCGGCGCGGATCACAGCTTGCGGACAATCCAACGCCTCTATCACCCGTTGACTCACTTCAGGAATACGTTCCGGTATTTCTTTACGCAGACGGAAGACATCAACAGCATTGTTCATTCCGTCTATCAAATGTTTCGCCCCTATGTGCCCGATACCGGGCACCATTGTCAGGGCGATACTATAAATCTGTTCTTCCTCGGAACTGCTCATTTCAGGTAAGGGGCAAAGACGCTATCGAATAATTCGCTGTCACTCAAACGTCCGTTTACCACACATACCGTTTCAACAGTGGATTTCACTACTACTTTATGATCACTCTTACGGAAAATATCCTGATAGAACACATATTTGATACCTTCCTTCTTCATATAGAGTTTAGAGACAAACTCGTCTCCGCTTTTCAACGGCGTTTTGAATGCCATATTAATGCGTGCCACTACCGGATCGACTCCCTGTTCGTGAAGTGCAGCAAAGCTGACACCAACCGACGTCAGAAATTCATGACGGGTATGTTCCAGATAATGCTGATAGTTCGCATTATTAACAATTCCTTGAAGGTCGCACTCGTAATCACGCACCTTCATTTCCAATTCATAGATATAGTTCATTTAAATTGAGAATTGAGAATTAAAAGTTGAGAAATAATGGTTAGCCTCTTTTTTGCTCAATATCGAGTCCTTTGAACTTCTTCAGTTCTTCGGTTGATACCAGTTTATACAGTTTGTCACTGGGGCGTATCTTATCCGATTTCATCGAGAAGTGCTGGCCTTTCTTCACAGTCTGCACGGATTCCAAGTCAACACGTGCCTCTTCCAAAGTCATGAATAGAGCACCCGTAGTCGGTCCGGTAATGAGAAGTTTATCGCCTACGCTGACTTCCGCAGCCTCTACCAGAAATTCGGAAACTCCGATGTTAGAGAAGTATTTGATACCTTTACCTACATATATCTTACGTTCCGTAGCTGCCGAACCATAGTTTCTTGTCCATTCGCCTAAACGTTGTCCCAAGTAATAACCATCCCAGAAGCCGCGGTTGAATACAGTTTTCAGACGTTCGTCCCAAGCTGCAATCTTTTCATCGGTAAATGTCCCTTCCAGATAAGCCTTGATAGCCTCTTTGTAACATTCTACCACTGTCCGTACATATTCAGGTCCACGGGCACGGCCTTCAATTTTGAATACACGCACACCGGCATCCAACATCTTATTCATAAAGTGGATGGTCTTCAAATCTTTCGGTGACATGATATATTCGTTATCAATATCCAGTTCCACATCCGTCTCTTTGTCACGGACAGTATAGGAACGGCGGCATACCTGCATACAAGCACCACGGTTGGCAGAATGGTTCATCTCATGTAAAGAGAGGTAACATTTACCCGATACAGCCATACAAAGCGCCCCGTGACAGAACATCTCAATGCGAATCTGTTCACCGCTCGGACCACAAATATGTTCTTCCTGAATCTGACGATAGATTTCGGCTACCTGCTCCAGATTCAACTCACGGGCCAATACTACCACATCTGCAAATTGTGCGTAGAATTTTAAAGCCTCTGCATTGGAGATGTTCAGTTGAGTGGAAAGGTGTACCTCCTGCCCTATCTGACGGGCATAATTCATCACCGCCACGTCAGCAGCAATCACAGCAGAAATACCGGCTTCCTTGGCTGCATCGACAATGGTGTGCATCAATGCAATATCTTTATCATAGATAATCGTGTTGACCGTCAGATAACTTTTCATTCCGTGTTCATCACACGTACGGGCGATTTCCCGCAAATCATCAATCGTAAACGTATTGGCCGAACGGGCACGCATGTTCAGGTTTTCTATACCGAAATAAATAGAATCGGCACCTGCCTGAATAGCCGCAGCAAGAGATTCGCGCGAACCGACAGGAGCCATTATTTCAAAATCTTTTATATTCATCTTATTGTCTGATAATCATTAAATATGATAGAAGTATGCAAAGGTACGAATTTATCCGTATTTTTGCAGAGAATAAAGCAGAAAGAAGAAATGGAAAATAAGAAACCAATCGTACTCAACAATTTGGAAGAGTGGGATTTTACCGACTATATAGACTCACTTATACAAAAAGAGGAGGCTGTAGATCTGGAATTCAAAATTGCCAAAGATGGTCTTCCCAATAGTTTGTGGGATACTTATTCTTCTTTTGCCAACACAGACGGAGGAGTCATTATACTTGGAGTGAAAGAGCATAAACAGCAATTTATCATCGAAGGACTGACTAAAGAGCAAATCAGCCAGTACAAAAAAGACTTCTGGAATCAGATTAATAACACGGAGTGCGTAAACGAGAATCTACTTTCAGACAATGACTTATATGAAGGTTGTTATAAAGAAAGAAATCTTCTTCTCATCTATGTCCCCAGGGCCAGTCGCACGCAACGCCCTATTTATAGAACAAAAAATCCATTTAGCGGACATACATTTAAACGTAACCACGAAGGAGACTATAAATGTACAGATGCTGAAGTGAAACGTATGATTGCCGATTCGGACGAAAGTCATCCACGGGATTCAAGGATTTTATGCAATTATTCCATGGAAGATATCGACAAGGAAACTTTGACGCAATATAGACAGCTCTTCGCTAATCTGAAACCGTCTCATCCTTGGCTTAGTCTGAATGATTTAGAATTCCTCACTAAGCTGGAAGCATATCGCAAAGACCGGCATACCAAAGAAGAAGGATTCACTTTAGCCGGAATACTTATGTTCGGAAAAACAGAAAGTATCACTGATCCTGAATGTGCCCCCAATTATTTTCCCGACTACAGGGAACATTTGGGAGCAGACGATTCTCTTAGATGGTCGGATCGCATTTGTCCGGACGGAACCTGGGAAGCGAATCTCTTTCAGTTCTACCGTAAAGTATATCCCAAACTAACAGCCATATTGCCTAAACCTTTCCAAATAAGAAATGGTATACGCATTGACGACCCCCCCACGCACATTGCCATACGCGAAGCATTTATCAATACGCTTATTCACTGCGACTTCTCGGAAGAAGGGAACATTGTTGTCGAACAATGGGTAGATAAATACCGCTTCAAGAACCCCGGAACGATGTTGGTCAGTAAAACGCAATATTATTCAGGCGGAGATAGCGTATGCCGCAATAAAGCATTGCAAAAAATGTTCATGCTCATCGGTTTTTCAGAGAAAGCAGGAAGCGGAGTGAACAAGATTATAAAAGGTTGGAGAGAAGCTAACTGGCAGAAACCGTATGTTGAGGAATTTAATCGTCCGGACAAGGTAGAATTAACTCTACCGATGATTAGTTTATTACCGGATAACACTGTCATCAAACTAAAAAAGTTGTTTGATGGAAAGATTGAAACACTGACACAAGATGAATTAACCGTTTTGGTCACTTGTTATAGTGAAAGCGAAATCAATAACACTCAATTACAATATGTCGTTCCACAACATCGTTCGGATATTACAAAGATGCTGAAAAAACTTTGTAATGAAGGATTCTTGATTTCAGCAGGAAATGGCAGGGGAACGAAATACCATATTAATGAATCCGAGGGAAAGGTTGACAGCTCGGAGAATAATATGGAGAGTTCCGGTACAAAGGTTGGAACCTCAAAAAGACTCAAGTTTGAAGAACTCCAATCCATAATAATGTCTATTGCGGAGGATTATATCACCATAAATGAAATAGCTAAGAAAGTCGATCGAACGATTGATTATATAGCAAATAAGATTATTCCCAAGATGATAAAAAATGGAACAATCGAACATCTATATCCCGGAATCCCTAACCATCCGAAGCAGAAATATAAAGCAACCAATAAAAAAACAAATAATTAGCAGTAATACTATATATGAAGATAGATCAAATAGATCTGGGTAAATATCCCATCCTACTCGCTCCCATGGAAGACGTGACTGATCCGGCTTTCCGCCTGATGTGCAAGAAATTTGGAGCAGACATGGTATACACCGAGTTTGTATCAAGCGACGCACTGATACGTGCTGTCAGCAAGACCGCTCAGAAACTAAGTATCAGTGATGCCGAACGTCCGGTTGCCATCCAAATATACGGAAAAGATACGGAAACGATGGTGGAAGCTGCCAAGATTGTGGAACAGGCACAACCTGATATTCTGGATATCAATTTCGGATGCCCGGTAAAAAGAGTAGCCGGAAAAGGAGCGGGAGCAGGTATGTTACAGAATATCCCCAAGATGCTGGAGATCACCCGTGCGGTAGTAGATGCGGTGAAAATCCCCGTAACGGTCAAAACCCGCCTAGGGTGGGATGCTAACAACAAAGTAATTGTAGAGTTGGCAGAACAGCTACAGGATTGCGGCATCGCTGCACTGACTATACATGGCCGCACCCGTGCACAAATGTACACCGGAGAAGCCGACTGGACGCTGATAGGCGAAGTGAAGAATAATCCACGGATGCATATTCCTATTATCGGTAATGGTGACGTGACGACGCCTCAACGCTGCAAAGAGTGTTTTGACCGTTATGGAGTAGATGCTGTCATGATTGGTCGTGCCAGCTTCGGGCGACCATGGATATTCAAGGAAATAAAACACTATCTGAAGACAGGTGAGGAATTACCACCGCTAAGTTTCGAA
Source organism: Bacteroides sp. 90-K9/2 (assembly GCF_047310725.1). Taxonomy (NCBI): domain Bacteria; kingdom Pseudomonadati; phylum Bacteroidota; class Bacteroidia; order Bacteroidales; family Bacteroidaceae; genus Bacteroides; species Bacteroides sp. 90-K9/2. The sequence goes on from NZ_JBCGVL010000002.1 coordinate 119,247, forward strand.
TGGTGCATGGAAGTGCTTCGTCAGGAAGTGATCGACAGTGTGGATTTGCTCGATGAACGCAGAGGTATTCTCCACGTACGCCGTCATTTGGCCGCTAGCCCACTATTCAAAGGAATACCTAATTTCCGTAACACACGCATCGCCATGCTACGGGCAGAAACAAAGGAAGAACTTTTCCGCATATTTGAAGAAATCACTTCCCAGCGTAAAGAGAATTCGGAATTTTAATCCATTATAAACCATCATCTTCATCCGCAAACTCTGACTCCTGCGGATGGAGATTACCTGTTTCAAAAGACAGAAGTATATTCCTATTTTCTACTTGAACATCGGCTGTGCAAACCACTTCTTAAACATCCAGGTCGCAACTACATACAATAGGAATGCAGAGAAAAATCCCACAATGGCGTCAATCACATAATGTGCCTGAATATATACGGTTGCCCCGCAAAGCAACATATAGAAAGGTATAAGACAAGCAAACAATTTCTTACTGCCACGCCATGCCATAATCATCAAAATAGTAGAAATACCGACGTGCGAACTGGGGAATGCCGCCGTAGGACGTTCGCCTACTTGCTGCGAACCTTCCACTAAATTATAAAAGAATCCATGCTGATACCCCGGTCCGGGAAGTAACTCCTGATTATGATTGAAATAGTCACCGATAGCCGGAAAAATACCTTTAGATACATTATCAATTCCGATAGCAGGGAAATAGAATTGAGGTCCTGCAACAGGAACGAATATATAAATCAGATAATAGATAAAGAAAGAAGTGACAAGAACAAAAGACATTTTTTCGAACCACTCAAACTTATAAATGAAATAAAACAGAGCCACAATCAGCATCATCGGATAATAAAAGAAATATCCCATATTGAATGCTTCGCTAACTATAAGATGCGGAAATGTATGACAAAACCAGATAGCAGGCTGTCCATTGAAAATAAACTGTTCGGCAGTTGCAAACACATGGTCCAGATTCGGAAAGAAACGATTGAACTCGAAAGTATCCGGATACCAGTAAGACAATAAACTCATCTGAATGACAATACGCACAAATGCTGAAAATTTACAGGGGGCAAGACGATAAAGATACATCAGTAAAAAAGTCATTGCTGCAATCATAGCCCTATCCAGCAACATATGCCATGGATGATCCATCCGCTGAAACAGGAACAGAATCAGTATGGAAGTCAACAGATTATAAATCAGTGTAATCTTTTCCACAGCAAACAACCCTTTCCGGGTTTCTATGCGCTTAAATAAGTCTAAAGCCATCCTTCATTTTTATACCAGGCAATGGTTTCACGCACTCCCTTTTCCAAATCATATTCGGGCACATACCCAAGTTCTTTCATCGCCGGGGATATGTCACATTGCCAGTTGCGTTGTTTCATTATCTTATATTTATCCGAATTCAGAGTACTGCTCCTCCCGGAACGTGTAGCAATGAATTCAGCGAACAAAGATATAACTTTTAGCACAATTAACGGACATTTCAAGTGAAGAACAAACGGATTACCCAATTCTTTTTGTATCAGGTCCGAAAATGCACGGCTTTTATAGATTCTCCCATCTGTCAGGAAATACGCTTTCTGGACTACTTTTTTCTCCATTCCCAGAAATATCGCTTGCACAATGTCTTTCACATAAACAAAAGTCAGATCCTGACGACGGAAACCTACCGAGAAATCAACATGCTTCTGAATGGACTTTGCCATCAGGAAATAGTCTGACTCACGGGGACCATAGACTCCCGTAGGACGATAAATGACATAAGGAAAACCGGGAATACTCTGAATATATAATTCCGCTTTCAATTTACTTAATCCATAAGCCGTATTAGGCATCGGAGTGTCTTCTCCGCTTATCGGAGTGTAATCCTTCTCGCGTACAGGTCCGAATACACTCAACGTACTAATATATATAAACTGCTTCGGAACCATATTCAGTTCCTTCAGTGTATCTATAAAATATTTGGTCTGAAGATAATTCACATAATCAAAGGTCTTTTTATCAGAACACTTTGTCACACCGGCGCAATGGATGATGTAATCAAACTTACTGTAAGTACCTTTATGCCCGGAGAGTTGGGCACGAAGCTCATTAGGATGCGCAAAGTCGAGTTCCAGAAAGTGAATTTTCCGGTTCTTCAAATACTGCTTGCTACTCGTAGGACGAATTCCGGCCCACACACCAAACTTTCGTTTCAACGCTTCCTCCACGATGAAACTCCCTATAAAACCACTTGCGCCTGTAATTAAAACACTCTCCATTATTACTTCCCAGGTTCTACATGAATATTGATTCAAAAAATATGATGCCGCAAAGATACGATAAATATAAAATAAAAGCCATTTTGCTTTTCTCAATTATTATTTGTTTATTTGCAACGCGATTTATTTACTATTCAACACTTTTAAAAGCACGTGGAAGATAAGGCCGATTTTGATTTTCTTTTTAAAGAGTACTATCCTCAACTTTATTATTACGCATTTCATCTGATTAATAATATGGAGGCTAGTAAGGATATCGTGAGCGACGCCTTCGAATTTATTTGGGCCAATTATGCTAAAATAGACAAAGCCACTGCTAAATCTTATCTATATGTTTATGTCCGCAACAAAAGCATTGACTTTTTGCGACACCAGAATACACATGAACAGTATGTACAAATCTATTCTGAACTGACCAAAAGTTATGTTGAAACGGAGTATCAGGAGCAGGATGAAAGAATGATGCATATCAGCAAAGCTATGGAAAAGCTGACTCCACATACCAGACACATTTTAGAAGAATGCTATATTCAACGTAAGAAATATCAGGAAGTAGCGGAGGAACTGAATATCAGTGTCAGTGCAGTCAGGAAGCATATTGTGAAAGCATTGCAGGTGATACGTGAAGAATGTGCAAAAAAATCATAAATCAGGTGTCTTTATTTTATGATTAAACGTAATATAAATAAGTATGATACAGTCGAACAGTGATGAATAAAGATATTGACAATATAGATAATACAGATAAATCTGTAGAGAAGGCACTCGACATTATGGAGAGTTCTTCAGAAATAAACGTCGAACAACTGCAGGAAATGCTTAAAGATGAGGAAGCCCTGCAAGCTTGTCGTGACATCATGGATAGTAGTCTTTTCCTGCAACAAAAAAGTGAAATAGAACTACCCAATATAGAGATGGAGTTAGAACGATTCAAGAAAAAACAATACGCAGCAAGAATACGCTCCAACCTCTGGAAAACAAGTATTGGAATAGCCGCTATGGTTACCGTTCTATTTGGAACTTACTATCTAATCAACAGCCTGACAACTCCTGCACTTGAACCAATCACTGTATTCACTGCTGATACTACTCCCCAACACATCACCCTGCAAAAAGATAACGGAGAAAAGATTGTATTAGACGAACCGCAATCAACCAATCAAACCTTACCGCAGAAAGTGATCTCAAAACCGGAGGAAAAAGAACTGGATTACAGACAAGTGATTTCAACGACCACACAAACACATGTACTCACCGTACCACGTGGCGAAAGCTTCAAAGTAGTATTATGTGACGGGACGGAAGTCTGGCTCAATGCCAATAGCAACTTTGTCTACCCTACGGCCTTTATTGGCGACGAACGTATTGTCACTTTAGAAGGCGAGGCTTATTTTAAAGTGACCAAAGATCCGAAGCGGCCTTTCATCGTAAAAACCAAAACAGTGCAGACACGTGTTCTCGGTACTGAATTCAATATACGTAGTTATACGCCCGAAGATACCCATGTAGTACTTATCAATGGAAAAGTAGAAATCAGCAACACTAAAGGAGGATCATATACCAGACTATATCCGGGAGAAGATGCACACCTGCAATCTGATGGTAACTTTATTCTAGCGGAAGTAGACCTAGACTCATACGTCTATTGGAAAGATGGCTATTTCTATTTTGATGATGTCACATTGAAAGATATTATGCAAAATCTGGGACGTTGGTACAATGTAAACATAGAATTCAGAAACAAAGAAGCAATGGAGTATAAAATGCACTTTATATCCGATCGTACCAAAGATTTAGAGCACACTATTTCATTACTTAACAGAATGAAAAAAGTAACAGTCACCTTGCAAGGCAATACGCTCACCGTAGACTAGGTTTTTATTGCATAAGTATAACAAATCTATGCAAGAAACAGCAAAATATCACTTTTCTTAAAAAATAATTCGCAAAAGGGGTATCTATTTTTTGAACTCATACGCACTAGTATTATAAACATATTCAAATAGTGTTATTAAAAACAAACGTATGAGAAATTATTGGAACCTATTTATTGTGTGCTTTCTATGCATATTGTGCTTCCAGCCCTATCGGGTAAATGCTCAAGTACAATCACAAAAGAAAATCACAATTGAATTTAGCAACGAACGATTACCGTCCGTACTAAAACGTCTAGAAAAACTTTCCGGATACAAAGTCCTATTTACGTATGATGATGTCAAGAAATTCACTGTTTCAGGCTCCATCAAAGATAAGAGCATAGAACAAACTCTCGACATTATCCTAGCTAACAAGCCATTAGAATATCATATTGAAGACCAATTTATCACAATCACTACCAAAGGACCTTCCAAACAAGCGAAAGTATTTAATGTAAAAGGAGTAGTTATTTCTGGTGATGACGGGCAGCCGCTCATCGGCGCAACAGTTGTTATCAAAGGAAGTAAGTCGGGGGTATTAACGGACATAGATGGGAAGTTTTCTATAGAAAATGTATCCAATAAATCTCTGTTACAATTTTCTTATATAGGAATGAAACCGCAAGATCTGACTCCTACCCCGACTATGAATGTTACATTAATGCCTGATGTACAAACTCTATCTGAAGTAGTAGTAACAGGTATGCAAAAAATGGATAAACGTCTGTTTACGGGAGCAACCAACCAATTGTCCGCAGATGAAGTCAAACTAGATGGTTTGCCTGATATTAGCCGGGGACTCGAAGGACGTGCCGCAGGTGTATCCGTACAAAATGTTTCCGGTACATTTGGTACCGCCCCGAAAATCCGAGTACGTGGTGCCACATCTATTTTCGGCAGTTCAAAGCCATTGTGGGTGGTAGATGGAGTAATTATGGAAGATGCAATTGATGTAGGTCCGGATGATTTATCCTCAGGTGATGCAGAAACTCTAATCAGTTCTGCTATTGCCGGCTTGAACTCCGATGATATTGAAAGCTTTCAAATATTGAAAGACGGATCAGCAACCTCTATCTATGGTGCACGAGCCATGGCAGGGGTTATTGTAGTAACTACCAAAAAGGGAAAAGCCGGTGTCAGCAAAATCAGCTACACCGGTGAGTTTACAACTCGTATGATTCCCAGTTATAAAGAATTCAATATTATGAATTCACAGGAACAAATGGGAATCTATAAAGAGATGGAACAAAAAGGATGGCTTAATAATAGCGATACCTATCGTGCAAAAGATAGCGGAGTGTATGGACGTATGTATCAATTGATCAATCAATATAATCCAGTTACAGGGCTATTCGGACTTGCCAATACTCCAGAAGCACGCAATGCTTACCTGCGCGAAGCGGAAATGAGAAATACCGATTGGTTTGATGCTTTATTTTCCAACAACATCACCCAGAATCATTCTGTCAGTATCACTTCCGGAACAGAAAAGTCTTCATTCTATGCTTCATTAAGTGCTATGTCAGACCCGGGCTGGTACAAGCAAAGTGAAGTAAAACGCTATACAGCTAATTTAAATACAACATATAATATATATAAGAATTTATCTATAAATTTAATCTCTAGTGCTTCCTACCGTAAGCAAAAAGCGCCCGGAACACTAAGTTCAGAAGTGAATGCAGCCAGTGGAGAAGTCACCCGTCAATTTGACATCAATCCATATTCGTATGCACTAAACACATCACGTGCATTGGATCCGGCAGTGGACTATACAGCCAACTACGCACCATTCAATATCCTTCATGAATTGGATAACAATTATATGGACTTAAACGTAGTTGACGTTAAATTCCAAGGAGAAGTAAAATGGAAAGCACTTCCTGAATTAGAGCTTAGCGCATTAGGAGCAGTCAGATATCAAGCTTCTTCACAAGAGCATAATATTAAAGACCACTCGAATCAGGCAACAGCATATCGCACAGGAATGGATGACGCCACTATTCGTGACAACAATAATTTACTCTACACCAACCCCGACAATCCTTATGCTTTACCCATCAGCATACTGCCGGAAGGCGGTATTTATCAACGTAAGGACTATCGCATGCTAGGAGTAGACTTTCGTGCCACAGCATCCTGGAATCATTTATTTGCAGAAAAGCATATAACCAATCTTTTCGCCGGCATGGAGGTGAATGATTTAAAACGTATGCAGAATTATTTTCAAGGATGGGGAATGCAATATACAATGGGGGAAATACCATCGTACGTCTATGAATTCTTCAAGAAAGGTATTGAGTCCGGTGAAAACTATTATGGATTAAACCATACCACAACAAGGAGTGTAGCTGGTTTTGCCAATGCAACCTATTCTTATGATGGCCGTTATACAATAAACGGAACATTCCGCTATGAAGGCACCAACCGTATGGGAAAAAGCCGTTCTTCCCGATGGTTGCCTACATGGAATATATCAGGAGCATGGAATGTACATGAAGAAAAATTCTTTGAAACATTCAGTTCTGTGCTGTCACATTTAACATTCAAAGCATCTTATTCTTTAACGGCCGACAGAGGTCCGGAATATGTAACGAATTCACATGCCATAATCACCAGCTATTCTCCATTTCGCCCTTTCACTAGCGGACAGGAAACCGGACTTTATGTATCCGACCCCGAAAATAGTGAATTGACTTACGAAAAGAAGCATGAGTTAAACATCGGTGCTGACATGGGATTCTTAGACAACCGGATCAACTTCTCAATCGACTGGTATAAACGCAACAACTATGACCTGATTGGTATAACTCCAACACAGGGAGTAGGTGGTTCTATCTACAAATATGCCAATATAGCCTCCATGAAGTCACATGGCATTGAATTCACCATCTCAAGCAAGAATATCCAATCGAAAGACTTCTCATGGAACACGGATTTCATCTTTTCCAAAGCAAAAAATGAAGTGACCGAACTTAACGCCCGATCAAGCGTGATGGACCTGGTTTCAGGTTATGGTTTTGCACGTCAGGGCTACCCGGTACGTGGTTTGTTCTCTATCCCATTTGTCGGTCTAAGTTCAAATGGTATCCCTATGTATAATATCAATGGAAAAATAACCAGTACGGATATTGATTTTCAAACACGTGACAATATAGACTATCTAAAATATGAAGGTCCCACTGATCCTACTATAACAGGTAGCTTTGGTAATATCTTCACCTATAAAGCATTCAAGTTAAATGTATTTATCACCTATTCATTTGGTAATGTAGTACGTTTAAATCCATGCTTCAACTATCAATACAGTGACTTATCCTCTATGCCCCGTGAATTCAAAAATCGCTGGACAGTTCCGGGTGATGAGAAGCATACCAATATCCCTGCCATCATTTCCAAACGTCAATATGAAGACAATAAAGATTTGATGTATGCATATAATGCCTATAATTACTCTACAGAACGAATTGCCAAAGGAGACTTTATTCGTATGAAGGAGATTTCCTTGTCCTATGATTTTCCCAAATCATGGATTACATCAGCAAAGATATCCAATTTATCTTTAAAACTTCAGGCTACCAATTTATTCCTAATTTACGCAGATAAAAAGCTAAACGGACAGGACCCGGAATTTTTCAATACCGGTGGAGTTGCCTCCCCTGTGCCCCGTCAGTTCACATTGACTCTTAGATTAGGATTTTAACCATTCAGATAATTATAAAAATGATGAAATACAAAAACGTATTATATACAGCAGTCATTTCAACCTTATGCCTGGGAACAACCTCCTGTAGCGATTTTTTGGATGAAATGCCGGATAACCGAACAGAACTAACTACCGAAGAGAGTATTACCAAAGTATTGGTATCTGCATACCCTATGACCACCAATTGTCACATAGGAGAATTCTACAGTGACAACATTGATGAAAATAGTAAAGCATACAGCTATCTTTTCCGGTTAAATGAGCACTTGTATCGCTGGCAGCAAACCACTGAAGAGAATCAAGACTCACCTCATGCCTTATGGAATGATTGTTATAATTCGATTGCATCAGCCAACCAAGCTCTGGCAGCTATTGAGCAAATGGGAAACCCTCAATCATTGTCAGCGCAAAAAGGGGAAGCTTTAATATGTCGCGCATATAATCATTTCATATTAGCTACGACATTCTGCAAAGCATATGGTACAAATGCAGATAAAGACTTAGGTATACCTTACATAAAGGAACCAGAAACATCTGTAAATCCACAATACTCACGTGGAACAGTTGCCGAAGTCTACCAAAATATCGCAGCCGATTTAGAAGAAGGATTGCCTCTAATCGACGACAATATTTACTCACGAGTGAAATATCATTTTAATAAAAAAGCTGCCTATGCATTTGCTGCCCGCTTTTATCTATATTACACACAGCCGGATTTTTCTAACTGCCAGAAGGTTATCAATTATGCCAATATAGTACTCGGCACAAATGCTTCCCAATATTTACGTGACTGGGCTGCATTAGGAGCTTTATCTCCCAACAAGAATATACAGCCGAACGCTTATGTAGATGCAGATAATCGGGCAAATCTACTGGTTATATCAGCAGCTTCATATTGGCCATTAGTTTCCGATCCGGGTTATGCCAACTGTGAAAGATACTGCATGAATAATATTACTGCCTCGGAAAGTTGTAAATCCGAAGGTCCATGGGGAGACCAGTCAAGCTACCATCAAATTCCATTTGCGCCTGGTGGCTCTATCAAAAACGGATTCCGCCGTTTAGTCATCTATCAGCAATTCACATCAGGCAACAGCTGGATCGGTTATATGCTGTATCCTGCTTTCACTACCGATGAAGCATTGCTTTGCCGGGCTGAAGCTTACACATTACTAAAGCGTTACGACGAAGCTGCAGCCGATATAGATGTCTGGCAGAAAGCCTTTACGAAAAATACGCGGCCCCTAACCAAAGAAACAATCAATGATTTTTATGCTCAACTAAAATATTACAAGCCGGAAGCTCCGACGGTAAAGAAGGAATTACATCCGGATTTTGTAATAGAAAAAGGCATGCAAGAGAATCTGATACATTGTATTCTACATGCAAGACGCCTGCTAACTTTAGAAGAGGGACTTAGATGGCAAGATATAAAACGCTATGGTATCGTAATCTACCGCCGCTACTATGAAGGTTATACTTTAGTGAATATCACCGACAAGATGGACACGAATGATCCCAGACGTGCTATTCAACTACCAGCCAGTGTCATTACAGCAGGTATGCAACCAAATCCAAGAAATGACTAACTAACTTAAGGAGGGAAAAATATGAAGAAATACATCATATATAGTTTAATCATGACATTAACCTGTGGACTGGGTGCTTGCAACAACGACGAGGACGTGGACAAAGCAAACAGCATCTTCTCTACAGAGGAAGTAGAACGCAGCCTATTCGATAACTGGATATTGGGCAATTACACCCATCCATATAATATCGCATTGAAATATCGCATGGAAGATAACGAGAGCGACATGACACATATATTAGCTCCTGCCGACTATAAGAAATCCGTAGTACTGGCTAAAATTATCAAACATGTATGGCTGGAAGCATACGATGAAGCGACCGGTAATCCAGACTTTTTACGTCAATACATCCCCAAGACCATTCACTTTATCGGCTCTCCTGCCTATGAAGACAATGGAACCATGGTATTAGGAACGGCTGAAGGAGGCATGAAAATTACATTATACAATGTAAATGACATCAATCCTGATAAAATAGATATCAATCTGCTAAACGAATATTATTTCCAGACAATGCACCATGAGTTCGCCCACATCCTGCATCAAACCAAAAACTATGATCCAGCATTTGATCGCATCACAGAAAATGCCTATATCGGCAGCGATTGGTATATGGTGGGAGCTAACCGTAACGCATGGCAACAAGGATTTGTCACTTCTTATGCAATGAGTGAATCGCGTGAAGATTTTGTCGAGAACATTGCAGTGTATGTCACAAATACAGAAAGCTACTGGAATAATATGTTACAGAGTGCCGGTGAACGTGGCCGTGCACTTATCAAACAGAAATTCGAAATAGTCTATAGTTATATGGAACAAACCTGGGGAATCAATCTGGATGAATTACGTGACATCGTTCTACGACGTCAGGATGAAATAGCAAACGGTAATGTAGACTTAAGTATTATTGAATAAACTATGAAAATTATGAAGAAATATCTATCAATATACACACTTCTGGCATTGACTTGCATTGCATTACAATCTTGCCTTTTCTCTGAAGAAGAAATATTCGACGAATCATCTGCCAACAGAGCTACAGCCGATGTAATAAAATGCCAGGAGATTCTTAAAGATGTTCCAAACGGATGGAAACTGGAATATTACATAGGAAGCAACTATGCCGCAGGGGCAGTCACTTTATTAATGAAATTTGATGGGAAACAGGTAGAAATGGCTTCAGAAACAGGAGCAGAAGGTTACAAGCCAGGTACTATAATAACCTCTCTGTATCAAGTTAAATCGGAGCAAAGCACTATGCTCACTTTCGACTCATATAACCAGCTGATCCACATATTTTCAGGTCCTTTAGGCCTGAACATGAATGTGGGAGGAGATTATGAGTTCATTATCATGAGTGCAACTCCTGACAAGGTTATTCTGCAAGGGAAAAAATATAAAAATATAATGGAAATGACGCCTATGCCCAAAGACATACCATGGCGTATCCAGCTTGAGGATATCATTGATATCGAGAAAGATGCCTTTCTGAATACATATCGCATGGAAAAAGGGGGACAAATACTGAACTACTTTATACGCGACAATGGCACAATGTCTACATTCTCTGTTTACAGTACCGATTATAGCATTGCAGGAAGCTTACCATATATTTATACTGAAAAAGGACTGAAGTTACAGTCTCCGTTCAATGCTAACGGAGTTAAAATCCAGCACTTCAAATGGGATAAAAAGTCCAGACTATTTGTTTGTACCGATGCAGATGCAACAGATATTGTACTAAAAGAGTATTACCCCGAGAATTATCTGCAATACGAAGACTATATAGGTACCTATACTGCAACGGTTGACGATTACGATGAAGGCCCGATTACACAATCTGTAACCATCACTCCTAAAGTCAGAGGAGAAAGTTATACACTGAAAAGTATTGGCGGATTCAACTTCACTCTTCTGTATGACAAAGCCAACGGAAAACTGACTTTAGATTCACAAAGTATAAGTCCGGCTTCTTCATCGTCTTACTACTTTGCGTGTGCGGCAGGTGTAGAAGGATACGCTCACACAGAATTAAGTTTGCCTTCACGTTTACGCAGTGGATTAGTAAATGTTACGGTGAAAACCAATCCTTTCACTTTCTACTTCGCGGATAAAGCAAGCCAAGAAAATACGTCATTGATAATCTGGGCTTATTCATCCGATGAATATTCAACTTCGGGGCTAATGGGTTACTGGAGCTGGTATAACTCAATCTTAATGGTAAAAGAAAACGAAGGTAATTAATACAATTATGAGAAAGTTTTTTAATATATTCTTATTTGTACTTTGCACCATAGCAATAGCGGGATGCAATGATACGGAAAGCAGCGAATCCAAGTTAGAAATCAAAGCTGTAAATACTAATTTCCAGGCCCCCGGTGGAAAAGGGTATATACAACTCCAATCAACAGGGAATATCACAGCAGATGTTGATGCCGACTGGTGTGTATTGAAAGAAGTAAACCCCAATGAAGTAGTATTCGAAGTAAAAGAAAACACCGGTTACTCTGGTAGAAACGCTTTATTGACAATCAGTAACGGAGTAGAAAAAAAGGCATTCAATATCAATCAATCCGGAGCTGTTTTCATCTTCGGTAAAGACGAGTGGATGCTCCGCACCGATAATAAAGCAGCTACGCTACCTATAAAATTACAAAGTTCTTTCGATTATGTAATAGACATACCCGCAGAAGCTCAAAGCTGGTTATCATTTGAACAGAATGCGAAAGGAATAAACTTCAAAGTAAAAGAAAACACTTCCGGGAAAATGAGAGGAGCTATTGTCAACGTGACAGCTAAAGACAGATCGACTTCTTATCAGGTGATACAATATGATGTGGACGAGCTTATTGGAACATGGCAAGGAATGTTTTCAGACGGACAGATGAATTACGGTTTGAAAGATGTTACGATTGAAAAACTGGAAAACGGAACATATCAGCTTTCAAACATGTTAACCGGCTTGCCCTATAAACTGAAAGCCAAAGCTGTAGATAACTGCCTGGCGCTTGAAGCCGGACAAAATCTGGGAGTCTTCGCAAACAACTCATATCTCTCATTCGAAATTCTTAGCTCTGATCTATATTATGTAAAAGACCCTTCCGTAACAATCTCATTAGGCCCTGTAATGTTAACAGACGGTACATTCGTTTTCGCTTTTTCGGGAATAAAAGAAAGTGATCCTTTTGGTTTTGTTTTCCGGGTATATGAAGATGCAGAACTACAGAAAGTTATAGACAATCTATCCATTTTTATCAACTGTATTCTTTTTAAAGAAGACATAATTCAATAACATATGAAAAAGATACTATTAACCAGCTTTATTGTGGCATTAGGATTACTTGGTGCAAGCTGTAAAGATGATAATAATGCAGCAGGCGGAGGAGGAGAAATACTTCCGGATCAGCAGATAAGCTGTGAAATATTTATGCCGGCTGATGGCGCAACCGTTATTATGTCAGACAAACTGATTATCAGAGGGGAAGGGACTACAAACTATGGTAAAATCATTTCTGCAGAACTGAAAGTCGGGGAAGAGATTATCACTGACATCACTTCAATTCCATTCTATTATGAGTATACCTTCTCCAAAGATGCCGAACCGGGAGAACTGAAAATTGAGTTAGCAGTTAAAGGAGATCACGAAGGTAGTGCTTTGGCAACTATTACTGTCACAACAGAACTTGGTGACAGACCTGCTCCCCCTCAATATGGAGAAGTGCTAACCGATACCCGTGATGGAAATACATACAAAACCGTACAACTTGCAGACCAGTTATGGATGGCAGAAAATTTACGCTATCTACCAGAGCAACAGTTTGATGTGTCCTCAACCGAACCAAGATATTACGTAATGTTTGATAATGATGCAAAAACAGAACTTGGAAAAGCTTATTTGAAAACTTATGGAGCCTACTATAACTTGCCTGCCGCACTTCAAAGTGAAATAGCATCGGGAGAAAATGAGACGCAGAATATAAAAGGCGTTTGTCCTGACGGATGGCATATTCCTTCACAGAAAGAATGGCAGACATTATCTAAATATGTTTTAGACTCCGGCATGGCCGCTATTATGAGTGATGGCCAGGTAGACGAAACAGCAATAGCAAAAGCTTTAGCTTCAACAACGATGTGGATGCTGCCAGAATATACAGAAATAGAACCACAACCAACTTGGGTTGGTGTTGAAATGGAAAAGAATAATGCAACCTTGTTCAATGGTTTACCCATCGGATTCCGTGCATGTGCAGGTGATGAAGACTGGATGCATTCCTGCTACAGTGCTGGCTGGTGGAGTTCGACAGCTGGAGTACAAATGGGACCTGAATTCGGTATCACCGTACGTTTGTGGTCAGACCTTCACACATTTGTAACCAATGCAGAATTCAATCCGGGAGTAGGTCTCCCTGTCCGTTGTATCAAAGACTAACTATTATATTATTACTCACTAAATATAAATACATTTATGAAAAAGTTTGGATTCCTTTTATTCGCAGTCTTAGGACTAATTGCTTGTGGTGACGACAACAACGACCCCACTCCCGAGCAACATGTAACATGCTCCATATCTGCACCTGCTGAAGGAGCTACGGTAAACATTGCAGAAAAAATGACAATCAAAGGAGAAGCTACGATTGATTTTGGTGAAATCTCAAATGTAACATTAAAAGTAGGAGGCAAAGCTATATCAGAAGTTACTGTAGTGCCTTTTAGCTACGACTATACATTCGAAGCTAACCAAGCCGAAGGAGCACTGAAAATTGAATTAACCGTCAAAGGTGATCAGGGAACAATGGCTACAAGCGAAGTAAACATCACTCTGACAAAACCGGAACCGACTCCTGAACCTGGCGAAGGAGAAATGGTTGATTTACGTGACAACCATGTATACAAAACCGTAGAAATCGGTGAGCAGACATGGATGGCTGAAAATCTGGCTTATTTACCTAAAGTGAATAAACCTGCCGCTGCCGCTACTTGCGAAGGAGAACCTCTCTATTTCGTTTATGACTACGATGGTGAAGATGTAAATGCCGCAAAAAATACTGAAATATACAAAACACATGGAGTTTTATATAACTGGTATGCTGCAATGAATAAAGAAAATGAAGAGGGAAAGGATGCAGATGCTGTACCAAGTGGAGTGCAAGGAATCTGTCCAAGCGGATGGCACCTACCTAGTAAAGCAGAGTGGAAAATATTAGAAAATTTTGTAGCTGAACAATTAACTCCTGTTGAAGGAGATGTATGGGAAGATGACTTTGGAGACAAACACTCTGATCCGAATTGCAAGAATGTTTGGTCGGCATTAGCAGGTCTTGAAGGATGGAGTCCTTCCGGAAACTCCGACATGAACCCTGACTTGGCAAATGGGCCTCGTAATACTTACGGACTTACTATTATTCCTTCCGGGCAATGCTATCATACAGGAAGCTTTGGCTGGTCAGAAAGTGGTGTCGATCTCTGGACCACAGATATGCAAACCCAAGGGGCAGGAAATATTACTTTTAGTAATAATAGCTACGGAATAACTTATTCTAAATATGGAATAACCCCCAAACGTGGTTTTCCTATACGCTGTATAAAAAACTAATTTGAAAATATAAATCTCTCTTAGTATACATAAAGGAGGTGTGTCGGGATGACATACCTCTTTTTTTGTTTATGAATAATCAAGCAATATTTCTTTATTAACTTAATGCTTCACAGAAAAGCAAATCAAAAAATAAACAGACTTTGGCAACAAACTAACCAAAAATTTGTTTACTTTGTATCTCATCAATGATTGAACTACTAATAAATTCCACATATTATGGCAAAAAAGAAAGAAAAGAAAGAGAAAAAGGCCGGCAAAAGAATGAGTAAGAAAGAGCTGGCAGCATTATTGATAGACTTTTTCCATGCCAAACCGAACGAAACCTTAAGTATGAAATATATTTTCTCGGAATTGCGTCTCACCACCCATCCGCAGAAAATGCTATGCGTCGATATACTACATGACCTTTTAGCTGACGATTATATTTCCGAAATAGAAAAAGGAAAATTCCGCCTCACCAATCATGGAACGGAGATGGTAGGCACTTTCCAACGGAAAAGCAATGGCAAAAACTCATTTATCCCCGAAGGAGGAGGTGAACCAATATTTGTGGCCGAACGTAACTCGGCACATGCCATGAACAATGACAAAGTAAAGATCACCTTCTATGCCAAACGCAAGAACAAAGATGCCGAGGGCGAAGTAATAGAAATACTGGAACGTGCTAACGACACTTTCGTCGGCACACTGGAAGTAGCTAAATCCTATGCATTCCTAGTGACGGAAAACCGTACACTTGCCAATGACATCTTTATCCCGAAAGACAAACTGAAAGGTGGAAAGACCGGCGATAAAGCCATCGTGAAAGTAACCGAATGGCCGGACAAAGCAAAGAATCCTATCGGACAAGTGATAGATATATTAGGCCAAGCCGGTGATAACACTACGGAAATGCACGCTATTCTTGCAGAATTCGGCTTGCCATACGTATATCCGAAAGCTGTGGAAACAGCCGCAGACAAGATTCCTGCCGAGATTTCAGCAGAAGAAATAGCCAAACGCGAAGATTTCCGCAAGACCACCACTTTCACCATCGACCCGAAAGACGCCAAAGACTTTGACGATGCGCTTTCTATCCGTAAGCTGAAAGACGGATTATGGGAAGTAGGTGTGCACATCGCCGACGTGACACATTACGTGAAAGAAGGAGGAATCATCGACAAAGAAGCAGAGAAGCGGGCAACCTCCGTTTATCTGGTAGACCGTACCATCCCGATGCTTCCCGAACGGTTGTGTAACTTCATCTGTTCACTCCGTCCGAATGAAGAAAAACTTGCTTTCTCCGTCATCTTTGATATTACTGAAAAGGGAGAAGTCAGAAATTCACGCATCGTACATACAGTCATCAATTCCGACCGCCGTTTCACTTACGAAGAGGCACAGCAGATTATTGAAACCAAAGAAGGAGACTACAAAGAAGAAGTACTCACACTGGATACCATTGCCAAAGCACTTCGTGAGAAACGTTTCGCAGCAGGAGCCATCAACTTCGACCGCTACGAGGTGAAATTTGAAATTGACGAGAAAGGAAAACCGATCAGCGTTTATTTCAAAGAATCGAAAGACGCCAACAAACTGGTGGAAGAATTCATGTTGCTTGCCAACAGAACAGTGGCAGAGTTCGTCGGTAGAGTTCCCAAAAATAAAAAGCCTAAAGTGCTTCCTTACCGTATCCACGACCTTCCCGATCCGGAGAAACTGGAGAATCTGTCACAATTCATCGCCCGCTTCGGCTACAAAGTACGTACAAGCGGAACGAAGACAGATATTTCAAAATCCATCAACCACCTGCTAGACGACATACACGGAAAGAAAGAGGAAAACCTGATTGAAACCGTATCTATCCGTGCCATGCAAAAAGCCCGTTATTCGACTCACAACATCGGTCACTACGGACTGGCATTCGAATATTACACCCACTTTACTTCACCCATCCGCCGTTTCCCGGACATGATGGTACACCGTCTGGTAACGAAGTATATGGACGGAGGGCGCAGTGTATCCGAAGCTAAATACGAAGACCTATGCGACCACAGTTCGAACATGGAACAAATTGCAGCCAACGCTGAACGTGCTTCCATCAAATACAAACAAGTGGAATTCATGAGCGAACGTCTGGGACAGATTTACGACGGCGTTATCTCCGGTGTCACCGAATGGGGGCTCTACGTAGAACTGAACGAGAACAAATGCGAAGGTCTGGTTCCTGTCCGTGATCTGGATGACGATTATTATGAGTTCGATGAAAAGAATTATTGTCTTCGCGGACGTCGCAAAAACAAGATCTATAGTTTGGGAGATGCCATCACCGTTCGTGTAGCCCGCGCTAATCTGGAAAAGAAACAGTTGGACTTTGAATTAATAGAAAAGTAAAAGTTTGAATATTCAAGCAAACTGAAAAGCTCATTCAACCCCTGATAACATTAGTACAGAAATACGACTGATTAGATAAATCTGTGAAAGCAACGAGAAAAAAGTTTGCATAGATTTGTGTAATCAGTCGTAAGTCTGTACTTTAGCGTATCATTTTGATTATTCTTACTATTATAACATTCATATATCCATGAAAACTGTCATTATCGAAGACAAACAACGAATCGAGTCCATTATCCTGCATTGCGATGCCTGTTTTGTGGGCATTACAGATTTAGAAGGTAATCCCTATGTAGTTCCCATGAACTTCGGTTATGAAAATGGCATCATATATCTGCATTCAGGTCCCGAAGGCAGCAAGTTAGAGATGTTGAAACACAATAATAATGTATGTATCACTTTCAGCCTCGGACATAAACTTGTCTACCAACACGAAAAGGTAGCCTGCAGTTACAGTATGCGTTCCGAAAGCGCGATGTGTCGGGGGCAAGTGGAATTCATCGAAGAGATAGACGATAAACGCCGTGCACTGGATATTATCATGCGTCATTATACAGACAACGCATTCAGCTATTCCGATCCTGCCGTACGTAACGTAAAAGTGTGGAAAGTAGCTGCCCGACAGATGACAGGAAAAGTCTTCGGTCTGCGAGCCAACGAAAAACCATAAAACAGTTTCCAGCTTTCAGCTAATGAATTTAACTTCATGTTCCACACCCGTCTAAGAAATGAATACAGCATTCAAGAAGCATGACGGAGTATCTCCAAGCAAATTTCTCTAAACAAAAGTTTAGAGAAATTTTACCCTCACACTTTCACCCTCTGGCTGTATCTCTTTATCCACCGGTATTACAGGTGTGAGATTTATAACACAATTATAAAAGCTACTCTATCTGTTCATTTCAAATTGTTTTTGTATACTTGCAACATAAATAAAAATAAATAGATAAGTACTCTTACAAAAAAATAACTTATGAAGAAATTACTATGTCTCGCCCTGTTAATATCTGCCGGAAGTATCTACACCGGCAATATCTCGGCAAGCAACAAACCTACCGGTAACAAATCCGGCAACAACTCAAAGGATATATACAAAAAGACCTGGATTGACTTCAACAAGAACGGTGTAAAGGACGTATACGAAGATCCCTCCGCTCCTATCGAAGCCCGTATTGCGGATTTGCTTTCGCAAATGACACTGGAAGAGAAGACCTGTCAGATGGCTACTCTTTACGGTTCGGGACGGGTACTGAAAGATGCATGGCCTACCGACGGATGGTCGACAGAAATCTGGAAAGACGGTATCGGGAATATCGACGAACAGGCCAACGGACTGGGTAAGTTCGGTTCTGAAATCTCCTATCCGTATGCCAACAGTGTGAAGAATCGCCACACCGTTCAGCGCTGGTTTGTGGAACAGACACGACTGGGTATTCCGGTCGATTTTACCAACGAGGGAATACGCGGATTATGCCACGACCGGGCTACCATGTTTCCCGCTCAATGCGGGCAAGGTGCCACGTGGAACAAAAAATTGATCCGGGAAATTGCGAAAGTCACTGCTGATGAGGCGAAAGCACTCGGATATACCAATATTTATGCTCCGATTCTGGACATCGCACAAGATCCTCGCTGGGGACGTGTAGTTGAAAGTTACGGAGAAGATCCTTATCTGGTAGGCGAATTGGGTAAGCAAATGATTCTTGGTCTGCAAAGTGAAGGAATCGTTGCCACTCCGAAGCATTTTGCCATTTATAGTATTCCGGTTGGTGGACGCGACGGAGGTACACGTACCGATCCGCACGTGGCTCCGCGTGAGATGAAGACTCTGTATCTGGAACCATTCCGTAAAGGTATTCAGGAAGCGGGTGCACTGGGCGTCATGAGTTCTTACAATGACTATGACGGGGAGCCTGTTTCCGGAAGTTATCATTTCCTCACGGAAATTCTGCGTCAGCAGTGGGGATTTAAAGGATATGTAGTTTCGGATAGTGAAGCGGTGGAATTTCTACACACTAAACATCGTATCACTCCCACAGAAGAAGAAATGGCGGCACAAGTGGTAAATGCCGGATTGAATATCCGCACGAACTTCACTCCGCCACAGGATTTTATTCTTCCATTACGCCGTGCTATTAGTGAGGGCAAAGTCTCTCTGCATACGCTCGATCAACGTGTTGGTGAGATTCTCCGTGTCAAGTTTATGATGGGTCTTTTTGATAATCCATATCCCGGTGATGACCGTCGCCCGGAAGTGGTAGTGCATAATGCCACCCATCAGGATGTATCTATGAGAGCAGCTTTAGAATCTATCGTACTTTTGAAGAATGAGAATCAAATGCTTCCGTTATCCAAGAACTTCAGCAAAATAGCTGTGATTGGCCCGAATGCGGAAGAAGTGAAAGAACTGACTTGCAGATACGGTCCCGCCAATGCATCTATAAAGACTGTCTATCAGGGAATCAAAGAATATCTGCCCAATGCAGAAGTTCGCTATGCAAAAGGCTGTGATATTATTGATAAGTATTTCCCGGAAAGTGAACTGTACAATGTTCCATTAGATACACAGGAGCAAGCGATGATTAATGAAGCCGTAGAATTAGCAAAGGCTTCGGATGTCGCTATCCTTGTATTAGGTGGAAATGAGAAGACGGTTCGGGAAGAATTCTCACGTACCAACCTCGATCTCTGCGGGCGCCAACAACAATTATTGGAAGCTGTTTATGCCACAGGAAAACCTGTCGTTCTGGTAATGGTAGACGGAAGAGCAGCTACTATTAATTGGGCAAACAAATATGTTCCTGCCATCATTCATGCCTGGTTCCCCGGCGAATTCATGGGAGATGCCATTGCCAAGGTTCTTTTCGGAGACTATAACCCGGGCGGACGTCTGGCAGTTACTTTCCCGAAATCTGTGGGACAGATACCTTTCGCTTTCCCATTCAAACCGGGTTCGGATTCTAAAGGAAAAGTCCGTGTTGCCGGTGTGCTTTATCCTTTCGGATATGGTTTAAGTTATACGACTTTCGGATATTCAGACTTGAAAATCTCCAAACCGGTTATCGGGGCACAAGAGAATATCACTCTTTCATGCACTGTAAAGAATACAGGAAAGAAAGCAGGAGATGAAGTGGTCCAGCTTTATATCCGTGATGATTTTAGTAGTGTAACAACCTACGATAAAGTATTACGTGGTTTCGAACGCATTCATTTGCAACCGGGAGAAGAACAAACGATTAGCTTTACACTTACTCCTCAAGACTTGGGGTTATGGGATAAGAATAATCAGTTTACAGTAGAGCCGGGAAGTTTCTCGGTGATGGTGGGGGCTTCTTCGGAGGATATTCGGTTGAAGGGAAGTTTCGAGGTTCAATAAATAAATCTAAGATAGTCATTAAAAGCAATGTGAGGCAGCCCCCTAATATTTAGGCTACCTCACATTCTTATTTATTTTTCTTTCATCAATTATGATAGGGTTATAATTGGTATTCTTATAAATTATGCTTAATAAAACTGCTATATTTGTCCTGCATATCAACTATAACTTATAAAAAGATGGTTGTTCTACGGCCACAGGAACAAAAAAACGACTTCTACTTTTGACGGGATTAATTGGCTATCAGATCTAACAATGCTGCAACAAAAGCGTTTGGTATTCCAGAACGTTAGACTATTTATATACTACTTACTGTAGGGGTAATGTCAGTTGCCCCTACAATAAACTAACAATGCAACAAGCTTTTTACACTCCCTATAAAAACCAAGAACAAATAAAAAAATACAAACCTTTCATACATACCTATAAAAAGTATCTGCAAATGAAATGATTCAAATACAATATTCAGAGAAAATTCTTATTTAAATTTTATATTATACTCCGGTATATATGTTCTACTAGATATTATTTCCTGCCCTGTACTTTTCACAGTCATAGTAACAGTAACATTAACCCCAAAATTCGCTACATACAATACAGGTTTACCATTTAAACACATATTGCACATTGAGCGGGGAAAAACATCGACTTCAGTACGATTATAAGATGACATATATGAGAATATAGTATTAGAATATAACTTGAAAGTCTCTGCATATGTAGAATAACCATTAATATAAGTATCAGGATCACCTATAACAATCGGATATCCATAATAACTTGCAAATTTAACCTTTGTGCCTTTCTTCTCATCCTGAATAACCGTTGGAGTAAAATCGTATCCAGACCTTTTACTTGGTATATAAACATAAACTCCTGTATAAGAAGGATTAGGCGTACTATTATAATAATCTTTAAATTGAGTATCCCATTCACTTCCTTCAAATTCGACAACATTAGAACTAACTTTATAAGTTACCTCATCTGCTATGGCTGGATTAATAACGACATTAAATGTTGGATGAAACGATAAACTATAATATTTCCCTGAATATTTGCAATTATATGCAGAAGCAATATCTGGCCGAGCTGTTATTTCATGATAAGTTCCTGTTATATTTAATATTGGTGCAGATGTTAAATTCCAAGCCCCAAATCCTTCATCATATTTTATAGCAGTCAAAGGTAATACTGGAATAGAGCTATTACTAATCATCTGTCCTTTCAAATCAATAGTTCCATTGGTAGATAATTCAACCGTTTGTATAGTGGGCTCATTAACCTTCTTCGAACCAAGAAATGATCCAAAGAGGGCGTTCAATCCTCCAGCTATCAATCCTGAAACTCCTCCCTTTGCTAATCCAGCCAGTCCACCAGCAACTACATTTCCTACATTTTTTAGAATTCCAGATGAAGAATTATTGATAGCTTTTTCAGCCTCTCCTTTCACCCATTTTTCAGCTGCATCTCCTCCCGCCTTTACAATGGTATTTGCACCTTTTTGCAGAAGATTTGGAGATGAGGAATAATGATCTTCAATAATAGTACCTGTTGTTGTGTCTTTGTAATTTCCTGTAATAGTTAGTTCAGAGATGTTTAACACTTTTGAATAAACATTGATCCCCCCGTCTGTTTTTCCTGTATAAGTTAACGGTATTTGAAAACAATTCCAACCTCTGTCAATACCCAGAGTAGTGTTATTACTCAAACAATTGACACCTACACGCTGAATAGAAGCACGATCCAATGGTGCTGTGAATGTAGTTCCCTGATTAAAATAGCCATAGAATCTTTCATCAAAGAACTCCCAAACAGCATTATTGCTTAAGAAAGAATTCTGATTGTAATAAAACACTTTTAAAATCCCGGTATATTTATTATAAAAAATCAAATAATCACTACCAATATCTTTGTTTGGGGTACTCAAGAACACCCATCCATCTTCTTTTTTTATGTCCATCCTAATATCATAAATTATACTTGTAGGAGCATATTCAACCCAAGGCAAATCAACAGTCTTATTATCAGTCAGTTGAATCGATGTTTGATTTTCCCAATCTTGTTCAAAGTTTGGAGGGGTCAATGATCTAGTAGTTGCCGATGCACCAACTTCTAAATCCAACAAGTTGTTTTGACTTTCATCTGTACATGAATAATTAATAAAAACAGATAAAATAACGAAGAAAATAGATACATGTTTCATAATAATAAAATTTAAAAGGTTTTACTCTATAGAAATACATTATATCTCAATATATTAAACATACACCACCAATCATTTTTCACAATTTTATCTCTACCATCAACACTTACGAGAATTAGCATATTCAATACATGAACTTAGCTTTATCCTTATACGTTTTCAGGTCTAATTAAAAACTATAAGAAAATAACATCATAATCAAAGAATGGTTATTTGACAAATATACAATTTTGCCCAATAGCCACAAACTTATTTTCTCTCTTTTTTAATCATTCCTTATAAAGAATCGGATATAAATCTTAAAAAAAGAACTTTTTTTAAGATCCCAGCCTTACTGCCAGTGATTTGAGATTTTGTGCACTACTACGGTTAAATCTATCGACTAAAGATATTGCCCAGTTCACCAACCTTACTATTCGTGGGGTAGAAACAGCACGTTATCGAATAAGAAAGAAGCTTGCCATTCCCGGGAATATTAATCTCGTCGATTTTCTGATTGACTTTACATAGGAATATTTACTGAATATTCCTTTTAATTTCACGTCCCTATTTTGTTGGGATTTTCTAAAGAAACTTTATCTTTGTGATATCAACAATTAAAAGAATATGGTTCGTTTTAATCTTGTTATCACCATACTACTAATGATAAGTATGGCTGTCAAAGCCGAACTGACCAGCCGGATGTTCGATGTCAGGCATGTAGGCTATGCGGAAGGTCTTAGTAGTCAACGTGTTTTTTCGATTGTCGAGGATGGAGACGGTGCCATATGGATTGCTACAAAAACCGGAATAGACAGATACAACGGTCATGCAGTAAAGAACTATGATCTACCGGGAAATTTCTATTATGGCGATCTTGCCGGACGCAGGCTTTACTTATTGTACGACGCACGACAAGGACTGTTTGCCTACGACCACACCGGACGAATCTACCGATACTCCACCATTCACGATCATTTTGAGCAAGTCCTACATCTGGGGCTATTGATTCAGGAAGAAGTCATCTTGAACAAACTTTGTTTGGATGATGACGGAACCTGGTGGATGGGATCGGATAAAGGACTATACAAGCAGGAAGCGGACAACCGTATAGTTGCCGTGCTCAAAGGACAATATGTCAACGACATCGCATTTGCCGACGAATCGCTCTATGTGGGTACTTCTAACGGAGTCTGGCAACTTTCACACGCCCTGCCGGATAAAAAACGCCAACTGCTGGAAGGATGGAATGTACAGACATTGTTCTGCGACAAACCGAAAAAAGAACTCTGGATAGGCACATTTGGCAGCGGTTTGTCTGTGATGAACCTCAACACTTCCAAAGTGCTTGCACTGGAGGGACAAGGGAGTACATTCCTTCATCCGATACGGGCAATTACAGACTACGATGAGCATACCATACTCATAGGCGTGGATGGTGGCGGTGTGTATGCGATAGATAAAGCCACCAAGAAAGCCCGTTTACTGATGAATACCAAAGATGACACAGATACTTACCTGCGGGGAAACGGCATATATGCCGTAACCAGAGACGATCAGGGCAACATCTGGATAGGTAGTTATACGGGAGGCGTATCTGTAGCTATCCTGCTGAAACATCCCATTTCGATATTAGCGCACGAAAAAGGAAATCCCCATTCCCTCATCAGCAATAACGTGAATGATATCGAAGAAAACCCGGATGGCAACCAATGGTTCGCTACCGATAATGGAATCAGCATCCGAAACACCCTGTCAGGTACCTGGAAACACGTGCTGAAAGAAATTGTAACCATTTCTCTTTGCACATCCGGAAATGGAAACGTATGGGTAGGAACATACGGAGACGGGGTATATCTATTGGATAACAACGGACGCGTGCTACGTCATCTCACCAAACAACAAGGGCAATTGACTACCAATTATATTTTTTCCGTCAAACAAGACATGGAGGGGGACTTATGGATAGGAGGTCTGGACGGATGCCTGATCATGTTTGAAAAAGAAAAAGGCAACAGACGTTCCTTCGACGTGAATTGGGTACAGTCCATTGAACCTATCGACCGAAACCAGGTAGCGGTGGCTACCGTCAACGGTTTCTTCCTAGTGAACAAGCACACAGGAAATATACAGCACTATGCCAATTCCCAAGAATTTCACAATCAGAATGTCAGTGCTTATATCATCTCTATGCTATTCAATGAAGACGGAACAGTGTGGTTGGGAACCGAAGGGGGAGGACTGAATCTGTATGACATGAAAAACCGAACGGTAAAAACTTTCACTGTTCAAGAAGGATTGCCGTCCAACGATATATATAGTTTGCAGCGAGACGACAAGAAACGCTTGTGGGTCAGCACCGGAAAAGGAATTGCCTTGATAGACAGCCTGCGCGTGTCGAACCTCAACTATGCGGGCAATATAGACAAGGAATATAACAAGTCTTCGTTTGCCCGGTTAATGAATGGTGAGTTTGTGTATGGTAGCACGGATGGTGCTGTCTTTATCATGCCACTCGACATTTCAACCGTTGACTACTGGACGCTCCTGCGTTTCACGGGACTGACAGTGGATTATCAAAACGCCAAGGAAGAAGAATCGTTGAAACCCGCCATTCATGATATGCTTGCCGACCATGCCGTACAGCTCGGTTATAAATACAACTCGTTTACTATTTCTTTTGAATCTATCAACTATCGTTTCCAGCGCGATATTGTCTATCAGCATATTTTAGAGGGGTATGACAATGATTGGAGCAAACCGTCTGCCGAGGGGAAAGCATCTTACACCAAAGTATCGCCGGGCACTTATCTTTTTAAGGTGCGCAGTCTGCGGCGCAGCGACGGAAAGACTATCTCCGAAAACACCTTAGAAGTACACGTGAGTCAGCCATGGTGGAACTCGTGGTGGGCTTGGACCATTTACCTATTTATAATAGGCTTCGTTTTCTATTTCATTCTGCGGTATAAGAGCAACCAACTCCAGAAGAAATACGACGAAGACAAAATACGTTTCTTCATCGATACAGCGCACGACATTCGCACGCCGGTGACGCTTATCATGGCACCGCTGGAGGATTTGAACCGGGAACAAGATCTTTCGGACAAAGCCCGTTATTACCTGAATCTGGCCCATGAAAGTACCCGCAAGCTCCATTCACTCATCACACAGTTGCTCGAATTTGAAAAGGTAGACGCCCACAAGCAATCCTTTTTATCAACTCCGCTTTGTCTGAATGAAGTTTTGCTGAAAGAAGTCTCCGTCTTCCGGTCTTTTTGCGAGAAGAAGCAGTTGACACTGAATCTGACCCAACCCGACGAATCCATTTTCATTTCGGCAGACAAACATCTGATAGAGATGTTACTCGACAATCTTCTGTCTAATGCTTGCAAATACACAATGCCCCAAGGAGCAATCAGCCTGGATCTGAAAGCAACGAAACGCAAAGCCATCCTTTCGTTGAAAGATAACGGAATAGGTATACCCAAGAAAGCGAAAAAGCATATCTTTTCCGATATTTACAGAGCCGAAAATGCCCGGCAGTCACAGGAAGAAGGAACCGGATTCGGACTGTTGCAGGTGCAGCGCATTGTAAAGATGCTACATGGCAAAATCACTTTCTGTTCCGAGGAGGGCAAGGGAACTACTTTCACCGTAACATTGCCACGAACTACCACCGTAGCCGAATCCGTATCACACGAATCATCCCTCGAACACTTTACCGACACATCGGATAAAAACAGCCACGAAACGGACAAGATGAAAGATCCGGACGACCGGAATACATTGCTCATTGTAGAAGACCACGAGACTCTCCGTCACTATCTCCGCCAGACCTTTGAACACCTCTATCGGGTGATTGATGTCGCCAACGGAGACGAAGCTATCGCCTGCCTCGCCAATGAATATCCGGATATCATCCTCTCGGACGTCATGATGCCCGGCATACGGGGGGACGAACTTTGCAAACTGGTCAAAGAGAATCCCGACACATCGGGTATTCCCGTCGTTCTGCTGACAGCAAAGGCTAACCATGAAGCAATAGTGGAAGGATTGAAGAAAGGCGCGGATGATTACATCCCCAAGCCATTCAGTACCGAAATACTGAAACTAAAAGTGCAAGGACTGATTGACAATCGAAACAGACAACGGCAGTTCTTCATGCGACAGGCCATCGCTCAAGTAGAGACGGGTAGCAAACGGGACGACAACGAAAGCAACGAAAGCCACGAAAGCATCGACAACAAAAGCGTTACGACAGCAAACGAAACAATGGCCGAGGGCGACCACCGGTTCATCATGCAAGCTACACAGTTTGTTCTTGATCATTTAGATGAACCCGATTTCAACATCAACCTCTTATGTCATGAAATGGCAATGAGCCGGACACTGTTCTACAGTCGTCTTAAATCACTGACGGGAAAAGGACCACAGGAGTTTATCCGTATCATCCGACTTCAGAAGGCTGCCGAACTGCTGAAGGAAGGTAAAAGTGTAACCGACGTCGCCACCGAAACCGGATTCGTCAACACGAAATATTTCAGTTCATTATTCAAGAAACAATTCGGGATGCAGCCGAGTAAATATAGTGGGAAATAAACAACCTTTAAAAGATAAGAAAGGAATATATTTAGGCACGGATTACACGGATAAAAACAGTTGCTTTGCGTAATCATTGCATTAAAACCGTGAAATCCGTGTAATCCGTGCCTAATCCTCAATTTACGATCTAGTTCATAACCGTACTGGTTATGAACTAATTTTGAACTTGTG
Organism: Bacteroides sp. 90-K9/2; assembly: GCF_047310725.1. Classification (NCBI taxonomy): domain Bacteria; kingdom Pseudomonadati; phylum Bacteroidota; class Bacteroidia; order Bacteroidales; family Bacteroidaceae; genus Bacteroides; species Bacteroides sp. 90-K9/2. The sequence goes on from NZ_JBCGVL010000002.1 coordinate 147,040, forward strand.
AAATTTTATTTTTAATGCTTAATGGATTTATGGCTAATGATGCATGATTTTATTCGTCTGACAGTTGTTTCTTTTTCGTCTGACAGTTGTTAGACGAAAGAATAACAGTTGTCAGACGAAAAAGAAACAACTGTCAGACGAATAAAGTTATGTATAACGAGTATTAAATCATTGCATACTACCAATTAGGTTTTAGAAAAACTAAGATTAGTTCATTTCCGCACCGAAGCAATCTTTGAAAAAGGATGGGTAGGATAACGTCAGTTCGATAAAAATCAGCAGATTTGTCAGCAATCAAACCTTATATGTCAGCAATCTGACCATCGTTTTAGCCTGATATTAGCATCTTTGCACCAGGCTTTACAAGTATAAAGCACATATTACGTTCAACCTTTTAAAATGCTAAAACGATGAAAAAAGTAGCACTATTTCTATTTTTATCCGTTTGCTTCGCGCAACAATCCTGCTCGTCTGATTCTGTTGGAACGGAACCGGAAGAGAATCCACAAGACATTCTTTTTAAAGACGATTTCAACTTTTTCGACGAAAAAGTATGGACGAAAGAAACTCATGAACCCGGTTGGACCAATCAAGAACTGCAAGCATACGATGCCGCTCATGTATCAGTAGGAAAGGACGGGGACAAATCGGTTCTGATTCTTACTGCCGAACGCAAAGGAAATAAAATCTATTCCGGCAGGGTCAATTCTAAAGGAAAAAAGAGCTTCAAGTATCGCAAGATAGAAGCGAGCATCAAGCTTCCCAAAACCAACGGCGGACTATGGCCTGCGTTCTGGATAATGGGAGATAACGACAAAGAATGGCCGCAATGCGGAGAGATTGATATTATGGAAATGGGAGAACAGAGCGGAATGGCTGCGGGCATTTCAGAAAAACAAGTGAACACCGCCATTCACTATGGTCCCAGCATAGCGGCTCACGAACAGCAATACTACAAAGCCAATGTTGCCAACAGTCTGCAAGACGGCAATTATCACACCTACTCTCTGGATTGGGATGAAAACAGCCTGACCATATCCGTCGACAACGTCAAGTTCCATACGTTCGACATTAGCTCGAACCCTTACTTTCACGACAACTTCTACGTCCTGTTCAACCTCGCCGTGGGAGGTGCGTTTACAGGAATTACCGACATCAATAAACTGACAGGCCTGAAAGACGGTCAGAAAGTAAATATGTACATCGACTGGGTGAGAATATTATAGGAATCTTAAATATACATGCTATGAATATGAAGAAATGTAAGTATCTATTATTCTGCGGAACGCTCGCCCTTGGGATGGCGGGAAGTTTCCAACAAGTGTATGCAGCAACAGAACCAAGTTCACAAGCTGTTCAACAACAAAGCAACAAGGTAACCGGAAAAGTAAGCGATGCCACAGGTCCCATTATCGGGGCTTCTGTAGTGGAAAAAGGAACTGCCAACGGAACCATTACCGATTTGGATGGAAATTTCAGTTTGAACGTAAAAGCAGGAGCTACGCTCGTTGTCAGTTACGTAGGCTATAAATCCGAAGAGGTGAAAGTGGGAAAAGGTCCTTTGAATATCACTTTGAAAGAAGATGCCAAAGCATTGGATGAAGTAGTGGTCACCGCCCTCGGTATCAAGAGAGAGCGCAAAGCATTGGGCTACGGCATTGATGAGGTGAAAGGTGAAGCTTTGACCAAAGCCAAAGAAACGAATCTCATCAACTCCATGGCAGGACGTGTGCCAGGTTTGGTAGTCAGCCAGACTGCCGGCGGTCCTTCCGGTTCTACACGTGTCATTCTGCGAGGCAGTACCGAAATGACCGGAAACAACCAGCCTCTTTATGTAGTGGACGGTGTACCTCTGGATAATACCAATTTCGGTAGTGCCGGTACAAACGGCGGCTTCGACTTAGGCGACGGCATTTCAAGTATCAATGCCGATGACGTGGAAAACATGTCGGTATTGAAAGGTCCTGCAGCATCCGCACTTTATGGTAGCCGTGCCAGCCACGGTGTCATCTTGATTACAACCAAGCGCGCCAACAAGGACAAAGTCAGCGTGGAATATAACGGAACACTGACTTTTGACACCCAACTCGCCAAATGGGACGAAGTGCAACAGATATATGGTATGGGAAGCAACGGTACTTACAGCTATGATGCCATATCCAACACGAACAAGAGTTGGGGCCCCAAAGCGGACGGTTCAAACATGCTGAAGTATTTCGACGGCGTGGAACGTCCTTTCCTGATTGTCCCCGACAATACATCCAGCTTCTTCCGCACGGGTATCACCGCCACCAACTCGGCCATCATAGGTGTGAACAGCGGAAAAACCGGCATTCGCTTCACCTATACGGACATGCGCAATAAAGACATCGTTCCCCAAACGCACATGAGTCGTGATATTTTCAACCTGCGTGCCAATACGTCTACAGGAAAGGTAGACTTGGATTTCAGCGTCAACTATACCCGGGAAGACGTGAAGAACCGTCCGGCATTAGGCGACAGCAAGTCCAATATCGGTAAAAACCTGATGACCCTCGCCACCACCTACGACCAGGAATGGCTACGAACCTATCAGACTGCCGACGGCGAATATTCCAACTGGAACGGTATGGACCCCTACAACGTGAATCCGTACTGGGATATCTATAAGAACTTCAATAAATCCAAGAAGGACTTGTTCCGCATGAATGGCAAAGCTGTATGGAACATTGACCAGCATCTGAAACTTCAGGCAACGCTGGGCGCCGAACTCAACTGGTTCACGTTCGATGATTACAAAGCGCCTACCACTCCCGGATTCGAAGCCGGAAGACTTCAAAACAGCGCTTTCCGCAACCGCATGTACAATTTTGAAGTGTTGGCTCTCTATAACAACCATTGGGGTGATTTCGATTTCAACGCTACGTTGGGCGGCAATGTATATAAGGTGAACAACCAGACCACTGTTACCACCGCTCAAGACATGAAGATACGCGATGTCCCTTCATTGACGAGCTTCAACGAGATCAGTGTAGTGCCCGGCAGTTACCGCAAGCAGATTAATTCGGTTTACGGAGCAGTGAACGTGGGATGGAAACACATGCTTTACCTGGATGCCACGTTGCGTGGCGACCAATCGTCTACCCTTCCTATCAATAACAATATGTATATGTACCCTTCTTTTTCCGGTAGCTTTGTGTTCTCCGAGCTGACACAACTGGGTGACCTCCTGCCTTACGGAAAGTTACGTATGTCATGGGCGCAAGTGGGTAGCGATACCGATCCTTATCAATTGGGACTTGTCTATACGAAATCCAAATATGCTTATCCCGGATATACCATCGGATATATCGATAACGGAACCATCCCCAACAAAGACTTGAAACCAACCAAAACAAATTCTGTGGAAATGGGATTGGAATTGAAATTCCTGAAGAACCGTATCGGGTTGGATTTCACCTACTATTCTCAAATCAGTAAAAACCAGATTATGGGAATGGCAAGTTCCTGGACAACCGGTTATAACTATCGCTTAATCAATGCCGGCAAAATAGAAAACAAAGGTATCGAGATTGCCCTTAGCACACGACCGATTCAAACACGTGATTTCTCCTGGGATATTAATCTGAACTTCTCCAAAAACAGCAACAAGGTAAAAGAGCTGGATGGCGAATCGGATATGTTTGAACTGGAAAAGGCGACTTGGCTCGACGTTCAGGTAGCCGCTAAGGTAGGCGAAAACTTTGGTTCTATCGTAGGTCCGGACTTCCAACGGAACGAAAAGGGAGATATTCTGATTGACCCGCAAACCGGTCTGCCGCAATATGACAAGAGCAACCACGTATTGGGTAATGCCTCTTGGGATTGGACAGGTGGATTGCTCACCAACTTTACCTACAAGAATATTTCGTTGGTAGCAGTATTCGATGTGAAAGTAGGCGCCGACCTCTATTCCATGTCTGCCCGCGCCGCCCACGAATCGGGTAAAAGTCCCGAGACATTGGCTGGACGCGATGCTTGGTATCGCTCGGAAGAAGAAAGATTAGCAGCCGGCATTGCGAAAGGAGCCGATAACTGGAAGCCGACAGGTGGATTCGTTGCTCCGGGTGTCATTGACAACGGTGATGGAACTTATCGTCCCAACGACATCTACATCAATCCGGAAGACTACTGGATGAGCGTTTGCCGTAATGCACCCTCTATGTTTATTTACGACAACTCATACGTGAAATGCCGTGAACTGACATTGAGTTATAATGTACCCAAATCCTGGCTAAAGAATGTAATAAGCGGACTGACCGTTTCGTTCGTTGCCCGCAATCCATTCATCGTATGGAAGAATATTCCAAATATCGACCCGGATTCCAACTACAACAATACCACCGGTATGGGACTTGAATACGGTTCGTTGCCTTCACGCAGAAGCTATGGTTTTAATGTAAATGTGAAATTCTAAAAAGATATATCATGAGACAATCTAAATACATCACAATCATCATGATGGCATGCACCCTGTTTTTCGCTTCTTGTAGCGATGAATACATGGAAAACATGAACACCGACCCTTCCAAGGCTGCTACCATCGACCCGAATGCACAGCTCACCACTGCCCAACTGCAAACATACGGAGACTTGGGCATGATAGAGATCTACCGTAACTACCATTATGCGTTCACCCAACAACTGATGGGATGCTGGAACACCACTAACTATGGTGGCCGCCACACAGTGGACAATAATGAAATGAGCCGTATCTGGACATCTTTCTACACCCAATCTCTGAAGAACATTACCGACGCTGAATATCGTACAGCCGAAGATGCAGAGAAAGTGAATATCAACTCTGTGCTCCGCATCTATCGGGTTTACCTGATGTCTATCATCACCGACACTTACGGAGACGCTCCTTTCAGTGAAGCCGGACTGGGATTCCTCGAAGGGAAGTTCAATCCGAAGTATGATAAACAGGAAGATATTTACAACGCTTTCTTTCTGGAACTGGAAGATGCCGTCAATAAAATCGATCCGTCCAAAGATAAAGTGACAGGCGACCTCATCTATGCCGGTGATGTGGTTAAATGGCAACAATTGGCAAACTCACTTCGCCTTCGTTTTGCCATGCGAATCTCCAATGTCAACCCGACAAAGGCACAAACGGAATTTGAAAACGCTTTAACTGCCAACGGCGGTGTGATAACGGACGCTTCCGGCGACGCTCTCATCAAATACATGACAATAGCATTTAGTTTCGGACAAGAAGCTTACTCTGACTACCGCGGAAATTCATTGCCGCAACTGTTGTTCGGCAACGACCCCGCCAACAATCCAAGTTATCTCTGCTCTACCTTCTTTAATCAGCTATACAACTCCGGCGATCCCCGTACATTCAGAATTTCCCGTTGCTATTACGACGGACTGATGAGTGCCACCAGTACCGACAATCGTGTCGACATCACTCAAGAGATGATTGACAAAGGAATTGCTTTCAGTCCGCGCGACCCGGGTGCTTATTCGTGGGAACCGTGGCCTACGGGTTACGACAGCGATATTTGTGCAGCATTAGCCGTCAACAATCCTGCCGTCACGGCGACTATGGCCCGTGAAGTGGAACCCAAACTTGCCAATAATTTCCTTAAAAGCGACAATCCGGGTGTAGTGATGACCTCTGCAGAAGTGAAGTTGCTGATGGCGGAAGCTACCGTAAAAAAATGGAACGTCGGCAGTGTTTCGGCAGAAAATCTGTACAAGCAAGGAGTGCGTGCGGCTATGGATTTCCTGACAGACAACTACGATTGCACGGCTATCACCGATGAAGAGTTTGATGCATTCATTCAAAACAAAGGGGCTTTCGGGCACACGGACAATCAGAAACTCGAAGCCATCAACACACAGGCATGGATTCTTCACTTCACCAACCCTGCCGAATGTTGGGCAAATGTGCGTCGTTCCGGTTATCCGAAATTGAAATCACCGGCAGAATATGGTTTTGGACAATATCTCACCGGTGGCACGGACATTCCGGTTCGCCTCTGCTATCCTGTATTGGAATCTTCATACAATAAGAATAACTATAACGAAGCCATTGAACGTATGGGAGGAACAGATAATTGGCATATCCTTCTGTGGTGGGATACTGAAAACTAACTATTAAATAATCATCCATTATGAAAAAGATATATATTGCACTATTTGCCCTACTCGCTGTAGGCTCCACATTTACTGCATGCACCGACGAAGAACCGTTCGCTACGGTAACAGAGAATGATGATCCGCATATCCTTGATCCGGTGTTCCCTGACAGAACAAATGGTCAATTGGCTACATTCGCCAACATCAGCCGGGATGCAAATCTATCCATCTCGCTGACCGTGACTCCGAAAGATTACACCACAGTCACGTGGTTTATTGACGGGCAGGAAGTAGAATCGGGTACCGGCTCCGACAAGGAAATGAACCGCAGTCTGAAAGCCGGTACATATAATTTGAAGATAGAAGTAGAAACCGTGAAAGGGAAAAAGACTTCCCGTGAAGGATTGGTATTGGTCAATCCATTGGCAGATGACCCCCAATCCAAGGAAGTAGCCTTTGAACGGATTGTATCTCCCGGTAAGACTGCCCGTCTATATGGCAGTAATCTACAGAACGTAACAGCCATCCTCTTGGGAGGAAGCACGGTCACCGATCCCACTTATGTTGAATCGGAAGATGGGGAATATCTGGAATACACTGTTCCGACAGACGTAAACGAAGGCGATTACCGCATCGTTCTGCAAGATTCCGAAGGCAATGAATATGGAGCCGACATGGTAAAAGTGACTAAGTCTTCCTTAATCATTTCGGGAGCCAACCGGGCTACTGCCAACACGGACTGGACCATTTCCGGCATCAATCTCGACAACATCGCTTCTCTAACCATCGGCGGGCAGACAGTGTCTCAATTCAACAACCAATCTTCTACGGAGATTACGCTGACTTGTCCGGATTTGTCTGATGGAAGCTATACGATGACAGGCAAGACCCGTAGCGGAGAGGCTGTACAGTTCTTGAACGATAATACTACGACTACCGAGCAGACTGTTACCGTATCTACCGAAATAACGCTTTGGTCGGGACATCATTACGTTTCGTGGGATAAGCCGGACGGTGATCCCAACAAGAGTTTCGGTCTGATTCCGAAGGATGTGTTTGCCGGTATCACAGCCGGATCAACACTGAAAGTAGTCTACTCCATAGAGCCTACTGCCGAATATCATCAGATGCAACTTGCCACAGGTTGGTGGGCTGGTCTGGCAGATAAGATAGAATTTACGGAAAACGGTGAATACATACTGGTACTGACACAAGACATGCTGAATAAGATTCAAACTGAAGACGGATTCTTATGTACGGGACATGGCTATTATGTAGATTTAATAACCGTGAAATAATGAATGACAGATTGGATAAACTACGCTACTTAAAAAATAAATCATAATGAAACTAAGAAATATTATCTTAATGTCCGCATCCATTGCAATGACTGCCTGTTCCAAACAGGCAGTCCCCACTGCCATTCCTGAAGACGCAAAAATAGAGCAACAAGTGGAAGAGCTTCTATCAAAGATGGACCTTGACGCCAAGATAGGGCAAATGACCGAGCTTGCCATTGATGTATTGGGAGATATAGTGAATGGAGAATTCCAACTGGACGAGACAAAACTCCACAAAGCGATTGCCGAATATAAGGTAGGTTCGTTTCTTAACGCTCCCGGCCCTGTGGCACAAAGCCCGGAAAAATGGAACGAAATTATCAGTCGGATACAAGAACTGTCGATGAAAGAGATTGGCATTCCATGCATCTACGGATTGGATCAAAATCATGGTACTACCTATACATTAGGAGGCACCCTCTTTCCCCAGAACATCAATATGGGTGCTGCGTTCAATCCAGAATTGGCCTACGAAGCGGCACGTGTAACGGCTTATGAGACAAGAGCAAGCAATTGTCCCTGGACATACTCCCCCACTGTCGATATGGCGCGCGATCCCCGTTGGCCACGTGTGTGGGAAAACTATGGAGAAGACTGTTTAGTCAATGCCATTATGGGCAGTAATGCTGTTCGAGGCTTTCAGGGAGACGATCCTAACCATATTCCCGCTGATCGGATTGCTACATCCGTAAAACATTACATGGGATACAGCATACCACGTACCGGCAAAGACCGCACACCGGCTTATATATCCGTTTCCGAACTGCGTGAGAAATGCTTTGCTCCGTTCAAGGCCTGTGTAGAAGCAGGCGCACTGACTATAATGGTCAACAGCGGTTCCATCAACGGGAAGCCTGTGCATGCCGACCACGAACTCCTTACAAAATGGCTGAAAGAGGACTTGGGATGGGACGGAATGTTGATCACCGACTGGGCGGACATCAACAATCTTTATACCCGCGAACATGTGGCAGCGGATAAGAAAGAAGCCATCGAAATGGCAATTAATGCAGGCATAGACATGGCTATGGAACCGTATGATCTCAATTATTGTACATTACTAAAAGAGTTGGTGCAAGAAAAGAAAGTACCCATGAGCCGCATTGACGATGCCGTCCGCCGCGTACTTAGATTAAAGTTCCGCCTGGGTCTGTTCGACCATCCGAATACCTTGCTGAAAGACTATCCTCTCTTCGGTAGCAAGGAGCATGCACTTATCGCACTTCATGCAGCCGAAGAATCGGAAGTATTGCTAAAGAATAAGGATAACATCCTTCCGCTTCCTCAAGGAAAAAAGATACTGGTAACCGGTCCGAACGCTAACTCCATGCGTTGCTTGAACGGCGGTTGGAGCTATTCATGGCAAGGACATCTGACCGACAGATTTGCCGACAAGTATAACACCATTTATGAAGCAATCTGCAACAAATTCGGAACCGATCATGTCCGTCTGGAACAGGGAGTAACCTACAAACCCGAAGGTGCTTACATGGAAGAAAATGAACCGGAAATCGAGAAAGCTGTCGCAGCAGCCCGCAATGTGGATATTATTATCGCCTGTATCGGCGAAAATTCGTATTGCGAAACACCCGGTAACCTTTCCGAACTTGCTATCTCTGCCAACCAAAGCAAATTGGTAAAGGCACTTGCCGTTACGGAAAAACCGATTATCCTGATACTCAACGAAGGCCGTCCCCGTATTATCAACGACTTGGAACCATTGGTTGATGCTGTTATTAACGTTCTATTACCCGGAAACTACGGTGGCGACGCATTGGCAAACATTCTGGCAGGAGACGTGAACCCCAGTGCCAAGATGCCTTACACATATCCGCGACACGAAGCAGCACTGACCACCTACGATTATCGGGTGAGCGAGGAAATGGACAAGATGGAAGGAGCTTACGACTACAATGCGGTAGTCTCCGTTCAATGGCCTTTCGGATATGGATTGAGCTACACTACCTTTGAATACAGCAACTTCCAAACGGACAAGTCCTCGTTTAGCACAGGAGATAAGTTGCACTTTTCCATAGACGTAACCAATACCGGTAAATATGCCGGAAAAGAAGTCGTCATGCTGTTCAGCAGTGATCTTGTGGCCTCGCTTACTCCTGAAAACCGCAGGTTACGAGCCTTCAAAAAGGTAGAACTGCAACCGGGCGAAACTCAAACCGTCACTCTATCCATCAAAGACAGCGACCTAGCTTTTGTCAATGCTGATGGACAATGGGTGCTGGAACAGGGAGATTTTCGTATGCAATGCGGAAATCAAGTATTGACGATTACTTATAAATAAGCATTTATAAGTAAGTGTACATTATTAGTGCAAACTGCTCCTTTTGATTCAAATGATTGTATGTCTACAACAAAAGACAATCGTTTGAATCAAAAAGAGCAGTTATTTTTATCTGAAAGAAAGCAGTATTATCACAAAGGATATTCCTCAAAAGCATACAAAATGGTAGACAGATAACGTTCACCTGTATCAGGCAATAACGCAACGATCATCTTTCCCGCATTTTCCGGTCGCTTCGCCAGTTCCGTAGCAGCATATACAGCTGCCCCCGAAGATATGCCGACCAACAACCCTTCTTGCTTGGCCAGTTCACGACTCGTACGAATAGCATCGTCATTCTGCACCTGAATAATTTCATCTACGACAGAGGCTTTGTACGTTTTAGGAATAAATCCTGCACCGATCCCCTGAATCTTATGAGGACCAGGTTTTCCTCCCGACAGTACCGGAGAATCAGATGGTTCCACTGCCACTATCTTTATACTCGGATCACGCATCTTCAACGCTTCACCTACACCGCTAACTGTCCCGCCAGTACCTACACCTGCTACAAAGATATCGACTTTCCCCTCGGTATCTCTCCATATTTCCAAACCGGTAGTTCGTAAATGCATAGCAGGGTTAGCAGGATTCTCGAACTGTTGTAGGATGACAGCTCCCGGAGTTACAGCTTTTAATTCTTCCGCTTTGGCAATTGCCCCTTTCATGCCATCCGCACCAGGAGTCAGCACTAATTCCGCTCCCAAGGCTTTCAAAAGATTACGTCGCTCAATACTCATTGTATCAGGCATCGTCAGAATCAGTTTATAGCCTTTCGCTGCCGAAACAAAAGCCAATCCTACACCAGTATTTCCGCTGGTCGGTTCAATGATCGTTGCTCCGGGTTGTAAGACACCTTTCGTTTCAGCATCCTCAATCATAGCCAATGCAATACGGTCCTTAACACTTCCCGCAGGATTAAAAGATTCAATCTTTACAATCAGACGAGCTTTCAAATCATTACTCCTGTTATAATTGCTAAGTTCCAACAACGGAGTATTACCTACCAAATCCGTCAATTTTCTTGCTATCTTTTCCATATATATCTGTTTTTAATTTCTTTTGTTTTTAATATAGTACAAAGATAGTGGAGATTCTGTTCAAGGTAAATACCACATATATGGTAAATTCATACCATACATATCTGACTTTCTACCAGATACTACAATAGAAAGTCAGCCCTCATAGGACTAAATGTATCAATCAATACACCTGCTTCCAGACAAACGCATCCATGAGGCTGATCAGGTTCTACATAATAACCGTCGCCCGTAGAGAGAATTTCTTTCCGGTCGCCAATGCTCAATTCAAACTTGCCGCTTGCGACATAAGTAGCCTGGCTATGATAATGTTGATGCATAGAACCGACGGCACCTTTCTCAAATTCCACTTTCACCATCATCAGTTGCCCGTCATACCCCATTATCTGGCGGCGGATTCCCGGAGCCGGTTTATCCCAATCCAATTCTTTCTCAAACTGAAAAGCATCACTACGTGTTTTCATCTTCCAATCTATTATTATTTATAACTATATTATTTAAACCTCTTCACATAATCTACAATCAGATAGCAAGCCGGACCGAGCACCTGACCATGATCGAATCCCTGCATTTCATACAACGTCACTTTTTTATTACCTATACTTTTCAGGACAGCTTCCAACAGTGCATTTTCTTCATATCTTGCCGCCATCTCCAGATGCTTGTCACCCGTTATCAGTACAAGAGGGGCTGTTTCCTTGCGGGCCTTATTTACCGGAGCATATTCATCAACCACCGGAATACCGTTGGGCAAACCACGCTCCTTGCGAATAGTGAAATGTGTCACCGTCTGGCCACTGACCGGAAGATAAGCAGCTACGCTATCAGCATCTGCTCCGTATGCTGCCATATACTTTTTATCCATTGCCAGAATCAACGAAAGATAACCTCCCGCAGAATGACCGGAAACAAAAATTCGGCCCTTACGGCCACCATACTTCTCGATGTTCTTGAAAACCCATGCCACAGCTTCAGCCGCATCCTCAATATAAGCCGGATTTTTCGCTTTCGGACTCAAACGATAATTTACCGCCACTACTGCAAACCCTTGTTCTGTCAGTTCTTTGGGGATAAATTTATTTCCACCTTCCATACCACCGCCGTGAAACCAGACGATAGTTGAAAAACCCTTCTTATTTTCGGGATAATAAATATCCAGTTTGCAACGTTCCAGTCGATAGGCATCCATTTCGGAACCAGAAACATAAGATATATCCTTGTCGGTGCGATAAACAGTTTGTGCTTGAGCAATGCAAGTACAAAGCAAAAAGAGAAGAAGGCAAATCTTTTTCATGACTTTATTTATTTTCAATGATTCAGTATTACATTAACTATCAACCTAAACAGTTCATTCTTTTTTCAGACAGGAACAAAGATAAGACCTTATTCCAAGAACATAAGTAAAAAAGACTAAAAAAAGAGCTCATACTATTGATTGGGTAAAGTTCCAACTTGGACAAACGCTATTCAATTTACCACTTCGAAATGAAAAATCACTTATTGATATTGTTTTTAACAATAACTTTAGCATTAATAATATCACGCTTATCAATGTACAATTCAGGCTTCTCACCTGCGCTTTCCACCAAAGCTTCAATAGTGATATATTCATCCGGCAACCATTGTTTAAAATATAGGGCGTTATCTTTCAACTCGGCTATACTATTATCTGTTGCGGATATTTGAATAATCTGTTTTATATTTCTCGTATACAAAGGAAGTCCATGCCCTTTAGTCACCAAAGATGACTGGGCTCCCTCACCCACAATATTCTGATTTCCTGTATTTTTTAGCATATAACATATTCTCCAAAGATTTTCAATGGGCGTCGTATCTTCATACTTCACAAAAACTGCAAGGCCCGGAACATTCGGTCTTTGTGTCAATAACGTATTTTCCATACAGTAAATCGTCACTCTGGTTTTTCTTCTTGACATGTGTGCCAAAAAGACTGTAAATAGTGCACTGATAATAGCACATATTATAGAATTTATAGTTCCCATGGTATATCTATTTTCTATTTGTTAGCCTGATTAATTGCTGTGTACAATACTCTAACTGTTCATTGACAAACTCCAGTCTCTTCTCTAATTTTTCAATTCTTTGCAGAGTTGCTTCTACATCAACTTCCACTCTTTCAATCTTCTCCTCCACATATTTGACAGTCTGCCAATCATACTTATTGTTTCGAACCTCCTCCTGCGTAGCAATATAAGCCGGGCAACTATTTTCCTGCCAAACCTGTTCACCACTAAGAAAACCCTTGTAAGTGTTTAAAAGCTGTTCGACCATTGCATCCGAAAGTTTATAAATACCTTTATTCGAAATATATCCTTTACGCGCATCCATAAACAAAGTCTGCGTCATCTCCCTGTTTTTTCTGAAAACAAGAATAGCCGTAGAAATAGCCGTACCGTAAAACAGATTTTGCGGTAACTCAATAACCGTTTCAAGCAAATTATGCTCAATAATCTGATGCCGTATCTTACTTTCACTGGTACGAAACAAAACCCCCGCCGGAACCACGACAACAGCCCGCCCATTAGGTTTCAAACTTGCCAGAATATGACTAATATATGCCCATGTAGCCTGACTTCTAGGAGGAATACCATATTGAAAGCGTTCATAACGATCAAACTCAGCTTCCTCTATTGCCCATTTATCTGCAAATGGTGGTATAGAAACAACAATATCAAACTGCTTTAACCGGTCGCCATCCGTCAGTTTAGGATTACTAAGGCTATCTCCCCAAAAAAAAGTGGAATCTTTGAATCCATTCAACATCAGATTCATTTTTGTCAATGCATATTGATTCCAGTTTGCCTCTTGCCCGAAAATACCAACTCCTCTGATTCCAACCCTTTTACCAACTTCAACTAGTAGAGTACCACTGCCGGATACCGGATCACACAAACTATTATTATCTTTATTATTACCTATCAATTCCGCCACCAAACCAATAACCTCTTTAGGAGTAAGGACATTACTTATCTTCTTACCCGCCTCTTCGGCAAAAATGTACAATAACTGATTATATAAAGCACCGATATCCATTAACTTACCGGCATCATCTGTTAATGTCAGTTTCTGAAACAGACGAAGAAGTTCATGCAATTTACCCAATCTCTCATTCGTATCTCCCAATATATTACTTTCGAAGTTGATGGCTCTATTAATTTCATAACCTTCAATTACACGGCTGTTTGCTTGCTCTAATTCATAAAGAGCAACATTGATCAACTTACCAAGCTCCGCCGAGCCAAGTTGTTTGTAAAGATAGTCAAAAGAACTACGTTCAGACACCAACAACCGGAGGAGAGGTTTATTCTCATCCGATTGAAAAGAATCGTTTGATTTGTAGTACTCATTTGCAGATTTCAGAAATAGCAGAGCCAGTACATAATCCTTATACTGATTGACAGAAAGCGTTCCACCTAAAATTTGTTTCGCCTTACTCGCTATATAATATGCAATTTCTATCATAACATGTTTCATTTTAAAGAATCCATCAACAACTGTTCCTGCAAACTCCGTTTTAGTTCATTGATTTCACTGTAAATACTTTCCCCCTCTCTTCTCAATTGATCCATCTGTACAATAAGCTGTTGTGTCTGCATAGAAGGTATGCCGATCTGAAGATCACTTAGTACCGATTGGGGAATTACCTGAATTCCTGTACCTACCGATGAGTTTTTCAATTTATTAAGAACAGATGGGGTATTGAGAAAACAGCAAAGAAATTCTGGTAGTATATCTTTTGATATAATACGTATAATAATGAATGACGAAGAAGCTACCATCTTTTCCACTAACCCATCATACAAAAAACAATAATTAGAGGCTCCTTTAGCCGCAAATAATAAATCATTTTTCCGTAACCAGTATTGATCACCAATCCCTCTATCCTCCACTGTAGTGATCCGACTGTAATCAGGTTTACTCCCCGGATTAATATCCTTAACCTGCAAATACTTTATATTACCTGCCGGATCACTTTTCATATATATGCCAGATTGCATAATGGCAATATCACTTATTCTCTTTATATCCTTTGATTTTCTATCCATACAATACAGTCCCTACTTAAACACACTATTCTAAAAAGTTAAAGAATAAATTTCAGTTATCAATTCAATTACACTGCAAATATATCACTCTTTTTGATATATCAATGCAATATGAGGAAAATAAAAACACAAAAAATGAAAATTACTTTTATAACTTCTTCTAATTAAAAACAAAATAAAGTAGGGACCCTACTAAGTAAGAATAAGTAAATATTAACCGGAAAGATATAGTTGCATCTCATCCATACTCACATATAAGCACCCGCTGTCTATAGCCGAACATTCAGTACCGAACGCCCCTCCATCAATAAGTGTCTTTTAAATAATTATACACTTGATAATATATACTTTCAATGTTCTATTTTTAATATTCTGTAGGGAAATAGCTAATTAGAAAATAATGAACCAGAAAATAAACTGCATAAATAAATGCATGAGTATACAGAAAGATGCCTAATATTGCATAAAGGCAAACAGAATATGCATCTTTCTCTATTTAGAAACCGTTCATTGCTTTAAAACCAATGAAGTGTTCCTCGGTGTGCATCGACTTGTTCTTCACCGAGGAAGCTATCGCTCCTCGGTGAAGAAGATAAAAATGGACTATTAAGAAGCATTTTTTCTCTAGTTTAACATAATATATCGGAAAGGAAAAAACAATAAAATGATTAGTTATTCGGGCATCTACTCGCCAAATAACAAAAATAATCAAAAATCTACCGCAGCTCGATTGGTATATTTTCGAAACAGCAGAAATAAAAAATCGTGTAATTACAAATGCTGGACATTTTCCGGCTTTTCTTTACCAAACTGCAATTCACGTACTTCTCCAATGATTAAATATTCCTTTTTTAAGAATCATCATTTTTTAAGAAGGCTACTGATTTCTTCAAAAGGCTCTTTCAACTTTTATCCTTCAATAGCTCTTTTGTCTTATCCGCCAAAAACAGAGGGATATTAATCAAATTACCATCTTGTTTCAAATTCAGCATTGAATACCGGATCCGGCAAGCAGGCTGGAAAAGCTTCTCATACTGAACCAGACTTTTACCTGTTATACTCTGGTCAGCTTTCACTTCTATCGGATAAATATGATTATCGTATTGAAGCAGAAAATCCACTTCAGCCTTATTGCCGGAAGTCCAATACCGAAAAGATGCCTGGAACTGCGCTGTAAGACTCTGCAACACATAATTCTCTGCCAAAGCTCCCTTATATTCCATATACCCGGGAGTAGACAGAAGCAAAACACTTGCATCCAGCTCCGACAACTGCCTTAACAGTCCTACATCTAATGCGTAAAGTTTAAATGTACTCAAATCATCATATGCTTTCAATGGTAATTTGGGTGATTTGCTCAATACAACTTTGTTGATAAGTCCCGCCTGCTCCAACCACAAAATAGCATCTTCATACTCACGAGCACGGGCGCCGGGACGTACCAACTGATAAACAAACTTACGGTTCTCCTTCGCCAATTGTGAAGGCAGGGAATTCCATACATAATTAATGCGGGGAGCCAATGCCGATGTAGTATGTTTTACAAAATCCAGTGCATAGTCATTCAAGATATCCCGAAGTGCCGAATCCACCTTTTCCATATCATTGAAGTCAATCATCAGAGTAGCAGGTTCGGGCATACCACCACAAATGGAATAGGCAACAAATGATTCACGCAACTTATCGAAAAATATTTGAGGAAGAGGAACTATTTCCTTAATAGAACGCATATACTCATACATATTCAAATCTTTTGTCTTCAGAAATTCCGTAAAAGTAAGCGGATACATGGACAGATGATTCACCTTTCCCACCGGAAAGGAATTGCCAATATGATTCAAATAAATACCTAATAAAGAACCTGCACAAGCTACCGCATATTCGGGAGCTTCCTCACAAAAATATTTCAGTGCGTTCAGTGCTTCATTACATTCCTGAATCTCATCCAATATGAGTAAAGTCGTTTGAGGATTGATTTTCTTTCCATGCAAGAAAGACAATTGCTGAATAATCCGCCTAGGGTCTTTGGTCGTTTTAAAGATATCGCAAAGCCCGCTTTCATCCTTATCCAAACTAAAATAGGCGACATCCTCGAAATATTCCTTCCCGAAATATTTCAAAGCCCATGTCTTTCCTACTTGACGAGCCCCGTGAATAACGAGCGGTTTCCTGTTCACGTCCATTTTCCATGCTGCCAATTGCCTGAGAATATCTCTTTCGAACATAATGAATCACATTTTTGATATCAGAAATGTGATAATTTACACATTTCTGATATGAGTTTCGTGCGAATATACACATTATCCACATAAAACGAAAGAAAAGTTCTGAATATTAGCTTACCAACAGCTCACTGCTTAGTTAAAAAGCAATCATAATCTGTTCATCACCCCCCTTATCAGGTATTCGCACACTACATACACCGGTTTCTTTATCCCAATTCCATAATACAGATTCCGTATCATTCTCCAAATTTTCTTCCAAGCGTTCCGGTTTTACCTTTTTTATCTTCTTTCCTTTAACAGTTACCTCTTTCGGAGCTTTCACAGAATAAATACGGAATAATAGATTTCTCGGACCAGGGACAGTGTAACCTTTTCCTTCACGGGCAGAGACAGTCAATTCATATCCATTCGCCAAAGTATTACAAACAATCGGCGTTTTGACAAATTCATCACGCTGATATCCTAAGTCTTCCCCTTCATCCTCGTAGAGAGTAAAAATAGCCTGTGCACCTTCCTGTGCGGGAAAGACTTCAAAAGTAAGTGGATATACCGGTTTCTCATAAGTGTAGTTCATCACCGGCATGGTGGGGATGATAGAACCTTGCTTCACAAACATAGGAACAGAAGACAAGGGAGCATCAACCGTAGTCCACTGCTCTCCGGTGTAGACTGTCTGCTTGTTGTTGTAGTCTATCCATGTACCTTCGGGAAGATACACGTTCTTTGTGCGGGCACCTTTCTTCACCACAGGGGCTACCAGTAATTCACGACCGAACATAAATTGAGCATCCGTAGAAAAAGTTTCCATATCCATTGGATATTCGAGAAACAGAGGGCGCATGATAGGCAATCCTGTATCATAAGCCTCACGGGCATAAGTATAGATATAGGGCAATAAACGATATTTCAACTCGATAGCTGCCTTTGCGTTCTTTTCTGCTTCGGGACCGAAAAGCCACGGTTCCACCGGATTATCTCCCTCATGGTGAATACGGCTCAAAGGATTGAATGCCCCGAACTGTATCCAACGGGTATAGAGTTCCGCCATAGCCGGATAATCCTCAATATCTCCACAGTAACCGGTAATATCACAGGAAGAAAACGGTATCAATCCTAATCCGGCGGAAAGCATTACAGGAATCTGATTGGCTAACTGTCCCCAACCTTGCAGTACATCGTCTCCGTTTCCGCTATCACCCGTCCAGCCGAACGTATAACGTTGCAGCCCTGCATAAGCAGCACGAGTCATTTGGAACACACGACGGTCCGGATTCCTCTTTTCAAATTGTTCTTTCACCACTTTATCCCAAGTCAATCCATAGACATTATGGATTTCATCGTGCATACCCAGATGGTGTTTCATGACGAGACGTTCCGTCTGCTCTTCGTTACTCCAGGCAGGTTCGCCCATGTCCGTCCAGAAGCCGGAGATACCATCGTCAATCGGTTTCTGCTGATAGGTTCCCCACCAGTCGGCTACGGCAGGCAGGGTAAAATCCACTACTCCACAGTTGCCACCCCAAGGCCAGGGCATATCGTAGCTTTTGCCGTTCGTACTGTCCTTTACAAAATAACCCAAACGATCTGCTTCTTCCCATTGCTTTTTGTTGGCTTGTGCAATTACCGGATCTTGAGATACAACTACCTTAAAACCCATCCCTTTCAAATCCGAAAGCATCTTCTTCGGGTTCTCATAGTTTCCCTTGCGCCACTCGAAATCCTGCAAGTATTCCGTCCAGCCGATGTCCTGATAGATAATATCACAGGGGATTCCACGTTTCCGGTAACCCTCGGCTATTTCGCGGCTTAGCTTTTCGCTTGTCAGCAGACCACGGCATTGAGCAAAGCCCAGCGCCCATTTCGGAGGCATGATCGGTTTACCCGTCAGTCCGACGTATTGGCTGATAATCTCCTTATAGTCCTTGCCGAAGATAAAATAGTAGATCATTTCACCGTTCGGAGCTTCAAAGCTGTAATAGTCACGACTTTCCGTACCGAACTTAAATTCCGTTTTGTACGTATTATCAAGAAAAATACCATACCGATAGCTGCTCATAAAGAAAGGAATACTCTTGTAGAGCGGATCTTCCACTATACTGTAACAGGGCTTGTCACTGTTCCACATCTTATAAGATTCGCCACGACGGTCCATCTTTCCTGTCTTTTCTCCCAGTCCGAAGAAATGCTCGTCACGACGAAGCACTTTATATTCCATCTTCTTTGTTCCTTCACTCACATGCCCCTTGTCAGCATAATCACTAAACAGGAGTTTCTGATACTTATCAAATATCTGAAGACTCAACGGAGACTTATTTACCCGAATACGCAATTTCGGAGTAAAGATCTCGTAACAGGCTGCCTGTTCGTCCACATGGACGGTCCCTACATTTTCCAACTCTTCATTAATTACCGCGAAAGAGGCATTTTTTCGTTGCAGCTGTCCATCGGGCGAAAACCAAACTTTGACTACCGAAGGGCTACAAAGCTGTAGCTGCAACGCAGCACTGTCCGTCAGGTGAAAAGTCACCTGACGGCCTTGTTGTGTAAAAGAAGTGCATGTGCGCGCTGCACTTTCCGCCCACACCAATGTCGGGAATACCAAACACAACGCCCATACCCAGAATTTATATCTCATCTTCATACTTATCATTTCAGTTATTCTATCTACAGCCGCTTCATGCATTATTGCTCATATAGTAAATTAAGGCACGGATTACACGGATTAACGCTGTTGTTTTACATACTCCATCATTCTAAAAACCGTGAAATCCGTGCCTAATAATATAAGATTAGTTTGCTAGAAGACTTACAATCATTTTTATTCAGCCACAACCATTGTCCAGTATTTCAGAGACGGCAATGTGAAAGAAACAACTCCGTTCTCCTGCGTAAAAGCCAGTTCCTGCAAAGCGCCTCCATGTACATCAGGAGAGGCTACCCATAACTTGTTCACTTTGGCCGGCAGATTCATTTGTAAAGCAGCTTTCGTAATCAAGGTCGGTTCCGGCATCGTGCCGTCCACATCTCTCCAGCTAAGGCTGTTTGCCTGCGAGAAGTTAAGAAGATGTATCACCTGCTTGTTGCCTACCTGCTTGGTATAAGTAGTGACCGAACCTTGTTGGGGAGGCCATACATTCAGACTCATTTCCCCGTTGGTACAATTCATGGTGATACTATTCTCCGTACCTCCGTCACGAAGCAGATTCTGATAAGAAGTCAGGAAGTCATAATAATGAACCATCGCTGTTTTCAGCTCTTCGCTCATTGTCAGATTCTCATTCGGGAAGTACTCTTTGCACAACATGTGATCGCCTCCCAATTCCAGATGCGAACCGCCCAAAGCAAACATAACAGCATCCGTCAGCAGAATACCCGGCGTATTAAATTCCCCCCGGTTATCCGCCTTGTTATAATTCATATAAGCTGCAAAAACCGTATTCAACTGATAATCGCCATATACTCCATTTTCATAAAGAATAGCTTTCAGATCGGTAAAATCAGCCTCATCCGCCCATACTTCATTATAGAAGAAATCCACTTTATCCGTCTCCCCTATCTGACGGGCACCGTAACGGCTCACCGCATTCATCACCAAGCTCTTGTCCGGATGCACCTGCTTCATTGCATCTATAAAAGAGGCATATCCCTCACGCAAGTTAACAGGAATACCACTATAATTATAAAGCGTGCTACGTCGTCCCAACTGGTCTATCTGATAACCGTCGAAAGCAAAGTTTGCATATACATCGTCATTCCTTTCGCCCAGATATTTCTGCCATTCCTTGTTAGAAGGGTCTACCAGATAAATATTACTTTTCCATCCGCCCGGCAGATCGTGACTGTCTTTAGTAGTGTGAGAAGCATCCTTAAACAGATACCATTCCTCCTTCACTCCATCCGCAGCAGCATCCTTCAACGCTCCGAAACAAAGATTATAAAACATAGACTTCATACCGAAACGATGCTGCGCTTCAATGTAATTCCTCACCGAACTTGTATAAACCTCCCGGTTAGCGATATCCATATATACCTCATCCAACTGTACACGTGTACCGCCCAACGGCCAGTGATGTTTATTATGCCAATCCTGAAACTGCACCCAATTGATATGATGACGGTTCAGATACTCCATCTCTTCCTGTGTCTTTTCGGCTGTCTTCTCCTGACTGAAATCAGCGACAAAACCATAACGCGGGAAACGTGCCGGATCACTGGATACATCTACCGCAATCGTACCGACTATTACATCCGTTCCGTTCTCCTGACGATAAAGCTCTGCCATGTACCCTTTAAAATCAGTGGTAGGCG
This sequence comes from Bacteroides sp. 90-K9/2, assembly GCF_047310725.1. NCBI lineage: Bacteria > Pseudomonadati > Bacteroidota > Bacteroidia > Bacteroidales > Bacteroidaceae > Bacteroides > Bacteroides sp. 90-K9/2. The sequence goes on from NZ_JBCGVL010000002.1 coordinate 168,466, forward strand.
GCTGCCATGTCCAGCTCGTACCATTTACCGATTCTTCTCCCACCGTTTCACCCGAAAGACGATAACGTACTTTAGTTCCGGCAGGCAGAGCGTCATCCGCTGTAAACACCACTTTCTCTCCCGGTTTGTAGAAAGCCTTGTCTGTCGACAGGTCTACACTCAAATCCGATGTTACCGGAGTCACTTCGGTAACACCGCCCGAAGCTCCTCCATTCTGTTGGTTCGACTCATTATCATCACTGCAAGCCATACACAGGAAAGCAGCTACCAGATATATTATTTTTTTCATCTTGAATTCTTGTTTTATTGTTTCACAATCGAGATCGTCTCTTTCAACTGGTCAATCGTAATCTGATAAGAACCGGCCTCCTGAATATTCCACTTATAGTCCAGACCACCCAAATCTGCATCCGGATACATACTGCTCAACTCTGCATCCGATTTAGTGACAAACAAAGCTGTTTCCACTTCACCCGTCGGAGTTTTACCGTTCTTATCCGCCATAAACCAGTCTCCGTTCCAGTCAGACTGCTTATCGCAGGAAATCTTCATCTCACCGGCTTTCAGCGTACCGCTCCATGTGAAGATATAAGGACTGTCGACACTCTTAGTCATCGGCGTAGCATTGTCCAAACTCCATCCGTTCGGAGTCGCCTCACCCACCAGATACAATCCTGCGTAAGGAGTGAACGGACGCATCAGCATCTTTTCTTTTCCTTTGCCTGTATAGAAGCATACTTTATAAGGTTTGCCACATTCAGCCTCTTTCATTTGCCATTTATTATCGTCGCCTCCAAGCACTACTGACGTCGAAGTGTACGGAGCATTTGCTACGGCAGGATGGAAGAAAGCATCCGACTGGCCGAAGTCCGCCACAGAGCTAAACTTAAATTCTCCGTCTGCTTCCCAAGGAATCACAGCTCCATAATGGAACAAATCCATCTGAACAGCATCTTTAGACAGTGCCTCAAATCCCCAGCCACCATTTCCGGTGAACGAACCGACAATGAAGAACTCGTCAAATCTCCAACCGATATCTTCCGTTTCAGTCAGTGTCAACGTCAGATTGAGCAGATCTACTTTTACAATATAGGTTACCCCTTCATCGATTACAAACGGCTCATCCGGCTGGTCACCCGATGTACGGTAAGTCAGCTGGAGTGCTTCCCCGGCAGTGGCGTCACGGTTGTACGACGGCAAGAATTGTCCCAATGTCGTTATAAATTTCAATGATCCGGCGTTCAGTTTTCCTGTCCATGTAAACTGTCCGTTATCCGTACGCTCCATCGCTGTCGCATTGTCGGCAGCCCATCCATTCGGAGCAGCCTCACCGATCAGGTAAAGCGTAGTAGTAACCGGCTGGTATGTAGTCACTGTAAAAGCAGTCGTCGCACTTTGTTTCTGCTCTTCCATTCCGGCAACAACCGCTGTGATACGTGCCTCCAACTCCGCTTTCACAGCATAACCGATACCGAACTGTGTATTCAGGAATTGGTTGAGTTCTTCCACTTTCTTAGTCCATTGATACGTTCCCGTACCTAAATCCACCGAATAAGCATTTGCAAAGTCCGTTCCGGCTTTTGCCAGCTCCAGCGTATAAGAGATACGGTTACCACTTCCATAATTCGTTCCGGTAGTCCATGAGAGAGCGAGTGCTTCCTGACTATGGTTCTTTTCGTTCAACACCAAGTCCTGCTGATTCACCGAAAGAGTGAGGGTATCATGTCCTTTATTTGTCTCCATATAATCTTCGGCACAGGCAACCATCGTTCCGCCGATGAAAAGAGAGCATAACAACTGATATATATATTTCTTCATGATATTATTTATCTAAATGAATGATTATAAAACAGATTAATAACCGGGATTTTGAGTCATCAGATGATTGGAGTCCATCTCTGTCTGCGGAATAGGCAACAGGAGACGTTCCTTGGTCACATTATTCTTGCCGATGGATTTCAGGAATGTCAATGCATAATTTCCATTATCCACACGGATCATATCAAACCAGCGGTGTCCTTCAAAGGCAAGTTCCATCCGGCGCTCATGAATAATCTTCTCCCTCATTTCAGTCTGCGTCAGAGCAGTCGGCACATCTGCCAGTCCGGCACGTTTACGGACGATATTCAATGGTTCGGCAGCCTGGTCGGGATGTCCCTGCTCGTTCAATGCTTCCGCTTTCTTCAATAGAACATCTGCATAGCGATATACTACGAAGTTGTTGGGATTGGTATTATACTCCGAAGAAACAGTCTTCGACACAAGGAACTTGCGCACATTATAACCCGTATTCGACCAGGAACGTCTGTATTCCATACCGTCAAAAGCAGGACAACCTTGATACAAGACAGTTACGTCTTTCCGCAAATCACCGTCCTCATATTGCTTGAAAAATTCTTCCGTAGGCAGGTTCCATCCATAAGCACCGGCCACCAGACTTGAGTTACGAGGTCCCATAAAAGTCGACAGCCAGGATGATTGGTTATCACCGCCCCAGAAATCATATTCCGTACTACCGGAATATTGTACTTCGAAAAGGGATTCCGCACCATTATTGATAGTAGCATTGAAATTATCGGCATAATTGCATTGAGTCAAATCGTATCCCATCGCAGCAATGTTGTCACACAGAGTTACTACTTCATTATAGTATTCGCGATGATTGGGCGCCAGTGTCAGATAAATATCCGCCAGCATAGCCATTGCAGCTTCTTTGCAGGCACGTCCTCTATCGCTGTCTCCATAACTGCTTTTCGGAGGAAGCATGTTTACCGCATTTTTGCAGTCAGAAAGAATCCGGGCATATACCTCATCTACCGTATTACGGGCAATATCCGTAGATTCTCCCGGTTCAAACGGCGTTAAGCGCAAAGGCACACCTCCATACAGACGAACCAGAATATAGTAGTAATGTGCACGCAGGAAATAAGCCTCACCCATGCAACGAGTCTTTACCTCATCGGAGATAGCCGCCGAAGGCAGATTGGAAAGCACAATGTTACAACGTCCGATACCTACCCACGGAGAACGCCATACGTACAAAGCAAAGCCATTATCACTCTGGGCTATGAAATTGGAAGCCTGCACAGTTTCCAGTCCGTCGGTTCCCCCTCCGGCGCCTACTTCACTGTTACCTGCGATAATATCGAGGCTCCAGATACGCTGATTATACATATTGGATGACTGAAGAGTCTTGTAGCAGGCAGTAGTCAGTGCCACGGCAATCTCGTTCGTTACTTCCGATTCGGGATCGACGCCATATTTAGGATATTTATCTAAGAAATCGTTGCATGAGGTCAATGCCAGCATGGCAAACATCATTACCAAAGTTGTTATCTTTTTCATATTCTTCCTCCTGATTTAAAAGTTAAAGTTCAAACCCATGCTGAACGTACGTGAGATAGGATAGCGGCTACTGTCGATACCATTAACGTCAACCTCCGGGTCAAAGCCGGAATATCCGGTGATAGTCGCCACATTCTCGCAAGAGAAAGAGATGCGGGCATTTTCCAGTTGAATCTTTTGCATCCACTTTTTAGGCAGTGTATACGAAAGCGTAATGTTTTTCAGACGGAGGTAGGAACCGTTTTCCACAAATCGGTCGGATACACGGCAGTTCTGATTCGGGTCTCCCCAGATAGCACGCGGCATGGAGTTGCTTGTTCCTTCTCCCGTCCAGCGGTTCAGTACGGCTGTGGTCTGGTTGTAAGCGGCTGCCATTCCTTCGTTGTCTACATTGTTGGCATTATAAATCTTGTTTCCCGATACGCCTTGCAGGAACACGGAAAGTTCCCATCCCTTATAAGAGAAATTATTGCTTAGAGAAAAGAACCAGTTCGGGTTCGGGTTGCCGATAACGGTACGGTCTTCATCGTTGATAACTCCATCGTTATTCAAGTCCCGGAAACGGATATCACCCGGAGCAGCGCCCGGTTGGGTAGCATGGCGGTTCACTTCATCCCAGTTCTGGAAAAGTCCGTCGGTTACGTATCCGTAGAATACGTTAATCGGATAACCGGCTCTAAGCATAGTCACGTATGAGTTCCCCATCTGGTTGATAAACATCGGAGTTTCGCTGTTCAAGTCCTGAATTTCGTTCTTGTTATAAGTAGCTGTTAAGGCAGACTCCCAAGAGAAAAGCCCTTTCAAATTAATAGTACGCAAGGTCATTTCCACCCCTTTGTTGCGCATCTTACCGGCATTGGTGAAGGTTTCGGTAGTATCTTCAAAACCGGAAGTAATAGGAATGGAAGCCTTCACCAACATATCTGCTGTCTTCTTGATATAAGCGTCCAGCGAAAGGTTGACGCGTGAATTGAACAGGCTCATGTCTACACCGAAGTTGGTCTGGCGCACTTCTTCCCAATGAATATTCGGATTGGAGAGAGTAGTAGATACCAGAGCGGTGGAGTTGTTGTTGCCGAAAGGATAGACTCCTGTGTTATAGGAAGCAACAAAACCATAGTTACCGATTTCCTGATTACCGGTCACACCGTATCCGATACGCAGTTTGAGGTCATTCACCGGGAAGTTGTCTTTCGGAAACCAGTTCTCCTGGGAGATACGCCATGCCAGCGAAACGGAAGGGAATGTTCCCCAACGGTTGTTTTTACCAAAACGGGAAGAGCCGTCACGACGCACAGTAGCTGTAAGCAGGTATTTATCTTCGTAAGAATAGTTGAGACGTGCCATCAGAGAGAGCAGTGCCCAGTCACTCTGGCTACCGCCAAGACTGTACATCTTCTCGCCGTTGTCCATTTCGTGGATATTATCAAACATGAAGATATTCTTTTGAGCATTCAGGTAATCGTAGTTATTCCACTGGGCGGAAGAACCTGCCATCACCCCTACCCGGTGTTTCTGCGCAAAAGTGTGGTCGAATACAAAATAATTATCCCACAAATAGGTAAATGCTTTGTTATCGCTCTTATAGCGGGAAGATTCTTCTACCGGATTCGGTTTCCAGTTGTAAGCCGGAGTAAAGTTGTCGACAAACCAGAATTTGGCGTCATAACCGAATGTACTTTTCAACTTCAGCCATTTGGTAAAGGTGATCTCTCCGGTGATATTTGCCAGGAAGTTATATCCTTTTGTTTCATTGGTCATCATGTGCAGTGTACCGATCGGGTTACGGATGCTTCCGTACCATTGCGCCTCCTGTCCGGGACCGCTCCAACTGCCGTCCTCATTCTTCACCGGTTGGGTGGGGAGTGCTTTCATTGCATCACCGATGCTATAAGTTCCTCCTTCTTTCACGTCCGTACTGAATGTCAGGTTGGTAGTGAATTTCAGCCATTTATTAACTTGGGCATCGCTATTTGCCTGAAAGTTGAAACGACGGTAATTAACGCTTTCCACAATACCGGACTGGTCAAGGAAACCACCGGACACATAGTAATGTGCTTTTTCCGTACCACCGGAATAGCTAACCGAATAGCTTTGCTTCACTCCCGTGCGCAGCATTTCATCCAGCCAGTTCGTTCCTGTTCCCAATAAAGAAGGGTCTGCCCAATAAGGGTTTGTATTATCATCATTATTAGACAGCATATCATTGCTCAAAGCGGCATATTGCGCAGCATTCAGCATATCGGGCACTTTAGTGGCATTCTGAATCGCCCAATTAGCGTTTACCGTCACCTTTCCGGCACCCTCGGCACCCCGTTTGCTGGTAATCATCACCACACCGTTCGCACCACGCGAACCATAAATAGCTGTTGCCGAAGCATCTTTCAATACGTCCACCCGCTCTACATCGGCCATATTCAAGGAAGACAATCCCAAGTCGGTAGGTATTCCGTCAATGACAATCAGCGGGTTACTATTGTTGATTGTTCCCAAGCCACGGATTTTAATGGTGACATTATCACCCGGCTTACCGGCATCGATAATCTGCACGCCGGACACCTTTCCTTGCATTGCCTGACCGATATTGGCCACCGGAGAGTCTTTGATGTCCTTCACTCCGACAGAAGATACCGCTCCGGTCAGATCGCTCTTTTTCATCGTTCCGTAACCCACTACTACAACTTCGTCCAATACTTCCGTATCTTCCTGCAAGGTTACTTTCAAAGAGTTTTTCCCGTTCACCGGAACTGTCTGCATTTTATAGCCGACAAAAGAGATAGTCAGCGTGCTGTTAGTCGGAACGCTTAATGAGAAATTACCGTCTACATCGGTAATTGTACCGTTCGTTGTACCTTTTTCTACCACACTAGCACCGATCACCGGTTCGCCCGTGGCATCTACGACATGTCCTTTTATTGAAATCTGTTGTGCGAATGCACTAAGAGATAGGAACAAGCCCCACATTATTAGTAAGAGGCGGCGTTCAAAGCCTTTCGACTTCATACTCTGTTTCATGTACATTAATTTAAAGTTAATATTAGGGTTACTTTTGTTTTACTCTCTGTGTCATTGCTGAAATGACCGTGAAACAAAAGTATCCACATTTCATACTGCTTCTTAAAGCAGATAGCAAAAATATAGTGATTTATACAGTATCCCACAGTATAAACCACTAAATATAAGAACGTTACAAAATAGAAGTCGGACTAAAAAAGTAGTGGTTTTCTTATTCTTCCACCTTCCCTATTTGCATTACTTTAGCCTCAAATTCATCTCTTTCTCCCACAGCCTTGTTACGGACACGAGTCCGGTAATTATAAATGGTAGTGACGGAGTAACGAAGGAATTGCGCTATCTTAGTACTGTCCGTAATTCCAAGGCGGATGAGAGCGAAGATACGAAGTTCGGTATTCAGCAGTTCTCCCGGTTTAGGTTGCATCGGTTCGGTAAGCAGGGCATTAAAATCTTCCACAAAACTGGGGAAGAGTTGCAGGAAAGTCACATCGAAGTTCGCATAAAACTCTTTCAGTTCTTCATCAAGAAATTGCGAAGATTTAATAGCCTTATATAGTTCTTCCACCCTTCCGGCAGCAGCAATCTTATTCAGGGAACGGCGGTATAAATCCATCTTGTCGAGATAAGTGGAGCATTGATCCATATATCTCCCGATATATTCCTCCTTGATATAGTTGGCTTCCGAAAGCGTATGATTCATTTCTTTCAGTTGCGAATTGGAATCGTGAAGTTCTTCGTTCAGTTCTTGCAGGAGCGTATTAGTGTCGATCACTTCGCGACGTGCGGCAGCAACCTTTTTCATCTGCTTGTAAACGAAGAAAATGGCGACTAACAAAAATACGGAAAGCAAACTGATACAAATCAATGAGACTTTCATCTCCTGCTGCTGACGTTTGGTTTTTAATTGATAGGCCTGGTCGATGATAGGAAAGACCTGTGAGATTTCCAGGGTACGAAGACGGGCATTGCAAAGGGTGGCATCCTCCAGGGAACATTTCAGATAGTTGTAGGCACGGTCGATGTCTCCTTCTTCATAAACAAGAGAAGCGAGTTTGCGCAAAGACACATATTCTTTTACCGCTGATTTCAAATCGGCAATGGCCGAAAGAGCCAGGTAATGTTTTTGCCCCTGCTTATCTCCTTTCAACCGATAGCCTTCGGAAATGGTATAAGTAATCATTGCCTGTGCATGATCATCTAAAGACGGTTTACTGTAATATTCCATCAGCATATCAATCGCTTCATCGTATCGGGCATGAACGATGCACTTATCTGCCATCACCAATGCGTGCCCCAGAGAGTCGGAAGCATTGATCTGTAACAGGGAATCCCGGTATAAATCCGTCATCCGGTAATATTCTTTCTTGGCTTTCTCCGTAACGGCATAATCACCCATCAATCCATAAATAGTGCGGTACAGATGATAATAATAGCCATATAGATAGTCGGGCAGTGTTTTCTTATCAATTTTCCCCAATAACTCGAGGGCTTCTTTATACATTCCGGTAGTTCCCATCACTTCCGCCATATTCATGGCAGAATCATCCAAGTAGTCCAGTTTATTTAAACGATGTGCCAGTTCCTCTTTCCGTTGGGCATAGACAAAAGACGAATCCAGATTATAAGCCCGGTATTCATCGAAAAGACGTCCGCAAAAACCATATCGCTGCTCATCGGAAGCAGCCTCAACCAACAATTTCTTCAAGTCAGCAATTCGTGCCTCCTTTTCCGCTCCATAAGTCTGGCGGTTTTTAATGATACCATCAATCTCACGAAGCAACGCATCGGTACTCTTATTATCTTTTGCATAAAGCAGACCAGAAAGGACGATTGTCACAAAAATCAGAATAACTTTTTTCATAGTGCCGCATGTATTATATCTGCAAAGATAAAAGTCTTTCAGAAACTTCCGGCTTTCAGGAGAAGATTATTGCAGGTAGAAAAAACAATCTTTTTTAAAGAGAGAGCAAAACGGATTTATTATAAACACAATAATTGTATTTATAATAATCAATATGCAGTCATTGTTAATTCTTTTATTCCGGTCACTCCTTACTAGGGAAAGTATTGAAAATTTTTATTCTCTATTATTCACTTCTTCCATGCCCTTGTTTTCCCCAAAGTATCTTTTTGCGTGATATAAATAGCATCTCGTATCCTCACTAAGATTAAACTCTATTATATCCTGGAGTGCTTCGCAATTATCTTAGGCATATAGGCAGTCTTATCCTCTATTCATTGCCTAAAAAAATACCTGCATTCCATTGTAAGGGTAGCCATTCCCATATCAATGCGTGTGGCATATGTACTTTGCCATGTCCGAAGATGTAACTTCAGACATGGCAAAGTACATACGAAAATCAATAAAATTACTATCTCGATTACATTACATATAAATTTATTCTTTTAGTTAGGTAGCGGCACTATTGGCCTGCGACCGTAATTTAACTTCAGACCTCTTTGATAAGCTTCGGGACCATGAAGGTTGTTGATATCCATTTCACCCAAGTTTACGAGGATCCCCCGTGCCATGAGACCGGCATCTTCGTTTTCAAGGCGTGGCAAGGTTTCCGCAGCTTCTTTTAGATCCGGCAGGAAAGGACGGATACAATCGCGCATGTTAGGATCTAATGACAGGCATTCCAGTGATGAATAAGCTATTTTTCTGTCTTTTTCCAAAACGGGAGTAATCAGGCGTGAAACACCTTCTTCGGCTTTGCCCAGATAGGCAACGGCATAGGCAGCTTCAGAAGCGATGTAAGGATTGTCATCTTGGAGGAGCGCCAATAAGATTTCCGGACAAGTCCCAATTTGTTTTTCTCTAGCAAGTTTGGCATATCCCACTACTCCCCAGAACCGCATTTCCGGCAGAGAGCTTGCTATTGCTTTCTCCAATAAAGGAAGGGAAGCGGTAGTTGCCGTTCCAGCTGTCTCGACAAGGACATACAAGTCATCCAACGGATATTTCTCTTTCCGTACTTTATCATAAAGTATATGTCCGATACGTGAGGTAGGAAGGAAAAATCCCAAGTCACAGGTAGTGCGGATATGGTCAGACAGTGCTTGGCGCATTTTAGTGAGAATTGCTGCATATTCGGGCACATCGGACAAATCATGTAATTCACCCGCGTCTTTTTCAAGATCAAACAACATTTCTGCCGGATGGGCTTCAAAAGCCTGCCCCCAATCGGGGTTGGTATTGTGTCCTCCCAACACCAGCTTGTCCCAGGCTTTATTGGATGGCATCCCCCATTGGTAATAATTGCGTAAGGCAAACTGGCGGTAGGGGATATAGCTGCGGATGTACTTGAATCGTCCGTCAGTAACGGCACGTACCGGCATGAAATGATGTAGCTGGTTGGCTGCCAATGCAAATTGCATTTCACGTTTTTCTTTATTTGCAAACTTGCCGTAAAGTGCTTTGCCCTGCATCTGTTTGGGTGGCTTTATCCCTGCAAGACTAAGTACAGTAGGTCCCAAATCCGTGAAGTTGACCAAACTGTACTCTTTGCCTGGAGCCTGATTCGCCAGATGTTGCCATTTGGGTGGAAAGTAGGCTATCAAAGGTACTCTTAGACCGCTTTCGTACAAATATCCTTTACCACGGGGTACGCAACCGCCATGATCACTGAAGAAGAAGATAATCGTATTTTCATCCAATCCTCTTTCTTTCAAATCTTTCAGGAAGAGGCCCAGCCAAATATCTACGTCTTGTACTGCTTCCAGATGACCGGCATAATCGGAACGTACTTCCGGCAAATCGGGAACATAGGAGGGCAATGAAAGTAATGTCGGGTAGATACCTTCCTGCGTGTAGTCTCTTCGTCCGTCGGTGTGGAAAGTACGAATGCGTCCCATATGTGAAGTTACCGTATTGAACACGGCGAAGAAAGGTTGATCTTTTCCCCGTTTTGAACTGTTGTAGGAAGCCTTGTTGTTGCACTCGTCCCAACATATTTTATTGTCGGTGGTGGAATTATAATGTGTCTTGCTGTTGTTCGTACAATAATATCCGGCTTCACGCAATTTCTGGGGAAAGAAGATGTCGGCGGGTGTATCATAGGGTACGGGATGGATATCCATTCCGTAGGTACTCGAGTAGCATCCGGTGATAAGTGAAGAACGGGCCGCCGAACTTTGGGGAGCTACAGACCATGCGTTCATGAACTGTATGCCGCGGGAAGCAAGACTATCCGCATTGGGGGTATGTACCCCTTTGTTGCCATAGCAACCGAATTCGTATGCACTGGTATCTTCAAAGGTGAGCCAAAGAATATTTGGCCTCTCGTTTTTTTTGTCTGCTGCCTCTGTAGGTGCGGAATACAATCCGTAGAAGGCGGTACACATTAATAAAGGTAAGTGTCTCATAAAATGTTAAGTATATTTGTTTCTTTCTGCTAAAATAGCCCGTTTGTGTCTAACGGAGATTTTCTTATGTTCAAAAGTGTGTTAATATTGTCTCGGCAAATAATTTTTCAACAAAATTAATATCGATTCAACAATATTGCAAGACGCTTAAACATCTATTCATATGATATTGGATAAAAAAAGATAAGAAACCGAGGATAAAATTTTAATTTTAAATATTGAAATCTAACGCAAAAGATATGAGAAACATGTTTTTTATAATGATACTATTTTATGTATCATTTTTGTCAGGACAAGCACGAAATGTGAATGGAAATTCTTTTGATAATTCACTACGCTGTGAAGCAGATAAGCTGTTGACGAAATGGATGGACACCTTTTTGACCTATCAGTGCATCCATCCTGATTCCGCACTTGACGGAGGCGTCTTGTGCCCTGCATGTGCCCGCATGCACGGGCGAATAGGAGATGCCGTACTTCCTTTAATGTATCTGGCGGAAAAGACTGGCAACCACAAATATCTGCTCGGAGCCAAGCGCCTAATGGCGTGGATGGAGAATGTGCACCGTCCAGATGGTTCATGGATGAATGATGTACATATTTCGGACTGGAACGGTACTACGGTATTTGCGTCTATTGCCCTCTACGAGGCCTTACATTATCATGGGCACTTACTGGATGACTCGACCCGTAACCATTGGAAGCAACAATTATTGAATGCCGGTGAGTTTATAATGGACAATCCTTTTATTTATAGCCGCAAGCGGAAAGGTATGCGGAATATGAACGTCAATTATTCAGCTTCTGCAACCTATGCCTTGTACGCTATCGGTGAACTGTGTAACCGCCCTGATTTCAAGATGGAAGCCCGAGAGATAGCTGCCGGACTGAAAAGCTATTTCACGGGAAATAATTGCTTCCTATATGGTGAAGGACCGAATATCAGTTCTGAAACTAGCAACGGCTGTCGTCCGGTCGATTTACTTTATAATATAGAAGAATCCCTGCCCAATATGGCATATTATGCAGTGATGGAGAATGATACGGAATTATTGTCACTCGTAGAACGTTCCATGAATACCCATCTGGAATTTATGTTGCCCGACGGTGCTTGGGATAACAGTTGGGGCACACGCAGTTTTAAGTGGACATACTGGGGTGGACGTACCAGTGACGGATTTATGGGAGGCTATTATCTAATGGCTGCCCGTCATCCGGAATATTTGGAGGCCATTCACCGCAATATCCGTTTGCTGGATAAGGCGACTCATGGCGGTCTTCTTTATGGAGGAATGCATTATCTCGCATCCGGTATTCCTCCCTGTATTCATCATACATTTGGACACGCCAAAGCATTAGCATCTTTCTTGGAACTGCCTCCTGTGAAGATAAATTCCTCGGGTAACCTTCCCCGGGATGCTGTTTATGGCATGAAGTATTTTAAAGATATTCGTACTTGGCTTCTGTCCCAAGGAGCTTGGCGTGCTACGTTTACCGGATATGATGCTGAATATAAGGTAAAAGGGACTCATCCTATGGGAGGTGCCCTCTCTTTGCTGTGGCATGCGCAAGCAGGGCCTGTTTTTGCTGCAACTATGAATCAATATAAACTGATTGAAGCTCCTAATATGCAGAGCAATACCCGTAAATATCTGATGGGAGGTACTCCCCGAGTTGAATTAATTCAAGATGGGGTTGCATATAGTAATCTGGATGATTTGGCCACGGACATCACTTGTTTTACCGGAAACAAAATCTGCCGGTTTGATGTACAGACTCATTTGGTTGATATTAATCAACAGTCTCCGAAACAAGGAGCAGTATCTGTAGCGATGGATTATGCGTTCTCGGAACAAGGAGTCAGCATAAGTGTGGAGCATTGCAATGAATCGGCTTATCTTATGCTGCCGGTTATCGCATCGCCTGAAGAAAAGGTGGAAATAACTGCCCGTGAAGTTTGTATAAAGAAGAACAAAGGTGTATTGCATATCACCTGCGAATCTGGAAATATACAAGTGGCACCGACCGATGGAGATGGACGAATCTTCAATCCGGTTCCCGGATTTTCTTTTATACCTTTGCAAATAATACCGAAAGGCACTGATAAGAAAATACAGATAAATATCTATTTTTGCTAATATATTTCATCTATTTGCTTCATAATGGATTAGAACTATGAAAACACTGCAATTTTTGTTAGTACTTTTAGGAGGATTGTTTCCCTGTGTGCTGAATGCCGGTGTAACCGAAGATATTTATTTCTCCCATATTGGTCTGAAAGAGGGCTTGTCACACAGTACAGTTTTTGCTATTAATCAGGATAAAGAAGGAAATTTATGGTTTGCTACGTATGATGGTGTAAATAAATATGATGGTTATAATTTTACTGTATATCGTCATCAATATACAAATTCCAGTAGCATTGCCAGTGACATCTCCCACTGCATTGCAGTAGATGATTCAGACCGGATATGGGTTGGTACTCGTGAGGGATTATCTCTCTACAACCATCAAAAGAATGCTTTCTCCAATTATTATTATAAAAAGAATGGCTTGAATGTAGCTGTAACCAATATTGTATCAATTAAAAAAGACTGGTTGATATTGGGAACTGCCGAAGGTATCTTGCTTTTTGATGTAAAGAAGGAATGTTTCCTGAATGATACATTGTCTTCTTCCTTGCATAGATTGCAACCTACTGCCTTGGTACGCCAGGACGATTGCATTTATATAGGTGCCGAAGATGGCGCGTATATTTATACTCTATCAAGCGGTGTTCTGGAGAAGCTGGTGAATATACCTGCCGGTGTGAAAATACATGCTATATTGTGCCAGATGTTTAATAAAATATGGTTGGCAACAGAGGGAGATGGGCTTTATTTATATGACGTGAAATCAAAAGAATGGAAAAATTACCGTCATGCAGATGGTAAATCCGGATTAAACTCAAACTATGTGCGTTCTTTGGCATTGGACACGGAGAATCGTTTATGGGTGGGAACTTATGGAGGATTGAATATCTACAAGGAAGGTACAGATAACTTTTCGTCTATAAAAAGTTCGGAGATTCAGGAAGGAAGTTTGTCACAGAATTCAGTCCGAAGCATTTTCAGAGATTCGCAAGGCGGTATGTGGTTGGGTACATACTGGGGAGGATTGAATTACTATCATCCTTTGTGTAACCGCTTTCAGCGTATCAAGCATGTTCCGTTCTTAAATTCACTTAGTGATAATGTAGTCAGTTGTATTGTTGAGGATAATATGCATAACTTGTGGATCGGTACGAGTAATGGCGGGTTGAATTTCTATGATAATATTTCGCAACAATATAAGAATTATTTATTTAATTTGGGTAATGTGAGTGCACCTTTTAAAGATATTAAAACAGTATATGTGGATGAGGCGCAAGATAAGGTCTATGTAGGAGCACATGCCGGAGGAATGATGGCCTTGCACCGGAAATCCGGTCATGTGGAATATTATAATAGCCAGAACAGCAATTTGCCGAGTAATAATATTTATTCTATAATCTCTGATGGGCACGAGGGACTTTGGGTGGCATCATTGGAGTGTTTATTCCACTTTGATATGGTTAAACACAGCTTCACGATTGTTGATAAAGATAGGAACGGGCATAAATTGCAGCAAGATAACCGTTTGTTGTTTCGGGATTCCAAGAAACGTATATGGGCCGGAGGAAAAATGGGAGTCTCGGTTTTTAATCAGATAGGTACCTCCTTACTCATTAATACAGATTTTCAAATAGTTTCTATACTGAAGCAGGCATTTGTGAATTGTTTCTACGAATCTTCTTCCCAATATATATGGATTGGAACCCGCAACGGTTTATTTGCTTTGAAAGAGGGTGACAAGCAATTTTTGCAATATACAACAGCAAACGGTTTGCCGAGCAATGTTATTTACGGTATCCTGGAAGATGCCTACGGTCGTTTATGGATAAGTACGAATCAGGGATTGAGTTGCTTGAATCTGGAAAGTGGAAAATTCCGTAATTTTACGATTATGGACGGATTACAAGGTAATCAGTTTAATGCAGGAGCTTACTGCAGAAAAGACGATGGTTATATGCTGTTTGGAGGAGTCAACGGCATTACTTTATTCCGTCCTGAAACATTGATCGATAATCCTTATACCCCTAAACCCGTAATCAATAAATTATTTGTCTATAATAAGGAGGTACTGCCGGATGATGAAACCGGTATTTTGAAAAAGAACATTGCGTACGTTGACCATATAACTTTGTCGTCATCCCAGAATTCATTTTCCATTTCGTTTGTCGTCTCCAATTATATAGCAGGTAAGCATAATACTTTTGCTTATAAATTAGAAGGGTATAATGATGTATGGTATAAGCAAAATGATATCAGTCTCGTTTCTTACTCCAATTTACCGGCAGGAGACTATACTTTCTGCATAAAAGCGGCGAACAATGATGGAAAATGGAATGAGGATCCCACTATGCTTCACATCCGCATACTGCCGGTTTGGTATTGTACTTGGTGGGCACTTACTTTATTTATTCTGTCGTTTGCCTTGCTGGTATTCGGTAGTGTACGGTTCTTTTGGCTGCGCAAAAATATGCAAGCTGAAATACGCATGGAAAGACTCGATAAGGAAAAACGGGAAGAAATCAACCAAATGAAAATCCGTTTTTATGTAAATATCTCACATGAATTACGAACCCCGTTGACCTTGATTGTTGCGCCATTACAGGAATTACTCAACCATATCAGCGGGCATTGGGAACATGAGCTATTGTCCTATGTCCAGCGGAACGCCAACCGTCTACTGCACTTGGTCAATCAATTGATGGATTTCAGACGTGCAGAATTAGGAATCTTTGAACTCAGAGCTGTGTACTCCAATGCTTCTAAACGGGTACTAAACTGCTTTATGAATTATGAAAGTCTGTCTAAAAGAAAAGATATAGACTATAATTTCTATACAGAACTACAAGTTGAAAATGTGCTTTTCGACGAAAACTATTTGGATCTGATTGCAAATAACTTGCTTTCGAATGCCTTTAAATACACCAAAGTCGGCGGAAGCATAACCGTGAAACTCTATAAGGAAGATAACAACCTTGTATTACAAGTAGCCGATACTGGTATTGGCATTCCGCTCGAGAAACAGGAGAAGATTTTTGAACGTTTCTATCAGGTGGAGAATGGTTGTGAAGGAAGCGGTATCGGACTTTCTTTAATTCAGCGCTTGGTTGAACTGCATCATGGGCGGATTGTTCTTCAGAGTGAAGTAGGCAAAGGGTCCATTTTTACAATTTATCTACCGCAGGATAAATCTGTATATACCCGGGAGGAACTGTCTGGCAGAAGTGGGGACGCAGGAGATCAACGTGTATATTCCACCAATGCAAATGACATCTATATTAGTGATGATGAGAAGTTGGAAAAGGAAGAAAATACAGATGATGAAGGCGGTAAACGCGGCACCATCCTAGTGGTAGAAGATAATAGGGAGCTGAGACAATACATAGTAAACAGTCTGTCTGCTTTCTTCAATCTCTTGGAAGCGGAGAACGGACAAAAGGCATTGTATATATTGAAAGACCAGGAAGTCGATTTGATTATTACAGATGTCATGATGCCTGTAATGGACGGTGTGAAATTATGCAAGTTAGTGAAACAGAATTTACGTACCTGCCATATTCCGGTTTATATGTTATCAGCCAAAGTGGATGTCAAGTACCAGTTGGAAGGCTTGCAGGTAGGAGCTGACGATTATATCGCCAAACCATTCTCTATGGAAGTGTTGAAGGTTAAGATACTGAATATGCTACGCACACGTTACCGCATTTTCGAGCGGTATTCCAAGATGATGGAAATTGAACCGGAAAAACTTGCGAATAATACAATGGACGAGGAACTGTTGCGAAAGGCCATTGCTGTCATTGAGAAGAACATGGATAATGTAGAATTCTCTACGGAACAGTTTGCACGTGAAATGAATATGAGCCGTTCAAATCTTCATCTCAAATTAAAAGCGATAACAGGAAAATCTGCCATTGATTTTATTCACAAGATACGGTTCAACCATGCATGCCAATTATTGAAAGAAGGAAAATATACTGTTTCCGAAATCAGCTTTATGGTAGGGTATAATACACCTTCTTATTTTGCAGCACGCTTCAAAAAATATATCGGATGCTTGCCGACAGAGTATGTAAAGAAATGATATTTATTACTTATGAAAGTACACCTTATTTTAGTTTTGACAGCAGTTTTAGTTCTATCGGTTTCGTGCAGTCAATCGGCTTCATATCAGTTGTCAGTATCTAAGAGTGATAGTATTCGGAGTGGAGACAAACTTATAGAGCTTTTCACCTTGGTAAATGGAAACGGAATGTCTGTTAAGGTGACGAATTACGCCGCTTCTCTGACTGATATTTCCGTTCCCGACAGGCAAGGAAACTTTGAACATGTAGTTCTGGGGTTTGATAGTTTGAAATATTATTTAGGAAAACATCCTAAATTAGGTGCTACGGTGGGAAGGTTTGCCAACAGAATCAAAAATGCCGAATTCAAATTGAACGGGCAGATATATCATCTGGAAAAAAACAATAAAGGCCATTCCATCCATGGAGGGGCAAAAGGATTCAATAACCGGATTTTTGAAACGGACACATTCTATACAGTAAAAGATACGGCCATCGTAATTTTTAAATATAGAAGTGCGCACCTGGAAGGGGGATTTCCCGGAAATCTGAATCTTTCAGTAGCTTATAAACTTACTAATCAGAATGAGATTATCTTGGAATATACAGCTACTACAGATCAGCCTACGGTAATCAATCTTACGAACCATAGCTATTTCAACCTGACAGGCTGTAAAGAACCGGTGTTGGACCATATTTATAGGATTAATGCAGATTCCATAACTCCGGTCGATTCTACAGGCATTCCTACCGGAGAGATACTGGCCGTAGCAGGAACTGTATATGATTACACTACTCCACAACGGGCAGAAAAACGAATACGGAAAATGGGGAAAGGATATGATGTCAACTATAAACTGAATAGGTATTCAGATTCTTTGGAATTGGCGGCTATTGTGGTAGAACCCATATCCGGCAGAGTTCTGAAAGCATACACCACTGAACCAGGTATGCAGTTTTATATTCCGAATTCGAACATGGATTATCTTGCCGGACATGACGACAAGAAGTATGGCCGGTATTATGGCTTTTGCCTTGAGATGCAGCATTTTCCAGATGCTCCTAACAATCCTCAATTTCCAACTACAAGCTTGTTTCCGGGAGAAATATACCGCCAAATGACTATTTATAAATTTGAAACTATATCAGAATAATATATTTAATCAACTAAAACTTATTAATTATGAAAATGAAAGTATGGAAGAAATGCATGTTTATAATTGGAGTGCCTCTTTTGGTGATAACGAGTTTATGTGCCAATAACGAAATTCCCGACAATTCTGTAAAGAAAACAAGAAGTGGCACTTTTATTTATGAAAAGGACAAAGCATGGGAACCCGCTGATGAAGGCGTGACCAGGCAAATCATGGGTTACGACGGGCAACTGATGCTGGTTAAAGTTAAGTTTGAGAAAGGGGCCATAGGAACTCCCCATACCCACTATCACACGCAAACGACTTATGTAGCAACTGGTAAATTCGAATTTACGGTAGGTGATGAAAAGAAAATTGTGGAAGCAGGAGACGGTATTTATATTGAACCAGACATCTTACATGGCTGCATTTGTCTGGAACCTGGAGTTTTGATTGATTGTTTTGCTCCGATGCGGGCGGATTTTCTGAAATAAGTACTGAAAAACAACCTAAAGGGCGTGTAATCAGATACATAAATTTACTATTTGATTAAAACAACACCCTGTGTTTTAGGTATCTATAAGGCTGTTTTTGCACAAAACTATTACATGGTGAACAATATTGATATGAAAAAAGTGGAAAAATGGGGAGATTAAAAACAATACTTTTACCCTTTTTTTAGCACTTGTCGTATGTTTGTTATCGAAAAATTCTAAAGTTAAACCTTAGATTTATTTATGTATGTACAAATTAAAAGAATTATTTTTAATGTTTGTCCTCGCTTTTGTTAGTATGGCTGCATACGCACAAAGTCTGACAATAACCGGTAAGGTGGTTGATAGCGAAGGATATGAACTGATTGGAAGTAGTGTTACTATTAAAGGTGCTGTCGGGGTTGGAACAGTTACCGATATAAATGGTAACTATACTTTAAAAGTAAAAGATGCATCTAAAGATGTGCTGATTTTTTCTTATGTGGGGATGACTTCACAGGAAGTGAAGGTCAATAATCAAAGTGTAATTAACGTAACTTTAAAGGCTGATGCTGTGATGCTGGACGAAGTTGTTGCTATTGGTTATGCTACTGTAAAACGTAAGGATTTAACCGGTTCGGTAGCTTCAGTAGGCGGACAAGAACTTTCTAAAATTCCAGTTAGTGATGTAACACAAGCTTTGAGCGGACGTATGGCTGGTGTGATGGTACAACAAAGTGAGGGGGCTCCAGGTTCTACTGTTTCCATACGCGTACGTGGAGGAATTTCAATTACCCAGAGTAATGAACCACTTTATGTTATCGATGGATTTCCCAGCGAAGATGGTATGGCTAGCCTAGATCCCGCTGAAATAGAAACGATTGACGTACTGAAGGATGCTTCCGCCACAGCTATTTACGGTGCACGTGGTGCCAATGGTGTTGTAGTGATTTCCACCAAGAATGGTAGTAAATCCCACGGCAAAGCAACAGTCACTTTTGATAGTTATGTAGGCTTCAAGACTTTGGCCAAAAAGCTCGATGTACTTTCTCCTTACGAGTTTGTACGACTGGATTACGAACGCACCTTGTGGAGAATGAATACAGGTGATGCTGGTGCTGACGGTATGACATCATGGGAGAAAAGATATGGTAAATATAGTGATATCGAAGCCAACTATGCCAATCGTCCCGGAATTAACTGGCAAGATGAAGCACTGGGACGTACAGCTTTAACACAGAACTATCGTGTTGCAGTCTCCGGAAAGACTGAAAAGATGAATTATAGTTTGGCTTATTCGTTCTATAATGAAGAAGGAGCTATGGTGTATAGTGGTACTAAGAAACACAATATCTCTTTTAACATGAATCATGAAGTTAACAAATGGCTCACGGTAAATTCTCGCATCAGTTATGACCAGAGACGTGTAGAAGGCATGGGAACTTCAGGAGATAGCGACCGTTTCAATAAGATGCAACATATCCTACAATACCGCCCCACAATCGGTATTCAAGGAACTGATGCAGAACTTCTGGCAGGTGAAGACCCCATTTTAGCTGATGACAGTGGTAATGTAATGCAGAATCCTCTAATTTCTGCTGCCGAAGAAATTAATGATAGAGAGTGGCGTACTTTCCAAGCCAATGGAGGTGCTACGATTAAATTGCTAAAAGGATTGTCGTTTCGCAGTACAGTAGGTATGCTTTATCAAACTCGTCGTAATGATGTGTTCTATGGTGCAGAATCGCAAACAGCTAAGCGTTCCAGTATCAAAGGTACTATTACGAATCTCGAAAATAATAGTTTTCAGACTTCCAATGTTTTGACTTATGCTTGGAATAACAAGATACATGATATCACTGCAATGGTTGGCCACGAGTTTATAAGCAAATGGGCACGTTCGTTCTCAGCAGGTGCTACTCAATTTCCGAATGACGAAATCGGACTGGGCGACCTTTCATTAGGAACACCAAGTACTCCTACTTCTTCTGAGAATTATGATGATAAGCTGCTTTCTTTCTTTGCTCGCGTAAACTACAGCTTGTTGGACAAGTACCTGTTTACAGCTTCAGTACGTGCCGATGGTTCTTCAAAATTCGGAAAGAACAATAAATGGGGATATTTCCCGGCATTTTCTGCTGCATGGCGTTTGAGTGAAGAAAAATTCATCAAGAATTTGAATGTCTTCTCTGATTTGAAACTCCGTGTCGGTTATGGCTTGGCAGGTAATAACCGAATCGACAGTTATCAGAGTCTGGCAATCATGAGTTCTGTTACAGCTGCTAATGGCAACGGCGCACAGGCTGGTTATGCTTCCAATCAAGTTCCTAACCCCGATTTGAAATGGGAGGCTAACAAGACGTTCAATTTAGGTATGGATTTTGGTTTCTTGAATCAACGTGTCACTTTCTCTCCGGAATTCTACATCAACCGAAGTAGTAATTTGTTGTTGGCGGCCAAATTGCCTTACTCATCTGGTTATCAGAATATGATTATTAATGCAGGCGAAACTCAAAATATCGGTATCGACTTGACTATTAATACAGTGAACTTCACCAACAAGAATTTCTCATGGAATACGACTGTTACATTATCTCATAATAAGAACAAAGTCAACAAGCTGACAGGTGAAGACGTACAGTTGTATTTGGCAAGCTTTGGTTATTCTGGTGCCGGTGCGTCCCATCAAATTGCAGTTGGACAACCCTTAGGACAGTTCTATGGCTATGTTACAGATGGTCTGTATCAGGTAAGCGATTTCGATTATGATGCAACGACTAATACTTATACCTTGAAGGATGGGGTTCCTTATCATGGAGACAAAAAACAAATTCAACCGGGTTATTGGAAATTTAAGAATGTGGATGGTAGTGAGGATAATTTGATTACGGAAAATGACAAGACTGTTATCGGTAATGCATTTCCTGATTTCTATGGTGGTATTAACAATACCTTTACTTGGAAAGATTTTGATTTGAGCATTTTTTTGACCTATAGCTACGGAGCAGAAGTACTTAATGCCACGAAACTGACTAATACAAAAACAGCTTTGACCAATAAGAACGTGTTGGCAATAGCCAATGAAGCTAACCGTTGGGTAACCGTAAACAGCAATGGAGAATTGATTAAGAATCCGGAAGAACTGGCGGCTGTAAACAGGGGAAAAAGCGTTGCTGTATTTGGTGACAACGGTTCGAACAATACATACATTCATTCGTGGGCTGTGGAAGATGCTTCCTATCTGAAACTTAGTAATATAACCATCGGATATTCATTCCCTAAAAGAATGATTAATAAGCTTGGTTTAAGCAAATTACGTATATACGCCACTGGAAACAACTTGCTGACATGGACACCTTATACAGGTTTTGATCCAGAGGTTTCTACAATGAGCGATGCTCTGACTCCGGGCGTTGATTTCGGTGCTTATCCCAGAAGTCGGTCTTTCGTATTTGGTGTTAATGTAGCATTTTAATTAGGATAAAAAAAGGGAATACAATGAAAAATAAAATGATATATGCGCTTGGCGCACTGATGGTGATAGGATTTGGTTCCTGTGATTTAACGGAAAAGCCTACTTCATATTATGAGAAAGATACTTATTTCGTGACAGAAGACAAGGCCCGAATGGCAGTTGTAGGAATCTATGACTGTTTGGAGACCGGTGAATATTACGGCCAATACATTATGCCTTTCTTCGGTTCGGATGATATGTTTATGGTAAGAGGGGTTGGTGGAGATGGAACTCGCCGTGATTTGTCTCACTATATGTATACTTCTTCGAATACATGGATTGCTTCCGTTTGGGAGTTTGCCTATCAAGGTCTTGACCGTGCCAATCTAGCAATTGCTAGTATTGAGCAGATGGAAGGATATGAAGGGAATACAGCTTTACAGGAATTAGTTGGACAGGCCAAATTTCTTCGGGCATTCTTGGCCTTCGATTTGGTAAGATTCTTTGGGGATGTGCCATTTAGCGTAGATTATACAAGCGGCTATGAACAGACTTCCAAACCTCGCATGGATCGTGAATTGATATACGATCAGATAATTGACGATTTAAACTTTGCAAAGGAACATTTGTATGTAGGAAGTGCAGTTGCTTCTTCTGAAATTCCATGTAAGGGGGCAGCTCGGGCATTATTGATGAGGGTGTATTTGCAACGGGCCGGCTATAGCCTAAGCAGCACTACCGGAAAGTTGACCCGTCCGGATGATACTACCCGCAAGAGCTATTTTGAAGCTGTGATTAGGGAATGGGAGACATTCAAGGCAGAAGGTTATCATAATTTCTATGGTGGCGGTTACGAGCAACTCTTCAAAAACTATTCTCAATTGATTCTGAATAATCAGGAAAGTTTGTGGGAGATTGCTTTTGAACCCAATCAAGGACAAACAGACAATTCTGGAATGTGGGCTACTTACAATGGCCCGATAGTAGATGCTCCGGGTAGTTATTCTGGCACGAGTTCATACATGGGACGCGCCAATGCTTTCTTTACGGTATTACCCTACTGGAAATCATTCTATGAATCGAATGCGGATGGTAGTCAAAAGGATGTACGTCGGGATGTAAATTTCGTGGATTATGCGTATGTATGGAATGCTACTACCGAAACTCAGGATAAGTCATATACGGCCAGTTCTATAGCCAAGAGTTTATATCGTTATCCGGGTAAATGGCGCAGAGAATGGATGGCTTTGGGTTTTGTGGATCCCAACCATACTGGTGTGAACTATTGTCCTTTGCGTTATGCAGATGTTGTATTAATGGCTGCAGAGGCTTATAATGAGACTAACAATACAACAGAAGCCTGGAAGCTACTGAACGATGTACGCCAGCGTGCAGAGGCTACTCCTATTACGAGTGCCAACTATGCAAGTCTGATGAAAGCTCCTAAGGTGTATAATTTGGATTTTATTGATGATAGTGACGATGCTGGGAAATTTCGTACAGCTTTGTATTGGGAACGTGGTTTTGAACTTTGTTACGAGGGACAACGCAAGTATGACTTTCTTCGGTGGGGATGTCTGGGTGATGCTTTGAGAGCTGCACAAGCTTACATAGAATCCTGGTATCCAGATGCTAATGAATACATTAATGCAAGTACACTACAAAGTTGGGATCCTGTTTCATGGGCATCAAGCAATTATGTGGCAGGACATAACTTTGTGGATGGCAAACATGAATTGTATCCCATTCCGTTAGCTGAGATACAGTCGAATGCAGCTTTGAATGGACAGAACAATCCGGGATTTGAATAAAAACCCTCCGTAGAGTATTTCACAGGTAATAAAAAGAATATTATTCTGTCATAAAACAGACGTAATAATCTTTTTATTACCTGTGAAACTTCTTTCCATAGAATCGTGTAATGAGTTTTTGATTTGTAGGCAATTTTGCATATAGAAACAGTTATTTATAAGACATATTTTTATGAAGAATATTTTATTGTTGGGATATGTAGTTGTTACGTTATTGGAATGTTCTAGTTGTGCGTCTCCTCAGCCCGAAGAAGACTATGGTTGGCTAAAGAGTGCAATAGATACATCTGTCAGGCAATTGGAAGAAACTGTAGCTGATATAGGTGATTCTGTTTTATTGCCTCGTTCCATCTGGACTGGTTATGATATAGATTTCCTATGCAGCCAACTGCAACAGAATCCTATGACCTTTAAGGACTCCTTACGGGTAAAACCCGTGACAGAAGTATTGGGTACTCGTCGTTATTGCACTTCTATCTATGACTGGACAAGCGGATTCTTTCCTGGCAACCTGTGGCTAATCTACCAAATAACAGGCAAAGAAAATCTGAAGGACGCTGCCATACATTTTACAAATTTTCTCTATCCAGTAAGGAAATATAAAGGTACGCATGATATCGGATTCATGATGAATTGCAGCTACGGCAATGCCTATCGTTTGGCTCCTGCAGACAGTGTACGTCAGGCATTGATACAAACCGCTGATAATCTGTGCGGACGTTTTGATTCCAAGATAGGATGTATTCGTTCGTGGGACTTCGGACGGTGGAATTTCCCCGTTATCATAGACAACATGATGAATTTGGACCTTTTGTTTTATGTATATCGACTTACTGGTAATCCGCAATACAAAGAGATTGCTCTACAACATGCTCGCGTAACACAACAACATCAGTTTCGGGAAGACTATTCCTCTTATCATGTGGTGAGCTATAATGACGATCGGAGTGTAGAAGAGAAATGTACTCACCAAGGAAAGAATGACGATTCAGCTTGGGCACGCGGACAAGCTTGGGGTGTATATGGATACACATCCTGCTATCGCGAATCGAAAAATACGCTCTTCCTGCAACAAGCTAAAAACATTGCAGCAATGATAATGGACCGTGTGAAGACTGAAGACCTCATTCCTTTATGGGATTACGATGCCCCCGATACTCCTGAAACACCCCGTGATGTATCAGCAGCTTCTATTACAGCCTCGGCACTAATAGAACTTAGTACCTTGACGGAAAATGGACAAATATATCTGAATTATGCTGAAAAATTACTTCATTCACTTTCTTCAGATGCGTATTTGGCAAAAGCCGGTACCAACCAAGGATTCCTGCTGATGCATTCAGTAGGCTCACTACCTAATGGTTCGGAGATCGACACCCCACTGAATTATGCCGACTACTACTATCTGGAAGCATTGCTGCGATACATGCAGGTAAAAAGATTAGACTACGAATCGCTTTAATTGAATAGAATATTACTTTTATGAAAAATTTGAAATACATTTTGAGCATTGTTTTATTAACAGTGTCCTTTTACATTCAAGCGCAGCAACTCAAAGAAGAAGCTTTCAGCCTCTTAAATCTGGACTATCAGGGTATGCAGGAGGTTAAAGCCGCCTATGCTGCACAAAATTATGACGAAGCTGCCAAAGCACTGTTGAATTATTACCGGCATCGCACGGGAATCTTCCATCCTGATATTGATTTGAAGAACATTCAAATTTCAAAAGAAGAGCAAAAGTGGGCGGATGACGCTTTGGAACATACATTCTTTGTACATAAAGGATATCAACCTTCTTATAATTATGGCAAAGACATCAACTGGCAATATTGGCCGGTGCAAGACAATGAACTACGTTGGCAACTGCATCGCCATAAATGGTTTACTCCTATGGGAAAAGCCTATCGCCTTTCAGGTGATGAGAAATATGCCAAAGAATGGGCATACCAGTATATGGATTGGATTAAGAAGAATCCTTTGACACAGGTGGAACCGGAAGAATATGAACTGGTCAGTGCCGGTGAAGTAAAAGACAATGCGGAGAATGTACGTTTTGCCTGGCGTCCATTGGAAGTCAGCAACCGTTTGCAAGACCAGACCTTGCAGTTCTTGTTGTTTGTCGATTCACCGTCGTTCACTCCAGAATTTTTGACTGAATTTCTAGTGAATTATCATCGCCATGCACTGCACATTCTGAATAATTATTCCGCTCAGGGTAATCACTTGCTTTTTGAAGCTCAGCGCATGGTGTATGCAGGAGCCTTCTTTCCAGAGTTTAAAGAGGCTGCCTCTTGGAGGGAAAGTGGCATCAGCATTCTGAACCGTGAAATCAAAAAGCAAGTTTATCCGGATGGAGGTCAGTACGAGTTGGACCCTCATTATCATTTGGCAGCAATCAATATCTTTTGTAAAGCTTTGCGCATGGCGGATGTTAACGGTTTCCGTCAGGAATTTCCTGCTGAATATGTGAATACGGTAAAGAGCATGATCGAATTCTACTCAAATATTTGCTTCCCTGATTATAGCAATCCTTGTTTCAGCGATGCCAAACTGGGTAATCGTCCGGCAGAAATTAAAAATTATAAGGAGTGGCTCAATATTTTCCCGGATTGTGAATGGATACGCTATTATGCAACCGAAGGACGTGAAGGCACTCCGTTGCCTAATCTGTCTCATGGCGCTTTGACTTCTGGCTTTTTCACTTTCAGAAACGGGTGGAAACAAGATGCTACAGTAATGGTGGTGAAAGCAGGTCCGAAAGGCGAATGGCACTGTCAGCCCGATAACGGAACTTTTGAACTTTGGTTTAATGGCAAGAATCTGTTTCCCGACAGCGGCTCGTATGTGTATGCCGGAGATGATGAAGTGATGAAGCTTCGCAACTGGTTCCGCCAGACTTGCGTTCATAATACACTGACATTGGATGAAAAGAATCTACAAACCACGCAGTCTGTCACTAAACTTTGGAAACCAGAAGGTAATGAACAGATCCTGGTAACGGAAAATCCGCATTATGACGGGCTGAAACACAGGCGTTCCGTATTTTTTGTTGACCAGACGTATTTTGTCATTGTTGATGAGGCAGTTGGAGATGCCAAAGGAACAGTGAACCTGAACTATCATTTCTGCGAAGGAAATGTCAATGTGGATGAAAAGAATAATATACTGACCACCGCTTTTGACGGACCGAACAATGTGAAGCTGCAATGCTTTGCCGAGAAAAAAATCTCTACCAGAGAAAAGGAAGGCTGGAGTTCGATTGCTTATCGTCAACGCGTAGCCCGCACTTCCGTATCATTCGATATAGTCAAGGAAAGTCCGGCCCCGGTACGTTACATCACAGTTATTTATCCGGTGAAGGATACAGCTTCTTTCCCCTATATCAAGGCGAAATACCTGAATAAAGAATTCGATGAAAACGGTGTGAAGATAGAAGTATCTGTCAATGGTAAGAAACGCCAATTAGAGTATCATTTATAAGCGGCAGTGGTTATGAATCGACTATCATTTTTATTTTTGCCCCTCACAGCTATTGGAGTATCTGCTTGTAGTTCAGGTAAACTCAAGGAAGAGGTGAAACGGCCCAATATCATTTTTATGATGACGGACGACCATACTACACAAGCTATGTCGTGCTACGGAGGTCGTCTTCTCCAGACTCCCAACATGGATAGAATTGCCAACGAAGGTATCCGCATGGACAATTGTTATGCGGTCAATGCCCTGTCCGGTCCGTCAAGGGCTTGTATCTTAACGGGCAAATTCAGTCATGTCAACGGATTCACGGACAATGCCAGCACTTTTGACGGCAGTCAGCAGACTTTCCCTAAATTATTGCAGTCAGCAGGCTATCAGACTTCAATCGTTGGTAAGTGGCATTTGATTACAGAGCCTCAGGGATTTGATTATTGGTGTATCCTGACAGGACAGCATGAACAAGGGGATTATTATAATCCTGCTTTCAACGAGAATGGAAAGCAGATTGTAGAACAAGGATACACTACTGATATTATAACAGACAAAGCTATCGAGTATCTGGAGAATAGAGATAAGAGCAAGCCTTTTTGTATGATGTATCATCAGAAAGCGCCACACCGCAACTGGATGCCTGCTCCCCGTCATTTGGGTATGTTCAACAATACGACTTTTCCCCAACCGGCCACATTCTTTGATACCTATGAAGGCAGAGGTTCTGCAGCCAAAGAACAGGATATGTCGATTGAGCATACACTTACGAACGATTGGGACTTGAAATTGCTGACTCGCGAAGAAATGCTGAGAGATACGACCAACCGTTTGTATCAGGTTTATAAACGTATGCCTGCCGATGTACAAGACAAGTGGGATTCCGTCTATGCACAACGCATTTCCGAATATCGCAGCGGCAAACTGCAGGGCAAGGAACTTATAAGTTGGAAATACCAACAATATATGCGCGATTATCTAGCAACGGTAGTGGCTGTGGATGAAAACATCGGACGCATACTCAGCTATCTGGAAAAAAAGGGCGAATTGGATAATACAATCATTATCTACACTTCAGACCAAGGTTTTTTCCTGGGTGAGCATGGATGGTTTGATAAACGCTTTATGTATGAAGAATGTCAACGCATGCCGTTGATAATCCGATATCCGAAAGCAATAAAAGCGGGTAGTATTTCGGATGCAATTGCAATGAATGTGGATTTTGCTCCTACCTTGCTGGACTTTGCGGGAGTGGATATACCAGATGATATTCAAGGTAAATCATTGAAACCTATTCTGACCAATGGAAGCAAGACTCCTGCCGATTGGAGAAAGGCGGCTTATTACCATTATTACGAATATCCGGCAGAACACTCGGTAAAGCGGCATTACGGTATTCGCACGGCTGATTTTAAGCTGATTCACTTCTACAATGATGTGGATGAGTGGGAAATGTATGATTTGAAGAACGACCCGAATGAATTAAATAATATATTCGGCAAATTAGAGTATGCTGATAAGCAAACAGAACTAATGTCGTTACTGAAAGAGGTTCAAAAACAATATAAGGATGAAGATCCTGACGAAAAAGAGAATGAACTGTTCAAAGGTGACAGACGGTTCATAAAGAACTGATGCCTTGCAAGCATGAAATATAGTACATTTATAGGGTTTTGAACCCCTTTTAATCAATAATAAGACAGTCAGTTTGAAAGAGTTGGTTACTTTCAACAAATAAAAATAAGATTCAAAAATGAAAAAGATATTATTAGGTTTACCTGCCTTTTGTCTGTTGATGTCATGTAACAGTTCCGGACAAACAGCCGTTATAAAAGTCGCTGAAAAAACGATGATGCACGAAGTCCGTGCAACTCCTTCACCGTTGAATGACGCACATGTTGCGGTGAATCCGCCGCGTTTTATGTGGCCGGACAAATTTCCGCATTTAGGTTCCGTTTTAGATGGTGTACCGGGGCAAGTGGACGAAAAGCCGAAAGTACTTTACCGGATTCGTATTTCCCAAGACAAAAATTTCCAAAAGGATGTTCTGACGGGAGAACGTGCCTGGGCTTTCTTCAATCCTTTCCAGTGTCTGGCTCCGGGAAAATGGTATTGGCAACATGCTTATGTTACTCCCGAAGGTAATGAAGAGTGGTCGCCGGTTTATCAGTTCTATATAAATAAAGATACACCGGAGTTTAATCCACCTGCTTTAGAGAAAGTATTGGCGGGGTACCCTTCCCATCATCCCCGTGTATTGTTAGATGCCGATGATTGGGAGGAGATCATAGCAAAAAATAAAAATAATCCGGAAGCTCGGGCATATATAGACAAGGCTGTCCGATGCATCTCGCATCCGTTGAAACATCTTTGGGAGGAGATAGATACAACGAATGTGGTTACATTGACTAACCTTGTACAGCGTAAGTCTGCCCTTATACGGGAAAGCCGTAAGATTGTGGATAGGGAAGAAGCTAACGTAGAAGCATTGGTACGTGCCTACCTATTGACGAAAGATAAAAAATATTATCGGGAAGGTATCGACCGATTGAGCGAAATTCTTTCCTGGCAAGAAAGCAAATACTTTGCAGGCGACTTTAATCTATCCACTTTATTATCTATGAGTACATCTACATATGATGGATTCTATGGCTTGCTGTCTCCTGAAGAGAAACAACTGCTATTGGACAACATTCGCAATATTGGCGATAAGTTCTATAATGAATATGTCAATCATCTGGAGAACCGTATCGCCGACAACCATGTATGGCAGATGACTTTCCGTATTCTGACGATGGCGGCATTCGCTACGGTTGGTGAGATACCGGAAGCATCAGTGTGGACAGATTATTGCTATAATGAATGGATTTCCCGCCTTCCCGGTCTGAACAAAGATGGTGCCTGGCATAACGGAGACGCTTATTTCCATGTAAATATACGCACCTTAATAGAAATTCCGGCCTTCTTCTCACGTATTTCAGGCTTCAATTTCTTTGCTGATCCGTGGTATAACAATAATGCATTATATGTCATCTACCAGCAACCTCCTTTCTCCAAATCCGGAGGTCATGGCAATTCGCATGAGGGACAGCATACTCCGAACGGAGGCCGCGTAGGATATGCTGATGCCATAGCGCGTGAATGTAACAACCCGTGGGCGGCAGCCTATGTACACGAAATCATGCAAGAAGACCCCGATATCTTCTCGAAAGCTTTCGAAACCAAACCGGCAGACCTGACGTGGTATCGTTGTATTACTAAAAAGGAAAGACCTGCTTATAGCATGCGCTTGTCGGATTTACCGGCATGCAAAATCTTCAGTCAAACGGGTACTGCTTTGATGCATACCGACATCGGACACCATACTAACAATGCGATGCTTTCTTTCCGAAGCAGTCCTTACGGTTCTACTTCTCATGCCTTAGCGAATCAGAATGCTTTCAACACCTTCTTTGGCGGTAAAGCCATCTTCTATAGCAGCGGACATCGTACCGGGTTTACAGATGACCACTGCATGTATGCCTATCGGAACACTCGTGCCCATAATTCCATATTGGTAAACGGTATGGGACAAAAGATAGGAACAGAAGGTTATGGTTGGATTCCCCGCTATTACGAAGGTGAAGAAATCTCTTACGTTGTAGGTGATGCTTCCAATGCCTATGGCAAAGTCATTTCTCCGTTATGGCTGGAACGCGGACGTTTGTCCGGCACTCGTTTTACTCCAGAAATGGGTTGGGATGAGAATAAACTGGATTTCTTCCGCAGGCACATTGTCCAATTAGGACGTTCGGGACTATTTGTCATTTACGATGAACTGACAGGTAAGGAACCTGTAAAGTGGAATTATTTACTGCATACGGTAGAACTTCCGATGGAAGTGGTTGAAGAAGGGGGTGGACTGCGTATTTTGGGAAAGAATAAGGTAGACGGAGTATCTGTAGCCCATTTGTTTTCTTCACAAAAGATGACTTACGCACAGACAGATACCTTCTTTGTGGCTGCTGTTGATTGGAAAAAACGACTTGGCAAGACACTCCCTAATCATTACCATTTCACAGCAACCACGTCTCCCAGCAATCAGGTCTGTTTTTTGAATGTGATTGATGTACATGGGAATAACCGTGCTGATGCTGTGGTGGATCGTGAAGGAAATCGCATAACTGTAAAAGAATGGGTTATTGAATGTAATTTAGATGGTGGAGAGAAAGCATTTCTCCGTATAGAAAATAAAAAGAAAGGTGTTTCGCTGAACTTTGATTATGATTTGAATAATGGTGCTACGACTATTGTAGATCAAGTCGGTGGTAAGCGTGTGGAAAAGAAACTAGTTGATACCTTACCGGATTTAGAGATATAGAAAGCATTTCTCATATTCTCATTAATTCACATAAACATCAGATAATCAAACAAATATCTTATGAGAAATACTTTTCAATACGGTATTTCTCATAAGATATTCTCTATTTTAGCTTAAATTTCAGCTTATTCTCATAACATTTCAGGGTATTTCTCATAGTCAGCTTACCCTCTCTTCCCTTTTCTTGGTTGAAGATAAGCAGTATTTCCGATTGTATTCACATATATAAATTTAGCAGTTCCTATTGCCAGTCTATTATTTAATGATTTGTCCTCCCGTATTATCCTCAATCCATCCAGCCTACTTACCTTTTGTGACAAGTCCCCATTAAACAAACGTTATACAGCTGTTATACTTCCATTATCCCATAACCATTTGTCCATTAACGTGCCGATATCACTAACTTCCCACGGCCGTGGTAACTTCTTCCCACAGCCATGACGAGATCCTACCACGGCCGTGGGAAGATCTCGTCACGACCGTGACGAATTAAAGATACCGATACTTTAATGTAACTATACCGGTATCCCAACATAACTATACCGGCTACTCTTCCTATAAAGTCCCACTTGATTAATCTTAAAACAAGGCACTTGACAAGAAATCAAGGCTGACAATAAAAGTGCAGATGTTTTACTGTCAGCCTATTATCAGCACCTATTGTCAGGCAGTATAAAATTGATATTCAAGCACTTGAATGTCATCCTGACAGATTGACAATAAAAAGAGTACAAATCGCTAAGTATTAGCCTAAACAAAATAAGATGATTGCTCATTTCTGCATCTTTGTGGACCAATTCTGTTTTATTCTTTTGATTCTTATACACAGCTTTTTTAACGGGCATTTATAACAACTACCCCGTCCTAATTCAAGTTCTATTTCTAAATCCCGTGTCCGTTCGTTTAGCTCTATCCACATGCCCCGTAATGCATCCCGCTGTGATTTGGCTTCCCTGTACATTTCGAGTTCCTTGTCGCGTGCCCCTAAGAGAAAAGCATATGCCGAACACACTTCAAATTTACTGATGCAAAGCTGCTCCAAGACTTTCACGTATTCCGGGCTAATTCCTTTCTCCCTAATCTTCAGGAATCCACGGAGACTCTGATCGTTTACGACGGTTCTGTAATCCTTGAAATATGACATGATTACCTGCATATCCACCCAAAGTTGGATATACTCTTTTTCGATACCGTATTTCTTGGCCGCTTCTTCTATGCTAATCCATTCTGACATAGTGTTCGTTTTTTTATGTGTGATACAATGAAAGAGGGATACTCTTTTTATTATATTAGCACAACGGGCATCTACGCTTCCTGCAGTCCGGTGGCGGGGATTGGTCAGGTTATATTGGGGTATTATGAATAAACCGACCGGATACAAGAAAGGCGCAGATGCTGTTGCACCATTATCCGTCTATGAGGCTTAGCAATACCCTTCGGAAGATAATGATAACAACAGACACCCACGCCAATCGTTTATATATAACACATCTCTGACGGATATGTTGATATACACCGTTCGCGTGGAGTATCTGCTGAATCACCTCTCTCCTTTAAAACTGCTAATTTTCATAGACGAGAGATAATACGCTTTTACTCTATTAAGAAATAAAACCACTTTCCACCAGTTCCATCACGCTGATGGGCGGAAAGCGTGTGACAAAGATAAATGATTTATTTGGAATATATTGGAAATAAGGCAATAAATACAAGAAGTTTTGCACTGAATGTTTATAAAATCAATGCCTTTGTGGGCATGTTCCACCATATCTAGCAGTTTTGATATAATACCAATGGCATTTGTATTTTGTATCCATTCTTTTGCGCTAAGGCAATAACTGTTCAATCCCACTTTTAATTATGTCGGATTCTACACAATTAAAAGTGGGATTGTTCAGCTTCTCCCAGATACCAAGAAATTCTACAGTGTTTCGATTCCTAAGCCAATTCGGGAAGAAGAATACAAAGGTAAGTACCTTATAATAGAAACAGACAAAAGAAAAACAATTCCGTTAATAAGCTCTCAACCCATAATCGAATCTCATCTTCTTGCTATCTTTCACTTCGATTTTCAACAGATTGCTCCCTTTCCGCAAGTAACGGCTGTAGTCACTGATATTGTATTGATTATATTGCCTGGTCTGCTTTGCTTCCTGCGCAAAGACTTCCACTCCATTCAACCACACTTTTGCTTCTCCGGCAACATTGAGCCACAAAGACAGGTGATTGAAGCCCTTATCTACATTAAAAGTTGCTTCAGATACTATTGTGGAACGAGGGGAACATTCGAAAGGCAAAGAAGTCATTTTCAGTTCCTGACCGTTCACACCGACAAGGCGGGTATTCTTGCTTCCATTCTGACTGTCCGCAATCAAAGTAACCGCATTCACGGGGGTGATTTCATACAAACGGTTGTGCATCAGGTGCAATAAGCCTTCCGGTATTTTAGTCACTTTCCGGTCATAAGTAATCAAGCCGTTCACTTCCCCTTCCACATCGGTGGTTTGTGTATAGACTGCTGCACTCAATCCCTGGGCAATCAGCGTTTCCAAATCATATAACAGGCGACCGTAGCTATCAATCAATGCCATTGCCCCGTCGATATTCTTATACCCCCAGTTTCTCATATTCGGATTCCAGATATGCTCCTTGATCGCCCAGCCATAACCGCCGAACTCTCCCAATACGGAAATACGGTTACCGTTATTCTCCGGCAGAATCATGGAAGTGACAGGATAATTATGTACGTCGTACATATCACCTACGCCTCTATCCGTCCACCCGGTCACCCCGTTTATCAGACGTGTATCGTCGTACTTAATCACTTTATTCACGATTTCCACCGTATTGTGCTGTCCCCATCCTTCATTGAATACAACCCAGGTAGTGATACAAGGATAAAAACGGAGACGGTCAATCATCTCGAACATTTCTTTTTGCCATTGGCGGGTATGTTCTTCGGGAGCATTCCAATCGGCAGTAGCCGACGGATTAACGTGTTCCTCTTTCTTCCTTGATGTAGCAAAACCGGATACCATATCCTGCCACATCATCAGACCGAGAGAATCGGCGTAATAATAATATTGTTCCGGTTCTACCTTGATGTGTTTACGGATCATATTAAATCCCATCTTCTTCAACTGCACCATGTCCCACAGCATCGCTTCCTCGGAAGGAGGAGTCAGCAATCCGTCGGGCCACCAGCCTTGATCGAGCGGACCGTATTGGAAGATGGGTTGATTATTCAGGCAAATGCGGTTATATCCGCACTCATCTTTCCGTACATCTACCTTTCTCAAAGCAAAGTAACTCTTTACCTGATCTAAAACACGCCCTCCATTGGATAAGGAAATATTCAGATGATACAGTTTCGGAGATTCGGGAGACCATAAAGCAGCATCCGGAACATCTATCTCAATCGCATCACGCAACTTCTGTTCCACCGTCCTGATTACTTTACCATCATCCAATACTTCTATTTTTACCTCTTCATTGCCTTTAGCTCCGGCTATGTCGAAATTCAGTTTTACAGACTTCTTCTCAATATCAGTGGAAGGAAGCACCTGACGGATATAAGTTTTATCTACCGCTTCCAGCCAGACTGTCTGCCAAATACCCGATACGGGAGTATACCAAATCCCTTCCTGATTGAGTTGCTGTTTGCCACGGGAAATAGATTCCGTATCTGTCGGATCGGTTACAGCTACCTCAATGCTTTGAGGCCCGCTTTTCTTCAAAAACCTAGTAATATCAAACGAGAACGGATTATTCCCTCCTTTATGCGTGCCGGCCAACCGGTTATTCACCCACACCTGACATTCATAATCCACTGCTCCGAAATGCAGGATAGTAGATTTATTCTTCCAGGAAGGATTTAGTGTGAACTCACGTTGATACCATAGTTTATCCGTAGGAAGAAATGTTTTCTGCACTCCGGACAGAGACGATTCAATCGCAAACGGAACAAGGATTTCCCCCTCAAAGGAAACATTCTTCCGGACCGTGTTCTGATCCGTCACGGCATATTTCCACAATCCGTTCAGATTGATCCATTCTGCCCGTTGCAATTGCGGTCTGGGATAACTTTGCCACACATTTTCCGGCGTCACCTGTTCAGCCCATACTGTTTTGATTTTGTCTCCTTTAGGCTCCCATGCATGGGCAAACACCTGCGACATGGCTCCTAAAGCCAGAGTAAACAAGATTCTCTTATCCATAAGCGTTAGCGGGTTTTATATTCTTTAAAATCTTTCCGTCGATTCTTATTGTAGGTATTCCACATTTTCTGGAAATACAGGACATCGCTCTTGTCTGCCCATTCGAAATAGGCCGTTTCCAGTTCTTTTGCCATTTCAGGATATTTGCCGATCAGGTTGTGCTGCTCGGTACGGTCTTCCTTGATATTGTACAATTCCCATTCATCTCCCTTAAAATTGGCCGAAACCAGCTTCCAGTCACCTTTACGCACCATGCGGTTGCCTTCATGTTCCGCATAGATATACCTTTCGGGCATCTTCTTTCCTTTCACAATCGGGAGGATGGATTTACCTGCCGTGGGCAGAATCGCTCTTCCCTGATATTCTTTCGGATAAGTGGCTCCTGCCAGTTCCACACAAGTAGACATGATATCGGAGAATTGTGCAGGCTGATGATCCAGTCCGCCTTTATTCTTCACATGATTGCCCCAGGAAATGATACATGGGGTTGAGATACCTCCTTCGTGAGCATAATGTTTATACAGCGTGAACGGCGTGCAACAAACATTCGCCCAGCCTGTGCCGTAATGATGATAAGTTCCGGGCAAGCCCATCTGGTCGAGTTCGGCTCCCGTATGCGTATGATATTCGACTCCGGTCTGTTTGTCGAAACCAAATTCATGCCATTCGGCACAAGCTCCGTTATCAGACATAAACATGATAAATGTATTGTCCAGCTCACCGTTCTTTTTCAACTCATCCACTACCCGTCCGATATTCGCGTCCATCACATCCACCATCGCTGCAAAGATAGACATACGGCGTGCCAAGTCGGTCTGCTGATCTTTCGTCAATGAGTCCCATGCCGGCAACGGATGCGTTTCATCTTCAAACAGACTTTCGGGAACCACGCCGCGCGGACTAAGTTCCGGTTTGCCTTGCATCAGTTTCAGGTCAACAATCCGTTTCCAACGTGCGTCACGAATCTTGTCCCATCCCTGCATATAGAGAGACATATATTTATCAGTCACTTCTTTCGGTGCGTGCAAAGGAAAATGGGGAGCATTATAAGCCAGATACAGGAACAGCGGTTTCTTTTCCTGATGTGCCTGGTCGATGAAGTCAATCGCATAATCCGTTATCACATTCGTTGCATAGAAAGCCCCTTCTTCATAGTGTCTGGGGGTACGGTCTTTCGGCAAACGGGTATATACCGCCGGATTCCAGAAAGAATTGAATCCGCCCAGCAACCCGTAATACTCTTGAAAACCACGAAGAACAGGATTCGACTTGTTCCCCAAATGCCACTTTCCCGACATAGCCGTAAAATATCCGGCATCTTTCAAGACTTCCGCAATCGTGACATTATCCGAATTGGAACGGAATCCCGAATATCCCTTCGGCCATGCAGGGTGACTGCCGTCCATGTGTCCCAGTCCTGTTTGATGGGGATAAAGTCCCGTCAACAGGTTGGCACGGGACGGGCAACTGCGTGCACTGTTGTACATTTGCGTCATACGGACGCCATTCTCCGCCAGTTTATCCAATACCGGTGTATGAATCTCACCACCGAAGCAACCGAGATCTGAAAATCCCAAGTCATCAGCCAGTATAATTATAATATTCGGCTTGTCCTGCGCATAAGCCATCGGAACCAGAGCCAGACTGCCTGCTATCAATAAAGAAGTTTTCATTTGGTTTTATAATTAAAGTTGGGTTTGAATTTACCATTCTCATAGATCATCGGAATCAATCCGGGACGGCACGTCACTTTATACTCTGCCGCCTGTGCCCCGCGTGGATTGAAGAACATGGTAGCCCACCAGTTTCCAGCCTTATCCTGAAAAAGATTGTTGTGTCCTCCTCCCGTGATGGCATTGTAGCGCTCACTATATGGCCCATACACATTATCGGCTGTCGATATGATACAGTCATAACTATAACGTGTTTTCGGCGAAGTCACTCCCTTCTTCTCGATATAGGTATCTCCCTCTGCCGTACGGTGCGACCATATTGCTTGTACCAGATGATACTTGTTATCGTATTTGAAAATAAATGCTCCCTCAATATACGGTTCCGGATCGTATTTCTTTTCTTTCAACGTTTTCAGTTCCTCGGCCAATCCGCTCATATCCGGTTTCATACGGGCGATATAATGGTTGTGCCCGACAAAATAAACTGTGCCGTCCGTATCTTCAAACAAACTTCCGTCGATGTTCGGGAAGATGGCTTTCTCTTTGTTGCCTTCGATATTCTCGTACGGTCCTTCCGGTTTTCCGGTCTTACTGCGCAAAATAAAAGAACCTCTCCCGCCTGCCGACTCATTCATGCAGGCAACGATAAACCAGTTCTTCGCGCTTTTGATATAATGCATTTCCGGAGCCCACACTGCATGAAAGCGGTTGTCCATCGGATCACCGTTGATGGATTTTTTCTGATATTTCTCTCCTGCTTTATATACTTTCGGCTTCTTTTGCCAGGTGCCGTCTTTTTCCATCGACCAGATTTGTCCCATAGCTTCCCACGACTTCATATCTTTGGAACGCCACAGGTACAAACCGTCATTCCAGTCCCAGCAATGTTTCTGTCCCGGAAAATGACGATCGGGGGTAGAGGTAGTTCCTGTGATATAATAATAACCGTCAGGTCCCAACGTAGCCCAGGTGTCCCTCATCCAATAATCAAATGCCGGCTTTACAGATTTCGGAACACGTAGTTCCGGAGCGTTTGTATTTGCCGTTCCATATAACTGCGCTGATGCTGTACAGATGGAAATAAATCCTGTAAGCAAGATCAATCCTAATCGTCCAATCAATTTCATATATTCCTGTTTTATGTTTACGTATTCTTCCTATTTAAGATAGTTAAATGGGTTCTGTTTAAAATGATAGCGTCTTTGCGGAAGAGGTAGTGGGTCCTGCAAACGTAATTCCCATGCCAGCAACCGGGTCAGAAGTTCCGTTTGAATTTCGCTATATTTCTTCTCACCAAACAGATTATGAACTTCCGAAGGGTCTTTCTTCAAGTTGTAAAGTTCACCGTTTCCATAATGATTCATCACCAGTTTCCAGTCATCCTTTCTTATCATGCGTGAAGTGCCGCTTTGCGTCCAAGTGTTCAGTTCGTCAAAGTGGGCTATCTTGCCGGGAGTCAATGCGCCTTCCTGTTCGAAAGTCAGGGAAGCGTCCAGTCCGACGTCAGCCCCGCCGAAGCCTTGTTGAACCACTATACTGGAGAATTCTTCTTGGGGATAAGCCTTCCCGGTCAACATCGGCCACAAGCTACGTCCCTGAACGCCTGCCGGTATTTCGGCACCGATGGCAGAGCAGAAGGTGGGGAAAAGGTCGGCTATCGACACGTGGCTATCCATAGGTGCAGGCTGATTCTTGATCTGATAGCCCGCCCATACCATCGGAATACGTGCCAGGCTCTCGGAAAGTCCGGCTCCTTTACGGATTAATCCGTATTCTCCCCAATAATCACCGTGGTCGGAGAGTACAACAAAGATGGTATTTTCATATTGTCCGCCGGCTTTCAATGATTCGATCAATCTTTTGATCTGATCGTCTATCAACCGGATCATTCCGATATAGTTGGCACGGATTCGGGGCAGGTCCTGTTCCAGATTGGGGCAGGATGCATCTTCCAGTTCTGCCAGAATACGGTATTTCTCTCCTTTCTTTGCCAAATCCTTGCGCGATGTCTTCAATACGGGAAGTTTGTCAGGTGAGAACATGGAGTAATAGGGTTCGCATACCTGATAAGGGTTGTGGGGTTCCGGGAAAGATACCCATACGAAGAAAGGATTTTCTTTCTGCTTCTCAATCCATGCCAGTGCTTCGTTCACGATTTTGGTGGGATGCTGCTCTTCCAGGGAGATTGGAGAGGGTTCGAGCCATTGCCCTCTGGCTTGCTGATTCAGGAAACGGGCAGTTTCTTTCTCGGCGGGAGTCGCCTTTTTGTTCTTTCCCCAGTGTCCGTATTCAGACCAGAAGTCCAGGTCGGCAGGTTTCAGGTAAGCATGATTCTTGCCGACCAATGCTGTCTGATATCCGTTTTCTTTCAATACTCCTACCAAATCCTGTTGATAGAAGATGTCGGGGATATTGTGGTTCGTACGTACGTGAGTGGCAGAAGGGAAACGTCCGGTGAACATGGAGCAACGGGCGGGGGAACTGGCAGGCATCACGGTATATGCCTTGTTGAACCATACATT
Organism: Bacteroides sp. 90-K9/2; assembly: GCF_047310725.1. Lineage (NCBI taxonomy): Bacteria > Pseudomonadati > Bacteroidota > Bacteroidia > Bacteroidales > Bacteroidaceae > Bacteroides > Bacteroides sp. 90-K9/2. The sequence goes on from NZ_JBCGVL010000002.1 coordinate 208,495, forward strand.
CTCCTGTGCTAGTTGGTCTACATAAGGAGTCACGTCAAGAGGGAACCCCTCTCTGCCGCAGAGATCGGCACGCTGCTGGTCGGTCATGATAACCACAATATTCGGTTTACCGTTCTGCGCTGTGACCGACAGAGGCAATCCCTGTATAGCTAGTCCTGTGATACAAAAGAGTGTATTTTTCATATTTGCTTATTTTAATCTTATAGTCTTTTATTCAAAACGGTGTACAATCATGGAACCGACTTCATATCATGTCCCATCGTTACAAAAATTTTCTGCATACCTTCCATATCCTTAATCGCCGCATCCGGACACACATCAAACGTGTGATCCTTTTTCTGACTTTTAGAGTTTCACCTTGCAAATGTGGTCTTTTCTATCCAAGAAAAACAGAAAAATAGTATTTAATACCTGCAATCATGTATAAAAATCAGTTGTCGGGCAACAAACTGAACATTAGTACTGTCCGTTTGAACAATCCTACGACCGTCCAAAACAAAAAAAGACGTATCTTTGGTCGTGAAAATTAATCAGAAAAGCCATGAGAACCACATCACTTAAAATCATCCTCTTATTTAGTCTCGTGCTCTTAAACATAAACCTGTCTACGGGACAGATACAATATACCAACATACGTTTCAAACAGTTAAGTATAACCGAAGGACTTCCGCATAACACCATTAATGCAATCACACAGGACAATCACGGATTCATCTGGTTTGGTACACGCAACGGCTTGTGCCGGTTTGACGGTTATAATATCAACCTGTTCGCACACAATGAAGCCGACAGTACCTCACTCTGCCATGACTTCATCACCCGTCTGTACAATGACTCACTCCGCAACGTTCTATGGATCTCTACCGATCAGGGCATCTGCAGCTATGACTACCGGACGGAAGATTTTACCCGTTACCGGATCAAAGGGAACACCAAAGATGATGTTTGTTTCCTGAACACCAGCGACGGTATGCTCCTGGCGGCCTGCAGCAACGGACTCTACCGTTACAATGAACAGGACAGCCTGTTCGTCCCTTTCCTGCTCAATGAAGAGAAGCCCCATGTGAGATACCTCGCAGAGGACGGAGACAAAACCCTGTGGATAGATACCAACAAAGGACTGATGCGATACAGTCTGGAAAAGAAACAATTCGTTTCCCTCCCTACTCTCATCCAGCCTTTTGCACAACAATGTAACAATGCTGTCCTGATCTCGTCCAACCAGCTTTTGTTGAATACTAATAGTGATTTCTTCGTCTACCACATACAAAGCAACACCCTGTGTAACCTCTCGAAAGACCTCGAAGTGAAAGATTTCCGGTGTGCGTCAACCGACTATACCGGAAATATATGGGTAGGAACGGAGTACGGCATCTTCGTGTTCAACAAACTCTACCAACTGATTGCGCACTACGAACAATCCGAACGGGATTTAAGTGCCCTGAACGATTCGCCCATTTACAGTCTTTATCAGGACAAGGCACATAATATGTGGGTGGGAACCTATTTCGGAGGAGTCAACTATTATATATTCGGCTCCGACCAATTCCAGATATATCCTTACGGAAGCAGTTTCAACCATTTGAGCGGAAAAGCTGTCCGCCAGATTATCAATGCTCCGGACAACGGCCTGTACATCGCTACGGAGGATGGCGGATTGAATTACCTGAACAGTAAAAAAGAGATTACCCGCGCCGAACGGCTTCACAAACAGATGCAAATCTACGCCAAGAACATACACTCTCTATGGCTCGACAAAGATAACAGCCTATGGCTCGGACTGTTCCTGAAAGGAGCTCTTCACTATATACCGCATCTGAACCGTACGGTGAACTATAATCTATTGTCGGAAGAGGTCTCGTCCGGCTTCTGCATCATCGAAGACAAAAACGACCACGTTTGGTACGGAGGTCCTTCAGGCTTGTTCCTGATCGACAAGAAAAAAATCAATGCCCGTCCGGAAAAGGTCTCACCGCTGCGCGTCTTCAATCTGGTACAATTCAATGACAGCATACTTTGGGCAGGAACCCGAAAAGGCAGTATGTTCCAGATAAACACCCGTACACTGAAAGTTACCTCGCTCCCTATCTTACCACACACCGATCTCTATGTAACCTATATCTACCCCGATTCGCACCAACGGATATGGATAGGGACAGACAACAACGGGCTTTATGTATCAGACCGCAACGGCAGCATCATCGCTTTTTACAGCAAAGAACAGTTGGGTTCCAACGCCATTAAAGGTATCATTGAGGATGAAATGAGTAATATCTGGGTAGGAACCGGAAACGGACTCTGCTGTATCAATCCCCAAACAAAAAATATAGACCGGTATACCACTGCCGACGGATTGCCCATCAACCAGTTCAACTACTCCTCCGCCTGCAAGAAACCTGACGGAGAACTGTATTTCGGAACCATCAACGGCATGATTTCTTTTTATCCGGAACAGGTACGCTCCGTCAATCCCCATTTCAACATTGCACTGACTGCTATATGGAGCAACAGCGAATATATGTCACCCAATAATGAAAAGGCGTCCATCCCTTCCTCCATCTCCGAGCTGACAGAGATTACCCTGACACACGACCAGGCCCAATCCCTGCGTCTCGAATATTCCGGACTGAATTATCAATACACCTACAACACCCAATATGCCATGAAAATGGAAGGTATCGACAAAGACTGGCAGTTTGTAGGCAACCAGCATCAGGTACGTTTCTCAAACCTGCCTTCAGGAAGGTATATCTTAAAGATCAAAGCCAGCAAAGACGGCATCCACTGGGATGAAACGGGACAAAAAGACCTTGCCATCAGAATCCTTCCTCCCTGGTGGCTCTCATCGGGAGCATACCTTGCCTATGCGCTACTCTCCCTGTTAATCATTTACGCCGCATACAGATATACCAAAACACGTATCATCCTGCTCATGCGACTGAAAACAGAGCATGAACAGCGTGTCAACATAGAAAACATGAACCAACAAAAGATCAATTTCTTCACATACATCTCCCATGACCTGAAAACACCGCTAACCCTGATTCTGTCACCTCTTCAACGGTTGATCCAGCAGCCACAGATCAACAACAACGACAAAGAGAAGCTGGAAGTCATCTACCGCAATGCCAACCGGATGAATTATCTGATTAACGAATTACTGACGTTCAGTAAAATCGAAATGAAGCAGATGCATATCAGCGTCCGCAAAGGAGACATCATGCATTTTCTGGAAGAGTTGTCTCACATCTTCGACATCGTAGCCGGAGAACGGGAAATAGACTTTATTGTCAATCTGGAAGACACCGAAGAGGAAGTATGGTTCTCGCCTTCCAAACTGGAACGGATTCTTTATAACTTGCTCTCGAACGCATTTAAATACACACAACCGGGAGGATATGTCAAGTTGAGCGCCAAACTGATAAAAGAAGAAAAAGAGACATTTGTGCAAATCTCCGTGAAAGACAGTGGTAGAGGCATCCCTAAGGAAGCCCAAGAACAAATATTCGAAAGCTACTACCAGGTAGAGAAGCGTGACCACCGCGAGGGATTCGGACTAGGACTGTCGCTCACCCGTTCGCTCATCCACATGCACAAAGGGGAAATACGGGTAGAGAGCGAAGTCAACAAAGGTTCGGACTTTATCGTCACCCTGAACGTATCGGAGGATGCCTACGCACCCGACGAACGCTCTTCCGAAAACATCACGACCGAAGAAATACAAAAATACAACCAGCGAATCAAGGAAACAATCGAACTCATCCCCGAAAAGCTGACCAACAAAGAGAAAGACTCCGGCAGAGAATCTATCATGATTGTGGAGGATAATAAAGAAATGAATGATTACCTCGCCAGTATATTCGGCGAGAAATACGACATCATACGTGCCTACAACGGAGCGGAAGCCTGCAAGAAGATAGCCAGACAACTGCCGAATCTGATTATATCGGACTTAATGATGCCGGTGATGGACGGACTGGAATTCACGGAACGCGTCAAGCAAGATGTAACGACCAGTCATATCCCCGTCATCCTCCTGACTGCCAAGACGGATGAAAACGACCATACAGAAGGCTATCTGCGGGGAGCGGACGCCTATATCACCAAACCTTTCAACGCCAAGAACCTGGAGTTGCTGGTACAGAATATCCAAAAGAGCCGGAAACAGAATATCGAGCACTTCAAACAGGCGGAGGAACTGAACATCAAGCAAATCACCAATAATCCACGGGATGAGGTGTTTATGAAAGAACTGGTGGAGCTGATCATGGCGAACCTCACCAAGGAAGATTTTGGAGTAACTGAAATCACAGCCCATCTCCGCATCAGCCGTAGTCTGCTGCACATGAAACTGAAATCACTCACGGGATGCTCCATCACACAGTTTATACGTACCATCAAGATGAAGGAAGCCAAAACCCATTTACTGAACGGCATGAATGTTTCCGAAGCCTCATTCGCTGTCGGTATATCAGACCCGAACTACTTTACAAAATGTTTCAAAAAGGAATTTAATATCACTCCGACAGAGTTTCTCAAGCAATTGAAGTAATTCGCCGGAACTGGCACTTGTAAATCTCCTTATACTCTACAAAGTTTGAAAAAGAATATGTAACTTTGTAGTAATTATGAGTGAAAGTCAGAATATTGAATATAAGGAATCGTGGAGAGACGAATATCTAAAGTGGATTTGTGGTTTTGCAAATGCACAAGGTGGGCGTATCTATATCGGTATAGACGATAACCAACAAGTGGTTGGTGTAGCAGACACCAAACGACTGATGGAAGACATTCCTAATAAGATTGTTAACTACCTGGGCATTGTAGCTGATGTAAATCTTTTGCATAAAGAGGGTAAAGACTACATCGAGATTGCCGTGCAACCGTGTAATTTGCCTATCGCTTATCACGGTATATATCATTATCGCAGCGGTTCTACCAAACAGGAGTTGAAAGGTGCAGCCTTGCAACAGTTTTTGCTTCGCAAAATGGGGCATTCGTGGGATGATATTGAAAACGAAAGAGCTACATTGGATGACATCGACCGCCAAGCTATTGATTTCTTTTTGCGTAAAGCCGTCGATGCCGGACGTATGCCAGTAGATTCATTGAATGAAACTACGGAAAAAGTACTCTCTAATCTGAATCTTATCGGTGGGGAAGGTAAGTTGCGCAATGCTGCTTTACTTCTATTCGGCAAAAATCCTGCAAAGTTTTTCACCAGTGTACAATTTCGTATTGGGAGGTTTGGTCGTGATGAAGCCGACCTGATGTTTCAAGATGTAGTGGATGGAAATATCATTCAGATGACCGATCGCGTGATAGAAGTATTGAAATCCAAGTATCTCATTTCACCTGTCCATTATGAAGGATTGCAGCGCATTGAACCTTTAGAAATTCCAGAAGATGCATTGCGGGAGAGTTTATTCAATAGTATTGTGCATAAGTTGTACACGGGAGTACATATACAAATGAAAGTGTATAATGACCGCATCCGCCTTTGGAATCCGGGGACACTTCCCGAAGGTATGACTATCGAACAATTATTAGGTGACCACGCTTCACAACCCCGGAATCGCCTTATCGCCGAAACTTTTTACCGTGCCGGATTTATTGAATCATGGGGACGAGGTATTCATAAAATTTATGAGGGTATGACGAAAGCAGGGCTCCGCAAACCGGAGTTTATAAATGAAGCCGGTGGCGTTACACTTATCATATATAGACCTAACAGAATTAAGAACGATGACCCTTTAAATGATCCTTTAAATGACCCTTTAAATGACCCTTTAAAACTATCATCATTAGAGAAAGATATATTAAAATTGATAGTAAAAGATAATCAGTCAACATATGATAATTTAGCCATATCTTTATCTGTTTCCAGTGCTACGATCAAGAGAGCATTCCGCAACTTAAAAGTGAATGGCTGCATTATTCGAAAAGGCTCGAAAAAGATAGGTTATTGGATGATAACAGAAAAAGGAAAATCTATTCTAAAGTAGAGTCGTAAGCTAATTTAAGCGATATAAATTTAACAGAATGTCTAAAAACATCACCGGTAATCAGCCTGCAACATCGTTGATTCAGCTAATTACCGGCGACAGATAGACACCTATAATCGACTAATACCTATTTCTACCATTCCTGGAAGCGTAAATCGGCTTCCGGATTCTGACGACGAATCAATTCTTCATTGACTTGATAAGTAACACCGCCTTTCGTGTATTTATAAGAAAGTGTAAACTTAGGCTGTTTCCCTACAAATTCCAGTGATTCGGCTGCAGGATCTAATGTGGCGGATGCATCTGCGATAGCGACACTTCCCCCGGCCTCGATAGTCACACTTCCATCTGAATTGACTGTCAGATTCACCGATTCATTGTTTTCCAACGTTTGTCCGAAGCCCGGTCTGCGTACCTTGTTCCTGCCTAATGAAACAAAGTCGCGGGTCATATTCTGACTCAAATCCTTGTTATTGTATTCAGTCACCTGCTGGGTGGATAAGTTGGTAACTTTCCCTTTTACAAAGTAGGTGCCGTGATACTGGCTGACGAACTTGACAACTACAATACTGTAATCCTTCAAATTGCCATTCACGTCGGTACTTACTTCATCCTGATTGTGATCGACCAACCGGAAAGGGATGGCATAGTGTTTATCCAAAGCGGCATCATCGTTATAAAAAGCATCGGAGAAAGTCACTTTCACATCTGCGATTGCCAGGTTCGGGTTGCTGATCGTCATCTTGTTCGGATCAGCCAACTGATAATAGTTTTCCGGCATTAGTGTCAAGCCCGTACCATCCAATAAAGACGGATCGATCTCGAACGTAGCCCAATCATCGGTATGCACTTCTCTTTTGCCACCAATGGCCACTCCTACCTTTATCGACATATCTGTGTCGGCTACCAGTGTCCGCAAAGGTTTCTGCGAAGCAAAGTACACCGTACTCTTATCGTAGTCCTTTTCATAATCATCATAACAAGCAGTCATCAGAACGCTTATCAGCCCTATCCATAATATATTTAGTTTCTTCATTGTAAATAAGTATTTATATCAACCACATGTTATTCCCAACCCTGATTATTAATTAGATTCTTATTCTTTTCCAGCTCTGAATATGGCAGTGGAGTGAAATAGTTTTTCACTTCATATTTCCGTTGCTCCACCTTCTGTACTTTGAAGCTGAATGTACCGTCTTCATTGCGGGTGACGGCAACTCCTTCCACCTCTTCGTTCAACGGCAATACCCAGCGCCGCATATCAAAATAGCGATGATTCTCGAAAGCAAACTCCAAGCGGCGTTCATTCTGAATCAGCTTTCTGAACGAATCCTTACTTTGAGCTACTTCATCCAGATAAAGATCAAAGTTAATGCCTCCTGCCTGCAAACGGATCGTTTTCATTATTTCATAAGCAGAATACAGACAGCCCTCCCCTTTCACCGTCGGGTTGCCCCATGCCTCATTGGCAGCTTCGGCAAAGTTAAGAAGAACTTCCGATTTCCGTAATAAAGGATTGTAATGAACCGAACTTAACGTCTGGATCGGATTCAGCATAGCCGATTTCTTGGATACGAATTTAGCCAGGTAATAACCGGAACGTGTAGCATTCTCACTAAACGACGGAGAATCTTTTCCACCCTCGGACATATCCAGTGACTGACCGGAATCACCAAATGTAGCACTGTGGTAATAAACATTCAATGCAAAACGATTATCCAGTATGGCATAAAGCTGCATCATATCAAAGTCTGGATCAGACAAGTCGATACCCGAACGGACGTCAGTTGCCGGATAACCGTTCTTCGTATAAAAAGCCTTTACCAGATTATGAGAAGGAGTGGCACGGGCACTTCCATAATAGAACGGCGGGAAATGAAAACCTTCCAGCAGGTTATTATTAAAATACCTGCGGAAAGCATAATCGGAACTTTCCGTCTGGACATCGGCTATGGAAGAAGCCGTGACAGGAACAAAAGTACCGAAACCTTCCATACCCAGAATCTTATTAATCTCTTTAGCTACCGCTTCCCATCTTGCCTGATAAACTGTAGGGTTCAGTATTTCGAATTGTCCCATACCGGTAATCTTCGTCACGTCATCATCCTGCATGGCTGGGCTGGCGCTATATAAAAGCGCACGGCTTTTCAGAACAGCCGCAGCAGCTTTCGTGGCACGCCCTATTTGTGTATTACCAAACTCCAGGTCATCTCCCTGATATGCGTTCGGCAACAGTTCGATGGCATTATTCAAATCGTTTACAATAAAATTGACTGTTGCCTGATATGTAGGACGGAGGAACTCACCATTCTGCGCAGCTTCTTCCTGCGAGATAAAATGATCTGCCAACGGAATACCCAATGCTTTTCCGTTCTTACCCTTTCCACCGTACATCTTCAATAGTTCGAAATGCCACCATGCACGCAGGAAATACGATTCACCTTTCAGACGTAACTTGATTTGCTTGTCCACTTCCGGATCGGTACGGTTGTACTGCACCTGGTCGGTCAAGCCGTTTTCGAGGAAAGAGTTTACATAATTCAGCATGTTGTATGCATTGCTCCAGTTTCCAATCGGATTGTTAAACGCTGTCATACCGCCCATGCTTAATTTATAGACAGAAGAGCTACGCAAATTGGTCATTGCATTATCAGTAGCACAATCCAGAAAGTTATCTTCGAAGCAATCCGGACGGTTGGCTATGCCATTATAAGCTTTATATAGTACGCCTTGAGCAAGCTCCGGAACTCTCCATGTATCGGAGTCTCCGATCTGCCACGTCACCTTGGTATCCAATGTGTCGTCACAAGCACAAAAGAGAAACAGACCTGCTAAAACGCAACTTCCTAATATATGTTTCATATTGCCATCTATTAATTGTTCAAAATTAAAATACAAAAGAGACTCCACCTGTAAAGCTACGTGTCACCGGATAGTTGGTCACACCGGCATTCAGCAGTTCAGGATCCAGATCCTTCACGGAAGAAAGCACGAACAAGTTGGCACCACGGGCAAAAACCTTGATCTTTTTCACCACCGAACTCGGAGAGAACTGATTGAACGTATAGCTCAACTCGACATTCTTCATACGGAAGAAACTTGTATTCTCCAGCCAAAAGGAAGAATTACGGAAGTTGTTCTCACCGGCAGTTGTTGTCAGACGAGGATAGCTTCCGGTCGGGTTGTTTACCGGATGGTAACGGTCTAATGCCAGTTTGGAGTATTTACTTTCTCCGTTGTTCCAATAATAGGCATTCGTTGCCCAAGTGTGAACACCCAGTTCGGAGTATCCCTGAAGATACAGCCCCCAACCTTTGTAGCTTACGCTGAAGTCAATACCCAGTGTAGTACGCGGGAATGAGTTTCCAAGTTCTTTCACATCACGACCATCGATAACCTTATCACCGTTCAGATCCCGGTAGGCAATGTCGCCCTCCTGATAATCGGCAAATGTCTGGGTTGCATGTCCGTTGATAGCTACGTCCTTACCAAATAATCCTTCGGCAACCAATCCCATCATAGCATCGGTAGAGCGTCCTACGGTGTAGCGGTATTCTTCACCATGTTTCACCTGATTCCATTTCAATACTTTGTTCTTCGACCATACGAAATTGGCTCCTACCGAATAAGACCAGTCGTTGACGCGGTCGCTCCAGGTGAACATTCCTTCTATACCGTGATTCAAGACAGAACCCATGTTATCCTGGTAAGTAAAGTTGCCTGTATAATCCCCGTAAGATGCATCGACAGAACCGATGATGTCTGTATGTTTTTCACGGAAATAGTTTATTTCGGTATATAAGCGGTTGTTCAGGTACAGACCTTCCACACCGATGTTCCATTCTGCCGCCTTTTCCCATTTCAGGTTCGGATTGCCTGCACGGACAAAAGTAGAATAGTAAGCCGTAGCACCGTTGTTCGTTGTTCCGAATCGGAAACTGCCGTCTTGTGCCCAGGCACGTTCATACAATAAATGTTCCGTGCTTCTGTCATATCCCAGAATACCGGCACTGGTTTTCAGTTTCAGGAAGTTCACGTATTCATTGTCTTTCAGAAAATCTTCATTGCTTAGAATCCAGGCAAGCCCCCCCGCAGCCGAGAAGAAATATTTGTTTCCCGGTTTGAAACGGTTGCTTCCCATCAATGCCATGTCGGCTTCCACAGCATAACGGTGGTCGTACATATAGTTCAGGCGCAATGCGTAGTTGGCATTGATGATGTCTTGGGTTACTCCCTGATTGGTTGTTTTCGAGTACATATAAGTCAGGCGTGCCGATACATCGTGTTTTTGATTGAATGTATTCTCATAACCGGCAAAAGCATTCCATCCCAATGTCTGTTGCAGGGTAGTCGACTTCCGGCTTTGTGAAGTGGCTACATCTGTTTTCTTCATCTGGGTGTACATGATTTTTTCCTCACCGGCAAAGTCACGGTATGTCTTGATGGCATACGTCGGATAGACTTTGCTCAAGGAAAGTTGCAGGTAATCATAGTTGTCGAAAGAGAGGAAAGCTCCGGCTTTCAATCCTTTCGTCAGCATATCAAGATCAAATTTCAAACCGATATTGGTCTGGCTACGCGTATAGCGTTCGTCTGTATATCCTCCGTACATGGTTTCCGCATAAGCATTCATCGGCTGCCGGAGGCTTGCACCGAACAAAGGAATCCCGTCCGAACCGCCTGCCAGTCCGGTTTCTTCCGTTGACATTGTCAGAGGGTATTCATTCGGGCGGTGAGTAGACAAGGCCGTAAATACCTGTCCACAGTCCAGTTGTCCCCATTTGCGCATTTCCATACGTCCGGCAACGTCTGCGGATATAGTCAGGAAATCCGTTACGTTAAAGTCGAGGTTTCCGCGAAGCGTCAAGCGGTTCAGTTGTGGAGTATAGGCAACGTCTTCAAATCCGCTACCTCCTACATATCCGGCAATCAGTGCGTAACGCACTCTGTCGGTACCTCCCGTCATATCGAATGATACTTTCCGGTAATTGGCATTCTTATTCAACAACTGATCATATAAATCAACGTTCGGGTATAACAGGTCATTGGCTCCTTTGGAGTTTTTATATCCTTCCAGTTGCTTTTGGTTATAGTAAGGAGTCATCCCGTCATTGGCACGCGCTTCATTATACAGATTAGCATACTGATAGGAATTCAGGAAATCCGGTGTGCGTGTCATCTGCACCACTCCCACCTCGGCAGTGGCATTATAAATACGGCGGTTGGCCTTTCCTCTGCGGGTAGTTACCCAAAGTACTCCATTCGCTGCACGTGCTCCGTAAAGAATCTTAGCAGTGGCATCTTTCAGCAACTCGATACGTTCAATTTCTTCAGGAATCAAATCCGCAACCGGACGTTCCACACCGTCGATAATAACAATAGCCGTATTTTCCGACATACCGTGCTGGCCACGGATATATAAATCAGGCGTATTATTTCCCAATCCGCTGACCGTAGAGCGGACCTGCAAACCTAACATTTTACCTTGCAGCATATTCGTCAAAGTCAAATCCGGAAACGTTCCGAACTGCCCGTTCTCCAGTACACTCGTTGCACCTACTTCATTCCCTTTATATGTCTTTCCGCCATCGGCTCTGTTCACCAAGGATTCTCCGGTCAGGAACAGAGGCTCTTTCTTCAGGACAATCTTTTCAGGAACGATATTGCTACCTGTCAGTTTATACACTTTATCCTCGTATCCCAAAGCTTCGATCATAACGGTTGCGTCATTCTCCACTTTCGTCTGAAAACGTCCCTTTTCATCTGTATATAGAACGACTGCACCTTCTCCACAAATGATAGAAACATTCTTCAGCGGACTACCTTTCTCGTCGGTAACAATAGAAACTATTTCCACCAAAGGCTTCTTCGCCGACTTTCTCTTTGATTTATTTTGTGCGAAAGTCAGGCTAGAGCCAACGATAAGGACAAATATGAGCCCTATCAGTCTTATATATCTAATCTTGTTTCTCATATACTTTTCTTTATTTTAGGTATCACCATCCGGGGTTCTGTTGAAGATTATCCAAAGCCGCCACTTCATCCATCGGCAACGGATACCAATAATTACGCTTGTTAAACGTCCGCACGGCTGTCTTTACCGGAACATACTCATAGGTGAAGTCGGTCAACTTATAAGTGCAGGCTTTTTCCACTTTCAACTGGTCGGCGGTATAAGAATGGTTGATCGGGGTAGCTTTAACGCCCATAATCGGATATTCACCCTTAAACAAGTCTTCAGCAATCATCCAACGGCGGATATCGTACCAGCGGTGTCCTTCGAACATCAATTCCACACCGCGCTCCCGACGATAAGCTTCTCTAAAGTCCACTCCATCCGGCAGTTCACCGATTCCGGCTCTTACACGGATTTTATTCAATGCCTGACGGGCCGACATCGTACAACCTGTCACTATTGCATCCGGATCACCTGTTGCTTCGTATGAAGCCTCTGCCATATCGAGGTAAACCTGTGAAACACGAATGTATACAGCCACCAGACGATATAATTGGAAACCTGCTTCGCCAAACAAAGGCACACTTGCTTCCGGCCAGATAAACTTCTTACACATATATCCGGTCTGCTGGGAACCTCTCGTAAACTGGTTGGTAGAAATGAAGTTCTCGGAATAACCGCCCGAATAAGTGGTTACATAATAAGGAACCCCCTGCAAGTTCTTTCCCCACTGTTCACCGGGGACAAGGATATTGTTAGTGAAACGAGGATCTCTATCCGAGTATGGATCGGTAGTCTTCACCGCATCATAACCGGAACGCGGATCAGTGATCGGATAGTACTTACCATCAGTTCCCATGCGTTCGTACATATCTACCGCATTTTGTGTCGGAGCATTATAAGGAGTACCTTCGGCACCGGTCTTGTTATCATAAGGTTGTGTCAACCACTGCGCTCTGACAAAAGCCGACCAGTTACCGTGATGCCAGCGCAGAAACCATAAGTATTCCGGTTGTGCGAATTGGTTGGAATTAGGCATTAACTGAATACTGCGGTATTCGTCATGATTCATCAGGCGATAATATTCGTGGCTTTCGATAGCGTTGATAGCCTTCTGCGCACTGCGGGCAGCCTCGGCAGCCATTTCTTTTCCATATCCTTTGTTTTCAATGGTATTCAGGTCGTTCTGCATCAAAGGACTGGCCGCATAAAGCTGCGTCATTGCTTTTAATGCCATAGCACCTACTCTGTCAGGCCGACCGTGCTCTACATCCGACCAACTTAATGGCAAATATTCAATGGCTTTATCCAGATCAGTCTGCATCCATGCATTGGATTCCTGATAAGTTTTACGGGGAAGATCGAAGTTGTCTGATGCTCCCCAAAGCTGGTCAAAGATAGGCATTCCGCCATATCGTTTGATGATTTCAAAATAGAAGTAAGCACGCAGGAAGTGAGCCTGTCCCAGCAATTTTCTTTTCTGGTCTTCGGTAATCGATTTCACCTGGTCGACTCCGTTAATCACACGGTTCACGATACGAAGTCCGGTATAGGCACGCGAAATAGCACTTTTGAAATTCGCTCCATCACTTTTACTTCCTATTTCGAAACGTGTACTCGCATTCTCCAGCCAGTTGCCTGCATTGACAAACTTCGACGGGTCATCATCACGGACAGATGCATATTCATCGGACAAATTACCTACCGTTACATACGTATTTGAATAGGAGTTGATGCCATGTGTGAAGATCAATATATCACCATTCAGAAAAATGCGGTCCATGAACCCTAACAAGCTGTTATAGTCTTTATAAACATCATCTTCGGAAAGTCCGTCATCAGGGGAACGGTCCAGGTAGTCCTCACAACTTCCGAAAAACAACCCCAGCATAATGATCCATATCCAATTCAACTTATGTCTTCTCATATCAGTAAATTTAAAGTGTCTCATAATCCTAATCTAAAACCAATATTATAACGTCTCACCATCGGATACACATTCTGTCCCGAATGCTCCGGGTCACGACGTGAATCGCCTTTCGAGAATGTCAGCAGATTGGTACCGTTGATATATATCTGCAGCTTTGTCAGATGCACAGGTTGTAACCAGCGTTTCGGAATCTCATAATTCACTTCCAGATTCTTCAGACGAAGATAAGCATGGTTGGTATACGTATAAGTACTGCCCACCGAGTTGTAATTTCTCTGTACATGAATACTAGGGCGGACGGCTCCGCTCTGAATCGGGGCATCGGCTGTCCATGTGTTCAATGTATTGGGTTGAGCTTTGATGTTACCTGCAGGGAAATCCCACAAGTAAGACGGTATCGCTTCCTTATAAACATCCATGGCACTGTACCACAACATATTGAATCCAAATCCTTTGTAAGAACCTCCCAGCGTAAATCCGAGGGTAGTTACCGGATAGTTCAGGTCTTTCATCGGAACCATATCTTTAGCATCGATCATACCGTCTCCGTTGTAATCAATGTAATACAAGTCACCGGGAATCAGTGTGTTGTGTGCACCGTTGGCAATGGTAGACTGCGCCGAGTTATAAATGTCATCCAACGACTGGAAGTTACCTGTTGCCAGGTACTTGTTGACGTATCCGATTGATTTCCCGGCTTTCTTCAGATATTCACTCTGATTCTTCGGGTCGTCAATAAAGACGACACGGTTCTCGCTAGTTGCAAAATTAAACTTTGCATAATAATTAAACTTTCCGATACGATCGTTCCAAGTAACATCCAGTTCGAAACCATGATTTTTAGTTTTACCCAGATTCACCTGCGGGAAAGCAATACCACTGTCCGCCCAAGACGGAATTGTATTACGAGTCATCAGAATATTATTTCGCTTTTCATCGAACAAGTCCAACGTAAAGTTCAATTTGCCCCACAAACCTATCTCAATACCGATATTCTGTTTAACGGATTCTTCCCAGGTGGCATCCGGATCGGCCAGTTTGCCTTCTTTATATAAAGGTCCCCAATTACTGGTCTGGTATTTACCGAACTGTGCGTTATCGGAGAGTTGCTCGAATTTCTGAATATAGTTGAAACGGGTAGCCCCTTTATCATTACCCACCACACCATACGAATAACGCACTTTCAGGTTGGTCAGTATTCCTTTGGTCCATTTCTTCACCCAAGGCTCTTCACTGATACGCCAACCGATAGAAGCGGACGGGAAGAAACCGAAGCGATGTCCCGGAGCAAATTTTTCCGAGCCGGTATAAGCACCGTTAAACTCGGCCAGGTAACGTTCTTTGAAGTTGTAAGTCACACGACCCACCCAATCTTCTTCGTAAGCCGGGAAGTTCATGACGGCCACATTATCACTAGTCGACTCGTTCATCTTACGGTTGAACACAAACAAGGCACTTACATCATGGTCGCCAAACTGACGGTTGTAATTCAATGCCACTTCATAATACAACTTACGTCCGTAAGCCTTGAATCCGTCATAAGCACCGCCGACAGGTAAATCTCCAGGGGCGTTTTCATCCGGATAGCGTTTCTCCGTATAATTATAAGTAATGGTTCCATCGGGATTGTAAATAGGATTGGCATAATCATACACACGATTGATACGAATATGCGTACGTTGAGCAACCAAATCATCTTTACCCAGAATCTTACCCGGCATAATCTGGGTACTCCATGATGAAGAAGTGGTATAAGACAAGGATGCTTTCAATGATAATCCTTTAGTGACAAAGTCCAGTTTCTGATTCAGGATCACATCATAGAAACCTTGATGTTGCTTAATGTTACGACTCCCCCCTTCTGTCATCAGACAGACAATGTTCTGATCGGAACTTAACCCGTCTCCCCATATTCCATTGCTGTATTTAATCGGAAACTCATTACTCGGAGCCGTGAAGAACGTTCCGAAAAAGCGTTCATCCGGAGAATCGACATTCTCATAATAAGAAGGTTGATTCTGATACCCCATCTTACCGGCTACATTAAATGACAGTTTGGTAGTATTCGTTATATTGAAGTCGAAATTACTACGCCAGTTATAGCGGCGATAGGAGAAGGAAGGATCAAATTCCTCCTGTTTGGTCGTATTAAAGATATCACCGTCATGCAAATAACCCAAAGAAACGAAATAACTCATTTTCTTTGTACCACCTCGTACATTCAGGTTGTAGTTCTGCTCGTAACCTACATTCTTTACCATTTCTTTCCACCAGTCCACTTGCGGGAAAGCATCATTGTAAGGACCATAATTTCCGGTAGCATACGCATTTTCCCATGCAGCAATGGTAGATTCGGGAACCAGTGCCCCCCAGTTGGCATCATTCGCCTGGGCTCTGTTATACTGTTTCATGGAAGTCACATAATCCGCCCATTCGGGAGCGGCAGACGGTTGTTTGAAGCCAAAGTTGGCAGTGAACGAAATCTCCGGTTTCTGTTCCAGTCCCCGCTTGGTGGTAAGCAGGATAACGCCGTTTGCACCTTTCACACCGTAAACCGCAGTGGCCGAAGCATCTTTCAATACAGAGATGGATTCTATTTCATTCACATCGACATCATTGAAATCACGCTCGATGCCGTCCACCAGTACAAGCGGCGCAGCTTCTCCCCAAGTGGACTTACCGCGAATCAACAAAGAGGCCTGATCGGCTCCCGGCTTCGAAGTGGAATTGATGGCAACCACACCGGGCATCTGACCTTGCAAGGCTTCGGACACAGAGTTCACGCTACCTACCTTTAACAAGTCGTCTCCCTTTGCCGTAGCAATGGAACCGACGCTGGATACCTTTTTCTGAACACCATATCCTACCACTACCACTTCCTCCAACGTTTCCGCATCTTCTCCCAAAGAAATGACTCCCAGCGTCGTCTTATTCTTTAAATCCAGTTCCAGAGTTTTATAGCCCACATAAGAAATGACAAGTATGTCTCCTTTCGATGCTTTCACGGAAAAATTACCGTCAAAATCAGTAATCGTACCGCTGCCTGTACCTTTCACGCGAACGCTGACACCTATCATCGGCTCACCGGATACTGCATCCTTCACTTGTCCCTTCCAATAGATTTGTTGTGCATGTACGCTCAATGTACAAAGCAAAAAGCAACAAAGACAGAAGAAAGAAAAATAAAGTCTGTTCCTTTTCATAAACATTATTTTTAACTGTTAACAAATTCTTTATCTCATAGCACAAATTAAGCGGGAAAATCTTCAAATGAAAGGGAAGAATCTCCTTAAAACCCGTACAAATGTGCAAAATAGATTTCTCTACTACATTTCTGAACAAATCATTTCCACATAGGCTTTATGACGTGATCTTTGTCTACGGTGATGCTATATACGCCGTCATTTCCTTTCTCCAGCATAAGCGGAACAATACGCGTTTTACGAGGTTGCACCGTGGAGTCCGAACGATGGACATGATAGACATAATAGTATTTTCCATCCAACCCCTTAAACACATCTCCATGTCCCGATCCGTTTTCTCCTACGAGACTACGATGTATGATCGGACTGTTCGGATGTTTCTTCCACGGACCAAAAGGGGAAGAAGCAGTAGCATAGCCCACCGAGTAGTCAATATTCATAAAATGATTAGCAGAATAGAACAGGTAATACACTCCGTCCCATTTCATAACCGTCGGTCCTTCCATTACTGGTGCGGACTTGTAATTCGGAGTCTTTTCCCAAGGCTCCGTGCAGTCCATACATTGTTTCAACGTTTCCGGTTTGATGCCTCCCTTCTTCATGTCAAACTCGGCTACCCAAAGGTAATTTCCTTTATTAAAACGAACATGATACAGGTAGTATTTCCCATCATCATCCTTAAACAGGAATGAGTCGATATTTTTGGCGGAAGCGTCTATCGGTCTGACTTCTTTCTGACGGAAAGGACCGAATACCGATTTTGAAGAAGCAATCACCGTTTGCTCATTGGCGGTATAAGTGAAATAATAGGTTCCTTTCTCCTTAAAATATTGAGGTGCCCAGAAGCCTTTTTCACCGTACGTACGGTCACCTTTCCGAAGAATCAGTTGCTGGGAACTGCCGTCGGGAACCGTCCAATGCTCCAAATCGGTCGATTCGAGGATGGAAAAGCCCAACGGTTCCTGGTTGCGCGTACCGGTGAGGTAGTACTTTCCATTTTCCACAAAGATAGTGGGGTCGGCAAAAGATATTTCTTTCCAATCATCAGCCTGCAGTTGGGAGACAGATATGAATGTCGCTCCCAAAGCAAGTGTCATTCGTAAGAGGATTTTATTGAATGTATTCATCAGTTTATATCTTAATTATTATATCACTTCTTATTAATCCAGTTCCCATGCCAAACGGGGTTGTTCACCGTCAAGGTTCCATATAGAGTTATCCCAGTCAAGAGTACGGACAGCTTCCATCAAGTTATTGATGGTAGTCAGACCATTGTAACGGTCTACCGTAATGACAGCGTCCACGTTTACGCTGGCTTGGTCAGGCAACATGGGATTATTGGGGAACACACATTCCATAGCAGGATTAGCGTAACAGGAATAAGCGACGTTCTCGCTGTACCGTCCGCATACCTTACCCGATTTGGGCGCAGCTTGAGAGAATAAATACGTATTCCATGCCACGCAGTGATGAACAGTAATACCGCTCCCGGTAGTATTGTTGGCATTACCCATAATACCTCCCACCTGGTTTTGTGCAGATACATCGCAGTCGCTCCAGCAGTAGGATATGGTAGAGGTTGTAGAAGCACCGGACATAGGTTGCACCCATCCTGCTATACCACCACCCGGATTGGCCACCACCATGGGAACCGCTTTCATCACTCCGTGTGAATAGCAGTGGGAAATTTTGCTTCCAAGCAACCGGCTGGCAATACCACCGACGCATGACTGGGTAGTGATATCACCTATATGATAGCACTGTTCTATAGCAGCTCCCTCACGCACTTCACCGCAGATACCACCTGCCGACCACAAAGCAGTAATCTTCGTTTCCGAACCACATTGATAAATCTTACTGTCTGCTCCATGAAGTCGTCCGCAAATACCACCCGCCTGACCGTCGTCCCATGCGGCATTACCCGAAGTCAGACTGATAGTACCTGACACCCGAACATTCTCTACTATACCCGCACCGGAAACATTACCCGCCTGACCAGCAACAATACCCGCAAGTTTCTTATCAGCGGTAACTTGCGCGTTCGTAAAGGTCACATTGGCACACCGTCCTGTCAACATACCGAAGAAGCCTTGATAACCGGATGAAGAAGATGTAATTTTCAGATTATTGATAACGTGTCCGCAGCCGTCGAAATCCACAGGTCTGACAGCAGTGGCTTCCACCGGAGTCCAGTCCGTTCCTTGCAGGTCGATGTCCGCACCCAGACGTACGTAAGTAGTCTGTCCGTCTTTGAGATATTCACCAAGCTTGGCCAAGTCTTTGGCCGCAGTGATGATATACGGATTACCGATACCACCTTGTTTTTGTTGCAGATAGAAAGTCATGGTACTCTTTTCTTCATTGACGGCAAGATCGTCAGACTTCAGTTTCAGACCAAGCACGTATTTTTTGGTGTTGTCCAGTGTAGTAAGATCGTGGAAACGCAGCCCCACAGCATGCAACACATCGTCACCTTTAAAGTCGAGACTGTTGGCATCCAGGTCATAGTTAGCCGCAGGCAATAGCGTGTATTCCTCGCCAAACGAATGAGCATCGACTACTGCAAATTCCGCTCTCGCTTCCTTTTCGCAATGGCTCTTCTCTACCATAATGGTATATTCATATTCAGGCTCATCCAGATATAGGTCATACTTGCCAGTCTGATTAAGTGACAAAGTGATACCGGAATAAGTAACTTCCGCCTTTTCCGGCTGCGTCAAATCCATGACTTCACCACAGGAAACCAATGAAAACGCCATCAGCGACGCTACAATAGGAATATATCTTTTCATAATTCAATTCTTTTTAAATGATTAAAAAACAGGGATTACCATACCAACATTGTCACCTGACAACCACACTTTTCCACCATCTATCCGAACGACCTCCATCTCCATCTCTTCTTTGAGGAAAGAAACTCCCCGGAATGAGAACGCTGCCTTTATTTTCTGACCGATAGTTGCAGGTTTCCCGGTAAACTTCACATGAATGTATTGGCTTTGATCCGAATTCTGTAAACGATAGGTCAGGCGCTTGGAATTGATTGCAGTCTGAACTTGTTCCTGCTCTGCAAAAATACAAACTCCATCCAAACTATAAAATCCTATTTCGGTATATCCCGTTATATCCTTTCTATCAACGCCGTTTTCAGCATAATCCGTTTTTGCGCAAGAGGCGAAAACCAACAGGTATGCCAATAATACATATATTACTTTCATAAGCGAATAAATTTAAGATCATTACTTTCTAATAGTTGCCGACAATGTTTCTACCGATCCATCCTTATAAGTCACTTCGGCCGTAAGCACTTGCCCGTTCAGGTTCTTATTCACTATATCGATTTCCTGTCCATCCACCTTTAGCTTGTAAGAAGCGACATCAGCCGGCAAATTCAACAGTTGCACCAACGCATATCCATCCACTTGCTGATATTTCAACAGAGGGAACTCTCCCGTCACAAGCTTAGTTTTGACATCATCTTCCCACAACACACTGTCATCCGACTTCAGCAACGCTACATGGTATGTTGTGCCGGGAACAAGATTTTTAACCAGCGTATAATCGCTTTCCGAATCAAGCGGCTGACGCACTACCTCGGTCCCGTCCTTGTCTGTCACCGACAACACTCCCGTCTTATCAGCTCCGTTACCCCAACTAATAAATAACTCCTGTTGTCCTTCGACAAGACTGGAAATTGCCAGCCCATTTTGAGCAGCGATGAAATCAGGATATAATAATGGATTGGGATTGTAGAACCCGTTTGCATCCAGTCCTAAATAACGGGAAAAATAAATTCCTCCAAGCTCCCACATTTCAGTATTCGCATCGTAAACAGCTCTCGCCCCACCGGGAACAACGCTAAAACGCCCGGTAATGGCATACGTATCATATTTCTTGAATACCTCATAAAAAGTCTTATACCAATTCTTCGGATACCAAGAGTAACTCTCAAAAAGACTCTTGAACTCGGCAGCACTAACCGGTGTACCGGCATTCGCCTTTTCAGCTATCAGATTAAGATATTCGTAGATTTTCATTCCGGCTGTATAACCATTCTTGGTTCCCCATTCTCCCAACGCATCGGCCACATGAGGATTCAAAGCACGCACCATAGAGAATTCCGTGCAAATCAGTTTTTTGGTTACACCGTACTTATTGCGGATGATCCGGAAATCATCTTCCGCCTGATTGATATTCAATGCGTGAACATGCAGGTCGAGTCCCACCACATTAGGATTATTATTAACCACAGAGACTACCGCAGGAACCGTTTCGCTCTTCGGCAACTCGGACACACGGTTCAATGCCCCTGCATAAATGTCAAATGTCCAGCCATTCGCCTGCTTCCAAGTAGTCAGCCGATTGGCAAACTCATTCAGGAATGCCCGGTAATCATCACCGTCGGCATGACAAAGATCGGTATCCAATGCATTTTCCCACTCCGGTTCGTTACCCATAACCAAAATGTCAATGTTCAGCGCCATCTGATAAGTTTGCAATAACACTTCCGTTGCCCGGAATATGTACTCCATCTCCTTCGTCCCTACTTTGGGAACCGTATCGGTATATAATTCAAAAGGTATTTTCAGGCTTAATATGAACTTCACGCGGTCGCCCAACGCTTTCTTGGCCTGGATAAATTTCAGTGTGGGAATATGTGTCTTAATGGCTTCTTCTTTCACGCCTACAATTTTCCCGTTTTCATTTTGAAGAAACAGAGCGGGGACATTGACAAACCCTCTCACCCAATTCACTTTCGACTGCTTCAGCATCTCTATTTCCGTAATCGGGTAGTCTATATTTTCATTATAGTTCGCCCCCAAATCCTGCGCCTTTGTTCCCATTGAACATAAGAACAGCAATACAAACATTAAAAAAGCTTTCATTTTCATATACATACTTCAAGGTTAATTGTCCGACATCGAACAGAACAAAGGTAGAGAAATAAATCCCGGTAGAATAGAACGATTGTTTTATCAACGGGATTTATGTTCAGAATAAACATTTGACCTTATTTTAATGGTTCTTCTTCTACTTCACTGCGATAATAACCATCCACTTCGGCAAAGAAATTTTGTTTCAGAGAATCCAGAAGTTCGGGGTGTTGGGCCGCCTCGTTCTGATGTTGAGTCCGGTCGGCTTTTACATTGAACAATCCGTATTCACCCAGGTTGCCTAATTCATTTCCGGTCAGGTTGCGTTCGGAACCTTTATAAGGAGGCATCATGATCCAGTCGCCCGAACGGTAAGCCATACGTCCCTGCGCTTCCAATACTACATCTTTGCGGGCAGTTGAAGCTTTTCCGAAGAAAGCATCGAGGTAATTCCGGCTATCCAGCCCTTCCGGCAAATCGGCATGTACCATTGAACCCAAAGAAGCAAGGATATCCACCTGGCAAACCAGCGCATCGGATACAACCGGCTGAATCTTTCCTTTCCAATAAACAAACAAAGGAATATGCGTACCGCCATCAAACAGACTGTACTTGCCTCCGCGAAGTCCTCCTGCAGGAAGATGATTGCCTGCCAACTCCAGAGCACCGTCTTTGTAGCCGTCATTCAATACAGGACCGTTATCGCTGGAGAAGATAATCAGTGTGTTTTCCAACAATCCTTCTTTCTCCAGGTGAGCAAGCAATTCACCGACACACCAGTCCGCCTCAACGATAGCGTCACCACGAGGCCCCATGGTTGTTTTGCCCACAAAACGCTGGTGGGGAGCGCGGGGTACATGAGGTTCGTGCAGGCCGTAGTACAAGAAGAAGGGAGCATCCTTGTGTTCGGTTACAAAATTCTTCACCTTATCTACAAAATAGTCGGCCATGTCCTCGTCTTTCCAACGGGCTTTCTGGCCGCCTTTCATATAACCGATACGGGGTATTCCGTTTACTATGGAGTTATTGTGTCCGTGTGCCCACTGCATCTTCAACATCTCCGGGTGAGAGATGGCAGTCGGTTCTCCTTCAAAATTCTTCTCGTAACTCACTTCGATGGGATCAGCCGGATCGAGTCCCACGACATCGCCGTTTTCCACGTAAACGGTCGGCACACGGTCATTGGTTGCCGCAATCAGGCAAGAGTAATCGAAACCGATTTCCCTGGCACCCGGTTTGACGGTTTCATTCCAGTTGACATTTCCGTCGCCCATACCCAAATGCCATTTTCCGATAGCTCCGGTCACATAACCACATTGCTGCATCATCTTCGGCAAAGTGAACTGATGCTCATTGATGATAAGAGGAGCATCGCCGGGCAGGATTTTTGCATCCTTATTTTTCCACGGATACATTCCGGTCATCAAGGCATAACGACTGGGAGTAGACGTCGCCGAAGTGGCATATCCATTCGTGAAGCAGACTCCTCCATGAGCCAGACTATCGATATTCGGGGTATGAATGGTAGTCGATCCATAAGCGCTGACATCGCCAAATCCCAGATCATCGGCAAGAATCACAATCACATTCGGTTTCTCTTCTACTTGCTGCGAGGTACAACCTACCAAAGACAATGTAGGAACAAGATAGATTAATTTTTTCATCATATTATGCAGTTAATAACGATGCAAATTTAGCCACCGCTTATCTATTTATATAGAACAAATGTTTAATAATGGGGAGTCATGTCCATCCTATACTTATTCCCCCGAAAAATACATCTTTTACCTCATGAAAATACCCAAAAGAGGGTGTCAGTTCTTCTTTGGGATATTATTGCAACTATTTGGTTCAATATCAAAAAACAGTCTCTATAAGATTATCTACCTTTGTTTCTATCAAAAACTCCTACGAATCACCGTCCGGAAAAGAAGAATTATCATCATACTATTTACTCAAAAAACACACTATCATGAAAAAACTCATTCATACTTTGGCACTACAAAGTATAAAAGTAAAACTCTTGGGGCTATTACTCTTTTTAGCGGGAAACTTACAGGCCTGTTCCGATGAAGGAACCGCATCCATTCAAGTCAATGCGGATGTGCTCTACTTTAACGGTACGGGAGAGACGCAGGAACTGCAGATAGAATCTTCAGGGGAATGGACCGTCACAGTGGCCAAAGGGGGAGAATGGTGTCATTACAAGATGAAAGAAAATGCACCCTCTGTCCTGTCCGTATCCACAGACGCCAATCAAACCGGGAAAGAACGCCTGACCCGGTTAATCATCTCTTCCGGCTCCACAGAAAAAAGAGTGGAAATCTATCAAAGGGCAGCCTCATCCTCCACCACCCCCACTTATCCGCAAGTGGATTCAGATCTGCCTCTTTCTTCATTAACCGATGAACAGGGGAATATTCTGCCTGATTTCAGTAATATCGGCTATATGGGTAGCGAGCAGGAGATTCCCGATGTAAAAGTGGTAGAAACCATCGAAGCGCCCGCAAACGGGGCAGATGCCACCCGGTTAATCCAGAATGCGATCGACAAGGTAGCTCAAATCACTTCCGCAACCAATGGTTTCAAAGGAGCCATCCTCCTGAAAAAAGGACGTTACAGCATTTCAGGAACGTTGAACATCCAATCATCGGGAATCGTACTTCGTGGTGAAGGAGAAGATTCTAAAACGGGAACCGTATTGATTGCCGCAGGAAAAGGACAAAGAACTCTCATTAAATTCGAGGGTACGGGTTCTTCTTCTCCCAGTAGTCCTTCTCTATTCAATATAAAGGATGATTACGTTCCGGTAGGACAGTTCTGGGTGAGGGTTTTAAATCCGTCCTCTTTTCAGGTAGGGGATGAAGTGACCATCTATCGTCCCGGAACCGCCCAGTGGATCAGTGATCTGAAAATGAATCAGATTCCGGAAAGAACCACCGGAGACCCTATTGTGCAATGGACTCCCGAAAGCTACAACCTAAGTTACGAACGCACCATCACTCATATTATAGACGATGCGCTGCACTTCGACAATCCCATCATGATGGCTATGGAAACCCCATATAATAAAGGTGCCGTATTCAAATCGAGCTTCAAAGGAAGAATCAACCGGTGCGGAGTTGAGAATATGCTGATAGAAAGCGAATATACGTCTGATACCGATGAAGACCACGGATGGGTTGCCATAGAATTCAATAAGATGGAGCAGAGCTGGGTGCGTAATATCACTTCCAGGTATTTCGGCAACGGACTGGTTAGTTTGAACTCCGGAACCCGGTATGTAACAGTGAAAGACTGCAAATGCCTGGATGCAAAATCCATCATTACCGGTGGAAGACGCTATTCTTACAATATGAATCAGGCACAGCAGTGCTTAGTGATAGACTGTGAAGCCACCGAGGGACGCCATGACTGTGTTACGGGCAGCAAGGGAGTCGGTCCTAACGCATTTGTCAGAGTCAACATACGGAATGCACATGGAGACACAGGCCCTCACCAGCGTTGGAATGTAGGCACGCTCTATGACAACATCAACAGCGACGGTCCGATCAATATACAGGATCGCAGTAACTGGGGAACAGGACACGGTTGGGCCGGAGCCAATCAGGTACTTTGGAACTGCACCGCCAAAGAAGTATGTGTTCAGAATCCCTGGGTATCAGCGAAGAATTATAGTATAGGAACTAAAGGAACCAAACATGCAGGAGACTTTAAGAATCCGGTTCGTCCGGACGGTATTTGGGTAAAAGCCAATGCCACCGTATCACCTGCCTCTCTTTTCGAAGCACAGCTGGAATTACGCAAGCGGACGGGAAGACTTTATCATTAAAGAAGTTGCGCAAAAGAAGTTGACGCATTACCTGTCAATTACATACAACAATCCCCTTATTTCAACCCTGTCTTATCAATTAAAAGGGAGAAATAAGGGGATTTTCTTTAGAGGAGTTTCAACCTGTGAGATGTCTATTTACCGATTACCGCATCCCAAGTCGTTGCAAAACGGAAGTTACCGATGTTTCCTTTATAGTTCTTGCGATACCTGTAATAGATTGACTTCAGCCCGTTTTTCAGTTCATCTCCTTCGGCATTTGCAACCAGCCCATTTGCCGGTTCGCCCTGACTCAAATCCGGATTGACATACAAAACAGCCTGCTTCTTGTCATAATCCACTTTCAGTACCAATAA
Source organism: Bacteroides sp. 90-K9/2 (assembly GCF_047310725.1). Taxonomy (NCBI): domain Bacteria; kingdom Pseudomonadati; phylum Bacteroidota; class Bacteroidia; order Bacteroidales; family Bacteroidaceae; genus Bacteroides; species Bacteroides sp. 90-K9/2. Next base: position 234,651 of record NZ_JBCGVL010000002.1, read on the forward strand.
ATGCGTCTGATTATAATCGTAAGTTTCAGTACCCTCGGTACAATCCGTACGTACCGCCACACCGAATTTAATCTTGTCTTTCCCTTCACCGGCCACAAACACTTTGCCGCGCACGGCCCTGCTAAGCGGATTAATATCCAAGCCTGCAAAATCATAAAACTTAGTGGAACCCAGTTTCTCGAAATTGACCAGAAAAGCCAGATAATACGCACCACGGGCATACTCCTTATTGCTCTTCGTCAACGGATAAACACTCACCCGGTTCAACTGCCCTTCGCCCGCCAGATTAATCGACGGTCCGCCCTCATTGTAACCTTTATAAGAAAGCGGCTCACCGATAACAGGTCCCTCTTCCACTTCCACCGCTTTCGCATTGAACGCACCATACCAGGCATTGAAACGCGGTGTATCCTGATCGCTCGTATAAACTCCCTTTTCCAACTGATCCCCGGGTTTATACCCTTTCAACAAATTATTCCTCAAGGATTGTGCATGCCCCATCAGAGCAACAGCAACCATGATTACCAATAAACATACTTTCTTCATCATTCGATATTTTATTTAGTTTGGATAAAACACTTATTTCTGATAATAAAGGTCGAAAACGATGGTAGCGTCGGCAGCATCATTGGAGCCATCCAGTTCATTGATCTGACGAATCAGCATAATACCTATCTTACCGTTCTTCGAACTCTTGAAAACAACTACGCCATTCAGATCGAACCGGTCTCTTCCCACAGACTCACCAGGCTTGATGCTCTGCACAGTGATACGGTCTATCTTCGAAGTTCCATCGAACAAAGCCGGAGTCGCCGTTTCCGAAATTTCCGCCAACTGATCGTTTCTGACTAAATCTATAATGTTCTTCTCCTTTTCGATGCTTTCCTGAAGCACGAGAAATTTAGTCTGAATATCGGCATATCCCGGGAACATCGTGACAGCAGTCTCTTTATCCTTGGCATCATCTTTGGACGTTGTGAAAAGATTCGTCCCGTTACATCTGAAGTTCCTAAGATTATGAGCAATCTTATCGAAATTACCCAAAGCAAAAGCAGGACCGGAATAAGTGTTTGCAATCAAATCTATCTCCGAACGGCGTTTCTTGTTCTCGTCGGCATTTAATGTAGGATCGTCGTTCATGTAGCAGGCAGTCTGTATATCCAACTGGCCGGCATCGGTCACTGTCAACAGACAGCCAAAATCACGATTCTGCGCACTTCCCATCATTTGATTTTTGAACACCAGCACTTTGGCTCCGGGTTCGGGAGGCGTCACTTCTTCTTTCACCGTGCAAGTCACCGCATCAAACATCACCTCTTTCGCTTTGCCATTCATCGTGTAAGCCACTATCAAAGAATAAGAGCCTACCGGCATATTCTCCGGAACGGTGAAAGTCAGATTTCCACTTGCCAGACTACTGTTGGTCATCGGAGTATCTTCGATAGTAAGCTGCTTACGCAGGCTGACTTTCGTTACCACCACCTCTTCCCAGTTACTCATTCCCACCGTTACCGAAGCACCGGCTTTCAAACTACCCAGAGCGGCTTTTGCAGCATTCACGTCTGCAAGCTCAAGTTCCTTTTCTTCGGGTTCCGGCTCCGGTTCCTGCACTTCAACAAACCGCTGATAGGTATATGTTTTCTCCGTTTCCGGACTGCCCGTATCATATCCGTAAGTAATCTCTACCGTATTGCCGTCCTCACTTAGTTTGAACCGGTGCTTGTCTCCGCTCTGATAAATCAATACCGATTCATCCACCACACGATATTTGCCCTGCAAATCCACATGTTCGAGTGCCTCCGTCTCTATATTATAGGTACAGATGTACGAAGTGTGATCGGCATTGAAGGTCGCTACAAACTTCTGTGATGTGCTTTCGCGTATCCAAATTCCCTCCAGCAGGTTATTTCCCAAGTTCTTGTCCCAGTCATCGTCCTTGTCGCAGGATACAAACAGGCAGGACGTAAGAGACAGTAATACATAAGACACCAGATGCAGTGTCCGATTAAAAAGAATGCTTTTTTTCATAATAATATGTTTTTCAATTCAACAAATTCTACGATGGTAAAAATAGACACTTCCTTTCCAATCTATTTTCTAATATGCACCAAAGAATTGCAGATTCCTTTTCGCACTTATAATTTTCCGTCGAAACCTTATAAGAATCGTTCAACTATCTATTTGATGGGGAAAAGGGTACAAAATAATGGGAATCTTTGGGAGGTATTTTACTGTTTTTTGCTATTTTTGTTGCAAGTAAAAACACTCTTTCCTTAAAATCATCCACTTATGAAAAGACTTTTTTGTACATTGCTGTTTGCTATTTCCGTACAGTTTCTTTTTGCCAATCAGCCTTATCATTTCTCTCATTTGTCTGTCAAAGATGGATTATCCCAACTGAACGTCACCTGTATCTATCAGGACAAATTAGGATATATATGGTTTGGTACACGCAACGGACTCAATAAATTCAACGGAAATTCCTTCGAGGTTTACTGGAACCATGCCGACGATCCGCACAGTATCAGTAGCAATATCATTAATTGCATGGCGGAAGATGCAGAAGGCAACCTGTGGATAGGCACAGAAAACGGTCTGAACAGGCTCGACAAGAACAAGAACGAGTTTAAGCGGTATCATATCAACCAGCAGGAAAACAAGGACAAGAACAAGATTACCTCACTTTGTCTTGACCAGCAGGGTACCTTATGGGTAGGAGCCGCCTCTGAAGGACTGTTTGCCTACACTCCCCAGGGAGATTCCCTGAAAAACATCTCCACCAAAGAGCTGAAAGGGAACTGGGTAAATGACATTATTGAAAGAGACCACAAACTCTACATCGCCTCCTACAACAGAGGACTGCTTATCTACGATTTACAGCAGCAGGCAGTAGTCCGTTCCTTTCAACAGAATTCCGAATCACTGCCTATCCCGTCAAACCGGATCAGAAAAGTGCACATCGACAGAAAAGGAAATATATGGCTGGGAAACGACACACACGGCGTCTATGTCATCAAACACGATCCGGAGGAAGTGGTGTGTTACAATACCCGGAACGGACTATCCAACAATAACGTCCGTTGCATCAACGAGTCTCCCTCGGGTGAAATATGGATAGGCACTTTCGACGGTCTGAACATCCTCAATCCGGTGACCAACCGGATACAAACCTATCGCTACGGCACACAGGGCACATTGAGTCATCATTCCATCTACAGCATTCTGTTCGACCGGATGCAAACCATCTGGATCGGAACGTATGCAGGAGGTATCAGCTACTATAACCCTTACGGACATCTCTTCGACTTTTACAATCCCAGCTCATCCCTAAACAAAACTCTGGGTATCTTAGGCCCTGCCATCGAACACGAAGGGACTTTATACATCGGAGCCGAAGGAGGAGGATTGATTACTTTCGACCTCGAACAGCAGACTTTCCAGCAATACATACTCCCGCACAATCCCGGTGAGTCGATGCAAAGCGTCATTAAAACCGTCTATTACGACAAGAACCGGATTTTATGCGGAACGAGCATCGGGGAAATCTATGAATTCAACCTGCACAATCACCATTTCTCACTGATCTTTCAGAATAATGACCGGAATCCGATTTACCACATCAGTAAAAGCATTTCCGGAGAACTGGTTGTAGGTTCTACAAGTCCGAAAGAGGGACTGATGTTTATTTCAGATACCCCATCGCTCCATGTGCAGACCGAATTTGCCGTAAAAGGCGAGGGCACTTTCCGTTTTGCCAGTGTCATCTGTGTATGCGAAATCAGTAACGATGTGTTTCTAATCGGCACCAAAGAGAAAGGTTTATTCTTTTATGACAAGATCAATCACTCCCTGCTTTCCTACAACCACACCAACGGACTAACTGCCAAACATATCAGCAGTATTCTAAAGGACCGTTCCGGCAGGATATGGATCAGCAGCATGGATGGCGGACTAAGTGAATTCAACATCACGACCGAGCAATTCATCACCTACAATGAGAAAAGCGGCTTGCAAAGCAATCAGGTTTGCAAAGTGGTGGAGGGAGCCGACAACAGTTTATGGATCAGCACGCTAAACGGCATTTCGAGATTGGACCTCCGTACCCGGAGCATCACCAATTACAACAAAGAAAGCGGAATACAGATACAGGAGTTTTCTCCCTGTGCAGGATTCCGCCTGTCCGACAACCGGATTTTCTTTGCCGGCAACAACGGTTTTACCCTGTTCAACCCCAATGATATCGTCACCAACCCCAACGTCCCTCCCATTATATTGGACAAACTATATATCAACAACAAACTGGTATGCCCCAACGACGAAGAGAATGTACTGCAGGAGAACATCTCCACCCAAAAGAAGATCGTACTCAATCATAATCAGACCAATATAACCATTGAATACTGTGCGCTGAACTATATCTTCAACAGCAAGAACGAATATTCCTACAAACTGGAGGGATTCGACTCTGACTGGAACAAGGTCGGCAACCGACGTACTGCCTACTATACCAATATTCCGGCCGGAACTTACCGCTTCATCGTGAAAGGCTCTAACAACGACGGAATCTGGAATGAACAGGGAGCCACACTGGAAATCGTTGTCTTGCCTCCCCTGTGGAAGACCTGGTGGGCTTACTTGATATACAGTGTCGTCGCCATTGCCCTGATCGCTTTCATTATCCGCTATTTTACGGAGAAGAAACGCCTGCAAAACAACATCAGGCTCAAACAAATGGAAGCGGAAGTGCACGAAGAGTTTTATCAGGAACGAAACCGCCTCTTCACCAACTTCTCACACGAACTGCGTACGCCGTTGACCTTAATCATGGCTCCATTGGAGGAATTCGTAAAGCGAACGGATCTGGTGGATGATGTCCACTACAAATCCCAGCTAATGCTGCGCAACGCGCAGCGCCTGCTCCGTATCGTCAACAACCTGATGGATCTGCAAAAGAATGAAAGCGGAACCATGAAACTACAAGTTTCCGAGCATGACATCGTCAAGTTCACACACGAAGCGGTAAGCTCTTTTCAGGATCTGGCACTGTACCGGAACATCCATTTAAGGTTCAAACATGCCGTAGACGAGCAACCGGTGTGGTTCGACTGGAACCTGCTGGAAAAAGTTTATTTCAACTTTCTCTCCAATGCTTTCAAGAACGTACCGGACGGAGGTTCCATACGAGTGGAACTGAATGTGAAATCACTCTCCGAACTTGCTATCTTCGTGCCTGCCAGACTGAACAAGTATAAGGACCCGGAAATAAAATACCTCACCGTATCCATTCAGGACAACGGTGTCGGCATTGATCCCGACGAACTGGAGAAAATCTTCCGTCCTTTCTATCAGGTAGCACAAAACGAACATTCCAAATCGGGAACGGGCATCGGACTAAGCCTAAGCAAAGCCATTATAGAAATGCACCACGGAGTGATATGGGCAGACAACGCTCCCGACTCCGGCGCAGTCTTCCAATTTGTCCTGCCTATCGACAAAAACGGTTTCGACCCGGAAACGATGGTAGAATCATCCGCCAATGAAACCGTATTATTTAATGTGGAACTTCCGGACACTGCTTTCGAAGCCGAGCATTCGGGCAAGAAGCAGGCCACGATTCTGATAGTAGAAGACAATCGCGACCTGAACAACTATATCTGTTCCTGTCTGGCGGATAAATACAACGTAATAGGAGTGACTAATGGTGAAGAAGCGCTCGCCAAGGCCATCAACCTGTTGCCAAACCTGATTATCACCGACCTGATGATGCCGAAAATGAACGGTATCGAACTGATCCGGCAACTGAAGAAAGACATGAATACCAGCCATATCCCTATCATCATGGTCACTGCCAAGACGGGTACGAACGATATTAAAGAGGGATACGCCGCCGGAGCGGACGAGTACATCACCAAACCTTTCGACGCTTCGATATTGAAAGTCAGAGTGGACAACATCATCCAAAGCCGGGAAAGGCTGAAAGACCTGTACAGCAAAAACTTCTCTCTCGAATCCCTGGGAGTGGATATGACATCTGTGGACGAGAAATTTATGCAGAATCTATATGCCACTTTGCAGCAGAACATTGCCAATTCCGATCTGAACCTGGATGCTTTCTGCAGAGAACTCGGTTTAAGTAAATCGAACCTCTACCGGAAAATAAAACAGATCACCGGATATTCGCCGAATGAGTTTATCCGTAACTTCCGGTTGGAAACTGCTGCCAAGATGCTGAAAGAGACAGATATGACAATTACAGAAGTATATTGTGCGGTGGGTTATAACAGTCTGGCCTATTTCTCCAATTGCTTCAAGGCATTGTACGGCGTTTCACCAACCGAGTTCAAGAACAAAGCGGAGGGGAAATAACACCTACTGTTATCCTTCAATACAATTAAATGTTTGATTGTTGCACCGTAACAGATTATTATTTCATCGTTGTATCTAAGGTTTTTCAGTGCAGAGATTAAGGATTTTCAGTGCAGGAATTAGTGAACTTTTATGCAGTCGGGTAGTCGTCCCGTTGTAAGGTGACAATAGTCACCTTATAGAATGATAAATATCACCTTATAAGATGACATTAGTCACTTTATAATATGACTACCTGTCTTTAGAAGGATGAGAAACTCTAAAGATACAAAATTAAACAGTAAAAAGCAAGAGGGAGACTGGAAATATTGCCTCATCGGCGGAACGGATGGATTGCATTTCCGCACGTTAGTTTGTAATATTCCACCATACGTTTGTAAAATGACGTATTTTTCAGGGAGTGTCCGTTTTTACAAGCATTAGAATAGCCTGTGTAATCGACTCTCGTCGGAACGTCCTATTTTTGAGTCAGAAAAACATCGTCGGAGTTTTGTCTCTGCGATCGAAGTAGTTATCAGAAATAGAACAGAAATCTTTTATTTAACAATTTATTAAACTAATATTTATGAAACAGAAAGTAGCTTTCATGCTATTGGTTATTTCGTTCTGGTGTACATCTGCTATTCAAGCACAGACGGGAAGCCAAATTACAGGTAAAGTTGTCGATGCCTCCGGAGAACTCGCAGGAGTCAGTGTGGTGGTAAAAGGAACAACAAATGGAGTGACTACAAACATGGACGGCGAATTTAAATTAGGAAATGTAAAATCCGGCGACGTTCTGAAATTCTCTTTTGTAGGTTATAAAACCCAGGAAGTGAAAGTGGGCAATAAGAAAAGATTCGATATTGTAATGGAAGAAGATGCCCAGACATTGGAAGAGGTAACTGTAGTGGCTGTGGGTTACGGTGACGTCAGAAGACGGGACCTGACCGGTTCTATCGGCAAGGCCAATATAAGTGATATGACGAAAACCCCGGTAAACAATATCGCGGAGAGTCTGGGTGGCCGTATTGCCGGTGTACAGGTGACTTCTACCGACGGAGCTTTGGGGGATAACTTCAATATCGTCATCCGCGGAGCGGGTTCGCTGACGCAAAGCACGGCTCCTCTCTATGTAATAGATGGATTCCCGCAGGAAAATTCCAGCATGAGCGCCCTCAATCCGAATGACATCGCATCTATCGACATCTTGAAAGATGCGTCCGCCACAGCTATTTACGGTTCGCGCGGTGCCAATGGTGTCGTCATCATCACCACCAAACAGGGACAGGCCAGCAAGGCGAAAGTGACTTATAACGGAAGCGTCAGCATAAGCAAAGTCAACAAAACGATGGATATGATGAGCGGTTATGATTTCGCTTTGTTACAACAGGAAATCATGTCGGCAGACGACTTCTCCAATTATTATCTGAAGAATGGCGTCACTCTGGAAGATTACAAAACTTTTAGAGATTATGACTGGCAGGATGAAATCTACCGTACAGCCGTCAGCCACAATCACTATGTGGGATTGAACGGCGGTAGCGACAAAATGAAATATTCGGCTTCGCTCTCTTACAGCAACCAGCAGGGTATTGTTATCAATACGGATTTGAGCCGTTATCAGGGACGTTTCAATTTCAGCCAGCAAATCAATAAGAAGATAAAGGTAAATGCGAATGCGAATTTCGCCAGTAACGTGCAGAACGGAGTCAGTCCGTCGGCACAGGCTTCGTCGATGTCTCATTCCTTATTATACAGTGTTTGGGGATACCGTCCGGTTTCTCCGTCGGGTTCCGACCTGTTGGCGGCCATGTACGATGAAGATGTGTCGATGAGCGATGACTATCGTTTCAATCCGGTACTTTCCGCACGGAATGAATACCGCCGCAACACGACTAATCACCTGCAAGCCAACTTAGGAGTGGAATGGGAAATCATCAAAAACCTGAAATTCAAGACTACCGCCGGATATACGGGACGGGACATCAAAAGAGAAGAGTTCAACGGCAGTCAGACCCGTACAGGTAACTCGCATCCTAAGAATACACAAAGCAAGGGTATCAATGCCAAGCTGACTCAACAGGAAACCAGAAATTACCTGAATGAGAATACGTTGACTTATCAGTTCAACAAGAACAAACACAGCTTCAACGCACTGGCCGGTCTGACTTTCCAGAAATACTCCGATTATACGACCAGTATCACGCAGGATTACATCACGAACGAATCTTTCGGCATGGCAGGTATCGGTAAGAGTGAAGCTACTCCGACGACCACTGCATCGCTGGGCGACAACGCTATGATGTCTTACTTTACCCGTTTCAATTACAATTATAAATCAAAATATTACGCAAACTTTACCATACGTGCCGACGGCTCTTCCAAGTTTGCCAAGGACAATCGCTGGGGATACTTCCCGTCCGGTTCGCTGGCATGGACTTTTTCACGTGAGAGTTTTGTAAGCGGGAATCTTCCCTGGCTGTCAAACGGTAAATTACGCGCAAGCTGGGGTCTGACGGGTAACAACCGCATCGGAAATTATGATTATATGGCGCAGCTGATTACACACAGCGACTACTATAAATATCCGTGGGACAGCTCTTTCACTACCGGTTATGTACTGAGTTCCATGGCCAACCCCAGCCTGAAATGGGAGACGACCGAACAGTTCGACCTCGGTATCGATCTGGGCTTCCTCAAAGGCCGCATCAACCTGACACTGGACTACTATATCAAAACGACCAAAGACCTGTTATTGAACGCGGAAGTTCCGGCAAGTTCGGGTTATGCCACAGCAACACTGAATATCGGTAAGCTGCGTAACAAAGGTTTTGAAATCACCCTGGAAAGTACCAATATCACAACGAAAGACTTCACATGGAGCTCTAACTTCAACATTGCATTCAACAATAATGAAATTATCGCCCTCAACTCCGGACAGAAAGAAATGCTTAGCTACGTCAGATGGGATAATGCCTACAACAATATGCCTGCTTATATCAGCCGCGTAGGTGAATCTGCCGGAAAACTGTATGGTTACATCTACGAGGGTACTTACAAGTACGACGATTTTAACCAGACCACTAATTCGGACGGCTCCATATCATACAAACTGAAAGACGGAATCCCCAGAATCTCCGACAGTGTACAACCGGGTGACCCCAGATACAAAAAACTGTCCAACGACGGAACCAACAAAATCACCGACGACGACCGTACCATTATCGGCAACGGACAACCGAAACACACGGGAGGATTCACCAACAACTTTGTCTATAAGAACTGGGACTTGAATATCTTCCTGCAATGGAGCTATGGAAACGATATTCTGAATGCAAACAGAATGGTTTTCGAAAATCCGAGCAACCGGACCAATACGAATATGTTCGCCTCTTACAACAACCGCTGGAGCGCAGCCAATCCTACCAGTGACATGCCGAGAGCGCAAGCTCTGGACGCCAAACATTACAGTTCTCTGTACGTGGAAGACGGCTCTTTCCTAAAGTTAAAGACCATCTCTTTAGGATACAACTTAGGAAGAAAAGCACTCTACAAACTGGGTATTCAGGCAGCCAGAGTGTACTTCTCCGCTGAAAATATAGCCACCCTCTCGGGATATTCCGGTTCAGACCCGGAAGTTTCCGTCCGCAACAGCGTATTGACTCCCGGATTCGACTGGTCTTCCTGCCCGCGTTCATTCAATGCATCATTTGGCGTAAACATAACATTTTAAAGAGTATTCAACATGAAAAAGATATATCGCAATTTAAAGACCGCTGTACTGGCATTAGGATGTATGTCCTTATTACTGTCATCCTGTTCAGACTTCCTGGATAAAAACCCGCATGATTTCGTCTCTCCCGAAATCTTCTACAAAAATGAAAGTGACTGTATGATGGCACTGGCCGGAGTTTATTGGACACTGGCTACCGACCATGTATACGGTGAGAGGTACTCGAATATCCTATCCAATACCGACGACTTGAGTTACTATGCCCGCCTGAACCAAAGCGGTCAGGTTTATACCAACTCACACAATTCAAGTAATAATGATATTTACCAGACGTGGACGCAGCTCTATTCCGGTATCAACAACGCCAACGTATTATTGGACAATATCGATGCAGCCAACATTCCGGATGCAGCCGTGAAGAACCGCATTAAGGGAGAAGCCAAATTCCTGCGTGCCTACTACCACTTTCTGCTTGTACAGAGCTGGTATGAAGTACCCATCCGCACGGAAACCGTGACCGACATCAATAACAGCTCCCTTGCGGCAACTCCGCATGCAGAAGCCATTGACTGGATTATCAAGGAGATGGAAGACTGCATCGACCTGGTGGATGACTCCAAATACGACCTGTCTCCATCACACGTCAAAAAGACGACTGTTCAAGGCATATTGGCACGCGTCTGCTTATGGCGTGCCGGATCGCCCTCCAATGGCGGCAAGGAGTTTTATGAAAAAGCGGCCAAGTATGCCAAGGCTGTGTATGACTCGCATAAGCACAAACTGTATCAGGGAGACATCTATGCGATCTGGAAAAACATCGCTTCCGACAAGTATGATACGGAATACAATGAAAGTATGTGGGAAGTGGAATTCATCGGTACCCGCGTAGACGGCAAGTTTACCTACTCACGCATAGGAAACACTATCGGAAACTGGCAGGAAAACACCTCTTCCACCGGTAAGGGATATGCCTACGGGTTCTATTGCGGTTCACTGATCTTATGGGATTTGTTCGAGAAAAACCCCGGTGACTTACGTCGCGACTTATCAATGGCTACTTACAAGCTCGACGCCAGCGACGCCGCGGTATACTGGAAAGATACGGAAATCGTGACACGCCGTTGCGGCAAATACCGCAGGGAATGGACCACTACTTCCCCTAAAGAGAAGAACAACGACCAGATCAACTATCCGGTGCTGCGTTATGCCGATGTGCTGCTCATGCTGGCCGAAGCCGAGAACGAAGCCGGTAAAGCTCCTACTGACCTGGCCTACGATGCAATCAATGAGGTACGCGAACGTGCCGGAATCGATAAAGTGGAGAACCTGTCATACGCGGAATTCCAACAGGAAGTGCGCGATGAAAGAGCCCGCGAACTCTGTTTCGAGAGTCTGCGCAAGTACGACCTTATCCGCTGGGGAATCTATTATGATGCCGCTCATAACAAACTGACTGAAGCCACGAACGACAAACGGTGGACTACCAGCGGGTATTATAAAGCAGCTAAAGAATATGCAGCCAATACGGAAGAAAGGCATCAGTTCCTGCCTATTCCGATGAAAGAATTGGGAGTGAACTTACTTCTGAAACAAAACTCTTATTGGAGTAACGCAGCAGAATAGTCTTATCTCCCCGTTTTGAGAAACATTATACCCCCAACAGAAAAACCATGAAACAGCTATTAATTACAGTCCTTTTGTCAGGAAGTTGCGGATTTCTTGCTGCACAGAAAACAGTTAAAACACCTGCCATATATAAACCTGTCCGTACCGAGATGTATAAAAAGGGATGGATAGACTTTAACAAGAACGGGGTGAAGGACATCTATGAAGATCCTTCAGCACCTGTCGATGCACGCATCGAGGATTTGCTCAAGCAGATGACGCTGGAAGAAAAGACCTGTCAGATGGTCACTCTGTATGGATATAAGAGGGTATTAAAGGATGATCTGCCCACTCCCGAATGGAAGAACCAGTTGTGGAAAGATGGTATCGGAGCCATTGACGAGCACCTGAACGGATTTCAACAATGGGGACTTCCTCCATCGGACAATGAATATGTCTGGCCTGCTTCCCGTCATGCGTGGGCGTTGAATGAGGTGCAGCGGTTCTTTATAGAAGAAACCCGGTTGGGTATTCCTACCGATTTCACCAACGAAGGGATTCGTGGGGTAGAAAGTTACAAAGCAACGAACTTTCCTACTCAACTCGGATTAGGACATACCTGGAATCGGGAACTCATCCGCCAGGTCGGTGTCATCACCGGACGGGAAGCCCGTATGCTGGGGTATACCAATGTTTACGCGCCCATACTCGATGTGGGGCGCGACCAGCGGTGGGGACGTTATGAAGAAGTGTACGGGGAGTCTCCTTATCTGGTAGCTGAACTGGGCATTGAAATGGTACGGGGGATGCAGCAGGATTATCAGGTGGCTGCCACGGGAAAGCATTTCATCGCTTACAGTAACAACAAAGGCGGGCGTGAAGGTATGTCCCGCGTCGATCCGCAGATGTCTCCGCGCGAGGTTGAGATGGTTCATGTTTATCCTTTCAAGCGGGTGATCCGTGAAGCGGGATTGCTGGGAGTGATGAGTTCTTACAATGATTATGACGGGTTTCCTATCCAAAGCAGCTATTACTGGCTGACTACCCGCCTGCGCGGAGAGATGGGATTTCGTGGGTATGTTGTTTCCGACAGTGATGCTGTGGAGTATCTTTATACCAAACATAATACTGCCAAGGATATGAAAGAGGCGGTAAGGCAAAGCGTAGAAGCCGGATTAAATGTCCGTTGCACGTTCCGCTCTCCCGATTCTTATGTATTGCCGTTGAGGGAATTAGTGAAAGAGGGAGGATTGAGTGAGGAGGTCATCAATGACCGGGTACGGGATATTCTGCGTGTCAAGTTTTTAGTCGGACTGTTCGATCATCCGTATCAGACAGATTTGAAAGGGGCGGATGAAAAAGTGGAGAAAGCAGAAAACGAGGAAGTCGCCCTGCAGGCTTCCCGGGAATCGATCGTACTGCTGAAAAACGATCAAGACGTGTTGCCGCTGGATATTTCAGGTATCAAGAAGATAGCGGTTTGCGGACCGAATGCGGATGAATGTTCTTATGCATTGGGACATTATGGGCCGTTGGCGGTAGAGGTGACTTCCGTACTGAAAGGTATTCAAGAGAAGACGGACGGGAAAGCGGAAGTGCTTTATAGCAAAGGATGCGAACTGGTAGATGCGAACTGGCCGGAATCGGAATTGATTGATTTTCCGCTGACGGAAGAAGAGCAAAAGGAAATAGACAAAGCTGTCAGTCAGGCAAAAGAGGCGGATGTAGCGGTAGTTGTATTGGGAGGCGGACAGCGTACGTGCGGAGAGAACAAATCCCGCAGTAGTCTCGATCTGCCGGGGAGGCAACTTGACCTGTTGAAAGCAGTAGTGGCTACGGGCAAACCTGTCGTACTGGTGCTTATCAACGGAAGACCTTTGTCTATTAACTGGGCTGACAAGTTTGTTCCCGCCATTCTCGAAGCGTGGTATCCGGGAGCGAAAGGTGGAAAAGCGGTAGCCGACGTGCTTTTCGGAGATTATAATCCGGGCGGTAAACTAACTGTCACTTTCCCGAAAACAGTGGGACAAATTCCTTTCAATTTCCCGTGCAAACCGTCTTCTCAAATTGATGGGGGGAAGAATCCGGGAATGGATGGCAATATGTCACGTGCCAACGGTGCATTGTATGCTTTCGGATATGGCTTGAGTTATACCTCTTTCGAATATTCCGACCTGAAAATAACTCCGGCAGTTATCACTCCTAATCAAAAGACGTATGTCACCTGCAAAGTGACGAATACAGGCAAACGGGCAGGAGATGAAGTAGTACAGCTCTATGTGCGCGATGTGTTGAGCAGCGTCACTACGTACGAGAAGAACCTGGCCGGATTTGAACGAATCCATCTGAAGCCGGGCGAAACAAAGGAAGTTTCTTTTCCCATTGACCGGAAGGCATTGGAATTGCTGAACGCGGATATGCATTGGGTAGTAGAGCCCGGTGATTTCACACTGATGGTAGGGGCTTCTTCTACGGATATTCGTCTGAACGGCACGTTAACGGTGGTTGACTGCATAAACGACTCTACTCCGCAAAGCAAGGAAAACGAAGCTCCGATAAGTGCAAGTACGAATCAGGAAACGGTGAATAACGTGGTGGATAACGACCTTACCACTTTCTGGGAGGGAAACAAAGGGGATTACATCACCTTTGCCTTACAGAACGAAGCGAAAGTGGATGGCATTTCCATTGCCTTTCATCGCGATAACGGACTGGAAACCGATTTTGAAATACAGCTTTCCAGTGGTGGCGGACAGTTCCTGACGGTGTACTCCGGCACAGTGAAAGAGTATCATAAGCTGTTGAACTTTCCTTTTAAAGGAACTACTGCCAGCGACCTGCGTATCGTGTTAGGCAGTGACAGAGTGGGCATTACAGAAATCAAATTACCTCAAATTAAAAAATAAGATATATGAAAACCAGACTATTCCTCTTACTTATTATGTGTCTGTTTATTCTGCCGTCGGCATCAGCACAACAGAAAGAATATTCGTTGTGGTACAGTCAGCCTGCACCTAATGAAGGAGCTGAAAACATTGTAAAGAGTCGCGGATTCCCTTATGACAAATATTGGGAGAGATGGTCTTTACCCATAGGGAACGGATATATGGGGGCTTGCATATTCGGACGCACGGATACGGAGCGTATTCAGTTGACAGAAAAAACATTCGGCGTCAAAGGACCGTACAAGAAAGGGGGCATCGGCAACTTTGCGGAAATATATATAGAGGGTATTCACCATGACCAGCCATTGAACTACAAACGTTCACTGCGCCTCAACGATGCCATCTCTACGGTAAACTACCAATACGAGGGTGTGAACTATACAAGGGAATATTTCGCCAACTACCCAAGCAATGTAATCGTCGTAAAGCTCAAAGCGGACCAACCCGGAAAGATTTCGTTCACTCTTCGTCCCGTGCTTCCTTACCTGCACGAATATAACGACGAAGGAACCGGACGTACAGGCAAGGTATCAGCACAGAATGACTTGATTACCCTGACCGGAGATATACAGTTTTTCCGGCTGCCGTATGAAGCGCAGATTAAAGTAATTCCCAGTGGGGGACAGCTAAAAGCGATGAACGACGAATCGGGAAACAACGGAACCATCCGCATACAACAGGCTGACAGCGTAGTGTTACTGATTAATGCACAAACTGCTTATCAACTGAAAAGTTCGGTATTCACAGCATCTCCGGAAAACAAGTTTACCGGAAACGAGCATCCGCACCGTGCTGTCAGCCAATGCATACAAAAAGCGGCCGACAAAGGATATGAGGCATTGTGCAAAGAGCATATAGCCGATTATCAGTCTCTCTTCAGCCGGGTGGACTTGCGTCTTTGTGATGAGACTCTCGGTATACCGACTGACAGCCTGTTGCACGACTATCAGAGAGGAAAAGAAAGTTTATATATGGATGAATTATTGTTCCAGTACGGACGTTATTTATTAATCGCTTCGTCGAGAAAGGGTTCGTTACCACCCCACCTTCAGGGAGCATGGAGCCAGTATGAATATGCGCCCTGGTCCGGAGGCTACTGGCATAACATCAATATACAAATGAATTACTGGGCTGCCTTTAACACGAATCTGGCGGAAGTATTTATTCCTTATGTGGAATACAATGAGGCTTTCCGTCAATCGGCCAACGAGAAAGCGACAGGTTATATCAAAAAGAATAACCCTGACGCCTTATCGGCCATCCCCGAAGAAAACGGATGGACCATCGGAACAGGGGCAAACGCTTTCTCAATAGATAGCCCCGGCGGACATTCGGGACCTGGAACGGGAGGATTCACCACCAAATTATTCTGGGATTATTATGATTTCACCAGGGATGAGGATATACTGAAGAAACACTCTTATCCCGCCATGCTGGGTATGGCCAAATTTCTTTCGAAAACTCTGAAACCGACAGAGGAAGGATATTTGCTGGCTGATCCGTCTTCTTCGCCTGAACAATATCATAACGGTACGACTTACCAGACGAAAGGTTGTGCATTCGATCAGGGAATGATTTGGGAGAGTTTTCATGATGTATTGAAAGCAGCGGATATCCTGAAAGAGGAGTCGCCTTTCCTCCGGACGATAAAAGAGCAGATTGGCAAACTGGATGCCATCCAAATTGGAGAATCGGGGCAGATAAAGGAATATCGTGAAGAAAAAAAGTATAGTGACATCGGAGATCCGCGCCATCGCCATATTTCGCATTTATGCGCACTCTATCCGGGTACGCTGATTAATGCGGAGACTCCCGAATGGTTGAAGGCGGCTACCGTAACTTTAAACAACCGGGGAGATAAATCGACAGGATGGGGTGTCGCCCATCGTTTAAACTTATGGGCACGGGTAAAAGACGGGGATATGGCATACCAACGATACCAGCTGTTATTGAAGAAATACATCCTCGAAAACCTGTGGAATATGCACCCGCCTTTCCAGATTGACGGAAACCTGGGAGGGACTGCCGGAGTAGCAGAAATGTTGATTCAAAGTCATGAAGGGTATATCAACCCTCTCCCCGCCCTGCCGGCTGCATGGAGAGACGGAAGTTATGAAGGTTTGGTAGCCCGGGGAAACTTTGTAGTTTCCGTTTTCTGGAAACAGGGACTCATGACTCAAATGGATGTCTTATCCAGAGCGGGTGGCGAATGCGTCATTCAATACAAGGATATTGCCAATTTTACAATCAAAGACGCCAAAGGAAAGAAAGTGAAAACTATCCGGGAAAGTAAGAACCGCATCAGATTTGCCACCCAAAAAGGAAATACCTATTACTTAAACCATTAATAAAAGATATGAGACTGAAAGAACAAATAGCGATTCTGGCACTGGGAGCAGGTTTCGCCGGCTGCACTCCCCAACCGGCAACCAACCTCATTGAAGATAACATGGAGTTTGCACAGCAACAACTCCGGTTTGCTTTTGATGAGATAGATTATGCCATCGTCAATGAGTCACCCGAAAGCCGCGCAAAACGGGAAAAGAACGGTTGGGGAGAATTGACCAACCCCCGCAATTCGGAACCGGACGGGACACTGAACTTGGTGCCGTCCAAAGACTGGACAAGCGGATTCTTTCCGGGAGAACTTTGGTTCCTTTACGAATATACCCAAAACAATTTCTGGAAAAAGAAAGCCCAGCAACATACTGATATATTAGAAAAAGAAAAGATGAACGGAAGTACTCACGACATGGGTTTTAAAGTCTATTGCAGCTTTGGCAACGGATACCGTCTGACGCAAGATGAACACTACAAGGAGGTATTGCTGCAATCAGCACGCACGCTCGCTACACGCTTCAAACCGGCGGCAGGGATTATCCGGTCGTGGGATCATAGTACGGCCAAATGGCTATGTCCGGTGATTATTGATAATATGATGAACCTTGAACTGCTGTTCTGGGCTACTAAGGAGAGCAAAGACTCTACGTTTTACCGGATAGCGGTCGATCATGCAAGAACTACGATGAAGCATCATTTCCGGCCTGATTTCAGCAGTTATCATGTGATAGATTATGATACAATTACAGGGCAGGTATTAAAAAAGAATACTCATCAGGGCTTTGCCGATGAATCTGCCTGGTCACGCGGACAGGCATGGGCGCTCTACGGATATACGATGTGTTATCGCGAAACCCAGTTACCGGAGTTTTTGGAGCAGGCACAAAACATAGAGAAGTACCTCTTTACTCATCCCAATATGCCGGAGGATCTTATTCCTTACTGGGATTTCGATGCGCCCGGTATACCCGACGAGCCGCGTGATGTTTCAGCGGCTACGGTCATCGCTTCGGCACTTTATGAACTTAGCCTGTATGATCCTGAAAAGGGGGAACGCTACAGGAGCAATGCAGATAAGATCATAGAGAACCTGACGAAGCATTATCGCGCTACGCTAAAGAAAGACAACGGTTTCCTGTTATTGCACAGCACGGGTACCAAACCGACTAATACGGAAGTGGACGTACCTATTGTCTATGCCGACTATTATTTCATAGAAGCGTTGATGCGTAAAAACAAATTAGAAAAAACGGGTAAACTGTTTTAATATTAAATCATGTCGGTAAGAAAACGGAATATTTAATTGTTTAAACTAACGGATAAAACCATGAAGAAATCTACTAAATTATGGATGGTCATTCTCTTCCTATTCACCGGAGCAGGAAGGGTAACTGCTCAAATTCCATCTACCAGAATATACGACGGAGAGAAACTGGCTAAGGTAAAAGCCCGTATGGAGTCAAAAGAATATGCATCTGCCATCACTAAATTGATGAATGAGGCGGACAAAGCCCTGAAAAGTAAACCTGTCTCCGTGATGGATAAAACGATGGTTGCGGGTAGCGGGGACAAACACGACTACATTAGTATGGGACCTTACTGGTGGCCCGATCCGACGAAACCCGACGGTCTGCCTTATATCCGCAAAGACGGAGTACGCAACCCTAATGCAACGAGTGACTGTACGAACATCGGAAAGACAATTAATGATATATCGACTTTAGGAATCGCCTACTATTTCTCCGGCAATGAGAAATATGCAGCCAAAGCTGCTGAACTCACCCGCATCTGGTTTCTGAACCCTGAAACTCGCATGAATCCCAACATGAATTATGCACAAATGATTCCGGGTCATAATGGGAACAAGGGCAGAGGGTTCGGCATGATTGATGTTTATTCGTTTATCAATTTACTGGATGCAGTAGAGATGATGAATACTTCCACCGCCTTTACAACAGCAGACCGTTCCGGTCTGAAAGATTGGTTTACCGATTATCTGGAATGGATTCGCACCAGTCCTGTAGCCGACGAGGCACGGACATCTGAAAATAATCATGGGGTATCTTTCGACGTGCAACAAACGGTGTATGCGCTCTTCACCGGAGATTCCGTCCTGGCACGGAAGACAATCAGTGAGTTTGCAAAGTTACGATTGTTCCCACAAATCGAACCCGACGGCAGGCAACTTAGAGAACTGGAGCGCACCAACGGACTTAGTTACACAAACTACAATCTGGCTCTTATAATGGATATGTGTGCAATCGGCCATACATTAGGTATAGATGTCTACAACAGCACTTCCAAAGACGGGCGTTGCATCGCGAAAGCATTGAAGTATATGGCTTCTTTTATCGGCAAGCCACAAAGTGAGTTTCCATACCAGCAAAGCAGGGATTGGGAAAAAGAGTTGCAAACAAGTTGTTGGATATTGCACCGTGCTTCTTTCTATGACAATAAATCGGGTTGGGAGGAGATCTGCCAAAAATATCTGAAGCCATCCAGCACGGACAGAAGGCGATTGTTATATAGTTTAGAATAATTCAATAGGTATATTATAAATATTACACGACATCGGAATAGATTAAGATGTTTCTGAATAAGATATTACCAGATTCTGACAAGATTGGGTAATGTCTTATTTTTATAATGAGGAAAATTGTTACCTTTGTTATATCTTATATTTGCAATAAGATCAAATCTAATTTTTCCTCTTATGAAAATAATTAAAGCCGCCCGCATCGTTACCCTCATTACCGGACTAGTAGTAGCCGGAGTGTTCTTTTCATCCCCTGTTTCTGCCCAGGATATTTCGGGAACCTGGCATGGAAAACTTTCCATTCCCACCGGTTCATTGACTATTGTATTCCATATCAGTCAAACAGAACAGGGAACTTATGTGACGACATTGGACAGCCCCGACCAGGGAGCTAACGGCATAAAGACGCAGACTACTTCTTTCAATGATTCTATATTGACGATCCAGATACCCATTATCCATGCCTCTTACAAAGGAAAATTGGATAGTAATCAAACAATCAGTGGGACGTTTACACAGGGAATGCCTATTCCATTGAATTTGGAAAAGGGAGAAGCCGGTCGCCCCAAGCGCCCGCAGGAGCCTCAACCGCCTTTCCCTTACAAAAGCGAAGAGGTCATTGTGAAGAATGAGCAGGATGACATCAACCTTGCCGGAACATTGGCTCTTCCCCAAAAGGGAACTAAGTTTCCGGCAGTGGTTATGGTGACAGGGAGCGGTGCACAGAACCGGGATGAAGAAATCATGGGACACAAACCTTTCCTCGTCATCGCCGATTATCTGACCCGGAACGGAATTGCCGTACTTAGATGTGATGATAGGGGAACTGCCGCTTCACAAGGTAATCACGCAACAGCTACCAATGAGGATTTTGCCAGAGATACGGAGGCTGCTATCAATTATCTGCGCAGCAGAAAAGAAATTAATGCGAAGAAAATCGGTATCATCGGACATAGTGCGGGCGGAATCATTGCATTCATCGTTGCAAAAAAAGATCCGTCGATCGCATTTGTCGTTTCATTGGCAGGGGCCGGTGTGAAAGGTGACAGTCTGATGTTGAAGCAGGTAGAGTTAATATCTAACTCCCAGGGAATGCCGGATGCAGTCTGGCAGGGGATGAAACCGTCTATACGAAACAGGTACGCCATACTGCAACAAACGGATAAGACTCCCGAAGAGTTACAGAAAGAATTATATGCAGACATTACCCAAACAATGTCTCCCGAACAATTGAAAGATTTAAATACCATCCAGCAGATATCTGCACAAATCAGTTCGATGACTTCTCCGTGGTATCTGCATTTTATGCGATATGATCCGGCCGAAGACTTGAAGGAACTAAAATGTCCGGTTCTGGCACTAAACGGAGAAAAAGACATTCAAATGGATGCCGCCATGAACCTGACCGCCATCCAAGAAAAAATCACTGGAAATGGAAATACAAATGTAACTATCAAAGCCTATCCCTACTTAAACCATCTGTTTCAGACTTGCGAAAAAGGAACACTGGCAGAATACGGGCAACTGGAGGAAACCATCAGCCCGGAAGTTTTAAAAGATATCGCGGAATGGATTCTAAAGCAAACGAAATAGTCGCTTTATCCATCTTCCAACCTCCCGGCAATCATCTTGCTACACACTAGCATTGTATAAATTGATTTAAATCAAAATCGTCCGGTCTGAACTCACCTTGAAAGATTTTGTTTTACCTTTGCAGCCGAAATAAAAAAAGCGGCAGGTAAAAAGGTAAAAAGCAACAGGTATTAGGTAAAGTTTGGTATGAAGAAGAGTCTTATTGCATTGGCGTTCGGTACACTGGGATTGGGTATTGCCGAATTTGTGATGATGGGAATTTTGCCCGATGTGGCAAAAGATTTAGGTATTAGTATTCCTACCGCAGGGCATTTCATATCTGCTTATGCATTAGGAGTCTGTGTCGGTGCCCCTGTACTGACATTGGCCCGCAAATATCCATTAAAACATATTCTGTTGGTATTAGTTACCTTGATTATGATAGGTAACATCTGTGCGGCTATGGCTCCCAATTACTGGGTGCTACTCGTTGCCCGTTTCATCTCCGGCTTACCTCATGGCGCATACTTCGGAGTAGGCTCTATTGTTGCCGAGAAACTGGCCGATAAAGGTAAAGGCTCGGAAGCCGTCTCCATCATGATTGCGGGAATGACCATTGCCAACCTATTCGGTGTACCTCTGGGAACTTCTTTAAGTACCATGCTTTCCTGGCGTGCCACCTTCCTCTTAGTCGGCATTTGGGGAATTGTTATCATGTACTATATCTGGCGATGGGTTCCCCATGTAGAAGGTTTGCAGGACACCGGCTTTAAAGGGCAGTTCCGTTTTCTTAAAACTCCGGCTCCGTGGTTGATTCTCGGTGCTACAGCCTTAGGAAACGGCGGTGTATTCTGTTGGTATAGCTACATCAATCCGCTGCTTACCCATGTGTCCGGCTTCTCCACAGAAAGCATTACGCCTTTAATGATCCTTGCCGGTTTCGGTATGGTGATGGGAAACCTGATTAGTGGCCGTCTCTCCGACCGTTACACTCCCGGAAAGGTGGGAACTGCCGCACAAGCACTCATCTGCATGATGTTATTGCTTATTTTCTTCCTTTCTCCATACAAATGGGCAGCTGCCCTGTTAATGTGCCTTTGTACGGCTGGACTGTTTGCTGTATCCAGTCCGGAACAGATATTGATTATCCGTGTAGCAAAAGGAGGAGAAATGTTGGGAGCAGCCTGCGTACAGGTTGCGTTCAATCTCGGAAACGCCATCGGTGCCTATGTAGGCGGACTGGCTGTTAGTGGCGGATACCGTTATCCTGCCCTGACAGGTGTACCGTTTGCCTTGATCGGATTCACTTTGTTCTTGATTTTTTATAAGAAATACCAGGCAAAATACTAAAACTCTATCAAAATACCTATCTTTGCAGTCAGATTATCGATAACTAAATAAAACGAAATAGATAAATGGCATTGCAATGTGGTATTGTCGGACTACCGAACGTGGGTAAGTCGACTCTTTTCAACTGTTTGTCGAACGCAAAGGCACAAGCGGCAAACTTCCCTTTCTGTACAATTGAACCGAATGTAGGTGTAATTACCGTTCCTGACGAACGTCTGAACGCACTGGCTGAATTGGTACATCCCCAACGAATTGTTCCTACAACTGTAGAAATCGTAGATATCGCCGGACTGGTGAAAGGCGCAAGCAAAGGTGAAGGACTGGGAAACAAGTTCCTAGCCAATATCCGTGAAACAGATGCAATCATCCACGTGCTCCGTTGTTTCGATGACGACAACGTGACACATGTAGACGGTAGCGTAAACCCCGTCCGTGACAAAGAAATCATCGACTACGAACTTCAATTGAAGGACTTGGAAACGATTGAAAGCCGTATCCAGAAAGTACAGAAACAGGCGCAGACAGGTGGAGACAAAGCTGCAAAGTTAGCTTATGATGTACTTGTCCAATACAAAAATGCTCTGGAACAGGGTAAATCTGCACGTACAGTGACTTTCGAAACGAAAGACGAACAAAAGATTGCTCACGAACTGTTCTTATTGACCAGCAAACCGGTGATGTACGTTTGCAACGTTGATGAAGCAAGCGCAGTGGGTGGCAACAAATACGTAGATATGGTGCGTGAAGCTGTAAAAGACGAGGATGCTCAAATCCTGATTGTTGCAGCCAAGACAGAAGCGGACATTGCCGAACTGGAAACGTACGAAGACCGCCAGATGTTCCTTGCCGAAGTAGGCTTGGAAGAATCAGGTGTAGCACGCCTTATCAAATCAGCTTATAAACTATTGAATCTTGAAACCTATTTCACAGCCGGCGTGCAGGAAGTACGCGCCTGGACTTACGAAAAGGGATGGAAAGCTCCTCAATGTGCTGGTGTTATCCATACTGACTTTGAAAAAGGTTTTATCCGTGCCGAAGTTATCAAATACGAGGACTATATTCAATACGGATCGGAAGCAGCTGTGAAAGAAGCCGGAAAGCTGGGTGTGGAAGGAAAAGAATATATAGTGCAGGACGGAGACATCATGCATTTCCGTTTCAATGTGTGATTATCAATAATCACCAACGACTCATTAATTATTAATTCGCTAATAACATGAAGTATCTCATCGCAGGAACTGGAGGTGTAGGCGGCAGTATCGCAGGATTTTTGTCGCTGGCAGGCAAAGATGTAACCTGTATTGCCCGTGGTGCTCATTTGCAAGCAATACAAACGGATGGTTTAAAACTGAAGTCGGATTTAAAAGGCGAACATACGCTCCGGATTACGGCAACTACCGCTGAAGAATTCAATGGAAAAGCGGATGTGATATTTGTATGCGTAAAAGGTTACTCGGTCGATTCTATTGTAGAACTCATTCAAAGAGCCGCTCACAAAGACACGGTTGTCATCCCCATACTGAATGTGTATGGAACAGGACCGCGGATACAGAAACTTGTTCCGGGAGTTACCGTTCTGGATGGTTGCATCTATATTGTGGGTTTTGTATCCGGCACAGGAGAAATCACCCAGATGGGGAAAATATTCCGGTTAGTGTATGGCGCTCATCGTGGCACTATCGTTAAAACCGGATTACTGGAAGCCATCCAACAGGATTTGCAGGAAGCAGGTATCAAAGTAGACCTTTCACCGGATATCAACCGGGATACATTTATCAAATGGTCGTTTATTTCTGCAATGGCTTTAACAGGGGCATACTACGATGTTCCGATGGGTGAAGTTCAAAAACCGGGAAAGATACGGAATACATTCATCGGACTCACTACAGAGAGCGCTGCTTTAGGAAAGAAGCTAAGTGTGGAATTTCCGGAAGACCCTGTCACTTACAATCTGAAAATCATCGATAAACTGGATCCCGAAAGCACTGCTTCCATGCAGAAAGATCTGGCACGCGGACACGAATCCGAGATACAGGGACTGCTTTTCGATATGATTGCAGCAGCCGAAGAACAAGGGATTGACATACCGACCTACCGGATGGTTGCAGAAAAATTCAAAGAATAGCCACTAGAGAAAGAATGAAACCTATTAAATAAATAATACTACCAAGCCTATGTATTCACTTCTCAACATCAACTGGAACCCGAATCCCGAACTATTCAACCTGTTCGGTATTTCTATCCGTTATTACGGATTATTGTGGGCAGTAGGAATATTCTTTGCTTATGTTATTGTTCACTACCAGTTCCGGGATAAAAAGATAGAAGAAAAGAAGTTTGATCCGCTTTTCTTTTACTGTTTCTTTGGTATTCTGATCGGCGCCCGTCTGGGACACTGTTTATTCTATGATCCGGGATACTATCTGTCACATTTCTGGGAAATGATTCTTCCCATCAAGTTTATGCCGGATGGAAACTGGAAGTTTACCGGATACGAGGGATTGGCCAGCCATGGTGGCACACTAGGATTGATAGTCGCACTTTGGCTGTATTGCCGCAAGACAAAGCTCCATTATATGGATGTATTGGATATGATTGCCGTAGCCACTCCAATCACAGCCTGTTTCATCCGCCTTGCCAACCTGATGAACTCCGAAATCATCGGCAAGCCGACTGATGTACCCTGGGCGTTTATATTCGAGCGTGTAGATATGCAGCCCCGTCATCCGGGACAACTTTACGAGGCTATCGCCTATCTTATCCTATTCTTCATCATGATTTATCTGTACAAGAATTACAGTAAGAAACTGCACCGCGGCTTCTTCTTCGGACTTTGTTTGACTTACATCTTTGTCTTCCGCTTCTTCATCGAGTTCCTGAAAGAGAACCAAGAAGCATTTGAAGACCACATGATGTTCAATATGGGCCAATGGTTAAGCGTTCCATTTATCATCATAGGCGTTTATTTCATGTTCTTCTATGATCGGAAGAAAGTAGAAAAGAAATGAAACATATCATAGATATAGAAACTTGGGGAGCGGACAGGAAAAGCAATCACCAAAGAAGGCAAATTAGTAATGCCTATCGCTATGACCATTCATCATGGATTTATAGACGGGCACCATCTTTCATTGTTTTACAGGAAAGTAGAAGAGTTACTAAAATAAAGCACAAACAAGGATTAGCATTCTCCCCCATTGCTTCATATTACAGATTTTAAATTAAGGGGAAATAATTATTTCCCCCTGACTATCTTCTTGATATCATTCAGCTTATTCAATGCTTCAATCGGAGTGAGATTATTCACATCCAAATTCAGAATCTCATCACGAATCTGGCAGAGAATCGGATCATCCAGTTGGAAGAAACTTAACTGCATCCCTCCACGGTTCTCGCTCACTTCCGTCAACGGTTTACCGGAAATTCCTTGTTGGCGATTGTCAGATTCAAGCTGCTTCAGTATCTCATTGGCACGTTTCACAATACTTTTCGGCATACCGGCCATCTTTGCCACGTGAATACCGAAAGAGTGCTCACTACCACCCCGCTCCAGCTTACGAAGGAAGATTACCTTATTATCAACTTCTTTCACCGATACATTATAATTCTTGATACGTTTGAAGGATTTCTCCATCTCATTCAACTCATGATAATGCGTAGCAAATAAGGTACGTGCTTTAGCTTTCGGATGCTCATGGATATGCTCTACGATTGCCCAAGCAATGGAAATACCGTCATAAGTAGACGTACCACGACCCAACTCATCAAACAACACCAGACTTCGGGAAGAAACATTGTTTAGAATATCTGCCGCTTCATTCATCTCTACCATGAATGTTGATTCTCCGACCGATATATTATCACTCGCTCCTACACGAGTGAATATCTTGTCTACCAAACCGATGTGCGCACTCTCCGCAGGAACAAACGAACCGATTTGAGCCAATAACGTAATTAATGCCGTCTGACGTAAAAGCGCAGACTTACCGGCCATGTTCGGACCTGTAATAATAATAATCTGCTGCGTAGTATTGTCCAGCATCACATCATTGGCAATATACTTCTCACCGATAGGAAGCTGTTTCTCAATCACCGGGTGACGCCCCTGGCGGATATCCAATACATCATTATCTTCAATAATCGGACGGATATAACGATTCTCACGAGCCACATTGGCGAATGACAACAGACAATCCAGGCGGGCAATCTGATTCGCATTAATCTGTATCTGGGGAATAAACTCCGTCAATGCCTGTACCAAATCCGTATATAGCTGCGTTTCCAGCACCAGAATCTTATCTTCCGCCCCTAAAATCTTCTCTTCATATTCTTTCAATTCCTGCGTGATATAACGCTCTGCGTTGACCAACGTCTGTTTACGAATCCATTCGGGCGGAACTTTATCCTTATGTACATTACGGACTTCAATATAATAACCGAACACATTATTGTAAGCCACTTTCAAACTCGGAATACCCGTCCGTTCGCTTTCGCGCTGCTGTATCTGAAGCAGATAATCCTTTCCTGAATACGAAATCCGGCGTAGTTCGTCCAAATCCGCATTCACCCCGTCTTGAATCACTCCCCCCTTATTAACAGCCAACGGCGGGTCATTCTTAATCTCTTTGGCAATCCGGTCGCGAATAGTGACACAAAGGTTCAACTGCTCCCCTATCCAGTTCAGACTTGCGTTATCGGCCTGGATACATGCCAACTTTATCGGCTCGATAGCCTGCAAAGCCACCTTCAACTGAACCACCTCACGAGGTGATACACGCCCTACAGCAACTTTGGAAATGATACGCTCCAAATCGCCTATCAGATGCAGCTGCTCTTCAATCAGTTCCTTAAAGTCCGGTTGACGGAAGAAATACTCTACCACATTCAACCGTTCGTCAATCGGCTTCTTATCCTTCAAAGGAAAGACCATCCAGCGCTTCAGCAAACGTGCTCCCATCGGGCTGATTGTCCGGTCGATGACATTCAGCAAACTGCTTCCGCCATCATTCATATTGCCAATCAACTCAAGGCTGCGCACCGTAAACTTATCCAGACGAACGTATTTGTCTTCCTCAATACGGGCCAAAGAAGTGATATGTCCAATCTGTGTATGCTGCGTCATCGTGAGGTATTGCAGGATAGCGCCGGAAGCAATGATACCATTCTTCAAGTGTTCCACGCCGAAACCTTTCAGGTTCTTCGTCTCAAAATGCTTCAGCAACTTCTCACGGGCAGTAGTCTCCGTAAATACCCAGTCATCAAGCTCGAAGGTAAAGAACTTGCTGCCGAAATTCCCCTCAAACATCAGGCGTTTGCCACGTTCAAAAAGAATTTCCTTCGGGGCGAAGTTGTTCAACAGTTTATCAATATAATCAAAAGGTCCTTCTGCAGTTAGGAATTCACCGGTAGAAATATCAAGAAAGGCAACCCCACAGGAAGCTTTCCCGAAATGAACGGCAGCCAGGAAGTTATTTTCTTTATAATTCAAGACATTATCATTGATAGAAACACCGGGAGTCACCAGTTCGGTAATGCCACGTTTCACCAATTTTTTCGTCATTTTCGGATCTTCCAACTGGTCACAGATAGCGACACGCTTTCCGGCGCGAACCAATTTCGGAAGATAAGTATCGAGAGCGTGATGTGGGAATCCCGCCATCTCAACAGTCTTTCCTTTTCCGTTAGCACGTTTCGTCAATGTGATTCCTAATATTTCCGATGCAACGATGGCATCCGTAGAATATGTTTCATAAAAGTCACCGCAACGAAACAGCATCACTGCATCCGGATGTTTTGCCTTCAAATCCAGAAACTGTTTCATCATCGGGGTGAGGACGATTTCTTCTTCGTTCACGGTTCTCTCCTTTTCTTTTTTATTTAGGGTAAACAATTGCAATATCTTTGCAAAGATAACGGTTTTTCGGCAGAGAATCAATGGCATTCTCCAATTCAATTTTCACAATTAGTGTTGCATACCATCAAAAAAAGAGGGTTTATTTCTTAACAAGTAGGAGAAAAATATTAAAACGTGTTATAAAACATACTATTTTTCTTGGATAATTTGCTAATTTCCCAATAGTCCGTATCTTTGCAATGTGTTTTTCATAGTATTAGATTTAAGGTTAACAAAGGTTGGAGCAAGGCGTTGCTCCTTTTTTTATGTCCGTACGTTTCACTTCCCCATAAATTGCAGTCAAATCCTCTTTATTTTACCGAGCCTTTCTTTCTGCCTGATAGACTCCAAATATAATGCAACCTGCTCCCAATAATGTAATCCACGTGATTTGTTCGTGAAGAATGATTACGGATGCCACCATTGTCACCAACGGATTGAGATAGATATAATTGGAAGCTCTAACAGTTCCCAACTGTTTTAAGACCACATTCCAGAGGACATAACATATCAAGGAAGCCAGAACAGCCAGAAACAAAAGATTGGATAATACAATCGGTTTTAAAAGTATGTCAAGATCCGGTTGTAGCGGATGAAGAAGAAAGGCGGGAAGTATGGTCAATACTCCATAAAAGAATATCTTGCGAGTGATAAATACAGTGGGGTAACGCCCCGTCATTTTCTTTATCACCAAACTATAAAATGCCCACGACAGGGCAGCAAGTAAAGTAAGCAAATCCCCTACCGGAGATAATTTAAGTACAAAACTACCGTTGAAGACCACCAGTCCCACTCCGATTAAAGCTAATATGGAACCATAAACCAAACCTTTGGTGGCTTTTTCACTCTTATAAAAGAGAAGGGAAAGAATGGTGGTAAGCAAAGGAGCTGTGCAAATGATGAAAGCTACATTAGATGCTTGCGTGATTCCCAAAGCTGTATTCTCGGTAAAGAAATAGAGTGAGCCACCGAAAAGACCTCCTGCCATCAACCAAAGTTCGTCTTTCCAATTACCCGCAAACAGACGTTTGGGAGAAATCACCCAAATGCCCAGATAAGCAATGAGAAAACGATAAAAGAATATCTCTTGAGGGGTCAGTCCGTGATTAATCAGTACTTTGGTTGATATAAAGGTCAGTCCCCAGATAGCAACTACAAGTATCGCAATCAGATGGTAATATCCATGCTTCAATTCCATAGTGATGGTGATGTTTTTTAATAGAGTGCAAAGATAGCGAGAAGTTATGGAATGTTTGTTTGGAGAAGTAACAAAAAGCCCGTACCTTTGTTTATGTTCAAAGAAAGCTCCTAAAATAAGGAATAAGTTATGGAAAAATATACAGCACCGGACAGAAAACGTATCCCCTATGGCATGATGAACTTTGCAGTAATCCGCCGCGACGACTGTTATTATGTAGACAAAACCCGGTTTATACCCATGATAGAAGAGGCGGACAAGTTTTTCTTCTTTATTCGCCCGCGCCGTTTCGGCAAAAGTCTCACAGTAAATATGTTGCAGCACTATTATGATATACTTGCCAAGGATAAATTCGAAGCGCTGTTTGGCGACCTTTACATCGGAAAGCATCCTACGCGCGACCGGAACAGCTATCTGGTACTATACCTCAACTTCTCCGGAATAGTAGGCGAACTGCACAACTATCGCAAGGGACTGGACGCGCATTGCCAAACAATGTTCGACTACTTCTGCGATATTTACGCCGACTATCTCCCCAAAGGCATCAAAGAAGAACTCAACAAAAAAGAAGGGGCTGTCGAACAATTTGAATACCTGTTCACAGAATGTAATAAGACCAACCAACGTATTTACCTCTTTATTGACGAATACGATCATTTCACCAACGCCATTCTCTCTGATATAGAAAGCCTGCACCGTTATACGGACGAAACGCATGGCGAAGATTATCTGCGTGCCTTCTTCAATAAAATTAAAGCCGGAACCTATTCCAGTATTGAACGCTGTTTCATTACCGGCGTAAGTCCCGTGACAATGGACGACCTCACAAGCGGTTTCAACATCGGAACCAACTACTCGCTCACACCGGAATTTAACGAGATGATAGGTTTCACAGAAGAAGAAGTCCGCCAAATGCTTACCTATTATTCCACCACCAGTCCATTCAATCACAGTGTAGACGAACTGATAGAAATAATGAAACCCTGGTATGACAACTACTGCTTTGCAGAAGAATGTTACGGTGAAACCACTATGTACAACTCCAACATGGTACTCTACTTCGTCAAGAATTATATTCAACGAGGCAAAGCCCCCCGGGATATGGTAGAAGACAATATCCGTATCGACTACGAAAAATTACGTATGCTCATCCGGAAGGACAAAGAGTTTGCACACGATGCCTCCATCATACAAACATTGGTGAGCGAAGGCTACGTCACCGGAGAACTGAAAAAAGGTTTTCCTGCCATCAATATCACCAACCCTGACAACTTTGTGAGTCTACTCTACTATTTCGGTATGCTCACCATTAGCGGCACGTATAAAGGAAAAACCAAACTCACCATCCCCAATCAGGTAGTCCGCGAACAAATCTACACCTATCTGCTAAGTACCTACAACGAAGCCGAGCTCAATTTCAGCAGTTACGAGAAAAACGAACTTGCCAGTGCCCTTGCCTACGATGGCTCTTGGAAAGCTTACTTCGGCTATATTGCCGACTGTCTGAAACGCTACACTTCCCAGCGCGACAAGCAGAAAGGCGAATTTTTTGTCCATGGCTTCACACTTGCCATGACAGCACAAAACCGTTTCTACCGCCCCATCTCTGAACAGGACACACAGGCAGGTTATGTCGATATTTTCCTTTGTCCGCTACTGGATATCTATTCCGACATGAAGCACAGTTACATTGTGGAACTGAAATATGCCAAGTATAAAGACCCCGAAAGCCGCATAGAAGAACTGCGACTGGAAGCTATTGCTCAAGCCAATCGCTATGCTGACACCGATACGGTGAAGAGAGCAGTCGGCACAACACAGCTTCATAAAATCGTAGTTGTATACAAAGGAATGGATATGCCGATATGCGAAGAGGTTTAATACAAAAAAGGAACTCGCATTACAAGCGCATCATGCAAAAAACAGATAGGCTAACAATATGAAAAAATCAATAAAACGTTTGCCCAAACGCACGCAAGAAGAGTTGGCGGTGCTGCAAGAACTGATATTGTCGAATCTTTCGAACGTGCGTATGATTATCCTGTATGGAAGTTATGCGCGGGGAAAATATGTCATCTGGGATGTAACATACGACGGGTGCGGAGGAGGTACTTACTACCAAAGTGATTTGGATATTCTGGTGATATGTGATACGGGAGATGCTACTAAAGCAGAAAGACATGCGCGCGAGGTTATCGTCCCCAAATATGATACACGAATGGAAAGGAAACGGCATCCGGCACCTCCTAGTATTATTGTAGAAACCCCGACGACCATTAATCGAGCTATAAGAAGGAAGCATTATTTCTTCTATGAGATTATAAAAGACGGCATTCTGTTGTATGACGACGGTACGTTTCAGATTGGCAAACCGGAGAAGTTGCCGTATCGGGAGATTAAGCAATATGCGGAAGAAGAATATGAAGAATGCTTTCCCTTAGCAGAAGGATTCTTAAGACATGGCAAACTAGCCTATGAAGATAGAGACTATAAATTAGGTTCTTTCTTGTTACATCAAGCCTGCGAACGCTTCTACAAAACATTTACGCTTGTGTACAGCGGCATTCGCCCTAAATCTCATGAGTTAAAAGTGCTAGGGGCGATGGCCAGAAGCCGTTCACGAGAATTCGCAAATGTGTTTCCAACCAATACTTTCGAAGATTATAAAGCGTTTGATAAATTATGCAGGGCATATATCGAAGCGCGATACAACCGGCTATTCACCGTTAGCAAAGAGCAATACGAGTATATGCTGGCACGAACAGAGGTGCTGCGCGAAGTGACTATTCGGGAATGTGCCGCACGCATAGTATATTACGATGAGATGATAGAAAAAGAAGAGAAAGAAAAGATATAAACCGTATATCGTAAATATAGTACGATAACCTTTACAGTTCCCCATTCTTGTACAATTTGTTTTCCAGATATCTCCCTTTTTAAATAGTAAATACATGACATACATTTTGCCAAAACAAGAGAAAAGAAGGTATGTCAAAACCTTTAAATAAAGAATTGAAAGTGTGTCAAAACGCAGATTAACGCAAATTATCGCAGATTATTTCAATTATATTGATATATTAATCAATGACTTATAAAATTATTTCTGCGATAATTTGCGTTAATCTGCGTTTTATTATTCATTATGACCCTCAATCACGTTAAAAGAGAGTTTCGATACACCTCCTTACTATCAAATTCCTACATGAAAAACTATTTGGTCACCTTGTAAGTTCCACTTCCATAGTCTTTTGACTTCATCTCTCCGGGAAGGGTTACGGTAGCGGTAACACCCTTAGGAATGGTGAATTCCCAAATCCAAGTGTCACCCTCGTATTTCCAGGCGCTCTTGATGAGTCCGGCGGCGGAACGGTATTCGGCAGTTACGTGTCCCAATCGCTTGTCTGGAATGGGTTTCATAATGATATGCTTGAAGCCTGGGGTGGCAGGATCGGCTGCAATGCCGGCAACAGTTTCCCAAATCCATTCACATACGCATCCGTAGGCATAATGATTGAAGCTGTTCATACCACGTGGTCCCATTCCCTTATCTATCATATAGCTGTTCCACCTTTCCCAAATAGTGGTAGCTCCATTGTCCACAGAATACAGCCAACTTGGGTTCTTACGTTGGAAGAGTAGTTCATAGGCAATGTCTTCCATGCCATTCTCCGTGAGGGTGGCCATAAGGATAGATGTGCCCAGGAATCCGGTCTGCAAGCAAAGGTCGTGTTGTGCGAAGTTTTCGCGCAGGCGGTCTATCATCTTCGCTTTGGCTTCGCCTTCCACAAGCTGGTTTTTCAGGGCGAACAGAGCAGGAGTTTGCATGGTGTTGAGGATGGCGGTTTTGAAAGTGCCGTCTTCGTTGAGGAAGTTCTCTTTGATGTATGCTTTTGCCAAGTCGCCCATTTGCTGGTATTTGGTGGAATTGCGACCGGTAGCGGTAGCCATGTCGCGCATCATGAAAGCATCTATCACCCAGTAGGAAGCACTTAGATAGTTCCAGTAGCTAATGGCATCAGGAAGCGGACCTTGGGGAGAGAAAGCCAGTCCGCTACAGCTTTCCAGCGGTTCGTAGCTCAACCAGTCAGCCCATTGGTAGTTGCCATTCTCGCTGCAGAGCGTCTCGTGGTTATACTTGGTGTCGTTGATGTGGTTCATAAACAGGTCCATGGCATTCCAGTTCTCCTCAATGATTTGCGTATCTCCGAATTGTTTCCACACCGTCCAAGGCACAATGATTCCGGCATCGGCCCATCCCAAACGCATTTTCTCATCACCGTATTGTGCTAAGGGAGCCACTCCGGGGAATCCGCCCAAACTGTTCTGGGTGTCGCGCATGTCACGCATCCACTTGTGAAAGAACTTCATGGTGTTAGCAAAGAACGTACCGGTTTCTGCAAACACTTGTGTATCTGCTGTCCAGCCCAGACGCTCGTCGCGCTGCGGACAGTCGGTGGGTATGGACAGGTAGTTGGATAGCTGTCCCCAATAAGTGTTGGAGATGAGCTTGTTCACAAGGTCGTTGCCTGTGGTGATAGTGCCGGTCTCCAGTTCCTTTGTGATGGAAGTGACGGGAATGGATTTCAACGACTTGATGGCGACATTTCCGGTGGCAGTTATGGAGACGTAGCGGTAGCCGAAAAAGGTGCAGTGAGGATAGTAGGCCACATAATTATCTCCGGCAGCAAAGGTGTAGTTCAGGCGGATGCCGGTGTGGGGAATACGCAGGTTTTCGCGGTGGCAGCTTCCTTCCGGACCGTCCATGCCACGAATCCTGGCACCGTTGCCGTCATTGAGCAACTCTGCGGGAAAGCAAGTCAGCACTGTTCCCTCGGCGGCTTTGAATACGAAAGAGGGTATGCCGGCACAGTTTTGCCCGAAATCCACCACTAATGTCTCTCCCGGACTTATGGTCATCTCCGTGCCCGATGCGAACTCACGGGCGATAATCACTTTACCGAACTCGTTTTCTTTCGCTCTTTCTATCTTCTTCCAAATGTATGCTCTGACAGGAGCGAGGGCGAGATCGGTGCGCAGATAGACCTCCGCTCCGTCCGAAGGCAGAATGTCACCAGAAAATTCGGTATTCTCTTCGGGTGTGGAGAGTTTGTCCACACATTCGTAGCCCATCGGTTCGCGTGCATCATACTCTTCTCCGTCAAAGATGCCGGCATGTTTCACCGGACCGGCAATTCCGGCTTTCCAGTTTTCGAGGTCGGTACCGTAGCACTTCTTAGTTCCGTCAGAAAAAGTCAGTTCCAATACACCGCGGAAGGCACACTTTTTGCCTATCATGCCGTCATATCCTCCGGGGGTTATGATTTTGTCAGCCCACCATCCCGGTGTCACCTGTACGGAGAGCATGTTGTCGGCGTTTGGCTTGGTACGGATGACGTCTGTGATATCATAGGTGAAAGAACGTTTGGTCTTGGCATAGTGTGTGAAGCCCGGTTTCAGGAATTCTCCGCCTACGGGTTTCCCATTCACATACAACTCGTAAACTCCCAGTCCGGCGGTCATCCACTTGGCAGAGATGACTTTCTGTTCATTTTTCACGGTGGACACGAACCAACTGGCACCATCGGCTGCGCGACCGTTGTTATGTCCTTTCACTACAGGAGCGTCTACTGCTGAAATCCATTTGGATTCGTTCCAGGCCGACGCTTCCAATGCGTGAGTACGTTTTCCGACTTCAGTTGCGTTTATCAGTCCGCTATTCGAGAAAAGCGCGAAAATCATTACCGGAACAAGATTCGCAAAACAATGGAAATTCATTTTCATACTTATATGTATTTTTTAGTATTAAAAGATTAACTTAGAAGTGCTGTTTTATGGGACTTGCACAACAAAATTACAGAATTATATGATATGACAGACGATTTCTACATTTTTTTTGACTCAACAATGGTTTCTGTTCAATCTGAAGCTTTTTACGTTGGAGAATCGATTATCGGGCAAAACAACGACATATTGTAAAATAATATAATCAACGCATTCGCTAGTTCTATTGTATCAATTATTTATCAAATAAGAAAAGAAGATGACGGTTATTCATTGCAGTCATTCTTTCTTCTTTACACGAAAACCTCGAAATCGAATAAACTCTATTCAAGTTTTTAATAAATAACGAAGGGGTTTATTATAAATGGTATCCAAGTTTATTATAAACTCTTTTTTGACGCTTTTAATACCTGAAATAGAATTATTGCAACAAAAATGGGCAAGAACCTTCACAGTTTCTTGCCCATTCGTTATCCTATGTTATGCATTTCGCACATCCACCTATTGAACTTATGTCACAATATTTATATCTTTCATCATTCGTTTTCTATTTTTAATTTCCCCAAATATACGAAATAAAAATAAGAAAGTCAATAGGGAAAGCGTGGTTATCTGAAAATAAACACGTAAATTTGTGCCTCGAATTAGAAATAACAGTATAAATCACTATAAATAAAAACTTTATCACTATGGAGTACAATTTCAGAGAAATTGAAAAGAAGTGGCAGAAAAGGTGGGTGGAAGAGAAAACCTACCAAGTTACGGAAGAGGATTCGAAGCAAAAATTTTATGTACTAAACATGTTCCCTTATCCATCAGGAGCCGGCCTACACGTAGGACACCCGCTGGGATATATTGCTTCCGATATTTATGCCCGTTACAAACGACTGCAAGGCTTCAATGTACTCAATCCGATGGGATATGACGCATACGGTCTGCCTGCAGAACAGTATGCCATCCAAACCGGACAGCATCCTGCAATCACTACCGTCAAAAATATCGACCGTTACCGCGAGCAGTTGGATAAGATAGGGTTCTCTTTCGACTGGAACCGTGAAATCCGTACTTGCGACCCGGAATATTATCACTGGACACAATGGGCCTTCCAAAAAATGTTCAATAGCTACTATTGCAACGATGAACAGGAAGCCCGTCCTATCGAAGAATTGGAAAAGGCTTTTGCAATCTACGGAAACGAAGGATTAAACGCTGCTTGCAGTGAAGAAATCAGCTTTACTGCCGAAGAGTGGAATGCCAAAAGCGAAAAAGAACAGCAGGAAATCCTGATGAACTATCGTATCGCTTATCTGGGTGAAACCATGGTAAACTGGTGTGCTGAATTAGGAACTGTATTGGCGAACGACGAAGTAGTGGACGGAGTGAGCGAACGTGGTGGTTACCCCGTTATACAAAAGAAAATGCGTCAATGGTGTCTGCGTGTATCTGCTTACGCACAACGCCTGCTCGACGGATTAGATACAATCGACTGGACAGATTCTCTGAAAGAAACTCAAAGAAACTGGATTGGACGCTCGGAAGGTGCTGAAGTGCAATTCAAAGTAAAAGACAGTGATCTCGAATTCACCATTTTCACCACTCGCGCAGATACCATGTTCGGTGTCACCTTCATGGTATTGGCTCCGGAAAGCGAACTGGTAGCACAATTAACGACTCCTGAACAAAAAGCAGAAGTAGATGCTTACCTCGACCGTACCAAAAAACGTACGGAACGCGAACGTATCGCCGACCGCAGTGTTACCGGTGTATTCAGCGGCTCATATGCCATCAACCCGTTCACAGGTGAAGCAGTGCCCGTCTGGATCAGCGATTACGTATTGGCCGGATACGGAACAGGTGCTATTATGGCTGTACCTGCTCATGATAGCCGCGACTATGCATTCGCCAAACATTTCGGGCTGGAAATCCGTCCGTTGGTAGAAGGTTGTGATGTAAGCGAAGAAAGTTTCGATGCCAAAGAAGGGATCGTTTGCAACTCTCCGCGTCCTGATGTCACTCCTTATTGCGATCTTTCGCTGAACGGACTGACGATCAAAGAAGCAATAGAAACAACCAAGAAATATGTAAAAGAACATAATCTGGGCCGTGTGAAAGTGAACTACCGTCTGCGCGACGCTATCTTCTCCCGCCAGCGTTACTGGGGCGAACCGTTCCCTGTTTACTACAAAGACGGAATGCCTTACATGATCGACGAAAGCTGTCTGCCACTGGAACTTCCGGAAGTAGCTAAATTCCTGCCTACCGAAACAGGTGAACCTCCATTGGGACACGCTACCAAATGGGCTTGGGACACAGTAAACAAATGTGTAGTAGAAAATGAGAAGATTGACAATGTAACCGTCTTCCCGCTGGAACTGAACACCATGCCGGGATTCGCCGGTTCTTCGGCATATTATCTCCGTTACATGGACCCACGTAATCATAAAGCATTGGTTGATCCGAAAATCGATCAGTACTGGAAGAATGTAGACCTTTATGTAGGTGGTACCGAACATGCTACCGGACACTTGATCTACTCTCGTTTCTGGAATAAATTCCTGCACGATGTAGGTGTATCTATCATGGAAGAACCATTCCAGAAGTTAGTAAACCAGGGAATGATTCAAGGTCGCAGTAACTTTGTATATCGTATCAAAGACACCAATACTTTCGTTTCGCTGAACCTGAAAGATCAGTACGAAGTTACTCCTATTCACGTAGACGTAAATATCGTATCTAATGATATTTTGGATCTGGAAGCATTCAAGGCATGGCGTCCTGAATACAAAACGGCCGAGTTTATCCTCGAAGACGGAAAATACGTTTGCGGATGGGCAGTTGAAAAGATGAGTAAATCCATGTTCAATGTTGTCAATCCGGATATGATTGTTGAAAAATACGGTGCAGATACACTTCGTATGTACGAAATGTTCCTCGGCCCGGTAGAACAATCCAAACCGTGGGATACCAACGGAATTGACGGTGTACACCGTTTTATCCGCAAATTCTGGTCGCTGTTCTACAGCCGTACAGACGAATATCTGGTAACGGACGAACCTGCAACGAAAGAAGAATTGAAGAGCCTTCATAAATTGATTAAGAAGGTGACAGGTGATATTGAACAGTTCTCTTACAATACATCTATCAGCGCATTCATGATTTGTGTAAACGAACTCTTCAACCTGAAATGCAGCAAAAAAGAGATTCTGGAACAGCTCATTATCACTCTTGCACCTTTCGCTCCGCATGTTAGCGAAGAGTTGTGGGATGTACTGGGACACGAAACTTCCGTATGTGACGCCCAATGGCCTGCATACAACGAAGAATATCTGAAAGAAGATACCATCAACTATACCATCTCTTTCAACGGAAAGGCACGTTTCAATATGGAATTTGCAGCAGATGAAGCTTCGGACGCTATCCAGGCGGCAGTATTAGCCGATGAACGTTCACAGAAGTGGATGGATGGCAAGACTCCGAAGAAAGTCATAGTCGTTCCGAAAAAGATTGTAAACGTTGTTGTTTAAAAACAAATTAGGCACGGATACACGGTTCTGATTGACTCTAAATTCTAAACCGTGTTATCCGCGTAATCCGTGCCTAACATAATTATAAATCCTATGCATAAACTAACAAAAGCGGAAGTAATGAGAGAAGTGAAAGATTATATCTACATCACTCTCGGATTGATAAGCTATTCTTTGGGATGGGCTGCATTCCTGTTACCTTATCAGATAACTACCGGAGGAACTACCGGTATCGGGGCTATTATATATTATGCAACAGGATTTCCAATCCAATGGTCATACTTCATCATAAATGCAGTGCTGATGACATTTGCCATCCGGATATTGGGCCCGCGATTCAGCATAAAGACTACCTATGCTATTTTTGTGTTGACCTTTTTGCTTTGGCTTTTTCAGTTAATAGTAAATAACTACGTTGTAGCTCCGGATATGACGCCTGACGGCAAACCGTTGCTGCTCGGTGCAGGACAAGACTTCATGGCTTGTATTATCGGTGCGGCCATGTGTGGTGTAGGTTTGGGCATCACTTTCAACTACAACGGAAGTACGGGTGGAACAGATATTATCGCTGCTGTTGTTAATAAATACAGAGATGTATCACTCGGACGAATGATTATGATCTGTGATGTATTCATTATCGGTTCCTGTTATTTTATATTCCATGATTGGCGCCGGGTTATCTTCGGCTTCGTCACCCTGTTCATTATCGGTGTCGTACTCGACTGGATTATCAACAGTGCCCGTCAATCGGTTCAATTTTTCATCTTCTCCAAGAAATATGACGAAATAGCCGACCATATTATTAGAGATACCAACCGCGGAGTAACCATACTCGACGGTACGGGATGGTACAGTAAAAACAACGTGAAGGTGCTGGTAGTGCTTGCCAAAAAGCGTCAGTCACTCGAAATCTTCCGTTTGGTAAAACGTATTGATCCGAACGCATTCATTTCGCAAAGCTCCGTAATCGGTGTGTATGGTGAAGGATTTGATAAACTCAAAGTAAAATAACCGGTTGATAAGTATTGAACAACTCTGTTAAAACAAAAAATAAAATGATGAAACGCAAACTTGTATTTGCTACCAATAATGCTCATAAACTGGAAGAAGTTGCTGCTATACTGGGAGACAAAGTAGAATTGCTAAGTCTCAATGATATCGGTTGCCAGACCGACATTCCCGAAACAGCCGATACACTGGAGGGCAATGCCCTGTTGAAATCTTCTTTTATCTATAACAATTATCACCTGGATTGTTTTGCCGACGACACCGGCCTGGAAGTAGAAGCGCTGAACGGAGCTCCCGGTGTCTATTCCGCCCGCTATGCAGGAGGAGAAGGACACGACGCACAAGCCAATATGCTCAAACTGCTTCACGAGCTGGAAGGAAAAGAGAATCGCAGAGCACAATTCCGCACTGCCATTTCTCTCATTCTGGATGGAAAGGAGTATCTCTTCGAAGGAGTGATAAAAGGCGAAATAATCAAAGAAAAACGGGGTGATTCCGGATTCGGTTACGATCCTGTATTCAGACCGAATGGTTATGATAAAACTTTCGCAGAACTGGGAAACGATATTAAAAATAAAATCAGTCACCGGGCATTAGCTGTAGAGAAACTTTGCGAGTTTCTGCAACGCTGATTATTCTGACTATCGTTTCGTCCAATTTATTACTCTGACATCATTGAATCCATCAACAGTCGATTCGAGTTTTGTGTATTTCTTAACTATATGATACAGAGTTTCATAAAAGAAATATTGATTACTTCCAAAGAAAATTATTACTTTGCAGAAAAATAAAACGCAATGAAGAAAGTTACATTATTTACTCTACTGACGTTACTATTATGTACTTCATGTGTAACGAAAAAGAAGTTTATGCTCGCAGAAATGGCAGCTACCACAAGCAAAGATAGTTTACAAAGACTATTGACCGACTGCCGTAACACAGGCGACCAGATGTCAGCACAAATCAAGAGCCTGTTGCGTGATACAACTCAAATGGGAAACAGTATCCGTCAGTATCAAAGTATGTTGAATGTGAACATGACTGAACAGGAAAAACTGAACGCCCTGTTAAGCCAGAAGAAAAATGAGCTTAGCGAAAGAGAACGCACTATCAACGAGCTGCAGGATATGATTAATGCTCAAAATGATAAAGTGCAGAAACTATTGAGCAGCGTGAAAGATGCATTGCTGGGCTTTAGCACCGACGAACTGACCATTCGTGAGAAAGATGGGAAAGTGTATGTAGCCATGTCGGATAAATTACTGTTCGAATCAGGAAGTGCCCGCCTGGATAAGCGCGGTGAAGAAGCTCTTGGCAAACTAGCCGAAGTGTTGAACAAGCAGACAGACATTGATGTATTTATCGAGGGACATACCGACAACAAACCGATCAACACGGTGCAGTTTAAAGACAACTGGGATTTGAGTGTGATTCGTGCTACTTCTGTTGTTCGTATCCTGATTAAGAACTATCATGTGAATCCTCTGCAGATACAACCCAGCGGCCGTGGTGAATATATGCCTGTTGCCGATAATGAAACAGCAGAAGGCAGAAGCAAAAACCGCCGTACGGAGATTATCATGGCTCCGAAGCTGGATAAGTTATTTCAGATGTTGCAGACTTCGGAAGAGGCTAAATAAATGAATCTTATTAGATATAAAAATCGAGCATTTCAGAATTAACATGAGATGCTCGATTTTTATTATACCCATATTGATACAATTAACAATTCTCTATATAGTTATTAACCGAATACTTTCAATCCAATTACTAGAACTGTTTTAAAACAAATTACAATCCTAATTTAGCCGAAATCTCCAGCATCCGTTGAATCGGCTTCACAGCCTTCTTCGCCACTTCCGGATCTACTATGATTTCGGGTGACTCATTCTTCAGACACTCATACAGCTTCTCCAGCGTATTCAATCGCATGAAGCTACACTCGTTACATCCACACGTACTATCGTTCGGCGGAGCAGGAATAAACGTAGTCTGCGGACACTTCTTCTGCATCTCATGCAAGATACCCGATTCGGTAGCCACAATATATGTATTTTCAGGATGATTCACGGCGTACTTCAATAAAGCGGCCGTAGAACCTACTACATCAGCCAGTTTCAAGACCGTACTCTTACATTCGGGATGTGCCAACACCAATGCTTCGGGATGCTGTGCTTTCAGTTCCACAATCTTTTCAACCGAGAACTGTTCGTGCACATGACAGGCTCCGTCCCAAAGCAACATATTCCGGTTCGTAACCGAGTTAATATAATTCCCTAGATTCCGATCCGGGCCAAAGATTATTTTCTCATCTTTGGGGAAGCTTTCCACAATCTGCTTTGCATTAGTGGAAGTCACCACTACATCTGTTACCGCTTTCACGGCAGCCGTCGTATTGACGTACGAAATAACCGTGTATCCGGGGTGCTCTTTGACAAACTGCGCAAATTTATCTGCCGGACAACTGTCCGCCAACGAACAACCTGCATTCATGTCAGGCACCAGCACTTTCTTGTTCGGACAAAGCACTTTCGCCGTTTCACCCATAAAGTGAACACCGCACATCACAATAATGTCCGCTTCCGTCTTGGCCGCCCATTGAGCCAATGCCAAACTGTCGCCGACGTAATCAGCGATGTCCTGTATCTCACCCTTCTGGTAGTAATGCCCCAGAATGATTGCATTCTTTTCTTTCTTCAGCTCGTTA
The DNA here is from genome assembly GCF_047310725.1 of Bacteroides sp. 90-K9/2. NCBI lineage: Bacteria > Pseudomonadati > Bacteroidota > Bacteroidia > Bacteroidales > Bacteroidaceae > Bacteroides > Bacteroides sp. 90-K9/2. The sequence goes on from NZ_JBCGVL010000002.1 coordinate 277,191, forward strand.
ATAGTCTTTATGAGTTCATTCATAATAATATTCTTATTTCTTTCCTTTTAAAAAAAATCCTTTGTTAGTAATGATAGCCTGTTAATAGTGTTAGCAAATAAATCCGTTTTTTCTTGCCGGATAAGTTATTAGTCCATGCTTCTGCTTTATGAGTCCGTTATGAACGGGAAAAAAGAAGAAGATATCCTATCTATTCACTTCATTATCAATGAGAGTACCGGCAATAGACAGTTTGCTATTAACTCCCTGTTGATAAAGTGCAAAGTTAAAAACTTTATGGATATAAACAGATAGATAAGTGCTGAAAAATATGTTTATGTCTGCATGGAAAGTTTTGATTTTATTTTTTGGAATGTTCATAACGAGTACCTCATATATCTTCTTTTGAATAATGCAAGAATTATTTTTCAAAATCTTTGCCGATAGTTTTGACAGGTTTTAAACCGTTATCAACACCTCTGTTAACAGAAAAGAATTACCTTTGTAGCAAGAACGTAATAAAAGAAAAGACGTATGCGTAAACTGAAAATAACAGAGCTGAACCGTATTAGTGCCGAAGAGTTCAAACAGGTTGAAAAACTGCCTCTGGTAGTAGTGCTGGACGATATTCGTAGTTTGCACAATATAGGTTCTGTGTTCCGCACTTCGGATGCTTTCCGCATTGAGTGCATCTATCTCTGTGGTATAACAGCCACTCCTCCACATCCTGAAATGCATAAGACAGCTTTAGGAGCAGAGTTCACTGTTGACTGGAAGTATGTTAATAACGCTGTTGAAGCTGTTGATAACCTCCGAAAAGAGGGATATATCGTTTATTCCGTAGAGCAGGCAGAAGGAAGTATCATGTTGGATGAACTTCAGTTAGATAAAACCAAGAAGTATGCTATCGTGATGGGAAATGAGGTTAAGGGAGTGCAGCAGGAGGTTATTAACCATTCAGATGGCTGTATAGAGATTCCTCAATATGGTACGAAGCACTCGTTGAATGTTTCTGTAACTACCGGTATTGTAATTTGGGATTTGTTCAAAAAGCTACGTTAATGGCTTAAAACTTCATTTGTTAATAAGTAGTTTATAACTGGTTTATATCATAGTTAATATACTAATAATCAATAGGTCTTTGATTGTTCATAAGTATAGAATCCAAGTGATGTGATTATACTCTTTGCAGGATATATAGATGCTGTTTACAGGGGATATATATCCTGCGTATTGGACATATATGCGCTGCACGTTGGACATATAGTTCCTGCGAGTAGCATCTATAGCTCTTGCATATTGCTTATATACGTTTTGTAAAAGCAAGATAAATATTGGTAAGTCCAGAATAAGAAAGGTTATAACCAGACTCTATTAACCATAGTTAATAGAGTCGGTTGATAAGTATCGAATGTGTAATTCAGATCTGTTAGTTTGTCTTTACCTGCAAATTATATCAAGTCGTTTCATTTTACAGGTGCTATTTTTATAAAAAGTACTCCGTGTGAAGGTACATCAGATTGATATTTATTGATGTAAATGCCTTTGTCTTTTTGTTCCCAAAGATTACGTATTTTCTGTTTACCTTGAATATTCAGTTGATCCCAGGAAATAGATATGTTCTGTTTATTATCGGATAGATTGAATAATCCGACTGCTATGGAACCATCTTTTAGCGGTTTACTCCATATTTCAATTTCTTTATTATTATCAGCATATACTCTGCTACCTTGTATACCGGCAATATCCTGGTTGATGGCTATTGCTTCTCTGTTACTTAATAGATTCATTGTAAAATCATCCATCTGTTCCAGATCGCATCCTATCAGTAAAGGCGCTGCCAGAATACTCCATAAAGTGATATGCGTATATTGTTCATCAGGAGATAAATGTGTAGGATGTATATTTTTTCCCCAGCCAACCTTTCCTACAATGAGCATATCCGGGTCATTCCAACTGCCTGGTTTGGCAAATGGTTGCCACTTATCCTGAAGGAAACCTATGGTAGTCATACTACACCAGGAATCATAAATATCTCCTGTTGTCCGCCAGGCATTTGTTAAATTGCTCCAGTCTTCTGCCAGTTCAAATGGGGCAGCATTGGAGATGCTATACAGAATATCTCTTCCCGATTGACGTAAAAGATATGATAGTTCTGCTGTATGGGCTATATCATTAGTTACCCAATCATACTTAATATAATCGAATCCCCATTCTGCCCACTGCTTTACATCTTGTTTGGCAAATGAAAATTCTCCATATCTGCGGCTTGAATTGATAACTTTACCATCACGTGTATCAGCACTGCTGCCAATGTACCCTGCAAAAGTTTGTACCCACGGAGAAGAATATATTCCTATTTTGAGTCCTTTACTATGCACATAATCAACAAGGTCTTTCATATCCGGAAATTTATCGTTCGGCATTATTGCATTGTATTTTCCTCCACGTGCACCTTGCCATCCATCATCAATATTTATATAAGCATATCCATAATTGACGAGTCCTAATTCTACCATCCGGTCGGCCATTCTTCTTATTTTCTTGTCATCAATGTCTGCTCCGAAAACATTCCAGCTATTCCAGCCCATAGGAGGAGTCAGACTTATCTTTTCACCAATTTCAAGAGTCAAGTCTTTACTAGTTTCTCCATATTGATTTTTAGCGGAGATATGAACAGTATAGGTTCCCGGATTTATTGCTTTTCCTGTAATAATGCCAGTATTGCTGTCGATGGATAATCCTTCGGGTAAATTGGTTGCAGTTATTTTCAGTGGCCTTTCTCCTGAAATAGGTACTGTAAACAGAAATGGATTTCCCGGGCGGGCACCATATATATAAGGAGCATTAATCATAGGTTGTTTTGCAACAGCAGGGGTGAGGATGTATTCCTGTTCACGTTCTTTTTTTACCGAAACAGGATCGACACCTTTAACTTCAAATCTGGCATTTACCCAGTTGGTACGATCTCCGGCTATTCCATCTCCTGCATGATCGACATGTAGGATTAGAGATTTTATACCCTTAGTAGAAATATCTATTTGTTTTGCTTTTTCTCCTGCATGCATGATTCCACTTCGCCAGATGATTTTACCATCTCCTAAAATTATAAATTCAGCACTGGCTTGTTTTAATTCGTGTTCGGGTGCCGAGTCATCTATTCCTGCAGATGCCTTGAAGGAGATTGTTTTGCCGTCAAGTTTTATGCGGAATACGCTTGCGGCATGTGTACCTACACCCCGGTCAAATTTTTCTCCGGCAATAGAAAGTGGTGTTTTCCACATTGATTGATTGGCTATTGCTTTACCTGCAGATTGATCGACGTTAGAGAGATCTAATTCATCTAACCATACTATACGGGGAGCAGTTGTAAAGCTCGAAAGTAGTATGATTAATAATGTAGAGAAGTATTTTTTCATTGTATTTGAAATTAGTACAAAATAAATTCTTTCCTGCAAAAGTATTGGATATGCTTGGTGAAGTTAAATAAAAAAGAGAATAAAATGAGAACAAAATCCAGACAAAACGCAAATAAACCACTTTATGCTTGACAATTACTAGATTTTATTTGTATTTTCACAGCGGATTTTTATTTCTAAATAATTAGTTCGTGTTTAATTTTAATATAAATGATGGACGAATATAAGGATAAAAGGTACATAAAGGAAATAATAAAAGAATATAATATTTTATTAGAGTCGTGGGGTTCTTCGGAGTCCTGGGACTTAAATCAATTTAAAACACTGGAAAATATGATCTTCGAAACAACGAAGATCGATGTAAATGCTAATACACTTAAACGATTTTTTCAGCAGAAGACAGGCAATCCACAGTTGGCGACAAAAGATGCTTTATGTCGTTTCTTAGGTTATTCGGGGTATACCGACTTTGTAATGAAGAAAACGAAGAAAGAAGAGGCTATCAGTATCCAGACGGAAGACGTTGTTGAAGAAACAAAGGAGCATACAGATGACACAGAAAAAAATGTAAATAGTTCCCAGCTGGATAACACGTCGAATAAAGTGACAAAAGATCCGGAAGAGGTATCGAATCGTATCTATAAGAAAAATAAATGGTATGTAAATTTTACTGCTATACTATTATTGGCAATAGTCGGATATATGTTGTATACATATAAATTAAAGGATATGTATGTGGAATATCTGATTTCAAAAATAGAATTTACCACTTCACAAGTAAAAGGAATATGCCCGCTTACAGTCACATTCTCCTATCATATACCAGCTTCATTATTTGAAGATATCACTGTTGTATATGAAGAAGCTAATGGGGATGTATCCGAAAGAAAACTAAATGAAAATATAGATAAGATAAATGCCACCTATATATATGAAGGTGAAGCATTCTGTCATCTGAAGTATAAAGATAGAATTATAAAGACCATTCCGGTGGAGTGCCGCAAGACGGGGTGGTCGGTTTTCGTCCGTGAGGAAAGAAAGAAAATATTTCGAGTTTTTCCGATGGAGCAGGCTTACAATGATTCGGGATATGTAAGTTTACCAATAGAAAATGTCCCACAAGAAGCGCATACTAACCACATGTTTGTCAGTTATGTGTTTTATAAAGAAAAGTTGATAGACGGAGATAATTTCATATACGAGGCACGCGTTCGCAATTCAAAACAGGAGAATGCTGTTCCTTGCTCGGATATTATCATGTATATACATTCGGATACAGCTATGCATGGCTTTGCTATGAATGAAAACGGATATGCTTATATAAAATTCATCAGTGGAGAAAATACAATTAAGGGAGATGAGTACAACTTAAGCCGGTTTAATTTTAACTCTTCCGAATGGCATGTCATGACTATTAAAGTAGTGAATAAGAAAACTACCTTCTACGTAGATGGAGAAGAAGTGTTAGGTATGGATTATAATGAACCTTTGGGATATGCCAATGAACTTACGTTAAGATTTAAGGGATGCGGAGCTGTAGATTATGTGAAAGTCTACAATCTTGATGGTAAGGTTGTATATGAAGAAAACTTCGATTCAGATAAAAGAAAATAGTACTCTCTTTTCTTACAACCATCTTATACATAGGTGGTTGTCTTGTTTTGTTCATATTTTGTTCCTGTTTTGTTTTACCTTTTTCTCTCTTTTCTTAGCCTTTTGTTTGCATGGTTGCGGATGATTTGGGATAGATTTGCAATTGTTATCATTGTCCTGTTGGGCGCGTTAACTAAATCTATATAATCTGAAATGATCCGATGAAAAAGAAGAAATGGATATGCTTGTTATTATCTGCATTGTTGGGGGTAGGCACTGCTTTTCCTCAACAGAGCAAAGAATCACCTGTAGAAAAAGTAAAGAAGATTGGTGATAAATTGATTAGAGAAACTCCCTTTGCTTACAAGCTGGGACTTGCTTCTCGTAGTACTTCTTTCAACACGTTAAACTTTGTGGATTTCGGGCGTACCTTCGGTTTGGGACAAGAAGCTGTGGCCTATGCCTATACACAGCTATCGTTTCCCCGAGATACCACCATACGTGTAGAAACAGAGCATAACGATGCCTGTAAAATCTGGTGTAACGGACAACTGGTTTATGAAAATAAAGGGAAGCGGGATATTAAGATAAACCGCGGAGAACGAAGTATGCAGATGACTTCTTCATTCTTGCTTCCGTTGAAAAGTGGTAATAACAATGTGTTAATAAAGTCGGCCACTTTCGGCAAAGAATGGTGTGTGTTCTTACAACCACCAAGTGATAATGATGCCGTTTTATCCATTGTCCGAAGTTATCCTCAAATAGGTTTAACCAATTTGAATAATGTTGATAAACAAGTATCCAACCTTACCAACTGGCTCATTATCGGACCTTTTCGGGGTGGCATTGACGTAGTGCATGAACCGGAACAGGAATTCAAGTTTGGATATATGTATAAAGGACTTCATTGTCCGGTGACTTGGACAATTCCTAAAATAGAGGTACTCGGAGAGATGATAGATCCCGAAGTTTGGGGAACTACTTACCAATGGAATTACCATAATGGAGGTGTTGCCTGGGCCATGCAGCAACTTGGTGAACTGACCGGAGCAGATAAATATACCAAATGGGCAACTGACTTCTGCGACTATCAAATGGAAGGCATGCCATTTGTTGACTATCAAGTCAACAATTTGCGGGCATATAATTCAGCCAATGCGATGGTAATTAATTCCACATTACTTGATTTTACATTAGCTCCCTCACTTCCCATTCTATACCGTTTGCGTACAGATAAGGATTTTAAGAATAGAGACATTTATCAGGCATACATCGATAAAATGACAAACTATGCACGTTTCGGGCAAATCAGAAGTGAAGGAATGACCAATTATACCCGTGATACACCGGAAAAATATACAGTGTGGGTAGATGATATGTTTATGGGTATTCCTTTCTTGATACAAGCTGGATTGTATAGCAATTCACCGGAGTTGCGAAAGATATTCTTCGATGATGCAGCCAATCAGATTATAGATTTTACGAAACATGTATGGAACAAAGACACTCGTCTTTATATGCATGCTAATTATACATCACGCCCCGGCATTAAACTACCTCATTGGTCACGTGCCAATGGATGGGCTATTTGGGCTATGTCTGACGTATTGATGGCATTGCCTAAGAGTCATCCCAAATACAAAGCAATACTCAAGCAATATCAGACTTTTGTCTATTCTCTGATAAAATATCAGAGTCCTGACGGATTCTGGCATAATGTAATCGATCGTAGCGATTCTCCCAAGGAAGTTTCGGGTACGGCCATATTTACAATGGGTATAGCACGCGGTATCAGGTATGGCTGGCTGGATAAGAAAAAATTCATACCAATTGCATTGAAAGGATGGGATGCAGTGGCATCCGAGATCGAAGACGATGGAACGGTACATAAAATCTGTATAGGAACCATGTGTACTGAAGATGTAAACTATTATATGAACCGTCCATTTTTCGATGATGATACACATGGATCGTTTGCCGTCATATTTGCAGGTATAGAAGTCCAGCGAATGATGGATGAATACGCCAAATAACTGATGTAAAAAAATAGATATCCAAATATAATATTATGAAAAAGATACTTGTACTAATGGCTTTGTCTTTCATGCTTGTCTCGACATTGGCAGCACAGATGAAAGACCCCCAAGACTGGGTAGGCTACGAAGAAATAATGGGTGTAAAAAATGGACTAAGATTTTATGATTTCGATGTAAATCTGATAGAATCGTCTGCTCCTGCTAATGTTTTTTGGCCGGAGGATGATATCCGGCTCAAGTTTCAGTTGATTAATAACACATCACAATCAATAGATATAGATGCGAAAGTACATATCTTTCGCTATGGAACGAAAGGAATCCCTAATGATATTTGGTTGCCCCAGATGATTAAGCTTGATTATGAGAAAGTGATTCCTGTTCACCTATCAATCTCGCCGAATGGCTATGTCAATACGTCTGTATCGGTAGACGATATTAAGGATTTTGGAGGATATGCCGTTGTGTTTGATCTTGGAAAGTACGGGCGTCGATTGGGTACAAGTTTTGTCTATAGCATGAAGCCGTCATTAGTGAAAATGCAATATCCCAAACAATCTTTGGATTATTTGGGAGTAGATTTTTTGAATAGAGTAGGTGTTCAGTCCATTCGCTACGGTATTCCTTTCGTATCGACTAATAGTTCGGATTATCAAGGATTCCGACAAGAGTTGAAGAGATTGATGAAAGATTTCATGGATAACAATATCACTGTTATGCTGATGTTTGGTGAGGGACGTATGGCACAGTCCATGCCTTTGGGTACTACCAGGCCGCATTTGGATGAGAATGGAAAATTTCTTCATACGAAGCAGGATTTGGTATGGCTTCCCGAATTGGATGAAGACTTTAAGAAATTCGTAAAAGAATTATGTCTTGATTTTGGCTGGCCCAAAGGACCGGTAACGGCTGTCTGTTTGTGGAACGAACCGTGGGAAGGAACTTCCATATCCGGTTGGCAGGCTGATATGATAAGATATAAAGAGATATATACGAAAATGGCTGAAGCGGTGCTTGAAGCCCGGAAGAAAAACATAGATGTTCTTGTGGGAGGAGGCGACTCTAATTCGAATGCGTTGGATAAGTTTTTTGCTGATGGAACAATGGATATGTTGCCAATCTTTGATTTTCTCTCCATTCACTATCAAGGTATGGAGGCACCGGTATTATATCCCGAGTGGAATAAGCGTAAGGATAACAAGGGGCGTGTGAAAATATGGGATACCGAAAGTTGGGTAGGAAATACCGACGACCGTGTGGGGCTTGTTATTGCAGCCAACCGTTCCGCCGGATATGACAGATCGATGGGTATATTTGGAGGTTATATGTATTCCGGGGATCCGAACCGGTCAGTGCGTAGTATGGAGGTTCGTACCGAAAAAGGAAAGGAGACAATGCCTAAACTCCACAATACATGGTCTGCGGCAGCTGCTGTGGGAGCAGCACAAAGTATGATCGGAGAAAGAGAGTTTGACAGGCTTCTTTTTAAAAATGGGTTGCCTTGGGTAATGATCTTTGATGGGTATGAAAATAAGAAAGACGACGGAACAATTGTGATTACCGGAGATTTGGGTGAAGCATTCGGTGCAGAGAATATCCTTTTCAGAAATGTGCGTAGCCTAAGCGAAGCGAGAAAAAAAATCGACTTGCATCATAAATTGAAAACATTACCTGCAAATAGTGCTGAACGTAAAAAGATAGAAAATGAACTGAATACCTACTATCCCATTACTGACGGGAAAATGATATTGAAAGCCAATCCCTCCTTCCTGCTTTATGATTTCTATGGAAATGTCATTGCTCCTAAAAATGGAATCTACGAAATCCCTCTTAATTATCAGGGATATTATATGCGTGTAAATGGTGAGAAGGGAGCTTTTGACAAACTTGTTTCTGCCATTAGTAAGGCAGACATCGTGGGGTATGAACCTATAGAAATAATTGCGAAAGACTTTACAGCTCCCATTGCCAGCAAACCGGAAATGGAACTTCAACTGACCAATATCCTCAATCGTCCGGTGAAAGGTGTATTGTCTGTTTCTATTGGTAATCTGGATATATCTTATCCGCAGAATGTATCGTTTAAGCCTAATGAGACAAAAATAATCAGAGTGAAAGTGGCAAATGGGACTGCCAGTGTAGACAATAACTATCCGCTTGAAGTTCATTTCGATGCCGGAAAAGATGGATTCGCCGTACATTGGGAAAATATGCATGTCAATTACATTGCAAAAAAAACAATGAAGATAGATGGTAATCTGAATGACTGGCAAAATATGATCTCACAAACGATAGAAGGTTCTTCCAAGGCCAGCATTTCTTTGACGGAAGCTGCATGGTATCCATATCAAAAGTTTGATAGTAATGCGGAAGGATTGGCACATACCTACCTGGCTTACGATGATGACTATTTTTATTTTGCAGCAAAAGTTGCGGACAAAACTCCCAATAAGGGAACATTGAGATTTGAGACTCGCAATGATGATGATTATTTCTATCCTGACACAGCTTATATGCAGACCATATATGCCATGCATTCTACCATAGTGACACAGCCTGCGGCAGAATCCGATCCAAAAGCATTGCAATTGCCTTCGGCAAAAGGGCGCATGATGAATTATATGGAAAATACATCTACTACTCTGTCGATGGGTATGGATATTCATTTGCCAAAAGATAAATATGTCCGCACTTCTCTTTATTTCCCAAGTATAAATCAGAATGGGCTATCTGTTACTGTTTATGACAAAGAAAGTGGCAAAGAATTACTTTCTACCAAGATAGACAAGCTATGGAATGGTACTTATCTGACATTGGATTTATGTGGTAATGTGCGCATACGTTGTTCATCTTATGGTTGGTGGTACACAACAAAATTATCAGGTATCTTTTTTGATTCATCAGACAATGTTGTTAACTCGGGTAATACCGGTGCTTCAGCAAAACTTGTAAACCGTGATTTTGATACTGTCGGAAACTGGATTGGTAAATACGGGAAATTAGGATATTATTTGATTGGTGCAGATTCTTCTTTGCCTCAAGATGTTACTTGCAATGTTGTTTCTCAAGATGATTTGGTTCCTTTGGTATGGCCGGAACAGGTACGTCGTTTCACTTACCGTAAAAGACCGACATTACCGGATGGCACCAATGGGATAGCAACGGATAATATACTTATTGCTTTCAATGTAATTCCAATCGGCGAAGATGGTATGGAAGCTGAAACGAAAGGCACCATGCCGCGTTACATCGGTTATAAATGTACAGATTATGAATACGCCTTGAATACTGTTGCTCCCGAATATGGCGGTGGTTTTGAAATATGGAGAATGCTTGTTCCGGGTATGCCGCGAAAACACTTCTATCCTCGCCAACCCAAATCTCCATTTGACGGGGCTGTAAAAGATGGAAAATTGATTACCACACGTGAAGGTAATACATTGTATTATGAATGTGCCATTCCATGGTCCGAAATACCGGATGTGAAAAAAGCCATTGATAAAGGCGATAAAATTAAATTCTCTGCCCGAATCAATGATGATGGCGCCGGGGCTGCTTGTATGGAAATAGCACGCGGACGAAGTGTTTCGAAGAAAAACTCCAGAGCATTCCATCCGGACTGGAAAGAGCATTGGGCAAACGAGGTTGAGTTTGGAGTAGAGAAATAAAGGATATCGGAATGATAATTATTGAAAGTGATAGAATGAAAATGAAAAAACAACTAATAATCATATTTCTATTATGTCTGGCTGCTAAAGGGATTTCACAAATACCTTTTGATGGCAGTGATAGCTATGCTACGCCACCCATAGGATTCGGGCAAAGTGAATTTGAAAACCCTTTAATCAACAGTATTAACAGGGAACCATACGGTGCAACATCTATTTCATTTCCTACTGAAACAGAAGCGTTGCAAGTAAAACGCTCTTCGTCCTCCCGGTATCAGTCATTGAATGGAACATGGAAATTCAAGTTTATTACAGATTGGGACAATCTTCCGTCTGATTTTATGAAAGTAGAGACAAATGATGATTCCTGGGACAATATACCTGTTCCGTCTACCTGGGAAATGAAAGGATATGGCGATCAGGTTTATTGTGGACAAGGTTATGAATTTCGTCCTGTCAATCCTCCGTTTGTGCCACGTAAAGATAATCATATAGCATTATACCGGAAGACGTTTGAAGTACCTGCATCATGGGAGGGACAGAATGTATTGATTCATTTTGCCGGAGTCAGAGGGGCTTTCTATTTGTATGTCAACGGAAAAAAAGTCGGTTATAATGAAGATGGCGGTACTCTGCCTGCAGTATTTGATATGACTCCTTTTCTAAAAAAAGGAAAGAACCAATTGGCTGTCCAGGTGTTGAGATGGAGTGATGGCTCGTATCTTGAAGATCAGGACCATTGGCGCTTTCATGGCATCACCCGGGATGTTTATATTGAATCACGCCCTGATGTTTTCATACAGGACTTTGCTGTAATTACAGATTTGGACAAAGATTATAAAGACGCAAAACTGCGTATACGGCCTGTCATATCCAGCAAGAAAACGGTAGATGTTTCCGACTGGATGCTTGAAGCCAGATTATACACCAAAGAGGGTACTCCTGCCCTCGGAGTGGATATGTCAATGCCGGTCAAGACGATTACGACCGAAAAGTATCAACAGAATTTTTCATTGGCAAAATATCTGGAAACGAATGTAAAGGCACCTTTGTTATGGTCATCCGAAACGCCTAACTTGTATATCATAGTCCTGACATTAAAGGATCATAAAGGTAACGTAGTAGAAGCAAGAAGTTCCCGTATCGGTTTTCGCAAAGTTGAATTCAAGAACAACCATGAACTGTGCGTGAATGGAAAACGCGAATACATCTATGGAGTAAACAGGCACGATCATGACGCATGGGAAGGAAAAACCGTTCCTTATGAAAGAATGGTACAGGATGTGACTTTAATGAAGCAGTTCGGTTTTAATTCCGTAAGGACCTCCCATTATCCTGCAGATCCGGCATTTTATGATTTGTGCGATGAATATGGCATTTATGTCATGGACGAAGCAAATGTGGAAACCTGTGGAGCTGATGCTGAACTTTCAAATAATGAGTGGTGGCTTTTTGCTCAAATGGAACGTGTTGCCGGGATGGTAAAAAGAGATAAGAACCACCCGTCTATTATTTTCTGGTCGTTGGGGAACGAATCGGGTGTCGGAGCAAACAATGCTGCACGGGCCTCATGGGTTAAAGATTACGATCCTACCCGCCTTGTACATTTTGAGGCCTATATGCACAATGGAGGTTCAAGACAATATGGTTATGGCATTGATTTTATGAAGACCAACCGTCCGGCAGTGAATCCTCCCGAACCTCCGGCTGTAGATGTTGTCAGTACTATGTATCCGTCTGTAGAAGGAATTATAAAGCTTGCTACTCAAGAAGGTGAAACACGTCCGGTATTGATGTGCGAATATGCTCACGCGAAGGGTAATGCATTGGGTAATCATCAGGAATACTGGAATGCAGTGAAAAAATACCCACGTCTGATAGGTGGTTATATCTGGGATTGGGTGGATCAGAGTGTAATTAGAAAAGACAGTGTAACAGGAAAAGAATATTTCTCTTCCCTTAACGGCACTAATGGGCTTGTTTTTGCCGATCGGAAAATAAAGCCGGCTATTAATGAATGTAAGAAAATCTATCAGCATATCCGTTTTGATTATTCTAACGGGGAACTGACCATCAGAAACGAGTATAATTATCTGCCGCTTTCCACATTTCGTTTTTCATGGAAATTAATGCTAAACGGTGAATTGATAAAAAATGGCGAATTGACCGATATTGAGGCTTTTCCGGGCACTTCTGCCAGAGTGAAAATAGATACCGGATATCCTGATTCCGGACAGAAAGGGGAAGTCATACTCGAAATCAGTGCTTATTTAAAGAAGGGTACTATTTGGGCACCTAAGGGATTTGAAATCGCATGGGAGCAATTCACCTTGCAAGAAGGAAAGGTAAATCCTACGGTGGAAGGAAACACAGGAAATGGCGGAAAGCTGACTGTACAGAAGAAAGCGAATGAAATAGGTATTTATAATGATCGTATAAATATTGTGTTCAACAAGAAAACGGGGCTCATTCAAAGTTGGATCGTAGGTAGTAAGGAATTTTTGGAGAGAGGTCCTCGAATCAATCTGTGGCGGGCTCCGACCCATAATGATGGCGGTTACCGTCCTAAAACAGAGAATGAAATTTCTCGTCAATGGGTAGAAGCCGGACTGGATAGTTTGCAACATAAATTGAAATCGTTTAAGCTGACTGAAGAAAAGAATGGTACAGTCAGTGTGGCAACAACATTTATTGCACAAAAAACGGGAAATAAGTCGTATGTGGAATATATCACTAAATATATTGTTGATTCTTCCGGAAAAGTACAGATAGATACTGATCTGAAGCCATTTGGCAATATAATCAGCTTCCCCCGTATAGGCTATACTATGACTGTAAAGTCTGGCAATGATACTTTTTCATGGTATGGCTACGGACCGTATGACACATATAACGACAGACATTCGGGAGCTCGTTTGGGTAAATTCTCAGGAACTGTAGATGAACAGTTTACGCATCATGCGTATCCTCAAGAGAATGGAAACAAATATCATTGTTCATGGGTTTCATTGACCGACAATGAGGGAATTGGACTTATTGTTGAAGGTATGCCATTTATTGAATCCAGCGTAATGCATTACTCCCTTGAAAACCTGTCTGAAGCTATAGATGAGAGCCAATTAAAGCGTACTGACAACGTCACGTGGAATATCGATTATAAAACATATCCGATTGGTAATAGGAGTTGCGGACCTCCCCCACTCGAACAATATGTACTTTTTGCAGAACCTGTGTCTTTTAGCTTTTGTATTTATCCGGTTCTTAATCAAAAGGCTGTCCAGTAAGCTTTTAAATTTATAAAAGGGTCGTCCGAAAAGTCTTGATCTAATGAATCACCTTTGCTACAGCATATCGTAGCAAAGGTGATTTCTTTTTTCAGGAACTTTCAATCCTCTCGTCAGAATAAGGTGTAGCATTGGTCATTTAGAATTCAGTGATGAAAATGGCCAACTGTACACGGTCCTGAAAGTGTATTTGTATAATAAATGGAATAGTGTGTATGTATCATAAATTTATCGTTTATATATATAGTACACGGTTGTTTGTTTCTTACGATATTTATTTTATTGAAATATCTTTATTGTTTATGCATAAACAGCTTTATCGTTTCTAATAGATTTTTGAAGAGTTTATTAGAAACGTTGTTTGAGTTTATTAAAAACTATATGGAAGATTTTATCGGCATTTATATTGAATTTATGTAACAAGAAAGGCTGCAGAATTCATAGAATTTCGCAGCCTTAGCTATTGACAGGATTTCTGTCCACTGTATTTTTATATAATTACTTAGTTTATTTGTTTCAATTTATTTGTTTTTAAATCCATACTTTATTCGTCTTTTTTGATTGATGATCTATATTCTTGTTCTACAAATATACAACATAAAAAGAGCGTTTCCAAATTTTTGCGATATACAGAATTAAAAGTATTCTTAGTGGTTTGTATTGAACACCTTACTTCTGAAATATTTCAGGGTATTTCCTGATAAAATAAACAGGCGTACAGCTCCAAGCGTGGCAATAGCTGTTGATAGGATAAAAATCGTATGGAGAAATAAAGTCGTTTGTAGGATCGTATGCCTCCCAAAATGTATCGGCTCCTTTGGCAATCATTCCTCCCCAGTAATTGACTAAAGCCTCTTTTGCTTCGAGGTTCATTCCGCAATCTATCAGCGACTGAATATAATAATGATACATATAAGGAGTGCCGGGATAACAAACATCCTGTGTTGTAGTCAATGCTGATAAAGCTTTTTTGCCTTCAGCTTTACTGGCAACTCCGCTTAAGATCATCCATATTTGTGAAGCATAGGAAATCTGCTTGTCGCCTGTTCCGACGAAAAAGCCGGTTTTCCGGTTGTATAAGTTTTTGCGGGCAGCCTTTATCATTTTATCAGTTAATTGAGGCAAGTCGGCAACTTCTTTTTCTTTTCCGAGCAGTTGAGCCAGCTTGTAGGATTCCTTTAGTGCGAATATGGATACTCCTTGTAAGGGAACCTCTTTATACAAATCCTCTTTCCAATCGAAAAATACCCACCAGTCTTTCTTTACTTTCTCAAAATCCATCAATCCGTCCGTCTTGACATTGGTACGGACAATATCCAGCTGCTTTTTAGCCACAGGCCACAAGTCTTTGACAGTTTCCATATCGCCTGTTGCTTCCAGGTAGTCTTTCAATGTTACATTATATAATAGCGCATATTCATAAAGAAACTGTTTGTCCTGGGCTCTTGGCACAGGATTTTCAATTACAGTAGCCAACAGATATCCGTTCAGATCGCTCAATCCGGCCAATAAATACAA
Source organism: Bacteroides sp. 90-K9/2 (assembly GCF_047310725.1). Lineage (NCBI taxonomy): Bacteria > Pseudomonadati > Bacteroidota > Bacteroidia > Bacteroidales > Bacteroidaceae > Bacteroides > Bacteroides sp. 90-K9/2. Next base: position 292,685 of record NZ_JBCGVL010000002.1, read on the forward strand.
ACACCGTTTTGTAAGGTCGTGCTGCTTGTAAGAATAATTGTTGCCAAGAGCTTCCAGATATAAATCACCGATCCAAAGACGCTGATCTCTCTTCGGACCATCCTCGTAAACGGTTTGCATACATTCTTTCAGTGTATTGAGTCCGACACGATCTATTTTCCTTATCATGGGATCAACTGTCTGCGGAAGCTCTTCAGGTATGTTTCTGGCAGAAGTTTGAGCCATACATTTTATATCATGTATGTTGAAATCATAATAAGGGGAACTGCCCAGCAACTCTATTTTCACATAGCGGAAAGCCAGCCTGCGTGAAAGATTGACTGTTTGCGGCACATACATTACAGAAACAACTTCGTCCTGCAGCCATGCCCTGCTTAAGCCTTCTTTATAAGAATCAAAAGGGACAGCTACTTCCGAAGGAACTTCTCCGAAAGTCAATTTAAACCTTAACGGACCGTCGGCTGCAAGCCCGGTACTCCTTACAGAGAAACTAAAATATCCGGTCAGATGCTCTCCGAAGTCAATCGTAATTTCTTTTTTCAGTCTGAAAGGCATAGAGTACAAGGAGTCGATAGGACTGACATCTACTGCTTTGTATTTCTGAAACGATTGTGCGTCGGGTACAATATCCACTACTTTCAGTGGCTTTTTCTCTGTGATTATAAGTTTCGGTTTATATTGCTCTGCTTTTTGTAGCCACTGCTTACGGTTGTTCCCATAATAGTCTTGGGCAAAACAAGCAATTGTGACGAATACCAGTGGCAGGCTGAATAAGATAGATTTCGTCATATTATTAATCCTCTTTACTATCTGTCACGTTCCAATTTCTGAAGTCATACACGCGTGATTCTTTTCCATGCGAAACATTCAGGAAACGTCCGTTCACCGCTTGTTCCATCCATGGGTTTGAATACAAAGGCCAATTTTCATAATCCACCTTTTCTCCGTTGATGAAACGTCCGTAGTTATAGATAATTTTTAGTGTATCACCGTTAAGTGAGTGATAAATGGTCTGTCGGTATTCCGGATTAGTAACGATGTATTCCAGTTTCGTTGTTTTTAGTATATCTTCTGCAAACAGGTCCAAAGCTGTTTGCGTTCCTGTAGGCTGATATTTATCCGGCAAACAGGTTTCTATGACTGCGGCAGTGCCACGTTGGTCACAGCGTAACATCTTATGTTTTACCCCGCGGAACATCCGGTCTTCGTCCCATGTGTATGGATGACAGAATTTTACGGCAAACAGAACACTTCCTCCGTCAAAGAATATCCAGCCGGATTTGTCTTCTTTCATTTGTTTTATTGCATCAATAGGCACTACTCCTGTCACATACGGATGGGGTTCTTCCGATTCTATTTTATACATGGCCAGCAACGTGCCGTTATGTTGTAGCACTTGTTCGCGGCAAGTAGCTCCGAAAAGGCTTTCGGCTGATCTACCATAATGACTGATATGAGTCAGGAAGAAAGTACTTGCGGGTGCATCCGATTCCCATACTAGTTTCCACCGGCGCATCTGCGCGCTCCATCCCAGACTGATTCCATCCCATTGACTGGCTAATCCATACGTTTTGTTGATATATGTATATTTCTTGAATCCCCATGGATAGTTGAGTTGTGCAAATGGAGTCATATCATGCGATTCTTTATGTACGTATGCATTTTTTCTATCCGATGCTATATGCTGTATAATCTCTGGTACACGATAGGAAGAAACGGCCGCCAGTACAGAGTAAAAGCCTTCATTGTTCACAATCAACTCTCCGTTTTCATACTTTTGCTCTAATACCGGATTGGGACCGCCACCAAAAAACAACCAGCCTAAAAGTGGATAAGGACTCATCATATGAGGAGAACAAGCAAAATAATATTCCCGTAGAGAGGAAGATATGAAATAACCATTCAACCATTCGGGTGCCATGTTGAGTAAATGCCATTCAAGAGTCATTTGTACCTGTTTCTTAAATTCAGCATCCTTGCTGTGGTCATACAAAGAAAGAAGGCAAGTGATATAGAATGTGCCGTACGTAGGAGAATCAAACTCTTTGATACCATAACGTACCGTCTTATCCATTACATCCATAAGTACTGAACGGCAATGTGCCATTACCGTGTCGGCTTTCCCCCAGTCGGGGAAAGCCAGTGCGGTAAGATATCCAGCTGTTTTAAACATCAGTCTATGATTTTCGGTACTTCCATCTGCCAAATAATCCTCGCTTGTCATACGTTTCCGTACCTTCTCTTTCAGCTCTTTCGGGTATACAGACTGAAAGCGTAGATACGCGTCGATATTCTGATGACAATCGAACATGTCGAAGGGTGCATCTTCCTGCATCCGGTTCAGCATATCCAGAGCATACTTGACATCTTTCTTTGTTTCCAGGCGAGCTAAAACAAATCCCATTGCTGTCTTGATGTCGTTATCTCCCCAATATTGGTCGTTTGGACGGGCTTTGGAGTAATAATCAAGGAGATATTTTTTCCGCTCGTCAAAAGAAGACGCAGAGGTGAGAGAGAGAAACAGAAAAGCAAATGCCAGTAAAATCAACAGCTTTTTCATACTTAATATCCTTTACTTTGTTTCATTAATGGATTCGTTCTCAATTCACTTTCAGGTATCGGAAGATAATAGTCTTGTGGATCGTAATGTACAGTTCCTGCCTTTGTTGAAGGATATTTGGCCAATTCCTGTTCCAATATTCCCCAACGGCAAATATCATACCAACGGATATTTTCAAAGAATAGCTCTTTGTAACGTTCTTCCTGAAGGATTTCCATGGTGACAGTCGAAAAATCTTCTCCTTTTGTACCGGGTACGTCGTAGTTACTTTCTCCCCATGCCCGGCGACGGACTTTGTTCACATATTCGGTGGCCACATCTACAGAGTTCAGTTTGAGCATTACTTCGGCATACATCAGATAAATATCCGCCAAGCGGATGATATCTACATTCTTGGTTGAGAATACAGGTGAAGACACGTTATAGAAGTCGGTATACTTACGTGCGTAATATCTGTAATCGGGCACATCCGTATCCGCCTTTATAAATGTAATGCCGGTAGTGGCTGTACTCCAAGCTTGCCATGTATAATCGTATAATGTAGCTTCATACAGACGTGGATCGTCTCCGAATCGTGCAGCAGTACGTTGATCGACGAAAAAGTTGTTCCAGGCACCCGGAGCTCCTCCGAAGATACGAACCAGGTGATGTTGGGGGGCATCATCATAGGCACTTCCTGACGAGAGGTAATATTGCAGGGAGAAGATACATTCGGGATTGTTGTCCGTATGCTGAATGTAATCTGTAAAGTTGACCGGTTTGTCCAATTTGAAGCGGCTGTCGCCTATCACTTTCTCAAATTCTGTCTTGGCATTGGCATAGTCGCTCATATACAGATACACTTTTCCGAGTAATGCATGTACAGCCGGTTTTTGGGCCCATCCCTGGTCTTTTGTATAATCAGTGTCTGTATAGCCGGGACCGGGTACTGCAGTATTGACCGGGATCTGGTTGTCTCCAATGCAGGTTTCGGCTTTTTTCAGATCCTTGATTATCAATTGATAACATTCTTCAATAGTTGATCTGGCTGTAATTGCATTACTAGCGTCTGCAATACCTTCCATCAGAATGATTCCTTTCGCATCCTTGTTGTTTGGATACATTCCCCCGAAAGAAGGTCCTTGTTCTCCGAACAGGCGTAATAGATCGAAATGTATGAATGCTCTTAAAAATAAACTTTCACCCTGGAAGTTCATTACCATTGTTTTTTTCTCTTCATCCAGCGCTTCCAAGTCTACATGGTCGATCAAGTCTAGCATGAGATTGGCAGAAGCCAAGGCTTTATAGTATTTTATGTAGGCCTCTTCTACATTCTTGTTGCTGGAAGTGAGCCCATTGATGGCCCATTGATTACGTTGTTCTTCGCCCAGCCAATCAATATCCATTTCGTGCGACATGGTTGACATATATTCCGTCTGTCTTCCATAAAGCATGATAGAACCTAGAGACCTGTAAGCGCTTCCCAAAAATTCGCCTAACTTTGCGGGGTTTTTTTGTATGATTTCTCCAATATTATCGTCTGATACAGACGTTGTTAGAGGATGATCCAGAAAATCACTGCATGCTGATGTCAGAAGCAGACATCCTGCTATGAACATATATTTAATTTTCATATTTATATTTTTATCTGATTAAAAACCAACATTAAGACCAAATGAAATAGAACGGGACTGAGGATATTGAGTTAAGCTATATACTCCCTGTTCGGCATTGTTATTACCTATAAATTCAGGATCAAATCCTTTGAATTTAGTGAATGTCAGTGCATTTTCTACTCCTACATAAATTTTCAGTTTTGATAATTTCATTTTAGATACTACCGATTTCTTAAAGTTATATCCTAGCTGAATGTTTTTTAATCTCAAGTATGAACCATCCTCAACCATATATGAGTTAGGCAATTGATAGTTGTGGGTAGCATTACCCAGACGAGGTTGGCTGGTTTGGGTATTGTTGGGTGTCCATGCATTCCACACATCCGGAGTTGAGTTCCAGTCAGCATTCATATTTTCAAGACATTGTTTGGTATTGTTGTATATATCTCTGTCAGCTACCCCCTGCCAGTTCATGTTGAACTCAAAACCTTTGTATTCCAAGTTCACATTGAATCCATATACATATGTTGGCCAAGGGTTACCTATTGAAGTCATGTCTTCATCATTGATACGTCCGTCTCCATTCAGGTCTTTAAATTTAATATCTCCCGGGCCTATATTTCCTGCATCGTATGCTACGCCCCATTTTTCCATTGATATCGCATTCAAGGCATCTATTTCTGCCTGTGTTTGATACAATCCGTCTGCTACGTATCCCCAAAATGCTGCTACCGGTCCGTCTACGAGTGTGCGATTGAAGCTTCCTCCGGACAAATAGCTGGCATTACCGATGTTTAGTACTTTATTTTTGTTGTACGAGATATTTCCACTTACGAGGTAGTTGAAATGATTGATTGATCCTCTGTATGACAAAGCCACTTCAATACCTTTGTTGCTGATTTCTCCTTTGTTCAACTTATAAGTACTACTACCAACACCGATATGTGAAGGCATTTTTTGTTCAATCAATGCATCGCGTGTTTTCTTGTTGTATAGGTCGATAGTAGCTGTAAAAGCATTATTCCATGCTCCAAGATCTATTCCGATGTTAGTTATTCTTGTTTTTTCCCATGTTACGTCTTTATTCGGAGTTTTCTGGGCCAACCAAGTACCATTCGTTTGTAATTTATATTCTTGTCTCCACCAGTTTTTGTCTATACTGTTGTTGCCAATTTCTCCGATACCAAACCTTAGTTTCAAGTCATTAATCTTTTCTACTTTAAAGAACTTCTCATTGGCTATGTTCCAACCAACAGACACAGATGGGAAGAAAGCGCTTCTTTTGCCCGGAGCAAATATATCAGTGGCATCATTTCTAAAGTTCGCTGTTAGCAGATAGCGGTTGTCATAAGCATAGGTAACACGTCCGAATATGGAGTAGCTACTTCCTGTAGCCCAAGAGTTGGTACCGTCTCTGTGATCGGTAAGAGCAGTACTTCTTAAGTCTTGAGCCGGTATACCCCATTCAGCATATCCTGATGCGTCATCATTACGTGATTCTCTTACTTCGAAACCGACCATTGCTCCAAGATCGTGTTTACCAATCAATTTATTATAGTTTACGTATGTATTCAACAAGTAGGAAGTACTTTGATTGTGAGAATAATCCAATTGGTGTCCTTGGATGTTTTTTCCTTCCACAAAGTCAATAGAGTTGGTTGATATGCCTCCAAATGTATTATATAAGAAGCTTGAAGTCGCATGATTGCTAAGAGTTCCTGTCAGGTTGGTAGTCCATACCAGTCCTTTTATCGGGGTGATGATTACTTGCAAATTTCCCCATGCAACGTTCCATTTCTCCCAATGATCTTTCAAGTCAGCGCTTTCCAATGGGTTTCCTCCCTGCCAGTCGATTGTTCCTGCAAATTCATCAGTGAAGTATCCATATCCTGTACCCATCGGGTTGGTGTCATCGTATACATTCATGGCTGGATTAGCGCGAAGGACGTGTTGCCAGTTCAATGCATTATGTTTTCTTTTTGAGTGACTGAAATTTACTGTCTGACTGAATTTTAGCCATTTCAATGGAGTTTGTTCGAATCGGGTTTTAATGGCCCATTTCTCGTAGTTTGTATTCACATAGGTACCCTCGTCATTCTCGTACATGGCAGAAAGGAAATAAGATGATCTATCGGAAGCTCCGGAGATGTCAATGCTATGAGAATGTTCTATTCCGGTGCCAAACATAACGTCTACCCAATCAGTATTAGGTAATTGCGATACTTCATTTGGAGTCAGGAAATAGAACGATTTAATATCATTAGTTGTAGGTTCGCCCTTATCCGGATTGTTGGACATCCATCTGGCCTTGTACATATCAATGTAACCTTGGGTTCCCAGCATTTCAGGAAGTCCGAGGGCATGGTTTATCTTTACGTATCCGTTGTAGTTCACGGCTATTCTTCCTTTAGCACCTTTCTTGGTTGTCACCAATACGACTCCATTGGCTGCTTCAATTCCATAGATGGCGGCGGATGCGGCATCTTTTAATAATTGGATAGACTCCACTTCATTAAAATTATCCAGTGGCATTCCAGGCACTCCATCGATAATCCAGAGTGGAGCGGCATTATTTAGTGTTCCTACACCGCGCATATATACAGAGGAACCCTCACCGGGTAATCCGCTTTTCCTTGATACATAGACGGGTGCTTTTCCTTGTAGGGCTTGAGAGGCATCATTGGTGGCCATCGTATGTAGGTCTCGTGTGCCCAAAGATGTAATAGATCCGGATACATTCGCTTTCTTTTGTACACCATAACCTACGACGATGACTTCTTCCAGCTGCTTAGAGTCTTCTGTTAATACAACTTTCAGATTTTTACTTTGGTTGTTTACAGCGATTGTTTGTGTAATGTATCCTACATAGCTGAAAGTCAGTTTCCCGGTAGCATTTTTCAGCTTAATCGAGAATTTACCATCTATATCGGTTATTACCCCGTTTGTAGTTCCCGTCTCGGTCACTGTAACACCTATCAGAGGATCATTCTGATCGGAAATAACAGCTCCATTGACGACTGCTGTACCCTGTGCGTTCGTATATTGTATTCCCGTCAGGAATATCAATATCAGAAGCTTAATTTTTAAGTACTTTTTCATTGTTTTAAATTTTAAAGTTATACAAAACGAATTTTGCTGTAAAAGTATTGCATTTAGATCAATGTGACCGAATGAAAAAAGCAATAAAGTAAAAACAAAACATGAACAAAATACAAACAAAAGTGCTTTGGCCAAGGGTTTGGCGGATAATAGAGGGTTTCTCTCGTCTTTGTTCAAGACAAATATATTCTATTATTGGATGACTGTACCGGAAATTTGTTTCTTTTTGGGGATGCTATAAATCAAATAGAGGTAAGGTTGGGAGCAATCGCTTATGTACGTGGTCATTATCGTACTTTGTTTATGTTTTGTTCGCGTTTTGTTTTTCCTTTTTCTCTTCTTTCTTAGCTTTTTGTAGACATATATATGGAGATTTTGGGATAAATTTGCTTCATAATAATCTAAAGAAAAAGATGAGAAAAATAATATGGACCATCATGGCGTTATGTGCCCTGTCCGGGTGCAGATACGAAAATAGTACTATCAGTGCAGATAGTTTGTTGGACTTTGTCGACCCATTAATAGGTACAGGTGGACATGGACATACGTTTCCGGGGGCAGCATACCCTTTCGGAATGGTACAATTAAGTCCTGACACAGGACTTGAAGGATGGGATTGGTGTTCCGGCTATCATTATTCCGATAGTTCCATCATTGGTTTTTCTCATACGCATCTTTCGGGTACAGGACGTTCCGATCTGATGGATGTGATGTTGATGCCTGCGACGGGAAATTTGAAATTGAATCCGGGATCGAAAGATAAACCGGATGAAGGATATCGCTCCCGTTTTTCACATGATGAGGAGTCTGCATCTCCGGGATATTATAAAGTAAGGTTGAAAGATTATGATATTATGGCTGAATTGACCGTATCTCCTCGATGCGGTTTTCATCGTTATACCTTTCCTGAAAGTAAATCTTCTCATATTATATTGGATTTATCTCATCATTTCGCAACTGATTCTGTTCTTTTTACTTCCATGAATAGGATAGACAGTTGTACAATAATAGGTGAAAGGAGGACAAAAGGCTGGGGTGAGCCCGGAGAAAAATACTGGAGTGAACAACAATTGTTTTTTGCTTTGAAAGTATCTAAGGCATTTGACTTGTCTGTTGCTGTGGATGATCTGTTTATTCAGGAAAAACAAGCTTCCGGCAAAAATATAAAAGCTATTCTTAATTTTGAAACTTCCTCTAATGAGATGGTGTTAGTAAAAGTGGGAATATCTGCTATAAGTGCAGAAAATGCACTTCAAAATCTTTCGGAAGAGATACCGCATTGGGATTTTAACAAAACGCTTAGCGAGACACAGTCGATATGGGAAAAAGAATTATCAAAGATTAAGGTAGAAGCTTCTGATAAGAATAAAATAATTTTTTACACAGCGCTGTATCATTCTTTATTGGCCCCTTATTTGTATAATGATGTGAATAAAGAGTACTTGGGCCTTGATAAACAGATACATACAGCCGAAGGGTTCAATAACTATACAGTGTTGTCGCTGTGGGATACTTTTCGTGCTGAGAATCCGTTATTAACGTTGATTGCTCCAGATAAAACGAACGATCTGGTACAATCTATGCTTGCGCAGTATGATCAGTATGGATTACTGCCGGTGTGGCCATTATGGTCGAGTGAAACAAATTGTATGATTGGCTATCATGCCATTCCGGTTATTGTAGACGCATACTTCAAAGGTATAAGAAATTATGATGTGGAAAAGGCGTATCAAGCCATGAGGACATCGGCTATGCAGGATAACTTTGGTGTGAAAGAGCTGAAACAATACGGTTATATTCCTTATGACATTTACAATAAATCGGTTTCTGCGGCTTTGGAATATTGCTATGACGATTGGTGTATAGCTCAAATGGCCAAGGACTTGGGTAAGATGGATGATTATAACTATTTTATAAGCCGGTCTTCCGGTTATAAAACATATTTTGACAAAGAATATAAACTAATGAACGGTTTTTCGAGCAAAGGCAGTTTCCGCCGTCCGTTTGATCCTTTCTTTTCATCTTATGGGGAATGTGATTGGGTGGAAGGAAATTCATGGCAATACTCTTTCTTTGTTCCTCACGATGTGCAAGGGTTGATAAATCTATATGGGGGCAGTGAGGAATTTGTCAATGCTCTCGATACCTTATTTTCCATGCCTATGGGTATGTCAGGCCATGATGTGCCGATAGATATAACCGGACTTATCGGCCAGTATGCACATGGCAATGAGCCTAGCCATCATGTAGCTTATCTTTATAATTATGCGGGCCAGCCTCATAAAGCTCAACAACGGTTGCATGAAATCATGTCTACTTTGTATACTGATCGGCCGGACGGATTATGTGGTAATGAGGATTGCGGGCAAATGTCGGCTTGGTATGTCTTCAGCGCGATGGGATTCTATCCTGTGAATCCCGCGGAAGGAATATATATTCTGGGTAAACCGATGGTAGAAAATGTTGAAATTACCATTGGAAACAAGCTCTTTAAAGTGAAAACAGCAGGGTGGAATGATGAGAACATATATGTGCAATCGGTGAAACTTAATGGTGAGGTTTATAATAAGCTTTTTATTACACATACCGATATAGTGGATGGAGGAATCTTGGAATTTACGATGGGTTCGGTTCCGGGTAACTTTGGGGATTCGGTTTTACCTCCGTCTTTATCTGAAATTCTAAGTGAATAATGAGAAGTCTGAAGCTCCTGTTATATCTGTTTATATCTTGCTTGTGTTTTGGTTGCAAGTCTTCTTTGCCCCAAAAAAGCCGGATAAATAAGCAAAATGATGTGTATGTTTTGTCTTTTGCTGACCTCTCTTTCAGCGTATCGGCAAAAAAGGGGGGACGGATTATTTCTTTTAAATGCAGAGATAAGGAACTGCTGACTTCTGATTTGGTACATAGTAAGTATTACGGAGCAACGTTCTGGTTATCTCCACAGTCAAACTATTGGCCACAATATCGGTGTGTCGATGAGCTTCCTTATAAGGCAGAGATAGACGGACAAATTCTTCGACTGGTGAGTTCGCCGGATTCTTTAAGCGGTATCTCTATCATTAAGGAGTTTTCTGTATCAGAAAGAGATTCATCTATATTGATTAATTATTCTGTTCGGAATGTATCTTGCCAGCTAAAGAGATTTGCCCCCTGGGATGTGGTGAGAGTGCATGGAGGTTTGAGCTTTTTCCCTGTAGGAGAGGCAGATCAGATGAATAAGTCTGATGTCACGGGAGCATATGAGGATAAGGGTATAATGTGGGTTCCATGTCCGGATGGTACCAATGAGAGAGGTCAGAAATTATACTCGACTGCTTATGAAGGTTGGATCGCTCATTATTATAAGGAGCTTCTGTTTATAAAATGTTTCCCGGACATTGGACCCGGTGAAGTTCCTCCCGGACAAGGTGAAGCAGAGATTTTCGTAGCACCGAAGGGGCGGTATCTGGAACTTGAAAATCACGGAAGATATACAGAACTGTCACCCGGAGAGTCTTTGGTATATCAACAAAAATGGTTTTTGAAAGATGTGTCCGACGGGAGAGTATCTGATTGGACCAGCAAATTGAAAAGATATATAGATAAACAAAAAAAACGTAGATAAAGCTTGCTTTTGCACCGGTAAGGACTTGTGGTATCAGATTTGTCCGTTCTCCACCATCAATACCACGCGTTCCGTTAGTTTGTCCTCACCTTGCGGATCATATTCTTTCTTTAAACTGGCCCCGAACAGTGCGGCAAATGCTTGATAGAACCCTGCCTTGAAAGGTCCCATAAACGCTTTTACCAGTTCATAACTAGTCTGATTACTTTGACGGTCCACAAGCTTTATCAACAATTTTCCCTGTGCAAAAGAGAGTTTCTTCATTCGGGCAGTATATTGATCTTTCAATCCTTTTTCAACCCGTTTGATATGTTTTTGGCGGGCTTTCTCATTGGGTAGAGTCTGAAGATATTCATAAGTTTCGATGATAGCCTGATTAATTTCTTTGGAAATAGGATATACCTTTTTCACGTTCCGAATCAATCGATAGTACTCCTGACGTTCCTTTTCATTTTTGAACTTAAGTGGTTTGAAGATATACACAGTCGGTAGCTGGATACTTGGGATTGTATCTCCATTGTAGATACACATCGGAACCAAATATCCATTGATGCTTTGTTTTTCCTGTGCCTGCAAATGTAGTGAGCAGCAAACAGTGGCAAACAGTGTCATTACTACTATGTTAAGCCTTCTTTTCACGATACAAAAATAGAATTAAAATTTTATTATTCAGACATATCTTTCAGACGTTAACCTATTTAAAGTATCCTTGCCCCCTTGTATGTAAAAAAGCGAGAAGATAATACACATTTTATTGATGAAAACTACTCAACTAATCCGGTTGATAAGTATTATAAACAGCCTGTTCATAATTCCTGCTTGTAGTGCTCAAAACCTTTCTGAAAGTCTTTTAGAGGATGTTCTTGAAGATTTATCTGTTAATAACGATATTAATAACTCTGTTAATACCTTGAATTGGGAGAATGAATTGGAAGAACTTTCCAATCGTCTGCAAGAACCTATTAATTTGAATGTTGCTACCCGTGAACAACTCGAACAGTTTCCTTTCCTTAGTGATATTCAGATTGAACATCTGCTGGCTTACATCTATATACACGGACAGATGAAAACTATCTATGAACTTCAACTAGTGGAAGATATGGATAAGCAGACAATCCAGTATTTACTACCATTCGTCTGTATAAAAGCTATTAACAATGAATCTTCTTTTCGGTGGAAAACTATGTTGAAAAGCGCAGCGAAGTATGGAAAAAATGAACTGTTAACTCGCTTTGATATACCACTTTATAAACGAAAAGGTTATGAACATACTTATTTAGGACCTTCTGTTTATAACTCTGTGAAATACAGTTTCCGATATAGTGACCGACTCTATGCAGGAGTCGTTGCAGAAAAAGATGCCGGAGAACCTTTGGGAGCTTTACACAATCGCTATGGCTACGATTATTATTCCTTTTATCTGTTATTAAAAGATTGTGGGCGATTAAAAGCATTAGCTGTTGGTAACTATCGGCTTAGTTTTGGACAAGGATTGGTGATTAGCACTGATTATCTGATGGGAAAAACAGTCTATGCCTCTTCTTTCAACAATCGTAGCAGCAGGATAAAGAAACACTCTTCCAGTGATGAATACAATTATTTCAGAGGAGTGGCTGCCACAGTTGCTTTATCTAAGGATTGGGACATTTCCGGTTTTTATTCGCATCGTTCATTGGATGGCGTGATAACAGATGGAGAAATTACCTCTATCTATAAAACCGGATTACACCGGAGCCGGAAAGAAGCAGATAAAAAGCATCTGTTCACTATGCAATTAACAGGTGGAAATGTGAGTTATCAACACAACCGTATCAGACTGGGTATCACCGCTATTTACTACCTTTTCAACCGATCTTATGAACCGGAATTAACAGGCTATTCCAAATACAATCTCCACGGCAATAACTTCTACAATTTAGGAATAGAGTATGCTTATCGTTGGCATCGTTTCTCTTTTCAGGGAGAGACAGCGATAGGAAAACAAGGTTGGGCCTCTTTGAACCGTTTGCAGTATTCACCGGTTCAAAACACCCAAATCATGTTGATACATCGGTTCTATTCCTATAATTATTGGGCTATGTTCACCCATTCATTCGGTGAGGGAAGTACGACTCAAAACGAACAGGGATATTATATCGGATTGGAGACTTCTCCTTTTGCCTATTGGAAGTTCTTTGCATCATTCGATTTGTTTTCCTTCCCATGGAAAAAATACAGAATAAATAAACCCTCCCGTGGAACAGATGGTCTGGTTCAAGCTACTTTCACTCCACTTAGTAATCTATCCATGTATCTAAAGTATCGCTATAAACAAAAAGAACGTGATTGGACAGGTAGTAAAGGAACGCTAACGCTTCCTATTTTTCATCATCAGCTTCGCTATCGTTTGAACTATTCTTTGGGAGATGTGTTAAGCAGTCGTACAACTTTAGATTATAATCATTTTCATTCTCAGGACAGAGCTGCTAATAAAGGATATCAGGTTACACAAATGATATCCTCCCAACTGCCTTGGGCCAGGCTGTTTGCTGACGTTCAAGGCAGTTATTTTTTTACAGATGATTATGATTCGCGTGTATATGTTTCGGAAAGCGGACTGCTTTATACGTTTTACACTCCGTCATTTCAAGGGCGTGGCTTCCGATGTGCCGTTCGTTTAAGATATGAACTGAACAAACATTTCCTGTTGATAACCAAGTTCGGTGAAACTGTCTATTTGGACCGTAACGAAATCGGTTCCGGCAATGATTTGATCTGTGGAAATAAAAAAGCAGATGTACAAATGCAACTGCGTATCAAGTTTTAATGTATATTTGTCTGCCAAAAAATAACAGAAGAATACGATATTGAATGAAAGACCGGACTACTTTTGACAGAATGTTTAATGAATGGTATGCACAATTCGTGTATTTTGCATACTATTTTATAAGCGATGTTGAAGTATGCAAAGATATTGTAAGTGATGCTTTTGAATATTTGTGGCGTAATTATGATAAAATAGAAGAAGCTACGGCAAAAACTTATCTTTATACAATTATCCGCACGCGTTGTATCGACTATCTCCGTAAACAAAATATTCATGAAGAATATGTGGAATTTGCTTCACGATTAACCAATAAAATCATAGAGTCTGGTTCGCAGCAGACAGATACACGTATTTCTCAGATACGCAAGGCGATGGAAAAGTTGACTCCTTACAACTGCCATATTCTGGAAGCTTGTTATATTCATAATAAAAAGTACAAGGAGGTAGCTGAAGAATTAAATGTGAGTGTTGCGGCTATCCATAAGAATATAGTGAAGGCTTTGCGTATTCTTCGTGAAGAATTAGGCCGGAAAGGTAACCGGGATGGACTTTAAAACGTAAATATTATATATTGAATGAATTATTTATGGATGAGAAGAATATAAATATAAATAAGTCGGAAGAAGAAGCTTTGAAAATTATGGAGAATGTTTCCCATATAACTTCTGACCAATTACATGGCTTGGAGAAAGATGAAGAATGTTTCCAGGCATGTGTTGATATTGCAGAGGTTGTGATGGAGATGCGGCAAAAGCAAAATACACTGGCAATTAATGTTCAGAAAGAATTGGTAGACTTTCATAATAAACGTTTGAATAATAACAAAAAGAAGAATACGCGTATTCTGTGGACTGCTATTGCAGGAGTAGCGGCAACTGTCATTGTAATCCTGATTTTACGTACAATGATGATTTCACCGGAACCAAAACTGGAAAGTATTAAAATTTTTGAAGCAAACCATGCCATCGCACAAGCTACTTTGCAAATTGATGACGAAAAGGAAATAAGACCTTTGAAAGATCAAAAAATTGACTATCATCGTACTATTCAGACAGAAAATAAAGAGGTCGGAAAACAGAAAGTACAAATACATAGATTAAGTATTCCCAGGGGAGAAACATTCAAAGTTGTTTTATCCGAAGGAACTGAAGTCTTTTTGAATTCGGACAGCCGGTTGGTTTATCCTACCGTTTTTAAGGGAAAAGAGAGGATCGTTTCGTTGGAAGGGGAAGCTTATTTTAAAGTAAGTAAAGATGTCGAACATCCTTTTATTGTAAAAACCGGAAATGTGCAGGTTCGTGTCTTAGGAACAGAGTTTAATGTACGTGGATACTCTCCTGCCGATGTCCGTATCACATTAATTACAGGAAAAGTAGCTGTCAGCGATACCTGCGGAACTCATAACGTTGAAATGGAGCCGGGACAAAGTGCACAACTTTCTACTGACGGAACATTTGCTGTGAGTGAAGTTAATATAGAATCATTTTTGTATTGGAAGGAAGGATTTTTCTATTTTGATGATATCCCTCTGGCTGACATGATGAAAGAGATAGGGCGTTGGTACAATATAGATATAGAATTCCGCAACAGTAAAATTATGGATCTCCGTATGCATTTCTTTGCAAATCGTCATCAAGACATTTTTAATTTGATTGAATTATTGAATCGAATGGAGAGAGTTCATGCCTATTTTGAAACAGGAAAACTTATTATTGAATAAAAAACGAGCAAAACGTCATAAATCTGAATAGGAATACATATTTCTGAAAATAAATTCTTTTAAGGGTAACCATTCTTTTTTAAACTTCGTATACAATTAAAAGAATGAAATACTATTTAACTATTCAGGCTTATGAAAAAAAATCAGGCACAAAAGTTCATTGTTTTGTTCTTGCTTTTCCTTTTTGCGTATTCGTGGCGCATTGAAGCACAAACAGGTAAAGAAAAGCAAATAACGATGGAGTTTAAAAATGAAGGATTACCTTCTATTTTTAAACATTTGGAGAAAGTATCGGGATATAAAGTTCTTTTTATCTACGATGAGATTAGTTCTTATACTTCTACCGGGAAAGTTGAGAAAGCTACTATTGGTGAAGCTTTAAAGGTGATTATCGGGAAAAATCCATTGAAATATCACATTGACGGACAATTTATCAATATCACTAAAAAGAATCCTAAAAAGAATATTTCACAAGTAAAAGGAAAAGTGCTTTCCGAAGAAGACGGGTTTCCGGTTATCGGTGCCACTATTATAGTGGAAGATGCCAATATCCGTACCATCACAGATAATAATGGTAATTTCCAGCTTTCTGATGTTCCGGAAGATAGTCAGGTGAGGATTTCTTATGTAGGTTTGGAAACTCAGTTGTTGAATCCTTCAACATTTATGTCAGTAGTGATGAAGTCTGATACAAAAGCACTGGATGAAGTGGTGGTAACAGGTATGTTTAATAGGAAAAAAGAAGGATTTACCGGCTCTGCTGTTACTATAAAGGGCGAAGATCTGAAAAAATATAGTACGAATAATGTAGCTAAAGCAATTGCGGCTGTTGCTCCCGGGCTTCGTATCGTAGATAATATTAATATGGGGTCAAATCCGAATAATCTACCTGATATGCGTATGCGTGGTAGTGCAAATATGGATTTGAATGCACAAGCTACGGTAGACTTTAATTCAGCCAGTAATGACGTATTGGCGGTCCAAGGGGAATATGAGACTTATGCCAATCAACCATTGCTTATCATGGACGGATTTGAAATCAGTATACAGGCGCTTGCCGATATGGACCCCGACCGGGTTTCTTCCATCGTTTTGCTAAAAGATGCGGCGGCTACAGCTATTTATGGATCGCGTGCGGCAAATGGGGTAATTGTCATCGAAAGTAAGACGCCTAAACCGGGGCGTATCTGGGTAACTTATGGCGGTGAACTTCGTATTGAAGCTCCGGATATGACTGGATATAACCTGATGAATTCAAGAGAAAAGATAGATGCGGAATTACAGAGCGGGCTTTATACATACGGTGGTGAAACAGTTGAAAAATGGAGACTTTATCAATCAAAGTTGCGTGAAGTTTTGGCGGGAGTAAATACCTACTGGTTGGATAAACCTTTGCAGACTTCTTTTCAACAACGTCATACAGTTACACTGGAAGGAGGTGACGAAGCTTTGCGTTATCGTATGTATGTCGGATATAACAGTTCTCCGGGTGTGATGAAGGGCAGTAATCGTGATGTATTGACTGGTTCGCTTGATTTTCAGTATCGTCTGAAAAAAGTATTGTTAAAGAATAGCATTACATTGGATAATTCAGTGGCTGATGAATCTCCATGGGGAAGTTTTAGCGAATACACCCGCTTGAATCCTTATTTGCGTCCTTATGGAGAAAATGGAGAGATACAGAAACGTCTTGATAATTTTGAAGGACTAGGTGGTGAATCGAGTTATTTGAACCCCATGTATAATACAACGTTCAACAGTAAAGACCAGAGTAAGAATTTTACAGTGCGCGAACTTTTCAAGTTAGAATATAATCCTACTGAAGAATTGCGGTTTGAAGGTGCATTCTCTTTGTCCAAAAGTGTGGGACATCGCGATATGTTCCGTCCTGCGCAACATACTTTTTTTGATAATGTGACTGATCCTACGTTAAGAGGTGATTATCGCAAAAGCCAGAGTGAATCTGTCAAGTGGGGAATAGATTTGACAGGAAGCTGGAACAAACAGTTGAAAGATCATTATCTGACCGCTAATGCCCGTATGAGTGTATTGGAAAATAATTCGGAGACGTATGGAAACTATGTGACGGGTTTTCCGAATGATAATATGGACAACTTGTTATTTGGTAAGAAGTATAATGAGAAAGTAGATGGGTTGGAAAGTACAACACGTTCCATTGGTTGGGTTGTTGCCGGAGGTTATTCTTATAAATATAAGTATTCATTTGATTTTAATGTGCGTCTGGACGGTTCCTCCCAGTTTGGAAAAGACAATCGGTGGGCACCTTTCTGGTCGACGGGATTACGTTGGGATTTGAAAAAAGAGAATTTCCTGAAAGATGTTTCTTTCATCTCTGACTTGATTTTAAGAGGCACGTATGGTACGACCGGTTCACAAGGTTTCAACCCTTATCAGGCACATGGCTATTACACCTATTCCAATTTATTGCTTCCTTATTATTCATCCGATGCGACAGGATCGGAAATTTTGGCCATGCACAATGAAGGCTTAAAGTGGCAGACTACAAAAAGCACGAATCTTGCATTGGAATTAGGACTTTTTGATCAGCGTTTTACCGCACGTGTGGAATACTACCGGAAAGTGACAGACAATATGATTACAGATATAAGTCTTGCTCCTTCTCTTGGTTTTAGCAGTTATCCGGAAAATCTGGGAAAGATTGAAAATAAGGGTTGGGAACTTTCTTTTTCTGCTATTCCTTATAAGAACGTTGCTAAACAGGCTTATTGGACAATTATGGTAAACGGTTCTCATAATACAGACAAATTACTCAAAATATCGGAAGCGATGAAATATGTGAACGATCAGAATGCATTAAAACTAAAGGATACACCACTGCCACGCTACGAAGAAGGTGAATCTCTTTCTCGCATTTGGGTAGTGCGTTCATTGGGTATTGACCCGGCTTCAGGAGATGAAATATTACTGAAAAGTAATGGAGAAATGACAAATGCCACTAACTGGAATGCCAATGATGTAGTACCTGTTGGAAATACAGAACCTAAATGGCAGGGATATATTAATTCTTCTTTTACGTACAGAGGATGGGGAGCAGATGTCAGTTTCAGGTATCAATTTGGTGGTCAGGTATACAATCAGACACTGCTTGACAAAGTGGAAAATGCCAATTTGAAATACAATGTAGACCGGCGGGTGACCCAACTGCGTTGGATGAAGCCGGGTGACAAGGCACAATTCCGTGGGCTTAACCCTGGCGGATGGGAGACGAAAGCTACTTCACGGTTCATTATGGATGAAAATATATTTCAGGGAAGTTCATTGTCTGTTTATTATCGTATGGACCGTACTAATACGAAGTTTATCACTCATTGGGGATTGAGTTCTGCTAAGGTAACGTTTAATATGGAGGACTTTTTCTATTGGTCTACAGTGAAACGCGAAAGAGGTTTATACTATCCGTATTCCCGTCAGTTTACATTTGCTTTGAATGTTGCTTTCTAATTAAAAACATATTTGTATGAAACAGATAATATATATACTATTGACAACAACAATGCTGGGGCTTACGTCTTGCAGCGACTGGTTGGATGTATCTCCGAAGACTTCTATCCCTACCGAGAAACAATTTGAATCGGAATCAGGATTCAAGGATGCTCTTACAGGTATTTATTTGAAGCTGGGAACTACTACCTTATACGCCGGAGATTTGACTTATGCTTACTTGGATGAATTGGCCGGATTATACTCCGATTATCCCGGATATAATACCAATGCTGTTTTTGAACAGAGTATCGTATTCGATTATGAAAATATGTTCTTGAGTAAGAAAAATGCAATTTACTCGACTATGTATAATATCATTGCTAACATTAATAATTTTCTGGAGTACGTAGACAGGAATAAAGATGTTCTAGTTACCGAACGGTATTACGGAACAATGAAAGGAGAAGCACTGGGGCTTCGTGCTTTTCTTCATTTTGATTTGTTGCGCATGTTCGGTCCTGTTTATAAGGAACACCCTGCATCAAAGGCTATCCCCTATCGAACTGCTTTTAATAAAGATGCCACCCCTGTTTTATCAGCCGGCGAAGTGGTTATCGCTATTCTTAAAGATTTGAATGAGGCTGAAGAATTGCTGAAGGAAAGTGATCCGCTTGATTTCTTCACAAACCAAACGGATGAGGAATATGGAGAGAAAAACCATTTCCTTGTTAATCGTGAGTTTCGTATGAATCTGTATGCAGTAAAAGCGATGCTAGCTCGTGTATATTGTTACAAAGGTGATGTTGAAAGCCGTGGATTGGCTACAGAATATGCAAAACAAGTGATTGCTGCTTCTAAGTATTTTACGTTGTACAAATCACAAACTGCTTCTAATTATAATTCCATACGTTACGCAGAGCAGATATTCGGAATCACTGTAAATGAATTTTCTAATCTGCTTATTGAAAACTATATGGATATGGAAAATACGAATACTCAGCAACATTTTTATCTGGATGGAGATAAATTCAGTCTCTTCTATGAAACAGCTGATGTAGGGAATACTGACTGGAGAAAAAATACGGAAATGTTTCAGGTCATTAATGGGGCAAGCAGCACAAACGTTTTCTGCAGAAAATATAATCAAAAACCCCTCAATGCCGGATATACCTATTCCGGTGCTGATGCTGTTCCTTTGATCCGTTTGCCCGAAATGTATTACATTGTAGCAGAATGTGCATCTTCTGCATCGGAAAGTGCCGACGCATTAAATACTGTGCGTTTTGCACGTGGTATCTCTTACAGTGATGAGATTCTGACTACCGGATATGATGATCTTGATATTATTTCGGAAGAAAATAAAGACCAGACTAAGCGTATCAATGAAATCATGAAAGAATATAGAAAAGAATATTTTGCGGAAGGCCAGCTTTTTTATTTTTTGAAAGCACATAATTATAGCACTTATTATGGTTGTGGGCTGGAAGCAATGACTGAAGCTCATTATCAGATGACATTACCGGATGATGAGTATATTTTTGGTAACAACTCTAAATGATGAAGTCTTATGAAACGTATTATATACTTTGTTTTAGCTATTCTTGTTTGCGGCATCTATGCAGGATGCAGTGAGAGTGAGATAGACTTATATAGCCAGACATCCCGTATTAATTTTTATGGAAGTACATATATTCGTACTTTGGTTGATACAGATTATGTGAAGACAGAACCTTATGCTATAGATAGTTTTACGGTAAGTATACAAGGAGACCTTTTAAAAGAAAATCGCGATTTCTGTGTGAAAGTAACTCCAAATAGTGATTATCGAAATCCGGTGGATGTAATATTGGAAGATAAGTATACATACACCAAACTGGACACTGTTTATCAGGTATTTTATTATAAGATCAATCGTCCGAAAGTAGAGTCAGGTAGAAACGTATATGGTTGTTATCTGGAATTTGATCTGGATAATCCTCTTCATCAGTTTGATAAAGGACTGGTGGAGAAGAATCAGGTGGTGCTGAATGTCAGATGGGAACTTAAACCGGCCGAATGGAGTGATTATGTAGGATTCGGCAGTTATAGTGATAATAAATATATGTTTATTATGGATGTGTGCCAGCGTGTGTGGGATGATTTGGAAGATGATGACGTGGTAAAAATCCAGCAGGCTTATAAAGAGTATATAGAGGCTGGAAATCCTCCCATTTTGGGTGACGATGGTGATGAAATTGAATATGAATAAGATTAAAGGAAACGTTATGAGAAAATATATCATCTGTATAGTAAGTTTTATTGGAGCAGCTTTGTTACAGACAAGCTGTTATGATGATAAGGGAGATTACGATTATCATGATGTGAATACAATGGACATCGTAATACCTGAAACAAAAGTGCGTATGCCAAAGGAGGAAGCGGTGGAAATTTCAATTATACCCGAGATTTCTCAAACTTTGGAGCAAAATGAGGAGAATCTAGTGTTTCAATGGAAGAAAACGATAAAAGGGAAGAAAGCAGGTTCGGACAGACTTAGTGATTATAAAGATTATTCCATAGGTAAAGAGTGTAAAGTAACAATCGAGGCTTATGAGTCGGAAAATATAGGTTTGATGTTGGTCATTACGGATAAAATAAACGGAACAACTTGGTATCAGACAGGTGAGGTTGTAATTATCCGTCCTTTGAATCCTTGCTGGTTTGTATTGCAGGAAAAAGAAGGAAAAGGTGTATTAGGAGCAATAGAAGGTACTCCGGAAGGATATTATGTTTATCCGGATGTATTTAAGTCAGAATCGAATCAATCTTTTCCGTTAGATGGGAAACCTTTGGCGGTAAGTGCAAGAAAAGAGTATGGGAATTCGCTTTTAAGTGGTATGCTGTCTTTTATGGGTTTTAAAGTAAGTCCAGCGTTAATGTTAGTGACGGATCAGGATTTGGCATTGTTGACTCCAAGTACACTAATGACGAAATATCCTTCAAATAAAATACTTTTTGAACCGGTGGAAAAAGGTGAACCGTTGAATATCGAATATTATAAGATGACTGCTTATGGTGAGTTGTTTGTAAATAGCGAAAGGGCATATTGTGCTCCTATGGATGGATTTTGCGTACCATTCTCTGTGAAAAAGGGGAGCGACTTTCCTGCTATTTCCGCTTATGGTTCGTATAGTGGTGGTATGCTATTTTTTGATCCTGAAAATCATTGCTTTCTTAGATCATTTATTCCAGGTGTCAGTGATTATATGATGAATTCAGCCACTCAAAATATACGTAATTATGGAACTAAATGGAGTGACCAGAAACCTGTCTCCACATATTCAATGTCAGATGAAGCTAATGTGTTTGATCCGGATGTGATTGATCCGTCTTTAGAAGTACGTGATATTGTTACAGGGGGAAACTGGGGAAATTTCGCTTATGCAGTTGCCGCTCCACGAAACGGGAAAGAATTGACTGTATTTAAATTCAGTGCGCAGGATGAAGATCCTGTTTGTGCTGCCCGATATATAATTTCTCTGCCGTCTGAAGTGGATGTAGAAACAGCAAAATTCGCCGCTTCTTATGCTTATACGGCAAATCTTATATTTATGACGTCAGGTAATAGATTGTACCGCATTGACCTTGATCGTGGAAGGGTGGTTGAACTTTATGCTTACGGGGCAGATCCGTCAGCACAGATAGCCAGTTTGAAATTTAAGGATCCTGAAAGTGTGAGAGCGGAAGATGATGATGAGGAGACAGGCAAATATAAGGAGAAAATAGGTATGTCTATCGGACTAGGTATTAATACTGCTGGTAAAGGTGTAGTTGTAGAGTTGCAACTGACGGTGGCGGGTGATGTTTCGCGTGAAGAGAATAGTATTTGTATGTACGAAGACACCGATCATCCCATTGGCAAGATTGTAGATATTACCTATAATTATGAATAGTATAAATCGTTTTTTATGTTGAAAGGAATTATCGGTGCAATATTTCTGGCTGTTGTCTGTACTTGTCTGTACGGTCAGCAGCCGGACATTGCTGCTTTTTTTAAAGAAGAGGCATCTGTAGAAGTGATTCCCGGTATGTTTACCACTTATCGCAGTAACGGTCGTATCTATTGGGAAGTTCCGGATTCATTGATTGGACGCGAGTTTGTCGTTACGACTACTATTCTGGCTGCTCCTGCCCGTCCGGATCGGGATATGGAAAAGAAATTCGGATATTCGGGTGATATGATCGGTCCGGTATTCTTCAGTTTCCGGAAACACGGGAACGAATTGTGGATGCTGGATCCACAACATGAAAGGGTGATAGAAGATCCCGAAGGAGTGTATGCAAAGATCGCCGCCCGACGTGGAAATGAAAGACTTTATAAAATATTGCCGGTCAAAGCAAAGAATCCGGAAAGTAACCTGGTAGAGATTGGTGAAGTATTAAAAGATTTTCCTTTGTTTACTCTTGATATTGTGTCTTTTGATTTGTTGATAGGTACACGTTTAAGGGAAAAAGACTGTATCAAGGAAATCAAAGGATTTGATAACCGTCTGTTGATACATGCGACACGAACTTATCAAAGTTCATCAATGGGAATGCGCGGTAAGCCTGTTGCCCCTCCTTATATAGGAGACTGGGATACAGGTATCTGCATAAAATTATTATCAAAAGAACCGCTGGATCCCGTTTTTGCTAATACCGAAGCGTATTTTGTAATCGACAAAAATTACTTTCAGGGCGATCAGCCTGCCGACCGGAAGGCTGTTATCAAACGATGGAGGCTGGAGATAAGGCCGGAAGATGAAGAAAAATACATGAAGGGAGAATTGGTGGAACCCATACAACCTATTATCTTTTATATAGATCGTAATACACCGGAAAAGTACATCGGCTGTATCATTGAAGCAGTGCGCGACTGGCGTCCGGCCTTTGAGAAAGCCGGTTTTAAGAACGCCATTGATGCGCGACTGGTTCCTACCGTTGAAGAAGATTCTGATTTTAGTATTTATGATAGCAGTTATCCGTTTATTTCATGGAAAATATCAGGGCAAAATAACGCCTATGGGCCAACGCCTTGCGAACCTCGGTCCGGTGAAATTATTGCGTGTCATATCGGAATTTTCAGCAGTGTCTTGAATCTGGAGCAGAAATGGTATTTTGCTCAATGTGGAGCGAATGATCCGCAGGCATGGAATATAGAGTTGCCGGACTCTTTGCAATACGAACAGATAAAAAAAGTGCTGACGCATGAAGTCGGCCACACATTGGGGTTGAAACATAATTTTCTGGGTAGTTCCCATTATTCCATAGACCAGTTACGTGATAATGATTTTTTGAGCCGGTATAGCATAGGAAGTTCCATTATGGACTATGTGCGGTGTAATTACGCTTTGCGTCCTCAAGATAAGGTTGATTTGACAAACAGGTGGGTACGTGTCGGTGAATATGACAAATGGGCCATTGAATGGGGATACCGCATATTCCCGGGTAAGAATGTTGCCGAAAGAGAGAAGAACAGGGATTTGTGGAATCAGGAAAAGCAGAAAGATTCTTCATTACATTTCTCGGGTGGAGTGGATGTACGGGCGCAGGCGGAAGATTTAGGTAATGACCATGTTGTGGTTAATGCACAGGGGATAGAGAATCTGAAATATTTGTGTGAACATCCTGATGCCTGGAAGGTGACGGATAAAACGTCTTTGCGCGTATTGCAGGGACGTTATGAAGCGGTATTAAATCATTATAAACAGTGGGTGCGGCATGTTTTGTCTCATTTGGGTGGGAAACGTCTTGCTGAAACGGAGGATGAGAATATTTACATACCAGAAAAAGCCGCTTACAATCAAAAGGTTATGAACTTTATACAGACTTATGTATTACAGCCTCCTGTGTGGATGTTTGATAAAACATTGACCACCAATCTGGAAATAGATGGTAGTCGTGAGTTCGACCGCTTTTATGAAGAGCTTATGTCAGAAATAATCCGCTCTCTTCAGAAAGTGGGGGAGACGGAGAATGCCTGCGAGGATATGTTGTCTGTAGATGATTTTCTGGAAAGCATACATAACGGATTATTTACCGAATGGGATGATAACGTTTTTGTAAGTGATGCCCGATATAAAGTGCAGCTACTTTATGTGAATAAACTTTCTAAATTATTGGATAGATCAGAAAAGGTAACTTCGTCGAGGTTATTGGTTTCCATTATGCAGACTTTGAATAGAATGAAGGAAGAAGGTCTTGATTATAGTCATAGAATTACGGATCCGGTTGCTAAAAAACGGGCAATGTTTCTCGTAGATAGTATTTAATTTTAATGATGAAAAGCAAATAAAGAAACTCATGAAGGAGAGAAAATATGTAATTTTTATATTGTTGTGTGTTGCAGCTTTGCTTCAGGCGCAGAATTCCGTCAAGCCATTCGATGAGTTTTGGGTTACCGGGATGAATAAGTTTGACGGTGTATTTCCGGTATATGTGGCGGAGAAAGAAGTCTATCTGGAAATACCGGAAAAATATATCGGTCGGGAAATCGAAGTGAATGGTCAGATAGATAGAGGGTTTGATTTACTGAATCGTCCGGTCGACGGACTGGGAGTAGTGCGTATTGTATCCCCTGATAAGGCTACAATCTGTTTTCAGAAACCTTTTTATGCAGAACGTATTCTGGATGAAACGAGCGCATATCAGTCATCTTTCTCTTTGTCAAACGTGCAACCTGCCGGTAAAAGTTATCCGGTGGTAACCTATTCAAAAGAGCGGGGAGCTGTTATCCGGATAACAGAGCACCTGATGGACGGTGATGATTGGTTCAGTTATAATAATTATGGTTTTATCCGTTCTCTGGTTCCGGAATTGTCGGAAGTAACGAAAATACATCCCTTCGAAGAAGGCGTATCGTTGACAATCAGGCGCTATCACGGAGCTGAATCGGAAAGATATATGTTTTCCAGTTCTACTGTCATATTGCCTGACGGCAGTATGCCTTTGGAGGTTACCTGTGTAATACGCTTACTTCCCCGGAAAAGGGATCGAATTCGTCTGGCAGATTACAGGATACCTTATCAAACATTACGTTTTAAAGATTATTCCCAAGATCCTTACTGTATGGCAGAAGATTCGTTGATTCTTCGTTGGGATATGTCAAAGACACTCACTTTCTATGTAGATACTCTTTTTCCGAAGGAATATTTTCAGGCGGTGAAAGAAGGGGTGTCGGCATGGAATACCGCATTCCGCAAGGCAGGCATCCATGATGCCTTGCAAGTGAAGTATGCAAACAAGAAGATCATTCCGGCGGAACAACGTGCTTTTATATCTTATGACTTGAAAATGCCGGGGATAAAAAGTGACCTTACACATCATCCTCGTACGGGAGAGATACTTTCATGTCGTCTGAATATCGGACATGGATTTCTGAAAGGGCGATTAGATGATTATCTGCTAAGTTGCGGTGCCTCGGATCCGCGTATTCTGGCTGACCGTTATTCTAAAGAAGTGGAAAAAGAGTTACTGCAAAATGAAATAACGGAAGAGATCGGGCATCTTTTGGGTTTGCGCGGAAGTTTGTCGGAAAGTTCATGTGGGACGACTTTAAAAGTTGGGGATGATGATTGTCTGGCCGTTTACTTTGGTTATCATCCTTTCAAAGGATGTGAGAACTGCTATGATGAACGAGAGCAGCTTCGCCAATGGATAGATCATCATTTGCCGGATCGTATTCGTTTGTTCCGATCATCAGAAGAAGAGAAGCTTGATACTGGGTTTTCAAAGGATTATGCAATAAGAATATCGGATTTGCAGACCGTAGTAAGCCGGTTGGATAAGATTGTATATAAAGGAAAAAAAGGAGATAGGGGAAGTTCACTCAATGATATATATAGAAAGGCTATTCGTTTGTATGGAAGTTATCTGGTGGAAATAGCGAAAGCGGTAGGCAGCTCTCAGCCGGCGGAGATACAGCATCAGGCAATGCTTGATCTGGATACATATTTATTTCATCCTGCTAAAAAGATGGAATGTGCTTATGTAAAAGAGAATTTGTTGGAAGTGAGGAACCATATCCTATATCCGGAATTGGTGAAATTGTTTAAGCAATTGTTGAGTGTTAAGACAATTTCGGCTCTTCGATTGCAGGCATTGCGAAGTGACAGGAAAGCCTATGATGATATTGATTTTTTCCAGGATCTTTATGAAGGGTTGTTCAATGGTTTTGATCCGTCGTCTGCCGTTACTTATGAACAGATGGATATGCAGCTGATATGTCTGGAAACATGGCTGGATATGATACAGGAAGACGCTAAACATAATGGTATGGCGAAACGTTTAAAGGATGAATTGTATCATCTGTGTGGTAGGTTGGAGAAGCTTAGTACAACACATCCCCAGGTGGAAGTGCGTGATATGTATATTTTGCTTGTGGAAAGAATGAGCCAATATTTCCATGTGGTTTCTTGAGTATCATTGAATAATGATGATTTATTGGGGGTGATGAAAAAATGGTGGTACAGGTAGGATAACCTGTAAGTTTTGGGTTATCTTTGCAAAGATTTATGAAGTAAATGATAAAAAAAGATGACTATTATTTTTCCTTCACCCATCTTCGGTCCTATACATTCCCGCCGTCTGGGTGTTTCTTTGGGAATTAACTTATTACCGGGTGACGGTAAGGTCTGTTCATTCGACTGCATCTACTGTGAATGTGGTTTCAATGCCGATCATCGTGCAAAGAAGCCTCTCCCAACCCGTGAAGAAGTCCGTGCGGCTCTTGAAGAAAAACTGAAAGATATGCAGGCGAACGGTCCTGCCCCTGATGTGCTGACGTTTGCCGGAAACGGTGAACCGACTGCTCATCCCTATTTCCCGGAAATTATAGAAGATACGCTTGCGCTTCGCGATCAGTATTTCCCGAAAGCGAAAGTAAGTGTATTGAGCAACTCTACGTTTATAGACCGTTCTGCTGTATTCGAAGCACTGAACAAGATAGATAATAATATATTGAAACTGGATACAGTGGATGAAGAATATATTCATTTATTAGATCGTCCTAATGGAAAATATTCCGTTAAGAAGATCATCGGAAAGATGAAAGAGTTCAAAGGAAACTGCATTGTGCAAACGATGTTTCTGAAAGGAGGTTATCAGGGAAAGGACATGGATAATACATCTGATAAATATGTGCTTCCCTGGATAGAAGCAGTGAAGGAAATCGCTCCCCGTCAAGTGATGATTTATACGATTGACCGGGAAACACCCGACCATGACTTACAGAAAGCTACGCATGAAGAATTAGACCGTATTGTAGCTTTACTGGAGAAAGAAGGGATTTCGGCAACAGCTTCTTATTAGTTTTTTCATAAAATGCCGCCTCTTTTTGTTGAGGCGGCACAAATACATAAATATAAGTATAATAGAAGAATCTTATCCTCCTTTCTTCACATAATCTTTCGGCAGTATCCCGAATTGCTTTTGGAAGCAACGGGCAAAATACGAAGGATTATTGAATCCGACAATGAAACAAACCTCATTAATCCGGTATTCTCCTTCACGCAGAAGTTCTCCGGCCGTTTTGAGCCGTATCAACCGGATATAATCATTAGGTGGCATTCCGGTCAATCCTTTCAACTTGCGTTGCAGATTAGAACGGCTGATTGCCATTTCTTCCGCCATCTTGTCGATGGTAAATTCTTCATTGGTGAAATTCCGGGTAATAATTTCATTAATCGTGGTAAGCCATTTCACATCCGTTTTATTCATTAATGTCTGGTCGTATGACATATTCGGCACGGTTGTGAAGTGATTGAACAGCATACGCCTGTTTTCCAGCAGATTATTGATAGTGGCTTTCATATGACTTAGGGAGAAAGGTTTTTCTATGTAAGCATCTGCTCCATAGTCGAGACCTGCAATTTTCGAATCGATGCTGTCGAGTGCCGAAAGTAAGATAAACGGGATATGGCAAAGCATATTGTCGGAACGGATGGCTTTTAATAATTCGAATCCGTCCATATGCGGCATGACGATATCACTGATAATAAGGTCTACTGTCGTTGTTTCCAGACATTCCAATGCTTCCTTGCCATTGGTCGCTGTGTGGATGGTATAGGCATTTCCCAGATTCTTAGCCAGAAATTCCAGCATATCCGTCGTATCTTCCACAACGAGCAGAGAGTAACTGCCGGATTCGGCTTCTTCTTCCGGAGCGGGACCTTCATCGGGCATAGAAGTGACGGCGTGGGTTGCCGGAATACTTTTCTCTAAATAAGGGATTTCCACACACACTTCGCAACCTTCGGCATAATTAGGGTTAATAAAAACTTTCCCGTTATGTTTTTCGACTAATAGTTTGACAAGGCTTAGCCCGATACCTACTCCCGATCCGTTATTGCCGGCATTTCCCACCTGATAAAAGGGTTCGAACACCTTGCTGCATTCATCTTGCGGAATTCCCGGCCCGTCATCGCGTACACAGATGGAAAGAGTACGTCCTTCGGCGGACAAATGCTCGTCCAGAATCACCATAATACGGCTGCGGGCATATTTCATGGCATTCGTCAACAGGTTACTGACGACTTTCGTCAGTGCTTCCTGATCTACATTATATTGCAGATGTTCTTTCGGAAGAGAGACACTGAAGGATATTCCGGTCAGCGAGATGGCCCGGAAGCGGTCGATGATTTCCTCGGTCATCCGGTTGATATTTACCTCATTGAATGAAAGCGCATATCCTTCCTTATCCACTTTGCGGAAGTCGAGCAATTGTTTGATAAGTTCCATCAGGCGGTTGGTGTTTTTCCGTATCACCGACAGGTTACTTTCTACTTCACTGTTCCATTCATGTGTTTCCAAAATAGCTTCCAGCGGAGCTTTGATAAGGCTTACCGGAGTCTTGATTTCATGCGCAACCTGTGTAAAGAACGTTATCTTTGACTGGAACAATTCCTGATTCTTGATTTGTTCCATCTCTTTCATCTTCCTTAATTTCACGGCTTGTTGCTTACGCAGATAAAGCCTTACCAGAAAATAAGTGAAGCCACATGCAATTAGTAAATAGAAAATCTTGGCGTAGATCGTCTTCCAGGGTGGAGGAAGAACTTCAATATGCAGACAGCAGTCGTCATTGCTCCAATATTCATCGTTGTTGCTGGATTTCACACGGAACGTATATTCACCCGGAGGCAGGTTGAGAAAGGATACATTATGTTTATCCGTGTATATCCATTCCTTGTGGATGCCGTCCAGTTTGTAGGCATATAAATTCTTGCTGGGAGCCACATAACTTAGACTTTCAAATGTGATGTCGAACGAAACTACCTGATAAGGAATGGTAACCTGTCCGCTAAGGGCAGGAATGCGTTTGCTAAGGCTCACCTTATCATCGGGACTGTGCATATACACTGCCGAAATAGATGCCGTGGGCTTTACCTTATTGATCGATAATTTGAACGGATAGAAACTGTTGAATCCGTTCACCCCACCGAAATAAAATTTCCCGTCACGGGCTTGCATGGAAGAACGGAAGTTGAACTGGTTGCTTTGCAATCCGTCCTCAATGGTATAAAGTTGTGCCCGCTTGTTTTGCGGCTCATAACGGATCAGTCCCCTGTTGGAAGAAAGCCAATAGTTACCCGATTGATCGTCCAGTATGCCGTAAATGATATTGTTCGGCAGATTCTCTTTGGTAGAGAAATTTTCAAAATGGTCCTCCTGATAGTGATAACGGCAGATGCCGCCTCCCTCGGTACAAAACCATAGATTCTGTTTATGGTCGATATACACACGGATAACCCAGTTGCTACAGGGAGAAGCAGGGTCAGCCGGATCGTTACGGTAGTTGTGCAGCTTACCGGTCTGGCGATTATAACGCCAGATGCCGTCCCTTTTACTTGCCAGCCATAAGTCCCCATACTGGTCTTCCACCATATCGTAGATAAAGATATGACTTAAAGGCTCCAGTGTCCGGAACGAATCACTGTCCGCATCATATCGGCAGAATCCGGACAGAGTGCCCAGATAAATACTGCCATCTTTCGTTTGATAAATGGAGTAGATATGATCGTTAGGAATGGAATGCGGGTTAGTACGGTTGTGGCGATAGTTCTTTGTTTTTCCCGTTTGGATATCCAGGATATATAACCCCCGTGAGAAACTGCCGATCCACAGCTTTCCTTCGTTGTAGAGCAGCGCATGGATATTGTGATAACCGATATTGGGATTATTGCTTCTCAATAGATGATTCTTAAACTTCTTCGTGCGGGGATCAAAGAGATTCAATCCGCCGTCTTCGGTAGCAATCCAGATGTTGCCGTCGGGATCTTCGCAAAACTGGCTGATAACATTTCCCGAAAGAGAATTCTCCGTACCGTTGGGATAATACCACTCGATATCCTTATGCTTGGGAGACAGGTAACTTACTCCACTGAAATATGTCCCGATCCAGATTCCCCCTTCCCTGTCCTGATAACAGGCATAGATACTTTCTTTGCTTTGTTCATCGTCGGTCGGCAGACACTCTCCTGTGGTGGTGTTGAATGTGTAAAGTCCGTCATCGGAGCCGAGATAGAAAGAGTTGGCTGTCCGTTGAAACAGGGTGCGGATGCGTGGGATGGTGAGTGTGTCCCCTTCTCCGAAGTAATAGCGGAATTGCCCTGTCTCCTTATTGAAACGTGCCAGTCCTCCGTACCATGTACCCGCCCATAGCACTCCCTGCGAACTTTCCATCAAAGAAATAATTTCGTTGCAGGCAGGACGTCCGAAAGAAGTCTCTTCGGATATATACCCTGTGAAGTTGTCCGTGCGCTGGTTGTATTTCGCAAGGCCATTCCGCGTGCCTATCCAGATTGTCCCGAACGAATCATTGCAGACCACCCACACATGGTTGTCCGGCAATGAGTGGGGGTCGGAGAGAGAATGTAGATACTGCTTCAATGTTCCCCTTTTCTCGTTGTAGACAAACAATCCGCTGGCTGTTCCGATCCATAGCTGTCCGGAGTTGTCATAAGCCATCCCGAAGACACTGTTGACTGTCACTCCATCTTCTGTCCGGCGGTCGAATACGGAAAATTTCTCTTCCCGCGAGTCGAATAAATACAGTTTTTCCGTGCTTGCCACCCAAATCAGATTGTTATCCGGATGTCGGCAGATGGTTACTATATTCATATAACTGTTTCCGCCGTTTTCTGACGAATGTCCGTAGTTGGTAAACTCGATGCCGTTGAAACGATTCAGTCCGTCCTGTGTGGCAAACCACATATATCCGATGCTATCCTGAAGGATGCTCCGGACACAATTGCCCGATAGCCCCGATCTAACGTCATATTTCTTGTAGATATTGGCGAAGACCAGAGAGACCGATGCCAGCAGTATGCATATGGATAAGACGGACCGTTTCATAATTTCCTTTCTTTGTTATCAGGTTCGGTTCATTTATATGCTGTTTACAGGAGATATAGATCCAGTAAACAGGGTAACTATCCCCTCTGTAGAGGTCTCTACTTCACGTCGTCCCACGTATCTGTACGGAATGGGAAAGCACTCAATCCGAAAGTATTACGCAGGGTGATATTTCCTACATAATTACGGAAGGCATAGCGCACGGCAACCGGTTGGGCAACTTCTTCACTCCACACTTCTACCGTGTTGGTGCGTCCTATAATCTTTGCCTTTGCCGGATAGAACTTCTTGTCGGCTCCCGCTATCTCGAATCCCTCCAGTTCAGAGAAAGTGGGGAACAGTCCGGCAGGAGCGTTATTGAATGTCACTATGGCCTTGTTGCCGGAATAGTCTACTTTGGTCATCACCGGACCGGTAGATGGCAGCCTGCGCACACCGTAAGTTTTGGTTAGTGCAAGTGTAGCCAGGCGGAGGCCCACTACTTCTTTCTGGGATGGGTGGATGCAGAATTCGTCACCGATATCGGTGGTCGGTATGATGCCGGAGTTGGGAATTGTTTTCAAGGCTTCCATTTGTGCCTCCCGCAATAAGGCGGCACCTGTGTCACGGCTGTCTTTATATTGGTGAGGGGCAATCTGTACGTAATAGAAAGGCATATCAGGAGCTTCCCATACATTTCTCCATAGCTGCACCATAGCAGTCATCATCGGGGCATAGAACTGGTAGTTGGATATATTCGATTCTCCCTGATACCAGAGGAAGCCGCGTGCCGTGAAGTTCTTTACAGGCCATAGCATGGTGTCGTACAGTCCCGATAACCGCTGTGACATACTTAATTTAGGATTGCCGGCTGCTTTCACGTTCATACCTTCAACGGAAGCCAATGTTTTCTCGTCCATCCATGCTTCGATTCGTGAACCGCCCCAGCTGTTGATAACCAGTCCTACGGGGATATGAAGGCTTTCAGTCAGTTGGCGGGCGAAGAAATAACCTGCGGCACTGCAATCAATGGTTGTTTCAGGAGCGGGAACTTCCCATTTCCTGTCTTCGAAGTCTGCCCGCTGTTTCTCGTCTTTTGTTCTCGGGACAGTGATAAAACGGATTCTGTCGCGGTAATTGCTTGTGTTCAGAAGCGTTTCAAGCGAGTTGTCAATGGGCTGTGCGGCATTTCCCATCATGCGCATTTCCATATTCGACTGTCCGGAGCAGATCCACACCTCCCCTATCAGTATATCCGAGAGAGTGACCGGAGTTCCGTCGCTGATTGTAATAGAATAAGGTGTATATCCTCCTTTGGGAGTATCTACTTTCACCAGCCAGGCCCCGTCTTTGTCGGTAGATGCCTGATAAGTCCGGTTGTTCCATGAAGTAGTGACGGTTACTTTTTTGCCGTCTGCCCAACCCCATAATTTAACGGAGCTGTTCTGTTGAAGCACCATGTGATCTCCCATCATTGCGGGGAGTTTTACTTTGCCTTGTGCAAGCGGTAGGAATAAAAGTGATAAAATCAGAAGTAGAAATTGTTTTTTCATACTGTTTTTTATTAGATATTCGACGAATAGTTATTAGGTATCGGGCAAAAATACAATCTATTTTTAAATATGGAATAAGAATAGCTGGTCATTTTCTGATAAAAGCTAGTCGAAATCTTAAAAGCTGGTTTTTCCTTTTCATTCTCGGCCGAATTTTCTTAATTAGTGGCATCAATCGCCTAAACAGTATTATTAGGTTGGTTAAATATCCCATTTCTTTGCACTGTGAGTATTTAACAACCTAATTGTTTCATTAAATCTAATCAAATGGAAAAGAAGCATTATCTATTATTTTTATTGGCTTCGCTCTTTTTACTGACAGATGTGGTGTGGGCACAGACATCTGCTACAGTAAGTGGAGTAGTGATCGATGAGAATGGAGAAACCCTGCCGGGTGTTTCCGTCGTCGAAGTAGGTACAACGAACGGTGTCTTGACAGATTTGAACGGGCACTACACCTTAAAAACAACTTCTGCCAAACCTTCTGTTTCTTTCAGTTACATTGGTTATCAAACCACCACGCTTCCCCTGAACGGACGCACGAAACTCGACGTCCGGATGAAGGTGGAAACGAAAGTACTGGATGAAGTAGTGGTAGTGGGTTACGGTGTGCAGAAGAAAGTGAACCTGACCGGTTCCGTGACTTCCATCAACTTTGCCGACCAGACGGAGGGACGTCCCATCATGAGCGTTTCTTCTGCCCTTTCGGGACTCGCTGCCGGTATGAACGTGACGCAGGCTTCGGGACAACCCGGATCGGACGGCGCCACCATCCGCGTGCGTGGTAACGGTACGTTTAATACCAACTCCCCATTGGTACTGGTAGACGGTATTGAATGGAGCATGGACAACGTGAACCCCAACGACATTGAAAGCATCTCCGTACTGAAAGACGCTGCCTCAACAGCTATTTACGGTACGCGTGCCGCTAACGGAGTGATCCTCATCACCACCAAAAGCGGAAAAGGTAAACCGCAAATCTCCTATTCTTATTCGGGAGTCGTGCAGATGCCTTACAACAACCTCTCTTTCGTAAGCGACTACGCCCGCTATATGGGACTGGTCAACGAGGCTTGCGAAAATGTGAATACCAAAGGCATTTTCTCGCAGGAAAGCATTGATCGCTGGAGGGCGGCTTCTGCCGATCCGAACGGACTGAACGAATACGGAGTGCCCAATTACGTGGCCTATCCGAACACAGACTGGTTCGACGAAGTATTCGACACCGGATATTCGCAGGAACACAACCTCTCTGTCTCCGGCAGCTCGGAGAAAGTGAAGTATATGCTCTCTTTGGGCTATCTCGACAATCAGGGAGTCATGAACCGCTGGAACCTCGATTCAAGTACGCAGAAAATCAATTTCCGTACCAATCTGGAAGCCAAGATTGTGAAATGGATGACCGTTGGTACCCGCCTTTACGGACAAAAGCAAGATTACGGGATGGCAAACATCAGCAATGGATTCAAGTATCTCTACCAGACTACTCCGGGTGTATATCCGGGCGAACCGAACTACTGGGGACGTCCCGCACTGGCAAGTGAAGAATCTTCCAATGCCAATAATATCTTCGGGCAGATGGCGGGAGCTACCGGTTTCAATACCGTATGGCGTCTCAACGCTTCAGTCTACGGAATTATCACTCCTTATAAAGGCCTCAACATCGAAGGTACATTCAACTATTCGCCAACATTTACCGACAAGTCTTCCTATAGCCGCCAGAATGGTTATTGGGACTACGTGACCGACCAACGTGTCAGCGAAAGCGCACTGGAGAACGCTTCCATTACCAATACAAGCGCGCGCACCTGGCGTCAGAGTGCCGAAATACTGGTACGCTATCATACCACCATCAAGAAAGACCACGATCTGGGTGCATTACTCGGATATTCCGCACAGGAATATTACAGCAAGAGCTTTGCCGTTTCCCGTAAAGGAGCTACTGACTGGACACTGAACGAATTGAGCACCTATGAAACGCTCGTCAGCTCTTCCAGCTCGGCACCTGCCAAATGGGGACTGCTCTCCTATTTCGGCCGTGTCAACTACGGATATAAAGGACGCTACCTCTTCGAAGCCAACCTCCGTGCCGATGCCTCTTCCCGTTTCGGTGTGAACCAGCGTTGGGGATATTTCCCCTCGTTCTCCGGTGGATGGCGTATCTCGGAAGAATCGTTCATGCAGGGAGCATCCGACTATCTCTCTAACCTGAAACTGCGTGTTTCGTGGGGAAAGACAGGTAACAACTCTACGGGCAACTACGACTGGCAGGCAAACTATGCCACAGGCAATGTCGTAATCGACGGTGAAGGAACCAAAGGACTGGTACGTAAAAAACTAAGCAACGACAAACTGCATTGGGAAAGTACCGCAACAACCGACATCGGACTGGACTTCGGTTTCTTCAACAACCGCCTGACGGGTGAAATAGACTACTACAATAAATATACTTCAGACATTCTCTACCATCCCGAACTCTATCTCTCGATGGGTGTTGTTGGCTCTGCTCCCGAAAATCTGGGTGAAGTGCGCAACCGCGGTGTAGAATTTACCCTGAACTGGAACGACCGTATCGGAAAAGACTTTGAATACCGGGTAGGCATGAACTTCTCTTTCAATGCCAATAAGGTAATGAAATTCAAGGGCGATCTCCGGAAATACTGGACGTATGATGCACAGGGAAACAAAGTCAGCTATGTCAACAACTTCAGTGATGTGTCCGAATCCGGATTCGGAGGATACATCTGTGAAGGTCGCCAACTGGGTGAAACCTATATGTATAAGGTGTACAGAGGTTCCGGTGAAGGCTATACCGGAGGTGCGGTGGACGTCCATGCCGGACCGAAGGACGGAATGATACGTACAAAGGAAGACATGGTATGGGTACAGGCCATGATTGACTCCGGTTATTCATTCGGAGGAATGAAGACGATTGCCAAAGACCAGCTTTGGTATGGTGACATTCTCTATGCCGACAGCAATGGGGATATGAACTATGGTGATACGAACGACAGGGATTTCTCCGGTCATACCAGTGTGCCGAAATTCAACCTGGGCTTCAACTGTGCTTTCTCTTACAAGAATATTGATTTCTCCATGTTGTGGTCGGGAGCTTTCGGACATTACCTCAACTGGAATACGGATTACTACAACTCCACGCTCGTGAGTCACGGATATGGCATTATCGAACATATTGCCGACAATCATTATTTCTTCGATCCTTCCAATCCGGACGATTCGCGCACCAACCAGTCGGGCAAATACCCCCGTCTGACGTATGGAACTACGTATAATAACAGAATCCAGAGTGATTGGAATGAATATAAGGCCGACTATTTCAAGTTGAAGAATATCCAGATAGGCTATACATTGCCGCAGAGGATTTCCAGTAAGTTCTTTGTAAGCAAGCTCCGTGCTTTCGTGTCGATGGATAACATCCTGACGATTACCAGTTACCCGGGACTTGATCCGGAAATAGGAACTGAAATCGGCTAC
Organism: Bacteroides sp. 90-K9/2; assembly: GCF_047310725.1. Lineage (NCBI taxonomy): Bacteria > Pseudomonadati > Bacteroidota > Bacteroidia > Bacteroidales > Bacteroidaceae > Bacteroides > Bacteroides sp. 90-K9/2. The sequence continues at coordinate 329,935 of NZ_JBCGVL010000002.1, forward strand.
CCATTGATGCGTCAGATCTCTTTTGGCGGACAGATTACCTTTTAATGATGTAGAACTAAAAAACAGAATCTGATATGAAAAAGATATTAATGATTTTAACGATGGCTCTGGCTGCTACCTCCTGCATGGATATTCTCGATGTAGCCCCGGAAGACCAGATCGCAAGTGAAAACATGTGGACTACGGAGGAGCTTGCCGACAAGGGAATGGCAGGACTCTACTATCCGTTCTATGCCACACAACTCTCGTCTACCCAGCTCCGGCGTGCCGACGGTTTGAACCGCCAGGGAATCGAAGCCATGAGCTTCGCCACCGATTATTATTCCAACAACTATCCGGTGGAACTGCTTTCGCTGGCTACCAAACCTGCCAATGACTTTCAGGTGTGGTATGAATGGAAGTTCTGTTACACCATCATCCATGCGTGTAACGATGCGATTGCCAATCTGCATAAAGCGGATATGGCTGCCGGCAAACTGGCGCGTTATCAATGCGAAGCCCGTTTCCTCCGTGCGTGGGCTTACAATCGGCTGAATATGCTTTATCAGGGTGTTCCCGTTTATCTGGAACCCATCAATAATGAAGACTGTACGCGTGGTCAATCTTCGGTAGATGAAGTCTGGCAAGTGATTCTGGACGATTTGACGTATTGTATCAATAATCCCGATTTCCCCCATAACACGCTGAACGAAAACTACGGACGCCCCTCCAAGGGAGCTGCTTATGCGCTTCGTGGCATGGTGTATATGTGGAAGAAGCAATACAAGGAAGCAGGCAACGATTTCAAAGAAGTGGAAACCTGCGGCTACGGCTTGTGGACAGGCGAATATGCCGACTTCTTCAAATATGAAAACGAGAAAGACAAAGAAATGATTTTCTCGCTCCAGTTTAGCGAAGAAACCGGTTACTGTGACAACATTCAGCAAATGACCGGTGCGCGTGATACGTATGACGGATGGACGGAAATAAAACCTTCCGCAGACTTTGTAGACTATTATAAGAATGCCGACGGATCGGACTTCAAATATTCGGAAGTAGACGGTTTGGAAGATTGGGACTTATTGACTCCGCAACAACGTGAAATCTTCTTCTGCCGTGACGGGTTGGAATCCATGTCCTCACAAAAGAATGCCCTTATCAAACGCGTAGGTGAAGATATTTATCAGAAATATTACCTGAACAGTGGTAACGAAGCCCGCATTAAAAAGGCGTATGACAACCGCGATCCACGTTTGCAACAGACAGTCGTTACCCCTTATATCCCGGTAGATTGCTACAAGCCTAACTATGCCGGAGATGCCAACCAAATCGGTAAACAACTCCGCTGGCCGTTGAAGGAACAAGGCACGAATGGCGGAGACTTCTGGCTCGATAAACGTACTTCCGCTTTCTACTGCTATCGTAAATACAATGAGTTTGAGAAAGGCCGCTTGATTAGCCGGAGCCGTTGTCATACCGACTGGCCGTTGATTCGCTATACCGATGTATTGTTACAGTATGCGGAAGCATTGGCACAGACCGACCAGATAGGAGAAGCCATCCGCTTGGTGAATAAAGTACGTACCCGCGCCCACATGCCTGTGTTGACAGAGGGCGGAAGCGGTCCGTGCGCAGTGAACGGAAAAGAAGACATGCTCGAAAGAGTGCGCTATGAACGTCGCGTGGAATTCTGTCTGGAAGGAATCAACTTCTTCGACGAAGTACGTTGGGGAACCTATAAAGAAACCAAATTCCAGGGGAAAGACGTGAATGGCGGCAAGTCCTGGTGGGGCGATATGGTAGAGTATAACTGGTATTACACCGAATCTATGTGGCCGTGGACTGCTCCTATCTCTGAAACGCAGAAGAACCCGAACCTGACTAAACGAAGCGGTTGGGCGTATTAATCATAAAGATTTGAATAAGGATGAAGAAAATACTTTTACTATTACTCATTTTTGTATTCGGTTGTACAGGTGCGTTTGCACAACAGTTTGATTATGGCAAGATAGCGCCTCATCCCCGTCTGTTATTGCCGGAGGGCGGAGAAGAAGCTATTAAGAAAGCTATTGCGGAGTATCCCCCGTTGGCAGCAGTTCACCAACGGATTATGGAACTTTGCGACCGGACACTTACGGAACCACCTGTGGAACGTATCAAGGAGGGCAAACGCCTGTTGGCGATTTCGCGCATCGCATTGAAGCGTATCTATTACCTCTCATACGCTTACCGTATGACGGGAGATAAGAAATACGCTCACCGTGCGGAACAGGAGATGCTCGCTGTCAGCCGTTTCACGGACTGGAACCCTACTCATTTCCTGGATGTAGGCGAGATGGTAATGGCATTGGCTATCGGTTACGACTGGCTCTATGATTCTTTGCAGCCCGACACCCGCCGGGTGGTGCGTGAGGCAATCATCGAAAAAGGATTTGATGCGGCAAAGAATACCCGTCATGCCTGGTTCTACACTGCCAAGAATAACTGGAATTCCGTATGTAATAGTGGATTGGCGTATGGTGCACTGGCTCTTTTCGAAGAGATTCCGGAGATCTCGAAAGGTATTATCGAGAAATGCATGGAGACAAATCCGAAAGCGATGGTAGGCTATGGTCCTGATGGAGGTTATCCCGAAGGATTCGGATATTGGGGGTACGGGACGAGTTTTCAGGTAATGCTCATTGCTGCGCTCGAAAGTGCTTTCGGCACAGACAATGGGCTCTCCCAAGCCCCCGGATTTAAGGAGTCTGCCCGTTTCATGCAGTATATGACGGCTCCGAGTGGAGACTGCTTCTGTTTCTCGGATTCTCCGGTGGAGGCGGAATGTAACATGATGATGTTCTGGTTTGCAGGCAAGGAGAAAGACCTTTCCCTGTTGTGGATTGAACGTCAGTATCTCGACCGCCCGGATATGCAGTTTGCCGAAGACCGTTTACTACCCAGCCTGATGGTGTTCTGTTCACAGCTCGACCTGAACCGGATCGGAAAGCCGAAGAAAAACTTCTGGTTTAACCGCGGAGATACGCCTGTGTTTATCTACCGTGGCGGATGGGACAGTAAGAAAGACACCTATCTGGGAGTGAAAGGAGGTTCGCCCTCTACCTCTCATGCACACATGGATGCCGGGTCGTTTATCTTCGAGAGAGACGGAGTGCGTTGGGCGATGGACTTGGGGATGCAGAGTTATATCACACTCGAAAGTAAGGGAGTGGACCTGTGGAATATGTCGCAGAACGGACAACGCTGGGAAGTATTCCGGCTAAGCAATATCGCTCACAATACGTTAACGATTAACGGAGAACGCCATTTGGTAGAGAGCAATGCCCCGATTACCCGTACTTTCGAGTCGAAGAAACAGAAAGGGGCGGAAGTAGACCTGTCGAGTGTGTTTGCCAACAGTGTGAAGAAAGCTGTCCGCACCGTGATATTGGACAGGAAAGACCATCTGGAGGTAATAGACCGGTTGGAGACGGGCGATAAGGAAGCTACTGTATCCTGGATGATGGTCACCCCGGCAGAAGCCAAGATTACGGGCAAGAACCGCATAGAATTGACTAAAGACGGACAACGGATGCTCCTGACAGCAGATACCGGTACGGAAGTAGAAATGAAAATCTGGTCCAACGTGCCCCCGCATGAGTATGATTTCCGCAATCCGGGAACCATCCGCGTTGGCTTTGAAACGGTGATTCCTGCCAATCGTGCCTCGCAACTGAAAGTACGACTTATTCCTTTGAAGTAATACAAATAAATTCATTGAACCATGAAAACGATTCTTTTTAAAACAATCATCATAGCTTTCTTCGTAGGAACAGCCGTAAGTTGTTCTGATGAGGATGAGAACAGATTCCGTCCGGGATCTACCCATGAGAAACCGAATCCTACGGAGCCGGAGGGTGGACTGGATTATTCCAGACTGACTGCGGATAACCATCCTCGTCTGTTGATGAACGCCGAGGCTTTCACTGCATTGAAAGCCAAAGTGGATGCAAATACGAGTGCCAATCTGACCTTGCTGCATAACACCATTATGGGAGTGTGCAACAGCAAAGGGATGAATGCAACGGCACTGACTTATAAACTGGATGCTAGCAACAAACGTATTCTCGACGTTTCCCGTGATGCTCTATTGCGTATTTTCACCTGTGCTTATGCCTACCGGATGACTGGCGATGCCAAATACCTGACTAAAGCGGAAACCGATATCAATGCTGTATGCAACTTTCCCGACTGGAACTCGAAACGTCATTTTCTCGATGTGGGCGAAATGGCTACGGCCGTTGCTTTCGGCTACGACTGGCTCTATAACGAACTAAGCGCCTCCACCCGTACGAAAGCAGCCAACGCATTGCTGAAGTTTGCTTTCCAACAGGCACAGAACAAGAACTGGAACCTGAACTTCTATGAAGCTACCAACAACTGGAACCAGGTTTGTAATGGCGGACTGGTCTGTGCGGCACTGGCTTCTTATGAAAACAATCCTTCCGAAGCAAAGGACATGATTGAAAAGGCTTTAGAATCCAATAAACCTGCATTGGAAGTGATGTACTCTCCCGACGGCAACTATCCGGAGGGCAGCGGTTACTGGTGTTATGGCACACTTTATCAGGTGTTGATGCTTGCCGCCCTCAACAGTACGCTTGGCACGGATAACGGACTTTCCGATACACCGGGATTCTCCAAAACGGCAGAATATATGTTGTATATGACAGGGCTGAACAGCAAGTTCTTTAATTATTCGGACTGTGCTCCCTCTTCTACCGCAGCACTTGCTTCGTGGTGGTTTGCCGATAAATACAGTAACCCGTCATTGCTCTATAATGAACTGAAAATGCTGAAGAACGGTGAATATGCTTCCTGTGCCGAAAACCGCTTACTGCCAATGATTATGGCTTTCGCCAATAATCTGAATCTGGATGCGATCTCCGCCCCTTCCAATAAGCTATGGAGTGGAAAAGGGGAAACACCCGTCGTGATGGTGCATACCGACTGGACATACACGGATACGGATAAATACCTCGGTATCAAAGGCGGCAAGGCCGGTTCTAGTCATGGACACATGGATGCCGGTTCATTTGTATACGATGCGTATGGAGTGCGTTGGTCGATGGATTTCGGTCTGCAAAGTTATACAACTCTTGAGTCGGTACTGGCCGGTTTGGGTGGTAATCTTTGGGATATGGGACAGAATTCGATGCGTTGGGATGTATTCCGCCTGAATAATCTCAATCATAGCACGATCTCAATCAATGATGCCCGTCACCGGGTGGACGGTGCGGCTACCCTGACCACTACCATCAACACTGCTACGGAATTGGGAGCCACTTTCGATCTGACAGAAGTAGTGTCCGATCAGGCTGCATCCGCTACCCGTACCGTGAAAATCGTGAACGATAAAGATTTAGTAGTCATGGATGAGATAAGGGCAAGAACGGATAAATCCGCCAAAGTGCGCTGGTGTATGGTGACCCCTGCCGTCCCGACGGTGGAAAGTAACCGCATCGTGTTGACTAACGGAAGCAAAGTGATGTATCTCACAGCCAGCGGAACCGTGAAGCCTACCTACAAAACATGGAGTACTACCAGTGAAAACTCTTATGACCAGGCTAATCCGGGTACTTATATGGTCGGCTTTGAAGCAACGGTCACAGCCAACCAGACTGCCACATTTACTACAACCCTGTCCCCCAAATAAAATGAATTGAACGTATGAGAATCTTATTATTATCTATACTAGGACTTCTAACATTGGCATCCTGCTCCAGGCAGGAGCCGATGGAGGCGCTGATTGACCGTGTGTTTACCGTTGCAGAGCAACAATACACGAATATGGATACCCGCCTGACGGAAAAGACACTTCCCCGCACGCTCTCTGCCGAGGGTGAGTTTGTCCCTTCGAATATCTATTGGTGGTGCAGCGGGTTCTATCCCGGCTCCCTCTGGTATATCTATGAATATACCCGGAACGATGCCGTGAAGGCGCTGGCCGAGAAGAATACGCTGAAACTCGACTCTATACAGTACGTGACCAGAGATCACGATGTAGGTTTCCAGTTGAACTGCAGTTATGGGAATGCTTTCCGGCTGACGGGCAATGAGGCTTATAAACAGGTGCTCTATCAGGGAGCCAAATCCCTGTCAACCCGCTTCCAACCTACTGCCGGTGTAATCCGTAGCTGGGACTTTGTGCGCAAAGGTTGTGACTGGAAGTTTCCGGTGATTATTGACAATATGATGAATCTTGAATTGCTGTTATCCATGTCGAAAGCCTATGCCGATGATTCTTTGCAGAACATAGCCTGCACACATGCCAACACCACTATCCTGAATCATTTCCGCGATGATTACTCTACGTATCATTTGGTAGATTACGATCCTGAAACCGGAGAAGTGCGCGGCAAGCAGACTGTGCAGGGTTTCTCGGACAATTCTTCTTGGAGCCGCGGACAGGCATGGGCCTTGTATAGCTATACGATGATGTTCCGCCTGACGGGTTATCAGAATTATCTGTTGCAAGCCGGACATATTGCCGATATGCTGCTCCGCCGTCTGCCTGCCGACGGTATTCCTTACTGGGACTTTGACGCTCCGGTGGAAGAACACTCCTATCGGGATGCTTCTGCTGCCGCTATCATGGCCTCTGCTTTTATCGAGCTAAGCCGCTATATCCCCGGAACGGAAGCCAAGGAATCTTATCTTGCCATGGCGGAAAAGCAACTCCGCACGCTTGCCTCGAAAGAGTATCTGGCCGAACCGGATACGAACGGGAACTTCCTCCTGAAGCATAGCGTAGGCGCACTTCCAGATAAAAGCGAAGTAGATGTCCCCCTGACGTATGCCGATTATTACTTTTTAGAAGCATTGCTACGGTATAAGAATCTACAAAAATAAAACTAATACAATATGATTATGAAGAACTTACATATAAGCATGGCATTTATCTTCGTATTACTGCTGATAACTGCCTCCTGTTCGGACAAGGATGATTCGGCTCCACGTATCATCCCCACCATGAACCTGACAGTTTCGGAGATTGCAGACAATACGGCTCTGATTACTTCCGAACAGCAAACAGGTACTACATTCGGAGCGAAAGTCATTGATTTCTATCCGGTGGCCGACATCGGCTTTGACTATAACATTGAAGTGAAGCTGGTGAAATTCGTAGAAGAAAACGGAGAACCGGTATCTCTGCCCTATACCCGTAAAGTCACCGAAGGATTGCGTCCGGGAGTGAATTATATCAGTGCTATCATTGCCTATAATGCCGAGGGGCGTGCTGTGTGTTCCGCTTTTCAGACTTGGAAAGCGGCAGGAACAGAAGGCGCATGGAGTGATGGCGGTTCTGCCGGTGATCTGGAAGAGAATGAATGGTAAACGAGGATGTAACCTAAAAGAATGAATGGTATGAAAAATAAATTATATGCAATAGGTGTAACGATTCTGATGATGACAAGTTGCACACAGGACGAGCTTATTTCGTCCGATAACGGCCGGGAACCGGTAACGGAAGGTTCATGTCTGACGCTGGTCGGACTCTCGTCTCCGCAGACGCGTGTTTCTATCGGTGATAAAACAGGCGATGTTTATCCGGTGCTTTGGAGTGAGGGGGATGCCTTGGGAGTTTTCTCCCGTACGGCAGGGACTGATATTCACAATGTGCAGTCTTTATTAAGTGATGAATCGATCGGGCAGAATTCCGGTGTCTTTACTTCAGACGATGTGAAGATGGCGGAAGCAGGAGCTACAGAACTTCTTATCTATTACCCTTACCGGGCAAGTACGGAACTGGCCGAAGACGGGAACAAGATTACTTCTTCCTTGTCTGTAGAGCAGGAGCAAAGTCGTCCGGGTGATAGTCATCATATTGGGAAGTATGGGTTTGCATTTGCCAAGGCAACAGTCAGCGGTCCGGATATGCTTGCCAAATTTACGTTGAGTCATGCGATGGCTTATGTGAAGTTCAGCATCTCGTCGCAGGAACTTTCTACGTACAGGCTAAAGAGTGTTTCCCTGTACGACAAGGAGACGAAAACGCCTCTTTCCGGTACGTTTACCGCGAATCTGGATACGGACGAGTTGACATACGGTACGGATGTCAAGCCGTATGCCACTGTTTCACTGGCTACTCCCGAGTTGCTGGCTTCCGCACAGGATCTATATCTGACTACGTATCCTGCTGATTTAAGCGGCAAAGAGGTGTATATTGTGGTCACTCTGGAGAATGACCGGCAGACGGTTACGATTCCTATTCTAAAGGAAGGAAAGCAGCTGAAAGCCAATGCAGTCAATACGATTGCTATTAATAACTTGAAACTTTCGGATAATTCCTGTGAATGGTATGAGCCTGTAGAGACACGTCTGCTGGCAGGCGGATGGGCTTATGGCGAATCCAACTGTCTGATGACGAATATTTCGGCCAGTGGTGTGAGCAATACGATTAGTGTGAAGGCACGTGGTAACTTCATGGAAGTGGAAGAACCTAAGTATGCAAAGACTATTCTCGGGTGCGATTTGAATGTTAATCATAAGATGATTGCTGTGAATGGTTCTACTACGGACATCACTCCCGTTGGCGGTGATTACAATATTACGATCAATACCTATAAGGTAAGTGGAGGTTATGACGGCGGTTGCGGTCAGGTGGCTATCTATGGAGAGGATCAGACTACTGTTATCTGGAGTTTTATTATCTGGATGACCCCTACTCCGGCAGAACACCCTTATGGTAATACAGGATATGTAGTGTTGGATCGTAATTTGGGTACTTACATGACATGCGAAGGAGACAACTGGAAGCAAAACGGTGTTTACTTCCAGTGGGGACGTCCTACGCCGGTGGGCTGGCCGGGAACCGTGGGTACTAACATACCTACTCAAGCCACCAATGTCCGCTTCTCTATCGAAAATCCTCGTGCATTGCTTTATACCAATGAAGTGGAGAATACAAAATCCGACTGGTATCTGGGTGCATGGACCGGTGCACGTACCGACCGTAAGGATGACTTCTGGGGTAATCCGAACGAATCGAGCACTTATCTCAATCCTTCTGACGGTCATAAATCTATTTATGATCCTTGTCCGAAAGGGTATCGGGTAGTGTCTCCCCGTGTATTGGATGAGATAGAGCAGAAAGGTGAATTTGTGAAACAGAGCGCAACTGCGGTATTTAAATATTGCTATGATGGTACAAACTATGCTTATTGGCCGTTAGCAGGTTGTAAGTGGGGATCTAATGGTGGAAATAATGGTAATAATACAGGGCTGGATGCTAGCAAGGGTGCTGCTTGCTATTGGTCCAACTCATCGGCAAGTAGTTATGGAAATGATAAGGATCAGGGAGCTACTTCCTTGTATTATAAAGTTTCCGATAAGACGTGGACTCACTCTTCCGGTCGTTCTCATGCATTCTCTGTACGGTGTATGAAAGATACCGAGAATCGTTAGGCTTATGGGGCTGTATGAGGAAATAGAGTTTTCCATCTCTGTTCCATTTTTAAGATTCAGAAGAAAACCGGAATAAGATAAAAGGACCTAATAGAAGAAAAAGTGCATATTCAGTTGCAAGAATATGCGCTTTTTCTTTTTATATTGCATTTATTTCCTTGAAATATGCAATATATGGTGTCACTAAACCATCGGTTTGGTGTAATCAAAGCTTCGGTTTGTTTAAAACAAACGCTCTCTTTGGTATAAACAAACCGTCGGTTCCTTTTAAAGGAAGCGAAACTGGGTTTTGGGAGAGCAGAATTAGAGCTGGTTGGTCTTTCTTTTCTGTTGGTTTGTAAATAGCAATCTGATATGTGTCTGACGATATAGTGACTTTTTATACTTTTGAAAGGTCTGCTTTACTGCAATTTGTCTAGCAATAATAGGTGTTTGGTGCCGCTTGTGAATTGTGCTGTTTTAAATTGCAGGCGTTTTTTCTGATTCAGAAGAGAGGAGCTCGAATTATGAGGCACAGAATAGATAAAATATGCGTTTCTTCATATTGATTCCGTCTGTCTCCTGCATACGATTTATTGAATGCTCATCTTCATATAAACGATGGTATCTTTGCCATGAGCAAAGGTTTGTTTACTACTTGTGAGACTTAAATAAATGACATCATACTCTTTCTGTTTTTAATTTAAAGAAAGAAGGGCTGCCGGAGAAGTGATTCTATAGCAGCCCGTTTTGTTGTAAATTGTTTTTGTGTAATACGTCTTTTACGCTTTCAGTAGCTCATTTATTTTACAAGGCTCTTCGCCCTCTCCAACGCTACATTGATATTCGGACAGATATTCTCTTTTCCAAGCAGTTCGTAGAATCCGGCTTTTTCCAGTACGTTATGCACGTTCTCGTTTACTCCGGAAAGGATAACGGTGGTTTTTTCCTTCTGTGACATCTCGCAGAGGGTGGTCAGATTATGAATACCTGTGGAGTCGATGAACGGAACCTTACGCATACGGATAATACGTACTTTCGGACGGTCTCCCAGTTGAGCCATGGTTTCTTCAAATTTGGTAGCGATACCGAAGAAGTAAGGACCATTGATTTCGTATACCTCTATGCCTTTGGGAATCATCAGGTTTTCTTCGTGTACGGTAATATCCGATTCTTTATTAGGGTCAATCTCGTCGGTAATCACCGAGATTTCGGTAGTCTCCATGACACGCTTCATGAAGAGGACGCAGGCAATCACCAATCCTACCTCGATAGCGACAGTCAAGTCGAAGATTACGGTCAGGAAGAAAGTAATCAGCAATACGGTGACATCTGATTTCGGGTTCTTCAATAAAGCTCTGAACACACGCCATCCGCTCATGTTATAAGATACGATGACCAGTACCCCGGCAAGGCACGCCATCGGGATATATTGTGCGAGGGGCATCAGGAAGAGCAGAATCAGAAGCAGTATCACTGCATGGATAATTCCGGCTATCGGTGTTTTACCTCCGTTGTTGATATTCGTCATGGTACGGGCAATGGCTCCGGTAGCGGGAATACCTCCGAACAGGGGGGCTATGATATTGGCTGCTCCCTGGGCGATCAGTTCTGTATTGGAATCGTGGCGGTCGCCTATCACACCGTCGGCTACAGTGGCGGACAGCAGGGATTCGATGGCTCCCAGTACGGCGATGGTGATGGCTACCGGAAACAATTCTCTGATAGCTTCCCAATTCAGTGCAGGCACAGTGGCATCAGGCAATTCCGATTTGATGGTGAAACGGTCGCCGATGGTCTGGATGCAGTCGATTCCACCGAAAGTTTTCATCAGATAAACGGCTACTGTGACAACGATGATGGCAATCAGTGAGCCGGGAATTTTCTTTGAGAATTTCGGAGTGATGGCGATGATGATAATGCTGGCAAAACTTACGATGGTATTCCACCAGTTGATAGTATCGAAATGACGGAAATAGATCATCCACTTCCCGACGAAGTCCCCCGGCACTTTCTCGTCTCCGAAAGACAGACCGAAAATATCGGCGATCTGGGTCGTGAAAATAGTGACAGCAATACCGCTGGTAAAACCGACGATGATAGGATAAGGGATGAACTTGATAACCGCTCCGAGCTTGAACACTCCTAATAAAATAAGGAGTACACCTGCCATGAGTGTGGCTACAATCAGTCCGGCTTCGCCGTATTGCTGGATGATGCCGTAGATAATGACGATAAATGCTCCTGTCGGGCCACCGATCTGGACTTTGCTTCCTCCCAACAGGGAAATGATAAATCCGGCAATGATAGCGGTAATAATACCTTTTTCGGGCGATACCCCCGAAGCAATACCGAAGGCAATGGCTAATGGCAACGCAACGATCCCTACGATGATACCTGCCATCAAGTCGGCCATGAACGTTTCTTTTGAGTAATTCTTTAAACAAGAAACCAGTTTGGGTTTAAATTCAAATAGCTTCATTATTATTAGTTGTTATGTATATATTCAGCCCTTTTGTAAAGTAGAGGTTGCAAAATTATATAAAATAATCGAAAGAAGTGTGTTTTTCAACATACTATTTATTTGTTGATAGGTTTTATCGATGAGCTGATAGTTATTATTAATTGAAGAAAAGGTGGTTTGTTATGAACAAATCGCGTATATTTGTGTTATAAATGGTACGACAAGTTACGTATGGTAATCAACCAATTTAAAATAGATTAGAATTATGGCTAAGAGTATTAAAGGAACTCAAACAGAGAAGAATCTGTTGACTTCATTCGCTGGAGAATCACAGGCAAGAATGCGTTACACTTATTTTGCAAGTGTGGCAAAGAAAGAAGGTTACGAACAAATCGCTGCCATTTTCACAGAAACAGCTGATCAGGAAAAAGAGCATGCAAAACGTATGTTCAAGTTCCTCGAAGGCGGTATGGTAGAAATCACTGCCAGCTATCCGGCTGGTGTAATCGGTAATACGCTTGAGAATCTTCGCGCTGCAGCAGCGGGTGAACATGAAGAATGGTCACTGGATTATCCTCACTTTGCTGATGTGGCAGAACAGGAAGGTTTCCCGATGATTGCTGCTATGTACCGCAATATCTCCATCGCTGAAAAAGGTCACGAAGAAAGATACCTTGCTTTCGTGAACAACATCGAAAATATGACTGTATTCGCTAAAGAAGGCGAAGTGGTATGGCAATGCCGTAACTGCGGTTATATTACTGTAGGTAAGGAAGCTCCTGAAGTTTGCCCGGCATGTCTGCATCCGCAGGCTTATTTCGAGGTGAAGAAGGAAAACTATTAATCTGCGGATTGATTAAATAAAAAGGCTTTCCGAAAAAAGTACTATTTGCTATCATTTTGCTCTGTCATCCTGTTTGTGGAAGAATTCGCGCTTTATATTAAAGAAGAGATGCTTCACAATATTTTGACCATGCTTTGAACAAAGTTAATGACAGATTGATAGGATTTATTTATTTTTCGGATAGCCTTTTTTATATTATCTATTGATTCCGGTAATCCTTTGGAGATACACCGTATTGCTTTAAAAATTCTCGATAGAAATAAGATTTATTAGAGAATCCACATCTGAACATAATCTCGGATACAGTCAATTTAGTTGTCCTTAGTAGTTTGGCTGCATATTCCAGTCTGATGCCTCGTACAAACTCACTCGGAGTTTTATCTATTATTTCTTTGAACTTCCGATATAAAGTAGCTTTACTCACTCCTACGAACTCGGCAATAGAAGAAGGGCTTAATAACTCATCATCTATATTCTTTTTTATGAAATCTGTTACATTCTGTATTAACTCTTCGTCTTCTGGATGAAGCACAATCCCGTCTTTTACTTTCACAGAAGACATGCTGGAATTGAAGTAGTCCTTTAAAAGCATCTGCCTCGACAGCAAATTCTCTATTGCGGATATAACCTGCCTTGGGTGAAATGGTTTGACGATATAAGCATCTGCACCATGATTAAAGGCATTAATTTGGTCTTCTACGGAAGCTTTTGCCGATATTCCTATAATTGGAATATAGCTTGTTTTCAAATCGGATTTCAACTTATGAATTAGACTTAAACCGTCCATATTGGGCATGACAATATCACTTATAATAATATCAGGATGATTGTGTTCTATCTCTTTCAAAGCCTCCATCCCGTCTTTTGCTTCATGTATCACATAATTGGAGAGGACATCTTTCAGTAGGTCCCTGATGTTCTTTTCATCTTCCACTATCAGTATGACAGTGTCTTTGCGAGGAGATAAGTCGTCCTGCTCGTTTTTTTCTTTCTGCAACGAATCCTTTTCATCTGTTACAACAAGTGAATGATCGGATGGTAAAGGAGGAATTACAACTGAAAATTCTACATTTTTTCCTAGCTCACTGTTTACGCTTATCTGCCCACCTAATAATTCAACCAGGCTCTTTGTTAGATTTAAACCTATGCCATTACTTACAGAGTTACCCAATTTAGGAGTATCAAATATCTTATACTTATCAAATATCTCTGCCATCTGTTGCTCTGTTAACCCCTTACCTGAATTTCTTACAATCAGATATAAGGTTTTATCAGGTTCATTCTGTGATATTTCAACGTGAATATATCCATAACGAGGAGTATATTTGAAAGCATTCGATAGCAGATTGAATATAATTTTCTCCAAAGCATTGCGGTCGGAATATATCTCTGACGTATCATGCGTCTCTACCTTGAAGTCTATTTTATTCTCTTTTAGTATATCCACATAATTATTGGAAGCATATTCCATTAATGTTTTCACGTTCACACTTTCAGGATGCAAATTCATATTGCCCGATTTAGTTTTACGGAACTCCATTAACTCACTAATCAGCTTCTGCATCCTTTCGGCATTATTCTTTATTATTTGAAGATACTTCTTTGTGTTATTATCTAGCCCATTCTGTTCCAATAAGTGTTGTGCAGGTGTATAAATCAAAGTCAGTGGAGTAAAGAACTCATGTGCCACATTAGTGAAAAAGTTTAGCCGGGATTCATATATCTTCTGTTCATGCCGTTTCTCTATCTGGGCTATAAGAATCTGACGGCTTAACCGTATACGGTTTTTGATAACAGACTTTGTAATATAGAAGATAATAACGCATAATATGGTATAAATAATCAATGCCGGGACACTAAGCCACCACGGATAACCTACTTTTATGGTTAAGTGATAAATGTTATCTCCCCATACTTTGTCTCCATTCGTGCTCTTCACTTCAAATTGATATTCACCCGGAGGAAGTTGGGTAAAAATAATATTCGGATTATTACCCATTTCCACCCAATCAACCGAATGGTTCTTCAAGCGGTAAGCATATTCACAGTTTTCATTGTTAATAAAGTCTTTGGCTATGAAATTGAAAGTCATGAATCTTTCTTCGTAGCTAAGTTTCAACACTCCTTTTTTGATTCGTTCATTAATATCCTGCACCGTATTATATATCTTCAAACTACTTAATATAAGTGGAGGATTAAACTTGCGCAAATGTATATTTTGAGGATTGAAATAACTAAACCCGCTTACTCCTCCAAAATATAAGAAATTACGTTTATCCTTGAAGAAAGCTCCATCAGAGAATTCATCATTCTGCAATCCATCATTCAAAGTATAATTATCTATTTTATTGCTTCTTATATTCAAGCTGGACAACCCCTGGTTGGTACTGATCCATATATTTCCTTCATGATCTTTTAATATTCCGTGAATCGTTTTATTATTCAATTTCTCGTCGGCATATTGTATCAGATGAAAATCATTCTCCTCCTTTTTCAATTCGTTCAGTCCATAACTTGTCCCTATCCATATACCGGTATCATCGCGCAGTAAACACAATACATCATTATTGGTGAGTAAAATCCGACTGTCTATATCCTCCAATGATTTTATGCCGTTATTTTTGATATTAATACAGTTTAAGCCTCCGCCACGTGTGCCAAACCATAACATATTGTCTTTCGGGTCGGATGTAATGGCATAAACAACATCGTTATTCAATGAGATATTCTTATCTGACGAGTTATATTGCCGGAATCCTTTAACGTGGTAGCGACCTTGTTCTCTGGAAATATTTATTTTGATTAAGCCATACCCTGATGTACCGATCCATAAAAGAGAATCATTATTCGTAAAATAAATGTTGTATACAGCCTTGAAGGGCGGGTATTTATCAGGTATCTCTAGTTTTTCCAATCGTCCTGTAGCTGCATTCAATATATTAATTCCGGTTCCTTCCGTTCCGATAAAAATATCATTGGCTTTATTTCTTTTCAATGCATAGACGGAATTGGATATCAATCCTTTACTCTCATTCAGATAATCTGCCAACTCTTTAGTTTCAGGATTCAACAGCTTTATTCCGCTTCCTTTTGTGCCTATCAGAATATTACCATCTTCATCCTCACAAAAACATCTCACAGGGTGGTTAGTGTGAATGGTTTCAAACAAAGAATCATAATGATAAAGCTGAATTAGTCCTTGTCCGTCCGTACCTATCCACAATATATTCTGGCTGCCGGAATAAAGAGTGAAAACTGACAACTGGTTGGAAAGTTCGTTCAGATAGGTAAAAGTATTCTTTCTTAAATCATAATTAATACAGCCACCTTCTATAAAGCTGACGAACATATTATCCTCTGCTAAAATAGCTTGCGATACAGGTTTGTTACTATCCAGTTCAATGTCTTGGGAAACTGTAAAGTCGGGATTCAAAAGGAAAATCCTGTTGTCTTTATTCAAGATAAATCTGCCTTTCGACAGAAATATTTTATCCACAGGAGTATGTATGCCGACTGTGCGTAAATCATCCTGCTTTCCTCCGTTCACAAGTAGATTATAACTCAAATATACAGAGCTTCCATTATTTAAAAGAAAAAGCACATGATCAGAATCACTCACAGAATAATCCTTTACATGACTTGCAAAGTCTGTGTTAATCGGATTAAACTCATCTTCAGAATCATTATAAACAAAGAAACCAAGCCCTTTTATAAGACAGATGATATCTCCTGCCGCACTCTTTCCTAAAATAAAAGACTTTTCCTGATTAGGTACTTTATTGTCTGTTCTCAAATAATACCTTGTTATCTGACGAGTTCGTTTATCTAACCGATTAACTCCATTATCTGTTGCTATCCATAAACTACCCTTACATTCAATAATCTGTCGGATAACGTTATTACTTATAGAATTCGGATTGTTTTTGCTATATCTGAATGTTGTAATTTCTCTTCCATTATACGCATTTAGTCCATCCCATGTCCCAATCCAGATCGTGTGTTCCTCATCTTCCAAAATACAGTTTACCGAGTTATTTGTCAGTCCGTTAACATTTGATATGTGTTTTGCTACATTAAATGCATAAGACTTTATGGGAGTAACAAATGCAATAATCAGAATAAAAATTATTTGTACGTATAAGATGTTTCTCATGTAAATGAATGTTATTTATACGGTTAGGATGATAGCAAATATAAGGAATTTATTTTATTCCACGCATATTTTTATCGGTAACAGAGGATTTATAAAATTATGGAATAATCCACCTGAACTACAAACGATAATCTATGATTTCACCGTCAACAACCAATTTTCCATGCTTCTTTATTTTCTTTGCCGAAGAAGGAATACAAACAATAGTGACGGCATTATCAGGGTCTAGGATAATGCTTGTTTCACCCATACAATTCTTCTTTATGTATTGCTTGGATACCAGATCATATAAGTCCGTAGGTTCAGTAAAGTGTTGATTCAAGGTTACTTCTTTGGCCTCAAAATAAGGATTGAATAAAAGATAAGTAGGATATTTTCTTGTGGAATAAAAGTCTGTGACATTGCAATCCAGTTGGAGAATACATTTTACATTAGTAGTATCTACAATAGAAGCTAACATGCCTACCCAAGCCGAACCATACAAGCAAATATCCGTAGCCGAAGACATGGTTTTTACTTGATCCCCAATAGCATAGGGGCCCTCATCGGACAATAATCCCTGGAACGGTTCAAAATGGTTGCCATGATACAAGTCCTTCCTCAATCCTTCATAGCAAATGACATGTTGAGGATCGCCTTCCCAAATGGAACTTGACTGGCGGTTGCGGGGGTGCTCGTCTGCATAAAATAAGCGACAGGCGTTTGCCAGGTTCAGCATCCATTTACCTATTGTGGAAGCATAAGCTGGGTTGTATTTTACAATTGGAACAAGTGCGGCAGCTTGTGAAAAGGTGTTCATGGCAAAAGCATATTGTTCATCCTTTTTTTGTCCTACCAATCCGTGTACGTCGTATTTGTTCCAACGCTCGCACATCACTCCCCATCCGTCACGGTCAGAGTTATTACCGTCAAAGCACCAGTTAAGCATTTTCAGTTCATCATAAGTGGTTCCAAGTTCCGCATTCATACGTACTGCCAGGTAAGCTCCGTAGGGCATCATTATCTCATAGAAAGTGCCTTCTTTTGAGGGACGGTTCTGCAAGAATGCCATGCATTGACGTGTAGCATTCAGATATTTTTTATCTCCGTATTTAATCCAGGAGATGTATTGCAACCAAGCAAGTCCTGCGGCTGCATCTGGTTCGCGCCATACTTTATTATGATACCCTTTGCGGTTCTTAAAGTTGAAGGCGGTGAAGTTGAAGTCCGGATATTCCCTGCCTTCACTCAAGTCTTGGATAGCAGAATACCAGTTGTCAACAGTGATCTTCATCGGCTCCTGCATCTCTGTTTTTTGAGGATATAAATCTACCAGCATAGAATAAGCCATTGCCGGCCATATCTCATACCAGAAACTTTCTCCGGCTTTTCTGTCGAGTCCGTTCAATATAAGATTTGTTCCATTCTTTTTGTTGAAGAATTGGCGTATCATCGATACATAATCTTTTCCGTCATCATTGCTTTTGTCTACTCCTATCAGACTTGCACTAATGAGTGATCCCATAGTGGGAAGAGACTCATAAGAGTTTCCTCCCAAACGTCTTTTATCTACGTAGCTTGGAAGTCCGAAAGTGCGGAATGGAAAGTTTATTTGAGAGTCGTCCCACCAGATAAGAGGTAAGTTCTGTCCTTTGGCGTTGAAATCGTAAAATAGTTTATCCTGCTTCGTTGTTATATCTTTCCAATTTTTCATTTTATAAGGGAAAGGTATGTTAGGCATATACTGTACTAAATGGATATCTTTTTGCTCTATCGGCTTTTGTGCTGACAGGTTGTTGAGAAAGAAAAAACCTGTTATGAGAAATAATAATGTCTTTTTCATGGTCAGTTGGTTGTTAAAAGAGGGCGGATTTTATAACCCGCCCCCTCATTTTATTCATATTAATAACCCGGATTTTGGGAAAGAATATTGTTACTCTTATCCCTTTCACCTTGTGGTATAGGAAACAGATAATCTCTGTCGTCCCTAAAATTGGCACCTTTCGATGTATTATATTTTGTTGCATAAGCACGCATAACGGTTCCGAAACGTTTTTGTCTCATTAGGTCATCCCGTCTCCAGCCTTCCATTGCTAATTCACAGCGGCGTTCCTTCCAGATGATTTCTTTTAGACGCTCTTGATCGGTTTCTGTTATGTCGGGCAGTGTATTAGTTGTTGTAGCAGGAACATACGTCTGTTGATCTCTTCTCGGATCTATCGGATTAGTTTTGCGGGCTCTTTCTCTTACATCATTCAGGAAAGGAAGTGCAAGCCCTGGTTTTCCATTTTCGTTTAATACTTCGGCATACATTAAGAGGACATCGGAGTAACGGATCAAACGAATGTTGTAACTAATCATCCAGACGTCGAAACCTGTTTTTTCTATTGCTGGTACAGTCATTTTGTAATCATGATAACCGCTTGGAGATTCAGCGTTGTCTTGCGCTTCAGTATCACCTTTATATCTGTCACCAGTTTGTGTGAATACGTAGGTAATACGTGGGTCATCTGCGTCAAAGGCATTATAGAGATCTTGAGTCGGTACGTGAAATCCATATCCCTGATAACCGGAGATGCGTCTGCTTGTAAAGAAGTGGGGAACATTGGTACCTGTGGCAATGTTTTTATCATATACTTTGTTGGCAATCTCAAATACAGATTCCGAGCTGTTTTCATATTCAGTACGCCAGTTCATGCCGTAATCGCTCAACAATGTATAGTCTTTGTCTACTTCAATAATATCATGAAGTACAGTTTCGGCAGAGGCAAAATCACCTTTGAACATATATGTTTTAGCAAGCATTGTTTTTGCAAAGCCACGTGTTACACGATAAGCATCATCATCAGAGTAATCTCCTTTTGCGGGAAGTGCGGAGGCATCGGTTAAATCACTCACAATACATTCATATACCTTCTCCAATGGGGAACGGGGTATTTGCAGTATTTCAGCGGGTTGCATTGGCGTAGTGATTAAAGGAACTTCTCCGAATGTACTGACCAGGCAATAATAACCGAATGCTCTCAATGCTTTTGCCTCGTTTGCATAACGCGTCAATAGTTCTTCATTTCCTATTGCATTAGGGGCATAATAAATCACATCGTTACAGCGATTAATCAATCTGTACAGTATCTCCCAACGACGCCCTACTTCGCCATTAGTTGTGTAGACAGTAAAGTCGGACAAGTCGCGTACTTCGGCACGGTCACCGTCATTACCTCCTCCTTTTAGGGCATCATCAGTGCTACAATCACCTACAAAATAATGATTTAATGCATATTCATTCCAAGTTGTACGTAATTGAAGATAAGCTCCTGTCAAGGCTTGTTCAATATCGCTTTCCTTCTGATAATAATTATCGCTTGTGGTTTTACCATAACTTGGTTCGTCGAGAGAGCAGCTATATAACCCCACTCCGGCAAGAGCCCAGCATATTATATATAATATTTTTCTCATAATGTAATGTCTTTTTAGCTAGATTTAAAATTGCAAATTAACTCCAAAAGTGAATGTACGTGAAGACGGATAACGTGTAGTATCCACTCCCATATCCAATGGGTTATTGATACCCAGTTCCGGATCAAGCCCGGAATAACCGGTTAAAGTAAATATATTCTGACCGCTCACATAGAATCTACAACTTGAAAACAGTTTACTCTTCTGGCAAATGTGACTCGGCAGTGTATAACCTATTTGCAGATTTTGCAAACGTAGGTAAGAACCATTTTCCACATAGAAAGAAGAACCTCTCATATTATTGTTAGAATCAGAGTTGGTTATGCGTGGATATACAGCATCCAAATCTCCGTCTTTTGTCCATGCTTTTGTGTAAGCATCAGCCAAAGCGTTCTGACGTCCTGCTGAAGCAAGGCTTCCTTTAGCAACATTCCAGATGTCATTCCCAATAGTTCCCTGGAATGCCATACTTACATCAAAGTTCTTATAACTAAATCCTAAGTTGAAACCATAAATGAGGTCCGGATTAGGATCACCGATAAAAGTACGGTCATCATCATCATTCAATTCGCCTGATTCTCCTAATTTGGCAAATTTAAAATCACCCGGTTGTGCATTAGGTTGAATCTTGGTACCGTTCTTATCCACATAATTGTCTATTTCTTCCTGATTCTGGAATATTCCTATTTGCTTGTACCCCCAGAAACGTCCGATAGGACCTCCTACATAAGTACGGCTAGTATTCCCACTCAAATATTCCGATGTAAGTTTGGTTACCTCTGTTTTATAAGTAGACATGTTCAGTCCTACGTTGTAATTAAAGTCTTTTCCTATCTGGTTACGGTAGTTGACTACTATTTCAAAACCGGTATTCTTCAAGTCTCCCGCATTAAAGAAGGGGCTGTTAGGGAAGGCACCAAAAGAAGGAATAGGCATATTCAGCAACATGTCACTTGTCTTCTTTACATAAAAGTCCATGCTTACATCAAGACTGTTTCTAAAGAAGGACATATCTAAACCAACATTGGTTTGCTGACTGGTTTCCCATTTTATATCTGCATTTCCTACATAGGTTGGAACGTAACCTTGTGAGTATCCGTTTCCAAAGTACCACTGATTTTCATTATTGGTGCCAATCAACGTAAGAGGTGCGTCTCTGTCAATTCGTTGATTACCATTTTGTCCCCAACCTACACGCAGTTTTAAATTGGAAATTGTATTTTCAATGTTCAGGTTCTTAAAGAATTCTTCATTGCTCACTCTCCAACCTAATGAAACAGATGGGAAATAGCCCCAACGGTTACGTTTGGCAAATCTTGAAGAACCGTCGGCACGAAAATTGACTGTAGCAAGATATCTATCATCATATACATAATTAATACGTCCTAAGTACGACAGCATAGAAGATGTTTCTTTACCTCCCGAGGTGTTATCTCCAGCAGTTTGTGCATCAAGTATCTGATAGATTTCATCGTTACCTAAAGCCTTTCTCTTAAATGCATTAATACCTTCGCTGCTGTTCTTCTCATAGGTCATGGCAACCATTGCATCCAGTTTATGTCTGCCTATTGTAGTGTTGTAGTTAAGGCGTTGTTCCACCAGATAATTAGAAGTTACAGCGCTATTATTATTCAATTGAGTTTCTGTATTATATTTACTTTCCTGATTCGCTAAATTGTCCTCCGAAAAAGTAGATGAATAGACAGGTCGGAAGTCCTTGAAAGTATCATGGTATCTTTCGAAGCTATACTGTACCCGATAGCTCAATCCTTTATACAATTTGATTTGGGCAAACACATTACCAAATACATTGAATATGTCATTGTATCTGTTAGGAAGTTCGAGCATGGCTACCGGATTAGGGTCATAAGACCACTCGGTAGGAGCATATTTGTTATATTCGTAATTTTCAGAAGAAGGATCTACCAACGGGCTGATAACAGGAGTAAAAGGATCGGCTTTTTGAATGAAATCGAATGAAGGAATTGCTCCTGCATCACGCTTTCTTATCTTTGCCAGATTGACATTGGTGCCAACCGTGATAAATTTGTTGATATCATATTCAAGATTCGCCTTAAGTGAAAGTCTCTTGAATTCAGTAGTAATGATCGCACCTTGATCATCTACATATCCTAAACTAAAAGAAGATCTTGAATTATCTGTTCCTTTACGAATACTCAGATTATAGTTCTGGTTAAAAGCTGTACGAGTTACTTCATTCCACCAGTTGGTATTATAACCCTTCTGATACTGATTGGTAAACTTATCCTTCATTGAATTTTGAAAGCTTTCATCTTTTTCATATGCTTTCATTATGAAGTTATAATATTGGTCGCTGTTCATCATGTTCAATGCTTTATAACTGTTTTTCACACCTACATAAGCATCCAATGTTACAGTTGTTTCACCTTTCACCCCTCCCTTCGTAGTAATGAGAATAACCCCATTGGAGCCTCTTGAACCGTAAATAGCGCAAGCTGAAGCATCTTTTAATACTTCCATACGTTCAATATCAGAGGGATTCAAACTGCTAATGTTATCCATGAACTGACCATCAACTACGTACAATGGATTGTTATCATTTACAGTACCTAAACCTCTCACGCGAATAACTGCATCCGATCCCGGTTGGCCGGAACTGGCGGCAACAAATACTCCGGCTGCCTTACCTGTAAGTAGTTCAGAGGCATTAGATACTGCATAGTTCTTAATATCCTTACTACTTATAGAAGCCAAGGCACCGGTAAGGTCACTCTTTCTTTGAGTACCGTAACCAATAACTACAACCTCATCCAATTTATTATCGGACAATAGATTTACATTGTACGTTCCGCTATTTGTTACATTTACAATTTCAGTTTTAAAACCTACGTATGAGAATGAAACCTTATTTGACGATACTTTCAATGTATATCTGCCGTCAAAATCTGTGATAGTACCATTGGTCGTTCCCACTTCAAGAACAGAAACTCCAATTAAAGCCTCTCCGGTATTACTGTCGTATACCACACCTGAAATACTCTTGGTTTGCTGTGCAAAGACATTTGTGCAAACAGCAAGAATAAGAATTAGTAATAATAAATGCTTACTCATAGTTTATACACTTAGATTTAATTATATGAAATGATATTTTGTTTATTCGCAATAATCTTACCATCTTTCAGTTCTAATTCTGTTCCGGCGGGAAGTTCCACAATAACTCTTGCGTCATTGGCCGGAATCTCAACAGAACCATTTGCCTTTATATTTTTTGCTATATATTCTTTGGCAACAATATCAAACAAGTCACATGGCTGGGTAGCCTGATAAGTAATGGTTTTGGCCTCTTTATGAGGATTATAATAGAGATAGACCGGATAAGGTTTCTCTACATAGAAGTCTGTGACATTGCAATCCAGCTGGAGAATACCTTCCACATTTGTTTGACAAACAATTGCGCCCAAAATGCCGACAGGAGAAGAGCTATAAACGCTAAACATACTTTCCGTCGGATTACCTTTTATCCATTTGGGACCATCGCCAATTGCAACCGGGCTAACCCCTTTTAATGACTCTTTCCCATAGTCATCCGTCTTTCGTAAACCTTCATAAGAAACATTGTCATACGTAATGTCCTTCAATTCTGGAGCCCATTGATGTTTTTCATCTATTTCCCCCGGATAGAATAAACGACACGCACTTGCATTGTTCAGCATCCACTTGCCGATAGCCTTTGCATATTGAGGTTGATATTTCACCATCGGAATGAAGGGCCAGGCGGGTTTGATACTGTTCATGAGGAATGCATATCCTCCGCTGTCTGTGATGCTTCCTTGCAGACCACTTACATCATATTCACCCCATTTTCCTACAATAATTCCCCAACCGGTTCTTCCCGCAGGGCTTTTACATCCGTCAAATACCCAATCAAGAAGTTTGGATACATCATAGTTGGCTCCCTCTACCGCATTCAAATAGGCTGCCGTATAAACTCCAAGTGGTAAAAGAGCCTCGTAAAAACGACTTTCTTTTTGGGCAAGGAGGGCTTCGATGGCACTCTTACTATGTTGTAGATAACGTGGGTCACCAAACTTATGATAAGCGCATAACAATACATAAGCATGACCACCGGCGGCGTCTTGTTGCAATGGAATATTATTGACCATTCCCTTCATTTGTGCATAATCAAAATAAGAGTAATCGTAATTTCCATTCAATACCGAATCTGCTTTAACAAATTGTTCCGCAATGCTTTTTTGTATCTTCTCTGCCCCGTCTACATCGGGGAAAACATCACATATAGCATAATATAAAGCATTGGGTAATACATCATACCACCAGTCACGACCATAGCCTCCTCCTAAAAGGGCTACTGACGGAGTCGTATTGTTCATTACTATATTCCATCCGTTATCAGAATTGAAATAATTCTGCACCATTTTTACGTAGTTATATCCGTCTTGATTAGTCTTATCAATCCCTACAAGACCAGCACCAAGAATAGCCGCCAATGAATTCAGACTTTCATGGAACTCTCCGTAATTGACATCCTTTCCCTGACGAATATCTTTAATGGCGGTATATAAACCAAATGTAGTCTGGTCAATATTTCTGCGGGCATCATCTAACCAAATTAATGGTCCGACTTCGCTTTTATTATTCCAGTCAAAAATAAACTGGTCATACATTTTTGCTTTTTGCTTCCAGTCCAGCATTTTATAAGTTTCAGGCATATCAGGCATAGAGTCTACCCTATGGATGGAAACCTGTTCTACCTTTTCTCCAAAGTTATTTCCGTTGCTTGAGCAAGATGCCAGAAAACAAACGGCGATAAGTAAAAAAAGACCTTTACTTCTCATGTTCAATAATATCTGTTTGATTAGTAATATTCTTAGCTAAAGGATATGCCGCTAATTGTAATCCGGCAACAATCACCAGCGCATATTTCAATGCAAAATCTTGCGATACACAATAAGCAAGGAAGATAAACAGTAGTAAGCCGAAAGCTCTTCCAAGGAAAAGACCGAACTCGTGACTCAGGATATATGCATACTCGTTTCTATTCTCAATCTTTGCAACTGCATCAATTGTTCTCATCATAATGGGAAAATAAGCCAAGTCGAACAAAGGTTGGAATATCACTTTGCAAAGCACAAAAAGGATCACTCCTGTAGCAGAGAAGAGAACGCCGTTAAATAGTGTACCGACAAAGAATATGATTAATCCTCCTACAAAAATTTTCAAACGGTCTTCCGGGCGGGCCATACGTCCTAATACATACACCAAGACAGCAGTCAATGCTCCGCTAACTCCCTGTATCAATCCCAAAGCTCCTTCATTTCCTACCAGCTTCAACACTAATATAGCTGGAGCCGTTACTAAAAAACCTTGTACCATTCCTTTCAATGCGGCTAGCCAAAGCATCTTTTTCCAAAGAATGTTGAAGCGGAAATAGAGGAAGTTCGTTTCTTTGGGGTTCTCAAATTTACCTTTCCACAGTGTCATACAGGCGATAACAGTAACAACTACTGCTGCCATAGTAACCACACAGTAAGAAGTATTGATGTTGAAGAGGAATCCAAAAACTTCTTTTCCATCTATCTGGCTGATAAATGCACCAATAATTAAAGGAACACCGATGGAGCTAATAGAAAAGAAGAAAGACTCTAGTCCGAAGAAATAGTTACGGCTATTATCGTTGGTATTATAGAGAGCCAGTAAGTATCGGTTGGTCCAGAAGAAACCTGAAGCTGCTCCCATTAAAAAACCGGCCAGACCAAGTTCTATGAAACCAAGTGAATTAATAGCCATCATACCAAACATGGAAATGCCACTTACTAAGATTCCTACAGAATAAAGCGTCTTCACACTGTATTTTTTTAGTAGATAACCATTAACAAAAGAGGTCGTAATGATACCTATATACATTGCCAGCTGATAAAAAGCAACCATTACCGGATCGCTCGTGTTCCTCATGATATAGGCTCCCACAAAGATTTCTACTATCGGTAGTACCAATGCATAAAGCATATTGGTAACCAACAGTGTTCTCATGTTAGGTTCCTGTTGCTTAAAGAACAGATATTCTTTTTTCAGTTTATTCATTACTTCTCTTGTGTCTGTTTTAATACATTTAATATCTCTGAAATAGAAAGCTCTGCTTTGCAAATCACTTCATCGCTTGCTCCATAATACATGGTTATCGTATCGCCGTCCACGAAATGACCATTAGTGAAAACAACATTTCCGAAGAAACCTGTTTGCTCATAAGCTGCGATAGGTTCCATGATAGGTTCTTCACTTCTTGCAATCACTTGCGACGGATCATTTAAATCGAGTAATAAAGCTCCCAAGCAATAACGGTGATTAAAATCGGCTCCATGATAAATCTCCAGCCAGCCTTCTTCTGTCTTTATTGGAGCAGCTCCTGCCCCTATACGTGCACAATCCCACATTCCGTCACGAGTGGTTGCTACACATTTGTGGTTTCCCCAGTGCAAGCGGTCGGGCGATTCTGCCAACCATATGTAATTGCCACCAAGTTCAGGACTACTGGGGCGATGAAGAGCAAAATACTTGTCACCTATCTTCTGTTCAAACAATGCACAATCTTTATTATGCGGTGGGAATATCATCCCATGCCGTGTATAGTTTTTCCAATCATTGGTGTGAATCAGTCCAACCCCTACAGCTACCGATGATACTTCTGTGAAAGTAAGGTAAAAGCCATCTTCGGTTGTTGCAACACGACAATCCTCAATGCCGAATGCTTCCAGCTCTCCTTTTCCGAAAATAGGTGGAAATTCCGGTTCATCTTTGAAGTGAATACCGTCGGTACTTGAAACCAGACGTAAGTAAGACATCGTGGTCAGGTAATTCTTTCCTTTGTAACCGATAACGCGTGGGTCTGAAGCATCCAAATCGGGATCATTCTTTAAAAACGAAACCACTTCTATTTTTCCTTTTTCATTATATATAGGAAAACTGATAATTCCTTCTTTCTGTATAGGTCTTTCTGCGACGCGTAAAAGTAACCAAATTTTGCCTTGATATTTGAAAACTCCGGGATTTAACAAACATGTAATTTCCATTCCGTTGATTCCCGCTTTTAAATCTTTTGGAGCCAGTAGGGGGTTCTGCTCACATCTTTTAGCTATATCCATAATATTTCGATTAGTGATTATTTCTGTGAGCAAAAGTATGGGATGAGAGACAGGAAAGCGTTTACTATATTCTCAAAGAAGTGTACACATGCTCAAGAACATGTTTTTAAGAGAGTGATATTCAGGGACAATTTTAGAATAGACAGAGATATTCGTACTTACATGCTATTGTTGCGTAAATGCTTGTTTTACAGTTTGATAAGTGGCGTTCTGAAGTGTATTATATTCTCATAAATGTATAGTATAGTTTCTTTGAGGAGTGAAAAGAAACGTATCAAGATAAAAAGACAAGAGGCTAAACTCAAAAATATAATTTGAGAAAGCCTCTTGTTTCTTTATTTTTAATAAGAATAATACTGTAAATTCTATTTCTTTGCATGCGGATAATCAATCGTATAATGCAATCCGCGACTCTCCTTACGCTCCATTGCCTGACGCATAATCAGATAACCCACGTTCACCATATTACGCAATTCGCAGATTTCTCTGGACGCTACGCTGCGCTTGAACAAGCTTTCAGTTTCCTCGTAGATAATATCCAGTCTGTCCCACGCCCGTTTCAGACGGAGGTCGCTGCGGACAATACCTACATAAGTACTCATAATCTGGTTCACTTCCTTCATGCTCTGCGTAATGAGCACCATTTCTTCCGGTGAGCGGGTTCCCTCATCATTCCATTCGGGAATATCTTCATTATAAGAATATTGATCGACCGCTTGCAGACTGTGTTTGGCAGCAGCGTCGGCATATACCACTGCTTCAATCAATGAGTTTGAAGCCAGGCGGTTACCTCCGTGTAATCCCGTGCAGGAACATTCTCCCACGGCATAAAGACGTTCGATGGAAGATTGTCCGTCCAGGTCGACAAGGATACCTCCGCAGAGATAGTGAGCGGCCGGGGCTACCGGAATATAATCTTTAGTGATGTCGATGCCCAGGCTAAGACATTTCTCGTAAATATTAGGGAAATGTTTCTTTGTTTCTTCGGGATCTTTGTGGGTAACATCCAGATATACATGGTCGTCTCCACGATTCTTCATCTCGTTGTCGATGGCACGTGCCACGATGTCACGGGGAGCCAGGGAAAGACGGGGGTCGTATTTCTGCATGAACTCTTTGCCATCCATGGTGCGCAGTACGCCTCCGTAGCCGCGCATCGCTTCCGTTATCAGGAAAGAAGGGCGATCTCCCGGGTGATACAGGGCGGTAGGATGGAACTGTACAAACTCCATATCCTTCACCGTACCTTTGGCACGATACACCATAGCGATACCGTCTCCGGTAGCGACTAGCGGGTTAGTGGTCGTTTTATAAACGGCTCCTACTCCACCGGTAGCCATCAATGTCACTTTCGCAAGATACGTATCTACTTTTCCCGTTTTCGGATCGAGGATATAAGCGCCGTAGCATTTAATATCCGGTGTCTGACGGGTTACGGTAACCCCCAGATGATGCTGTGTCAGGATTTCAATGGCAAACTGGTTTTCGATGACCGTGATATTCGGATGCCGTTGCACGGCTTTAATCAGACTGTCCTGAATCTCTGCTCCTGTATTGTCTTTATGGTGAAGAATACGGAACTCCGAGTGTCCTCCTTCGCGGTGCAAGTCAAATTCGCCTTTCTCGTTTTTGTCAAAGTCCACTCCCCATTTAATCAGTTCTTCAATTTGTGCGGGAGCTTCGCGCACTACCTTTTCTACTGCGGCACGGTTGCTGATCCAGTCGCCTGCAATCATCGTATCTTCGATGTGCTTGTCGAAATTATCCACCAGA
The DNA here is from genome assembly GCF_047310725.1 of Bacteroides sp. 90-K9/2. Lineage (NCBI taxonomy): Bacteria > Pseudomonadati > Bacteroidota > Bacteroidia > Bacteroidales > Bacteroidaceae > Bacteroides > Bacteroides sp. 90-K9/2. The sequence goes on from NZ_JBCGVL010000002.1 coordinate 359,151, forward strand.
AGGTTGGTGACGGAGGCTACCCCTCCTTGGGCGAAGTACGTGTTGGCCTCCTCCAGCCCGCTTTTACAGATAAGAGCAACTTTACCTTTGTGCGCCACTTTCAGCGCAAAACTCATACCGGCAATTCCGGAACCGATAACGAGGAAATCGAATTTTCTTACCATAATCTTGTTATTTCTCACCGCAAAGCTACAAAATAAGTTACTTCGTTGTACTTTTCGTTGTCACTAATTCATAAAATTGCTACCTTGCAGGCAAAAATCTGACAAAATGAATCGAATTTTCCATGCCCGCATCGCCTGGTACCAATATTTCCTGTTGGTAGTGCTTACTGTGAATGCCGTCGGCGCATTGTGGTGTAAATATATCTTGGTAGCCGTACTGTTCATGCTTATGCTGATTGTAGTAATCGAGCAGATTATACACACTGCTTATACATTGACTACAGACGGTAATCTGGAGGTTTCACGCGGCCGTTTTATTCGTAAGAAGGTAATTCCGCTTTCCGAAATCACCACAGTAAGGAAATACCATTCCATGAAGTTCGGTAGTTTTTCGGTGACGGATTATATCTTGATAGAATATGGAAAAGGGAAGTTTGTTTCGGTGATGCCTGTCAAGGAACGGGAATTTGCGGAACTGCTCGAAAAGAGAATGTTCGCAAAGAAGATAAAAGGGCTGGAGACAATAGACTCTGTAGATTCTCAAGAGGATGAACCATAGCGTGTTTTGATAATAATGAAAAGATTAACTGATTATATACTATGAAATATCAAGTAATTATCATCGGTGGCGGTCCTGCGGGATATACGGCTGCCGAAGCTGCCGGTAAAGGCGGTTTGAGCGTATTGCTTATCGAAAAGAATAGTCTGGGAGGTGTCTGTCTGAATGAAGGCTGTATTCCTACGAAAACGTTGCTGTATTCGGCAAAGACTTATGACAGTGCAAAACATGCGTCAAAGTATGCAGTCAATATCCCGGAAGTCTCTTTCGATTTGCCTAAGATTATAGCACGTAAAAGTAAGGTAGTGCGTAAACTGGTGCTGGGAGTGAAAGCAAAGCTGACTGCCAACAATGTGACGATCGTATCGGGAGAAGCACAGATCATTGATAAAAATACAGTTCGTTGCGGAGAAGAGACTTACGAAGGGGAGAACCTGATACTTTGTACAGGCTCGGAAACCTTTATTCCCCCTATTCCCGGAGTGGATGCAGTGAACTACTGGACGCACAGGGATGCTTTGGATAGTAAGGAATTGCCGGCTTCTCTCGCCATTGTCGGTGGCGGAGTGATCGGGATGGAGTTTGCATCGTTCTTCAACAGTTTGGGAGTACAGGTGACGGTGGTTGAGATGATGGACGAAATTCTGGGTGGAATGGATAAAGAGCTTTCCGTCTTGCTCCGTGCGGAATATGCCAAACGAGGTATTAAATTCCTGCTTGGTACGAAAATTGTCGGCTTGTCGCAAACGGAAGAAGGAGCTGTTGTCTCCTATGAAAATGCAGAGGGAAACGGTAGTGTCGTTGCAGAAAAGCTGTTGATGAGCGTCGGTCGCCGTCCTGTGACGAAAGGTTTCGGACTCGAAAACCTGAATCTGGAGAAAACAGAGCGTGGCACTATCAGAGTCAATGAAAAGATGCAGACTTCTGTATCGGGTGTGTATGTGTGTGGTGACCTGACGGGATTCTCTTTGCTCGCCCATACGGCCGTTCGTGAGGCAGAAGTTGCCGTACATTCCATTTTGGGGAAAGAAGACACCATGAGCTACCGGGCTATTCCGGGCGTAGTCTATACCAATCCGGAGATTGCCGGAGTGGGTGAAACGGAGGAATCGGCCTCAACGAAAGGAATCAATTATCAGGTTATCAAACTTCCGATGGCTTACTCCGGCCGTTTTGTGGCGGAGAATGAAGGTGTGAACGGAGTTTGCAAAGTACTGCTGGATGAACAGCAACGGGTGATTGGCGCTCATGTATTGGGAAATCCCGCTTCGGAGATTATCACTCTTGCGGGGACTGCCATTGAACTCGGACTGACAGCAGCGCAATGGAAAAAGATTGTTTTCCCGCATCCCACGGTAGGAGAAATCTTCCGCGAGGCTTTATAAACGGATTCTGATATCTGACATTGTGCATTGATTAAGATACTTATCTGATTCATGGACTAGGATATCTCACTTATAAAATCGAATAGATGATGAAAAAATATATAATCACTCCGGTCTTATTGACAATAGCTTGTATGGTGATGTGTCATTGTACATTCAACCGTAAAGCGTCAGTTGCTGCAAATGAATATTTGATTCAGGGCGAACTGGCTAATCTTCCCGACAGCATTGTGATTGGTCTGTATGAGGAAGACGGAAGTATTCTCAACTGTGTATGGAGAGATACGCTTATGAATGGGCAGTTCTCTTTCCGCGACACGGTTTCTACCACGCGGAAAATGCTGATTATGTCTGATAACCGGGGCTTCCCGGGTACATGGCTGGAAGTGTGGATCGCACCGGGAGAATACATCGAAATCAAAGGGCAGGACAAACTAGTGAAAACATGGGAAGTAGTAAGCGATGTGCCGGAACAGCAGGAAGAAAACCGCTTTACGGCTTGCGCGATGGCCCAACAGAAAGAACTGATGCAGCACATGGCGGCAGAATATGACTGGCAACGGATGATGTTCATAGATCATCCGGGCGACCGGGAGTTTGAAAGTCAGGCCTGGGCCAAGATAGATTCTATCCGGAAACTGTCAATGCCGTTGCAGCAGGAAATCTGGAAAAAGGAAATGGAATACATGGAAGAAGCGCCCGTCTCCCCGGTATGGATGGACAGGTTATTGCTATTTGCTTCCATGATGAAATATGAAACCATCATGCCTTATAAAGAAGAGGTGAAAAAACTCTATGCCCGGATGTCGGAAGCCGATAAGCAAACGGATGACGGACAGGAGATTACAGCCTATGTTTTTCCTCCCTCTACGGTGGGAATTGGAGATATGATGGTGGATGGGGACTTGTATGATGTGAATGGTTCTCTCCGTCATATTTCAGAGTTCAAGGGGAAGTTCATCTTGCTCGACTTCTGGAGTAGCGGGTGTAGTCCTTGTGTGGAGTCGATACCCGAAATGGAGAAGGTGATGGATCTGTATAAGGATAAAATGACTGTGATTAGTATTAGTGAGGACCCGAAAGCACGTTGGAAAGAGTATATCAAGACGAAAGGAATGGGCGGTAACCAGTGGAACGAACTTCGTAAAGGACGTACCGGTCTTGCCCTGAACTATCAGGTACGGGGAATCCCTCATTATGTATTGATTGCCCCTGATGGAAAAATCCAGGATGTATGGTCCGGCTATGGCTCCGGTTCGCTTCTTGGACAGGTAGAGAAAAACTTGAAATAGATAGATGTAAGATACTATCATTTGTTGATGTCATAAACAGTGTTGTATGAAAAAAAGTTTTTTGTTAGTCGCCCTTTCTGTTTGTTTGTTGCCACTTTGGGGGCAACAGAACTTCTCCCGGATAGATTCGCTTATCAAGAAGATGCTCCCCGAAGCATCCGAAGTCGGCATATCCGTCTACGACCTGACGGCTAAGAAATCGCTTTATAACTATCGTGCGGAGAAACTTTCCCGTCCTGCCTCTACCATGAAGCTGCTGACGGCCATTACCGCACTCTCCCGCCCCGAAGCCAACGAGCCTTTCCGCACGGAAGTATGGCATGATGGCGTGATAGAACATGACACCTTGCAAGGCAACCTGTATGTGGTAGGCGGATTTGATCCGGAATTTGACAGCCAGTCGATGGATTCATTGATAGAAGAGGTAATCACTTTTCCTTTTTCGGTCATTAACGGTCAGGTATATGGTGACGTCTCAATGAAAGACTCCCTTTATTGGGGCAGCGGATGGGCCTGGGACGATACGCCTGCGGGTTATCAGCCTTATCTCTCTCCATTGATGTTTTGCAAAGGGACTGTACAGGTCTCCGTAGTTCCCTCCACCGTGCAGGGCGATGCGGCAAGTGTTTCCTGCCAACCTGTATCTTCTTATTATACAGTGACGAATCAGACAAAGACACGCACTTCTTCTGCCGGGAAATTCTCTTTCACGAGAGATTGGCTGACGAATGGAAACAATCTCCTTGTTTCGGGCAATGTCACTTCGATCCGGAAAGATGATGTCAACATCTACGATTCCCCCCGTTTCTTTATGCACACTTTTCTGGAACGCCTTCGTGGGAAAGGAATCACCACTCCCCAATCGTATGGCTTTGCCGAATTGCCTCGCGACAGTGTGAGAGTAGAGCGTATGGCTTGCTGGAACACTTCCGTGCAGAAAGTGCTGAACCAGTTGATGAAAGAGAGTGATAACCTCAATGCGGAAGCATTTCTCTGTCGCCTGGGAGCGCAGGCTACGGGAAAGAAGCAAGTAGCTGCCGAAGATGGCATTGTCGAAATAATGAAGCTGATCCGCCGCCTGGGGCATGATCCGAAAGACTATAAGATTGCCGACGGTTGCGGATTGTCTAATTATAATTACCTCTCCCCTGCTCTGCTGGTCGACTTTCTAAAATATGCGTACTCGCAAACAGAAGTGTTTCAGATGTTGTATAAATCACTTCCCGTTGGCGGGGTGGACGGAACTTTAAAATTCCGGATGAAAGGTACTCCTGCTTTCCGGAATGTTCATGCCAAAACAGGCTCGTTTACGGCAATAAATGCGCTTGCAGGCTATCTGAAGATGAAGAACGGGCATGAAGTGGCATTTGCCATTATGAACCAGAATGTGCTTTCGGCTGCTAAAGCGAGAGCGTTTCAGGATAAGGTGTGTGAGGTGATTATCGGGAAATAGGCTATGTTAATACATTAGCCCGAACAACCAAAGTGGAATCTCGTTGTTGAATCCGATTTCTATGTTATCAAGGGCTAGGTATCCATTCTCCACTCCCGCTAATTGTTTTTGAGTTTTGTTTTTACCACCTATTTCGAAATTATATGTTTCATTCAATGTGAAATCTATTTGGGAGGAATAGGTAACCTTATGTTTTACGACTGTTTGATTAAAGAAGAATGTTTCCCGGACATTTCCTATATCTGTTTTTTCTCCTCCCAATGCGTATGCATAATTTGTATTACCTAAATAAATTTTTTCCGGTTTTGCCAGTTGTTTGATGCCGGAAGCTTCTTTGTCAAGTAGTAGGATGGCTTGGGCTTTTTGGAGATAGGATAGATAATTCAACAGACTGATACGACTGACTTCTATCTCCTTACTAAGCATTGATATATTGGGAATATAGGGTACAAGTCCGGCGAGTATGGCAAATAGTTTTTTTATTTTACCAATGGAGTAATAATCTATTTTTTCAGTAGAAGGTAGATCTACATCCAGAATTGTATTCAGGGTGGCTAATAGTTTCTCATGATACAATATTTTATCTTCTTTATAAAAAGGGAAATAGCCGTAAGCTAAGTATTCGTTGAACGCTACAAGCGGCTTCAACTGTTTGTTTACGTTCATGGCCATTTCGATATGTCGGTTCAGAATATCAGAAAGTGTAAGTGCTTCCATTTTATATCCATATTCGAATAGTAAGAATTCACGGAAAGAAAGGCCATGAAGATGATAGGTAACAGCCCTTCTTGAGAGGTCTGCTTCGCCTTTGTGTATTTCCAATAAAGAAGATCCTGTGAATACTATTTTTATGTCCGGATAACTGTCATAGATGTTTTTTATTTCTCTTGACCAGGTGGGGTATTTGTGTACTTCGTCCAAAAACAAAGCTTTTCCTCCCATTTTCTGAAACTCGTCAGCCAGTTCAAATAATGAATGAGTGGTGAACCATATATTGTCTAATGAAACGTAGAGTGCTTCATTGCCATAGCCGGGGTAATGCTCTTTTATGTATTGAAGCATCAGGGTAGTTTTTCCTGTTCCGCGTGCACCTGTTATAGCTATCAGTCGATTGTTCCAACGAATTTCATGATACAGGTATCTGATGAAATCCAGAGAGACCCGTTCTTTAAGTTGATAGAATGTGGTGAATAACTGTTTCATAGGAGTAACTTATTGATTCTTCTACAAAGATATAATTGTATTCTCTAATAAACAAAAATAGTTGGATTTTGTTTACCAGAGAATACAATTATACTTGTTTTGAATCGAATACTGTAAATTCTATATTCTATTTACTTTGCGTATTCAGTCCAATTGGTATTCTTCATATCGCCACTTTTAGCCAACTCTGCGTGCATGCCCAGTGCAGCCTGAATAGCGTGCGGAGTCTGTGCTCTGTTACCGGCCAGCTTGAGGTAATCCCAAAGAAGCTCTTTATAGTCAGGATGTGCACAGTTTTCGATGATGGCTTGTGCGCGTTCTTTCGGGCTCTTGCCACGAAGATCGGCAACACCTTGCTCGGTGATAACGATGTTGACATCGTGCTCTGTGTGGTCGTGGTGGGATACCATCGGTACGATCGCACTGATTTTACCTTCTTTGGCCACAGACGGACAAGTGAAGATAGAAATGTAAGCGTTGCGGGTAAAGTCTCCCGAACCACCGATGCCGTTCATCATTTTTGTTCCGCCGATATGGGTAGAGTTTACATTGCCGTACAGGTCAACTTCGATGGCTGTATTGATGGAAATGACACCGAGACGGCGTACTATTTCCGGGCTGTTTGAGATTTCCGACGGACGGAGAACCAATTTATCGCGGAAGAAATCCATATCGTTGTAAATACCTTCCAGACAGTCGTTTGTAACAGTCAGTGAGCAGGCACTACCGAATTTGATACGTCCTTCGCGAATCAATCCGATCACGGAATTCTGGATTACCTCTGTGTACATCTCAAATGCAGGAATCGTTTTGTCACGTCCCAATGCACCGAGTACGGCGTTGGCGATGTTTCCTACACCCGATTGCAAAGGCAAGAAACTAGGCGGGATAATACCGCGTTTCATGTCGGCAGCAAGGAAGTCGGCAACATTCTGTCCGATTTTGTCGGTCAACGGATCAGCAGCAGCGAAAGAACGCGCTTCGTCCGGCCAGTTGGTTTCTACTACGCCTATAATCTTTTTCGGGTCTACCTGAACGTAAGGCAGTCCGATACGGTCACTCGGTTTGTAGATCGGTATTTCGCGGCGGTAAGGCGGGTCGAGCGGTTCGTATACGTCGTGCATACCCATACCGGATTTGCTGTGTGCGCTGTTCAACTCCACGATAATCTGGTCGGCAAGACGGCAGATAGTCGGCGAAATACCACCGGCGGCAGTCAGATAAATCTTTCCGTCGGGAGTCACTTCGCAGGCTTCGATAATGGCTACGTTCACTTTACCCATGAACCCGTAGCGCACTTCCTGTGCCATTTGTGAGAGATGTATGTCGTTGTAGGCAATCTCTCCGTTGTTCACAGCTTTGCGGAAGTCGGCGTTGGTAGTATAAGGAGCGCGGTAGCGGATGGCTTTGGCGCGTGACAGTACACCGTCACAGGATTCCCCTGTTGATGCGCCTGTGAAAATTCCTACTTGAAACGGGTTTCCTTTCGCATGTTCTGCTTCAGCAATTTTTGCGAGTTCGGCTGTTACAGCCTTGGCCGTTCCGGCGGGAGTAAATCCGCTTAGGCCGATGTTATAGCCATGTTTGATCAGGCTTGCAGCTTCCGCTGCCGAAATACGATTGAATGACATAAATAGTAAATTTCGTGTTAAAATACAGTTGATATTTTATCGGTTAATAATTCGATTTCTTATTAAAATTTCAGGCACGGATTACACGGATTTCACGGTTTTCGGAAAGTTAGGGATTGCATAAAGCAATAGCGTAATCCGTGTAATCCGTGCCTGAAATATATGTCTTTATAATTTCCGTCAGTATTTCCGTTGAAGTATCTCCCCCCAGATAATGGCTCGGCGGGCTTCTTCTGCCGAATGAATTGTGAAGTCTTCGTTGTTATCGGATGATTTGTTGAGAGCGTCGTAATGAGAACCTTGCCTGTTGTTCAATTGATCTTGCGCGGCACTGTTTGCCAGGGATGCGGCAACGGAAACTTCTTCTCTTTTCTTTTTCTGCTTCGGAACTTTTCCGGGTGGCGTCTGTTGTGAATGCTTTTTCCGGGTTGGCGGTTCGATAGGTTTAGGCTGGAACAATTCTTCCAGCGACTTGGGGCCGCCCCATGCCTCGGGCATAGGAACTGCATCCGGAGCTACTTCAACGGGGGATGGCATCGGGGAAACGGGGCGTTTATTCTTAGCTTTTTTCGATTTACTATTCTTATTCACCTCTTTGAATATTCCCACAAGAATGACACCTGCTATCAAGAGAAATTTCAAAAAATCTTCCATTGTGTTTCACTGCTAATTAGTTATCTGCCAAAGTTACGTATTTTATCTGGTTCAGGCTAACTTTTTAGTATGAAAAAAGGGCAGCTTCACAGCTCCCCTTAATTTTTTTAACCTAAACCTTAACTATGAAAAAATCTAATGTTTCTTTCATTGCACAAATGTGAAAAATAAATTTAAATTTGCCAAGCATATCGCCTAAAAATGTTTATTCCCTTAACATTAATTACAAATTTGCTTGCCAAATCATAAGTTTTTGCGTTATTTTGATATCAATTCACTACTTATTGAAAGCGAAGCCGTATCTTTGCATCCGAATTTTTAAACTAAGATTTGAGTATGAATGAATTAACGGGAGCGGACTTTAAATCCGCAACTGAAATGAATGATGACAACAAAAAGTTGTTTATCGAAACCTATGGCTGCCAGATGAACGTAGCCGACAGTGAGGTGATTGCCTCGGTGATGCAAATGGCGGGTTATTCCGTAGCCGAAACGCTGGAGGAAGCCGATGCCGTGTTTATGAATACCTGTTCCATCCGCGACAATGCGGAGCAGAAGATTCTGAATCGCCTGGAGTTTTTCCACTCGCTGAAGAAAAAGAAAAAGCACCTGATTGTAGGTGTATTGGGTTGTATGGCCGAACGGGTAAAGGATGATCTGATAACGAATCATCATGTCGACCTCGTTGTGGGGCCGGATGCTTACCTGACGTTGCCCGACCTGATTGCCGCCGTAGAAACCGGTGAAAAAGCAATCAATGTGGAACTTTCTACTACCGAGACTTATCGGGATGTGATTCCGTCGCGTATCTGCGGCAATCATATTTCGGGTTTTGTATCCATCATGCGTGGCTGCAATAACTTCTGCACCTATTGCATCGTGCCCTATACTCGTGGACGCGAGCGTAGCCGTGACGTAGAAAGCATCCTGAATGAAGTGGCAGACCTCGTGGCGAAAGGCTATAAGGAAGTCACCCTGTTGGGGCAGAATGTCAACTCTTACCGTTTTGAAAGACCGACAGGCGAAGTGGTTACTTTCCCGATGTTGCTCCGAACGGTGGCTGAAGCTGCTCCGGGAGTGCGCATTCGTTTCACAACTTCCCATCCGAAAGACATGAGCGATGAGACGCTGGAAGTAATTGCGCAAGTCCCCAATGTGTGTAAACACATCCATCTGCCTGTGCAGAGCGGCAGTTCGCGTATTCTGAAACTGATGAACCGTAAATATACCCGTGAGTGGTATCTGGACCGGGTGGCAGCTATCAAACGTATCATTCCCGATTGCGGATTGACTACCGATATTTTCTCCGGTTTTCATTCTGAAACGGAAGAGGATCATGCCTTGTCACTTTCGCTGATGGAAGAATGTGGATACGATGCTGCTTTCATGTTTAAATACTCCGAACGTCCGGGAACGTATGCATCGAAGCATCTCGAAGATAATGTGTCCGAAGAGGTGAAAGTGCGCCGCCTGAACGAAATTATCGCTTTGCAGAACCGTCTGTCTGCCGAATCCAACCAGCGTTGCATCGGTAAAACGTATGAAGTGCTTGTAGAAGGAGTTTCCAAGCGTTCGCGCGACCAGCTGTTCGGCCGTACGGAGCAGAACCGTGTGGTGGTGTTCGACAGAGGTACGCACCGTGTCGGTGATTTCGTCAACGTGCGTGTCACGGAAGCCAGTTCGGCTACGCTGAAGGGGGAAGAAATCTGATTTTACCACAGAGGACACGGAGGACACAGAGTTTCAAGGAAGAAAAAGACCTCTGTGTCCTCCGTGTCCTCTGTGGTGGACCTTACATCATCATGTGTCTCCTGATGGAGAACTTCACAATTGCCATCGCATTGATGGACACGAATGGAATATCCATCGGCTCATGATGAGTATTATAGCTCACGAGCTTTAAATACCCTTCTTTTTCCGAACGATTCACGTACTTCACCGCCAGATACTCGTCTCCGTCAATCATAAACGACACCAGGTATATTTCCCCGTAAATCACGTTGTCGAAACTGCTAATTTCCTTGTATCCGATAATATCTCCCGATTTCAATATAGGATACATGCTGTCTCCGTTGACGTAGACTGCTCCGTCGCAGACGGAAATATTCGGAATCAATATCTTTCCCAGTGCATACTGCTTTTTGTTGGTGAACAATGTTTTCAGGTTCGCAGCTGCCGTAATGTCGTATAATGTCACGCTACGGTCGTCTATCGGTTCTGGTGTTTTCGGATTGTGTATGATTTCGACTTCTCCCTGCACCAGTTCGCTTTCACAAAATCTCGGTTGGTGTTTCGGATTCCCTTTTCCCAATAATAACCAATTGTAGTCCACCTTGTCCCCGAATTTATCGAGCAGCAGACGGAAATCAATGCTGTTCCGTGCACCCCAATTGGTTACTGTTGCTCTCGAAACTTTCAGATATTCAGCTAGTTCACTGTCTCTCTTTAAGTTCAATGCCTGTTTGGCACGCTTGATGATACCTAATACATCCAAATTTGTATCCATTCTGTTTTTTTATTTAAAAGACTAATCCCGGATTTATAAATGGCAGCTATAAAATGGCTGACTAAAAAAATGTGTTTACTATATGTTTATAATCAATGACTTGTAAAATAGTTAAGATTAAAAATGAAAATCGCTGTTTTATTTATGAAAAAATATTCTATCTTTGTCCCATTGATTAATAGAAAACGTTTCAAAAATATAAATTAAAAACGGATATGCCATGCAAAACTTCAAGAAAAACACCGAAACCTTGAAAATTTCTCATCCGCCGCCTGCGGAAAGCTTGCTGATACCTGTTAACAGCTATTTCCTCAAGTGTTAATAGCTATTTCTCTAACCATTAATATCTGAGACGCCAGATGTTAATACCTGGCAATAGGATAACAAAAGGATAACATATTGTATACGAATACTTCGTATTTGAATGATTACAGACCTGACTGATAGAAACTAGTATTTATAATTTATAATTGGATAACAAAATGAAAAGCTCAAAAGTACAAACACTGTGCGTTTGCGGATGTTGCAAACGCTCTCTTCCGGCAAGTGCCTTTTATATCAATAAGAAAACCGGTCTTCCCGGCAACTACTGTAAAGAATGTCGTAAAACTGTCAGCCGGAACCACCGGAAGAACGAGAAATGCTCCCTGGCATGCAACAGGGAAAGCAGTTATCCGGTAATTACCTCTACGGAAGATCCCGCGTTGCGACGGGAACTTATTCTGCATGCCCTTGAAACCGTAGCTGCCAGCATTGAACGGAAAAGGCGGAAAGTCCGTGAATCGGAGTTTGAACCCGAATCAGGTTCTGAATCCCAATCCGGATCAGTCTTTGAATTGGAATTAGAATCAAAATCAGGATTAAAATAAGAATTGGCAGACTGATTTATAAAAACAATTTATATCATGGGACGAATAAAACAAGGGCTTGACTATTTCCCTTTGAATACCGATTTTATGCACGACCGTGTCGTACGCCGTGTGATGAAGCGTGAAGGCGATTCTGCCTTCACAATCCTGCTCTATACCCTGTCTTATCTATATTCGGGCGAGGGTTATTATATTCATGTCGACGATGACTTCTATGATGAACTCTCCGACCAGCTCTTCAGCACGGATAACGATAGTGTCCGGCGGGTGCTTCATCTGTTTGTGGAGTACGGTTTCTTCGATTCCTCTCTCTACGAACGTTACGGCATCCTGACTTCCGCCGACATTCAGCGGCAGTTCCTTTTTATCACTAAACGTCGCAGCCGCCGTCATATTTCTCCGGACTATTGTCTGCTGCCGGATGAGGAAACCGTACACTCCACCCTTCCGGATGCTGTTGCAGAAACCCCGGATATTGTAACGCAAACCCTCGATACTGTAACAGAATCCCCGGGTACTGCAACAAAAAGCACCCTCATAAAAAGAAAAGAAAAAGAAAGGAAAGAAAACATCCTCCCTAACCCTCCTTTGCCCAAAGGAGGGGATGAGGAAGAAGAGGGAGGAGATTTTTCTAACAGAAAACCGGCGAAGAAGAAACACGAACTGACACAGTCGGATATTGACCGGATGCAAGCTCCTGCTGACGGACACCCGCGCAACCTTTCCGGACTGTTGGATAACCTTCGTCTTTATCATATTCCTCCCTCCGAACAGTATGCAATCGTGCTGAAAAGTAATTACGGAGAAATCGGTGGTAAGGTTTGGAAGGGGTTCGGCGTCATTCGGGCAAGTGCCGGAAAGATCAAACTGCCCGGTCATTATTTGTTGAGTGTCCTGAATGACTGAATTAATAAGGGTTGTGATGCTGTTTTGTTATGTAATATGTTGTAAATTAGTAATATAATAACAGGTTTCTATATTAACGAATTTATTAACGCACACTTTTAAAATCTCTTGCACAGACAGAAATAAGGTCTTATATTTGCATTGTCGATAAGCTTAAAGACACAGACTAACTAGAATTATTAACGACTAAAAACTATTACAATTATGCCAGTATTGTACAAACCCTTCCAGTCAACTCTGGAAGACAAAAAAAGCGGTAAAAAACTCTTCTATCCCCGAGTTGTACGTTCGGGAAACGTAGATTCCGCACAACTTTCGAAAGAAATAGCAGCCTACTCTTCCCTCTCTCCGGGTGACGTAAAAAACACACTCGACAACCTTGTGACGGTGATGGGGCAACACTTACAATCTTCGGAAAGCGTAAGCGTGGACGGTCTTGGTACCTTCCGTATGGTGATGGTGGCTCGCGGCAAAGGTGTGGAAACCTCTGACGAAGTGTCGGCTGCACAGGCTACGCTTACCGTCCGATTCCAACCGGCGACTACCAGGAACCTTGACCGCACTACCGCTACCCGTTCGATGGTGACCGGTGCGAAGTGTGCTCGTTATGATAAACTTGTTTCCGATGCGGGTAGTGCGGAAGGCGGTAACTCCGGTGGAAGCGACAAGCCCGGTGGAGGCGGTAATGAAGGAGGTGGAGAAGCACCCGATCCGGCTGCATAAATGGTGTCACAGCAGTGAATAGTACACAAAATGTAAACGACAAACTTCGTAGGCTTAACTAAACATTTGACTTTTAACTAAACTAGAAATCATCCACTAACATGAGGATTATCAACTTGATTGTGGTGCATTGCAGCGCCACGAGGGAGGATTGTACACTTTCTCCGGAAGATTTGGACCGGTTGCACCGACGTCGCGGATTCAACGGAACAGGCTATCACTATTATATCCGCAAGGATGGAACAGCGCATCTCACCCGAGCAATCGAACGTGTCGGAGCACACGCAAAAGGTTTCAATACTCATTCAATAGGTATCTGCTATGAAGGTGGTCTGGACTGCCGGGGACGCCCGGCAGATACCCGGACTCCGGCACAACGGGCTACTCTCCGGCAACTTGTTGAGCAGTTGCAAAGGAAATTCCCCGGCTGCCGGGTATGCGGACACCGGGATCTTTCGCCCGATCTCAATGGGAATGGTGAGATAGAACCGGAAGAGTGGATTAAATCGTGTCCGTGTTTTGAGGTGGCAAAGGAATTCAAGGAACTTGAGGAGTTTGCTATCAAAACAGAAAAAACGGAAGAACACAGAGTAACACAACACATTAAAGAACAGAAAGGAGGTAAATGATGGCAATGAAGAAATCAGTTTGGGACATGATCCTGAAGGTGGTTATCGCAGTGGCTTCGGCTTTGGCCGGCGTTTTGGGCGCTAATGCGATGAATTTGTAAAAGCATAGAGTTAAGTAGTAGTTCTTCCATGAATCATGATCTTGTGAAATGGAAGGACTCTGCTAATTCACTTTGTATTGACTGAACTATTTTATTGATGAATAATTGAAAAAACGAGTTATGAATTATCTATATACGAATAAAAAAATAATGCTAAAGAGGCTATTCCTTATATTGTCAGCCTTTTTTGCGGCTTTGTCTGCCAATGGGCAGAGTGAAGATGGAATTAATCTGGATGTTCCAAGATTTGTTCCACTTTCTCCATCGGCTACGGCTATGGTGAAATACCAGTCTTATCCTGTAGATCATTGTACGGGAGTACCTGACATAACGATTCCCTTGTATGATATTGTGGCAGGAGAGGTTACCATACCTGTTACTTTGTCCTATCATGCTTCGGGGCTTAAACCCAAAGAAGGGAGCGGATATGCGGGAACAGGCTGGACATTGAATCTCGAACCGTCTATAGCCCGGCAGGTGGTTGGGGTGGCGGACAATGACTATTATGGGTGGTTTGATCGATATTTCTCTCAAAATACAGTCCCCGGTGATGAAAGAGACAGATTGATTTATTATGGGGAGATGGTGGATAATAAACGGGATACACGTCCTGATAAGTTCACTTATAAATTGCCGGTCGGTGGTGGAAGCGGATATTTTTCAGACAGGTCTTCCCCCCTTATTACTGTGCCTCATAACAGCGATGTTGTAAGGTATGCTGAAAGTGATATGAATATAACAGATGGAAATGGCGTCAAATATTTGTTCAACGGTGTACACGAGAAGATGAATGATATTATTACCCGCTGGATGTGTACCTCTATTTGTTCAGCCCGTTATCCGCACCCTACATTGGTTAGTTTTCAGTATCAAACGCTTCAGAATCAATTGGAACCTGGTTCATATTATAATTTGAATGACAGGCTGGTCTTTGATGAAAGGGATAAAGACGGGAGTCCCAAATTGTATCTGATGGAACAAAAAAGCGGTGGCAATAACTATTATCAAATCACTGCAGGCAGATCGTCAGGTTCCTCCTCCTCCTTACCCAATGCCAATAAAGAGAGCGTTTCGAGCTATGTAGCGAATATGAGTTACCCATCAGGTAGTTACTGTGCGGAGGGTAGAATGAGTACTACCCGATTGGCACAGGTGAATTTTATGGGAAACAGGTTGTCTGTCAGTTATAAAGCAGTAGGTGAAGTGCCTAACAATACAAGTGTGCTAGATAAAATGCAAGTGACGGATGAGAATGGAGAAGTGGTGCGTACCATTACCTTTTATGTAACTCCCTATAATGGAAAAACCTCTTTGACCAAACTTGATTCTGTGCGTATCTCCGCTCCCGGTGCAGAATCGCAAACTTATTCATTCAGGTATGTGGGTGTAAACAGCGTTCCTTCCATCTATACGAAGGCTGTAGACCATTGGGGGTTTATGAACGGTTCGGAAGCGAGTGCTAATGGTAGTAAGTTGACAGTGCCGAACTTTTCAAAAAGAATACCTTTACCGGATACCAATAACACGGGAAGAAAAGACACTGTATTGTTTGAGAATACAGTCGGGATAGACCGTGAAGCGTCTGGCAACATTGTGGGTATTCTTGACCGGATAACAGATCCGCAAGGTGTTGAAACCTCTTTCTCTTACGAAGGCAATTACGGCGCATTTCGTGACAATAACCAACGGGCGGAGTATAGAGACTATCTCTATCCGGTTGGCGGCTTGCGGGTGAAGAGCATAGAAACCTACGATCCGGAAACAAGGAAAAGAATCTGTAAGAATTATAGATATGGTCTGACGGTTGTCAATGATGAAAAGTATGAACCCATTTGGGGTGGCGGGGCTGTCAAGCACATAGTTACAGAGCGCGATTATTGCTCCACAGTGACACAAGTATTGGACAACGGACAATTTTTATGGAACGAATACTTGACTGTCTATCATTCAATGCCCGTATCTAATATCACATTTCGTAATGGAAGTCCGGTGATGTACAATGTTGTCAGTGAAGAGATATTGGGAGGAGGCATTTCACAAAAGACCGTCTATTACTATCATGTGGATGCGCATGCTTTTGAGGACGTTCTGCATTGGGAAGATGGAGAGAATACATCCGCTTCTGTCCGGAAGTTTATGTTGAATCAACCGGAAAACGTTTTGAATCGACTTGGACGGATGCTTCCCGGACATCCTTATGAACCTTCTGATGATTTTGTTACAAGCTATTCTGCGACCAACCAGAGAAATGGGTCACTTATGCGCATAGACCGTTTCGACGGGCAAGAGCTAGTGTCATCTGTCCGATACAAATATAAGAAAGTAATTGCGGGTCCGTATAACATTCCTGTGGACCTTCCTGTCCGGAAGCTGATGGTGGATGTTGATTTGTACATGAAAAAACCGAATGGACTGCTTGACAAGCCGGTATTTGTGGTTGACAATGACAATACCCATTCCGCTACGAATATGAGGACCACTTATTATTTGGATTGTGAAACGTATTGGGCCCTCGATAAAGAAACGACACAATACTACTGCAAGGTGAATGGGAGACGACAGATGATGTCGACAGAAAAGCAATATACGTATGACGACGGGCATCTTTACAAACCCGGCTCCTCGCTTAAGCCATGTAGGGTGGATTTTACAAACAGTGACGGTATACAGTTTTCGGATCACTATACCTATCTGGATGGTTATCCTGCCATACTTTCTTTGCACAAACACGTCGAAGACGAGCAAAGCACGGAAAAGAGAGCCTTGTTCAAGTCCGGTACATGCCTTCCGGAGAGGGTACAGTTTAAAACCGACCGAATGGCGGACTTTCGTGACGAGGTCGTATACAAATCGTATGACAGTAATAGCAATGTGTGCGAAATTGCAGCAAAGGACGGGACGCCTGTTCTCTTTATTTGGGGGTATCGCAACCGCTATCCCATAGCCAAGATCGAAAATGCCACCCGGCAACAAGTGGCTGTGGCGCTTGGTTATGATGGAAATATCGAAGACGTTTTCGGTGATTGGGCTTCACTTGCCGTACCTACTGAAGAGATATGGGATAAGATAAACTCTCTTCGTGAGAGACTTCCCGGTAATACGCGGGTTACCACCTATGAATATGCCCCTTTGCAGGGAGTTGTTTCCATTACCGATCCCAATAATGTCATAACGAAATTTGAATATGATAATTATAGCCGGCTGACAGATCGTTATTATCTGGATGCGGACACCCGTAAGGTAATGCTTCAACAGTATATTTATCATTTTGGTAAATGACCAGTAATTCAATGAATGGTTTAATTTGATAATGAATTTGATTTTTTATGAAAACTTATATCTGTTTATTTTTCTTGTTGTTCTGCTCTGTCGGTTCGTGGGGGCAGTCTTTGGAAGAACGAATGGCAACGGCCATCGATATGGGTACGTATTCGGAACCGTTTACTTATGAAGATACTCAAAATACAGCCCATTTTAACTGTGGATTCACACCTCCGACTGATATGGATAATACGGGAGTGTTGATATCCAAGGATGTTTTTTACAAATTGACAGTGACGCAGCCTATGAAGATTAGAGCCAGTGCAAAACCCAGTATCACTTATGATGGTACTGTTTTCCTGCTCAATTCTTCGGGTATTCTTCTAAGTCGTGCGATTTATGTAGAGGAAGCATGGGGAGATTATGGATATGGTCTGCTGCCTGGCGTGTACTATCTGGTTGCTAAACCTAACATCTATGAAGGTCATAAACCGGTGGATGCGGAAGATGTTACTATTTATGTAAAGACAACGCCTCGTGAGACAGGCGAGGATTTTTACAATCCGTTTGAGCTAGGGACATTTGGTGAGAATTTCGCGTTGACCGAATTTATAAATACGGATCCGTATCAATGTGATTATAATGCCAGTGACAACTATTGGGACAATTATTTTCGGCATGATTTAATTTATCGCTTCACTCTGACAGAACCGATGGAAGTTTGTCTGGATGATAATGGAACTGAATGTCCTAGGGAAGGGGATTCTTACAGTGTTCACCTTCTTTCCGCTTTGCATGATCCTGTTGTTCCCATCCGCACGCAAAAGCTTGGTACAGACTACGAGCTGAATGTGTATGACTTGGGCGCGGGCACCTATTATATTTATATTTATGTTGATGCACCTATTTGGGGAGTGAATTATAAGATGCATCTGAGCGGGCGGACATACGCTCCCGGTATTAGTTTCTCCCGTCCTATTGATATAGGCAGCCGAGCGGACAGCTTTCAATATACGGATGTTCAGAACTCGGAACTCATGTCCGGCAACTTTCCGGAGAAAGCCGGCAATGAAGTTTTCTATCGGTTGGAGATTGAAAACCCGATGGAACTAACCGTCGATAATTGCGGTTCGGAAGTTGCGGACACCTATTTGCAATTGTTTTCTCAAACGCAGGAGTTACTGTATTCCAATGATGATTCGGATGGTAACGGAACTTGTGCAAATGCCAAAAGTGCCCGCATCCATATACCCGTGTTGCTTCCGGGCGTCTACTATATTGTGACCGACACAGAAGAGAATGGGAACATTTCCCTATCCGTGAACGGGCGGCTTCTTGCACAAACGGGAGACACAAAAGCATTTGCTATCAATGCCGGAACATATAAGGCAGGGCTCTTCTTTTCCGATACCCGAGATACCTCTATAGACTATACGGATGCTTATCCGGCAAGACCTACGAATGACGTATTTTATAAGTTGGTATTGCAAAAGGAGATGGATGTGGTGTTCAGTCATTGCGGTTCGGAACTGGAAGATACCTATATGAGCATCTTGAATGAATCCGGTGAGCTCCTTTATAGCAATGACAATTATGCGGGAGAAGGGCAGTGTGAGAATGAGAAACATGCCTACATCGAGGTCAGGAAACTTCCTTCAGGCACCTATTATGTTGTTTCGGAAGGCAGTGTCGGTAATGGACGGATCACTACGACAATAGAGGCACCGAACTTTAGTGACGCATTGTGTACGACCGAGGGCCAGCCCTGTGTGATTACCCTGACTCCCACTGTCGCCACAGATGATCTCTCCCGACTGCAGACCCGTGATTATCTTCGCGAGATACAATATTTTGACCATTTCGGCAATCCTTCCCTGCATATTTCTCACGGTGCCACTCCTTATAGGACCGACCTGCTCACATTGCAGGAGTATGACGGGATCAACCGCGAGTCCAAACTTTGGCTTCCGGTAGCAGAATCGACTGCCGGCGGCGCCTTTCTTCCATCTGCGGAAGTCAGCGAGGCCGTTTGCAAGGCAAGTTATTATGAGGCAGACAGCTCTCCCTTCAGCTATCCTGAATACGACAGCTCTTCGTTGAACCGGATTGTCAAGAAGTATAGTCCCGGATCCGCCTGGAAAAACCATCCGGTCAAAACAGACGTGTTGACCAACATCGGAAGTAAAGATGCTGTTGATCGGGTCGACAGCTGCTTTATCGTGTGTCGCTATAGCATAAAGAATGACAGTTTGGTTTGTGCCGGTAAGTATGATGTCGGCGCATTGGAAGTGGTTCGCACGATAGATGAAGACAATCATGTGAGTTATGAATTTAAAGACAAGGCCGGTCGCATAGTTCTCGTTCGTCAGTCTGATGATAATCAACTATCTTATGATACGTACCATGTTTATGATAACTATGGCAACCTGCGCATGGTGTTGCCTCCGATGGCAGCCGATTGTTTTTTCGATGAAGGAGAATGGTCTGAAACGGCTCCCGTTCTTCAGCAATATGCCTATATCTATCATTATGATGCTGTTGGTCGCTGTATCTACAAGAAACTTCCGGGATGCGATCCTGCTTATACCGTTTATGACGCTGCCGATCATCCTGTCTTTACTCAAGACGGGGAACAGCGTGAGCGGAACGAATGGAGTTTCAGTATTCCCGATGCTTTCGGTCGGGCGGTATTGACCGGAGTTTGTACGAATGTGTTGGATTATGCTTCCAATCCTTTGGATACTATCGTCGTGTATGCCGATTGGGCAAATGCGGAGAATGAGTTGAAAGGCTACCAATTGGAAGGTGTAACCTTAAATTCTCCGATCATTCAGTCTGCCAGCTATTACGACCACTATGAGTTTTTGGGTAAGAACGGCATCCCCAATGACATGGCCACTGTTTACGTTGAGGAAACAGGCTATGGCAAGCGTAATGCAGGTGGCTGTAAGGGACAGCTGACAGGAATTTGTACATCCCTCCTCTCTTCCCGCCCGGGTACTTTTACGTATTCAGTGATGTATTATGACGACCGTTACCGGATAATCCAGCAAAGGGGTAATAATGAGCTGGGCGGTACGGAGATTGTCCATACGGCTTATAATTTCTCGGGAAATCCCTTGGAAGAAAAACGTATACATACAGTTCCGGGTACTGAACCAATCGTAGAATTGCACCGATATACGTATGACCATGCCAACCGTCTATAGAATACCAGCTATCAGCTGACTGATAATACTACGATTGTTTTATTAGACAATGAGTAAGATGAGATAGGTCGTTTGAAAACTGATAAACGTAATGGTGTATATGAGTTACGAACTGACTATACATATAATCTTCGTTCATGGCTAAAAGGCATTAATGGTCCATTGTTTAACCAGACGCTTAACTACCAGGAAACACTAGAGGGAACTACTCCCTGTTATAATGGCAATATCAGCCGCATGTGTTGGCAGAGTGGCGAGGGTGGCATAGTTGCTGATTCGCAAGGTAAGGGTTACAGTTTCACTTATGACGGTCTCTCCCGCTTGAAAGATGCTATTTATGGAGAAGGTACTCACTTAAAACAAAACCGTAACCGCTTCAATGAGCAAATAACCGGCTATGATAAAATGGGTAATATCTTGGGTCTGCTTAGATACGGTCAAACCGATGTGGATTCTTACGGTCTGATTGACAACCTGAATCTGACCTACAATGGAAACCAATTGCAGTCCGTTTATGACAATGCCACCAACTCTGTATTTGGTAACGGTATGGAGTTTAAGGATAATGCCAATGAATCAGTTGAATATGAATATGATAAAAACGGTAATCTGACTAAAGATTTAAACAAAAATATAACTGGAATTCAATATAATATCTTAAATTTGCCTAGTCACATTAGCTTTGCTGACGGAAGTCATATTGTATATGAATATGCTGCAGACGGTAGGAAAGTCCGTACCACGCATACAATAAACAATAACGTTACGTCCACCGTTTATTGTGGCAATGCGATCTATGAGAACGGGATTTTGAAGATGTTGCTGAATGAGTCTGGTTACTATAGTTTCCAAGATAATAAATTCCATTTCTACATTAAAGATCATCAGGGAAATATCCGTGTAGTTGCTGATGAAGCCGGTAAAGTCGATGAAGTGAATGATTATTATCCTTTTGGTGGTTTGATGTCTAATGTATGTAATAACGTGCAGTCTTATAAGTACAATGGCAAAGAGTTGGATCGGAAAGGCGGATTAGATTGGTATGATTATGGGGCAAGGTATTATGATGCGGCGATTGGGCGTTGGCATGCAGTGGATCCGCTGGCGGAGAAGTATTATGGTATTAGTCCATATGCGTATTGTGTGAATAATCCGATAAGTCTGATTGATCCGGATGGAAAAGCTGTTCAAATCCCTCCTTTCTTTTTAGGGACTGCTAATCCTTTGGTAACAACGGGTAGCCGTATGACAATGTTAGGTACAGCGGATAAGGTTGTTAAAGCATTGCCTAAAGAGGAACACCATATTATTCTAAGATCGCTAGGTAAACATGATGTTGTAAAAGCTGCAAGAGAAGGCGGGTTTAAACTTGAAGGGAAAGAGAATAAAATGACTGTAGATAAATTCAGTAAAGCTACTGGAGAAGGACAGCATGGAAAACATCCTAAATATACGGAACAGTTACGTAAAGAGTTTGAAAAATTTGCAGAAAAGAATCCAAACGCCTCACCTGAACAAAGTGCTAATTTTGTGAGAGGACAAGTTTCTAATGCAAAAAATGCAATAGAGAACAATCCTAATACAAAAGTAAATGATTTGGAATTAAAAAGTTTAACTTTGCCAACGGATGGAATAAAAGTCATTAAACCAGTGGAACTAATAAGACCAGTTAAAGCAATCAACCCTTGGGATGCTTAATTTTAATTTATAGTGTTATGAAATATTTTATAATGGACGAATCTTTAAATGAAAAGATTATAGGTAATGATTTTCCGCAAGTATATAAATTTATTAAAGGATATGACGAAGATGCGCCAGATGCTTTATTCAGCTTATACAAATACAAAGCTACTTTTCCCGATTATATTCCTAATCTTGACGGAGTAATGTTGGCTGGCTATGCTAAACTAACAGATTTCATCAGCAATGGATTTAGTAATCGCTTGCGTATTATGAGTCCTAGAGCCAAAGCAATTCTTGGGCAGTATAATTTATGTTCTCATCGGTTCTACCCACTTGGATTATATAAAAGGAAGATTAAACAAGATTATTTTCTTTTCCATATTGTTTCTGATTATTCCGATTTTGTCAATTATGAAAGAACTTCGTTTCAGGAATATGACATAACTAGCGGATATAAGTCTGATTCTTTTTTTATTCACTCAAAAACAGAATTTTGGGAGAAAAGAGAAAAGATAGAGACTGAAAAAGGTATTTCTTGGGGTATATGGGGCGATAGAATTGTTATGAACAAAGATTTTGATCATGAACTGGATTTCTTTGTCATTAGTATACTTGACGCCAACACTTATGTAAGTGAACGATTGAAAAACGCAATCGAAACAGCAGGTTTAACCGGATGGGAATTTACACCAGCAACTAACTTGATAGTTGAAGATTGATATCCTCTGATATAAATCCAATATCTGTAGGTTAAGAGTAACCAATATTTAACAACTGCTCTGACATGAATGTATTTTTCTATATCAGGGCAGTTTTATCTTTTTTTATTACACATCCATTAGTCTTTCTTGATATGAAAAAGGATTGTTACTTATGATTCCATTGACCATTCTTTGAAACGCAGCATGTCTTCATGCTTTTCCCTGACAATCTCCTTGTACAGAAGAGTACAGCTATAGGTATGGCCATACAGGCAGGTCAATCCATACGAAGCATAGCTTGAATGGAAGGTACGAGATGGTGTATACGATGGATTGGGGTGTTTGAACAGTCGCCTTTGCAGGAAAAGCGGTAACCTTGAATCGTGGTACGATTATAATGCCCGTTCTCAACTGACGGCTGTTGATGGTTCTTTTTTCAACCAAAAACTGTATTACAACGTCTCATACGGCGGAAGTACAGGAAACGTATCTGCCATGAGTTGGAAAGCCGCAGGCGACACAGGAATGCATGGATATCGCTTCAGCTACGGCGGAATGTCACGGTTGACCGCTGCCAGTTACTTGTGGAACGGAACTCCCCGTCCAACTATAGCACCTCCTACACGTATAACAGGCAGAGTAACCTCACTTCACTCCGTCGTAACGGACGCACAGGTGCTTCCTCCTACGGCCTGATTGACGACCTGACGCTCACACTGGATGGCAACTGGCTGACACGTGTGGATGATGCCGCCACAGCGTCGGCTTACAACAACGGGTTCGAATTCAAGGATACCGTGAAGCAGGACAATGAATACACCTATGACAAGAATGGTAACCTGACTAAAGATTTAAACAAAAATATAACTGGAATTCAATATAATATCTTAAATTTGCCTAGTCACATTAGCTTTGCTGACGGAAGTAGTATTGAGTATGAATATGCTGCAGACGGTAGGAAAGTCCGTACCACGCATACAATAAACAATAACGTTACGTCCACTGTTTATTGTGGCAATGCGATCTATGAGAACGGTACTTTGAAGATGCTGCTGAATGAAGCGGGTTACTATAGTTTCCAAGATAATAAGTACCACTTTTACATTAAAGATCATCAGGGAAATATTCGTGTAGTTGCTGATGAAGCTGGTAAAGTCGATGAAGTGAATGATTATCATCCTTTTGGTGGTTTGATGTCTAATGCAGGCAATAACGTTCAGTCTTATAAGTATAATGGTAAAGAGTTGGATCGGAAAGGCGGATTGGATTGGTATGATTATGGAGCTAGACATTATGATGCGGCAATAGGTAGATGGCACGTGGTGGATCCGATGGCGGAGAAATATTATGGATTAACTCCCTACAATTATTGTGGTAATAATTCTATAAGATATATAGATCCTGATGGGATGGACTGGTATAAGAGGAAAAGAGAAAATAATGGGACAGATGAAGAAGATGATGAATGGGAATATTACTATAATGAGGATATACATTCTCAAGAACAATTGGATAAAGCGATCAGAGGAGCAAGATATTTGGGAAAAACTTATCAAAAAGATAATATTTATTATTCTTTATTTGGTAGTAAAAAAGATGCAAAAACTTTGGCTGGTATCATATATAAAAAAATAGATGAAGCAATAATTTCTGAAACTATTCCCAGAAATACTAGAAGCAGCAAATATGACACAGAGTCTATAGGAAGTCCCATGACTGATTTCTCTATTGAGGGCATGAATTTTAAATCATCTCGTTTTGTTGGTATAGATACCCATAGAAATGAATATAGTATAGAATATGAAGGAAGTGATAGTGGTATCTATTATGTCTTAGGTGGAGATATGAAGGCACAACTAGAGGATTGGGTTGGAAATAGGGATATGCCTAAAGATTTTGGAGGATGGCAATCTGGAGAAAAGGCTTATTTAATAAGGTTTGTAAATAAAAAGGACATGATGTTGTTAGCTTGAAATATTCAGCGATGGGCGCAGGTTCGTTGATAAATAAACATAGACGATTATTTTATAATAAATAGTTATGAGAAAGATAATATTATACATATTGTGTGGCTTTATGTTTGTCTTATGTAGTTGTAGGAGTGTTAAATTGAACAATGTGTCATCTGATTACAATTTTAAGTATGATTTATATCATCACATTAAATTGTTTTATCGTGTTTATTTGCGATATCCTACTGTTGTTGAATTACAGCATTTTTGTTGGGAAATGATCAACGAAATCAATGATAATGCTTTTACTTCGTTTGATGAATATGAGAGTTCTTTGACGGCAATAGCGGCAGGACATGATGATTTGTTGCGGTGTTTGTTATCTAATACTGATTATATTTCATTTAAGCGGGCGACAAATGGATTGTATGTACTTTTAGGTGGTAAGAAATGGATAAAAATAGAACTGGATGTGTGCGAGATGCTAAAAAATGGACGTTACTTAACGTATATATATGATTCTGTGGGACATGAAATACCAATAGATGACGTTTTTGTGGATAGCCTTTATTCTGGAATGAAGGCTATATGTCAAAAACACTTACCTGATTCTATGTTGGTGGATGATGATGCTCAATTATGTCTTTTAAGATATGAAAGAAATGTTAGATATCAGGTGTATTGTCCACTAAATTATAAAATAGAACAGAATGATCATATGAGTGAATTAGGTTGTTTCTTGGATACATTCTTACTAAAAAGAAATGCTCAAACGATTCAAATTGCAACCGTTTTTCCGCAGTCTTATTTTAAAGAGAACTAGACTAAATTTCTTAGAATAAGATAAAACTACCTGATTGATAGACTTTACTGTTTATTAAGCAGGTAGTTTTTAACGGAGTCCTTTGATTCTACAGGTAGATATTTTGAAAAACAGGAGAATCAAATATTGTATATGAATATGCTGCAGACGGTAGGAAAGTCCGTACCACGCATATTATGAATAATGATACAACAATAACTGTTTATTGTGGCAATGTGATCTATGAGAACGGGAAGTTGAAGATGCTCTTGAATGAGGCGGGATATTATAGTTTCCAAGATAATAAGTTTCATTTCTATCTGAAAGATCATCAGGGTAATGTAAGGGTTGTTACTGACGAGGCAGGTAATGTTGATGAAGTGAATGATTATTATCCTTTTGGTGGTTTAATGTCTAATGGATGTAATAACGTTCAGCCATATAAGTATAATGGCAAAGAGTTGGATCGGAAAGGTGGATTGGATTGGTATGATTATGGGGCGAGGTATTATGATGCGATGATAGGAAGATGGCATGTACCTGATATATCAAGCGAGAAGTATTATAACTGGAACTCATATACATTTTGTAAAAGTAGTCCAATATTGAGAGTTGATGTTGATGGAAAGGATGATTATGTTATAAACGAATCGGGAAAATTATTTAATACTACTCCTGTGAAGATGAGAGGTAAAAGCCCAACAGATAATTTATTTCTTTCTACAGATCGTTCGATAATGGTAACAGTTAACAGTGGATTGCTTGGCGAAATGTATAAGGTGCAAGGAGAAAATAATAATTCGTTTTCTTATTATGGAAGTACACAAGACTTGGAGACGGCTGTAGCTGTTTTTAAATTTGGGGCAGATTATACATCTGTGGAATGGAAATTGGATGTGTATGACGATGATGGTACGAGAACTGCGGTTGTCACGACAGATCGAAATTCATATGGAGTTAATGGCGAGAACGCTAAAAATGAACTCTCTGTACAAGGAGATAAAATTATAGATATTCATTCTCATTTGATTGGAGGAACTAAGGGAGGAGCTGGTAATGATTTTAATTTGGCTAAATCCCAGCGCAGAAATGCAGTTTATCTAAAAGATAATGGACTAAAGAAAGATAGAAAAGGAATGTTGTACGAATGTACTAAAAATCAAAGTCGGGTAAAATCTATTCGAATATTGGGTAATACAGATTTAGTACGATATGTAAAATATTAACAATATACTTATGAAGAACTTGGTTTATGTTATCTTATTTATTTTATTGGGAGGATGTGTTTCCCCCTCTTTTTCGCCAGTGGAGATACATCAACGAGTGGCAGAACAAGTTAAAGTATTGATAGATAGTGGATATCTACAAACGCCATATATTGAAATAAATGAAGTATTATCAAATGATTCCAGCATTATTTATAGTATTAAAGGGTCGGATTCTCCAGGTTCGGATGGTGCAGAGTTACCTTCTAAAGTGATGACCTATAAAGGGAAATATCTTTGTTTTATAGAATTAGATGAGCAGGAAATGTCGCGAACTGAATTGTTTGAAAAAGGAATTGTGGCGGATTCTAATTTTCATGAGAATCTCCATTTGGACGATGGGTGGGTATTGGCTCTTCGGAAATATGAAAATGGGTCAACTTTGGTAAAAAAGGTATTATCATCGGCTTTTCTTTTTGAATATCCGCAACTTTGGTCCTATTTTTCGGGAGAAACACCTCAAGGGAAACCTGCATTAATGGCTTTGTTTACACATGATATTATTGTTCCGGATTCGTGTATTTCTACTCTTTTTGATTTAGAACTGGATAGTATGAGATACTATATAAGAAGATTTAGTGGGAAGATTAGTGTGAGAAATTTAACAGATTCTATATTATTAATGAATAATCCAACGAGGAATATGTGTTATGCAGTAGTAAATGGAGAGGATACATTAAAATTAATATTAAGGGATTCATTGCCTGTTATGATTGGACCTCATGGCTATCGTTCTTTACGGTATGATAGTGAGATACCTTATTCATTTCTTGGAAAGTTGCCTGATCGAAATGTTTGGATGTCGATGTATAAGCTGTTCAGTGATTCAACTTTTTGTTTCTTAAATATCAATGGAGCACCACAAAGTTTTAGAATAATTCATGGTGGAAATTATTTTAGTTATTTAAGGGATTCATTGTCATTAAGAAATAGATATATTTATAATGAAGGCGTTGATGATAAAGAAGAAAGAATACGTAGATTTTTTAAGTGGTAATTTGTAGAGAAATAGATTGATAGTTAAATATCGAACATTTTAAATTGTATTACCCTGATATAGGTTGACTATTTTGTAATCTCATTTGGTTGCTACCCTGATATGGAATTAGAAATTATTCTGTGTCAGGGTATTTTTTACATAAATGCGGAAATGAAAAGTTGTTTTCTCAATATAATATCTTAAATTTGCCTAGTCACATCACTTTTTTTATTGTTATGGTTTGCCTGCGGTTTGGTTTATGTTGGCACAAGGAGCAAAGCGGTGCCATGATAGAGGTACACACAGGTTGGTATCAAATAATTCCATTTTATGAATTGTGGATGTTGTTCGCTAAAGGAGATAAAGGGAATAATTGTTATGGCGAAGCTCCTAAATAAAGAACTGAAATATGTTTGCGTTTTTGTATCAGGGTATTTGGTATTCTCTAAATTGAATACTTTTAGGGTTACATAATATTGTTGGGTGGTAATGTGCGAGGACATGTAATTTGAAGTTTGTTAGTAAAGAAAATAACAACTATCTAAAATGTAAGCTAAGATTTTTCTTAAAAAGTTTCATTTCTCTTTTAGTAGAAAGCCTCTTATGGTTGTATTTATATTATATATAGTTTTCCTATATACTTTGATATACAATAACCAAAATCTAAATATTTCATGCCTATGAAAGCATTTACTCTCAAAACATTGCTTAATTGTGGTTTCTCACAATCTTTCTGTATTTCTTTGATGAAAAAAAGTGGTATCGCTTTCTTTTTGGCCTTATTACCCATTTCTGTGACTTATGCGGATAATGGAACTGTTTTAAAGGATACGATGAAATTGCCATACAGTTCACAACAGATTGATGGGGCCGATCTGATGAAGGTGAAAGACGCCAATTTCGTAAACTCCCTGATAGGAAGAGTGGCGGGCGCTACTATTAATCCCAGTGCTTCCGGTGTGGGTGGTTCAGTAAGGATGGTGCTACGTGGTTACCGTTCCATATTAAAATCCAACAATGTGCTTTTTACTTTGGACGGTGTACCTTTGCCACGACTGGAGTCAGAGCAACCTTCTAATTCATACACCTCTAACTGGCAGACTGGTGACGGTATAGCAGCTTTCTCTCCTGACGATATAGAGAGTATTTCTGTTTTGAGTACCGCAGCAGCTTCTACTTTGTATGGTAGTCGTTCCGCTAGCGGTGTGGTGATGATTAATACTAAGAAAGCAAATTCCGGAAAACTAAGAGTAGAGTTGGGGAATAGTACTACTTTCAGTTCGCCACTTGTTATGCCTGAATTCCAACAGACTTACGGGGCGCAATGGGGAGACAAGATAAACCATCCCCAGTCGTGGGACCCGACGGATTTTTTCCGTACCGGACATACTATCAATAACTCCCTTAGCCTTTCTATGGGAAATGAGTATAATCAAACCCGGGTTTCGGCTGTAACGATGAATGGTACCGGCATCATTCCCAAAAACAATGTGGATCGTTACAATTTTTCTTTCCGGAATACATCTTCTTTATTACATCATAGGCTAAAGCTTGACTTCACTTTGAGATATATTCATACCGCAGAGCAGAATATGTTATCGCAAGGTATGTATGGTAATCCGCTGGTTCCTGTCTATTTGGTACCTGATGTATTGCGAGAACGTATTAATATCAATCCCGATTATAACTACAAGAATCATTTTGAAGTTTACGATCCGAGGCTTGGAGCTAATGCGCAATATTGGCCTTTAGGAGATATGGGGATGGGTATGCAAAATCCTTATTGGATAATTAACCGTAATCTTTACAATCAAAAAAAGAAGCGTTTGCTGGGCGGAATAGGAATGAAATTCGACTTGACCTCTTGGCTCAATGTGGCGGGGCGTATTCATTACGATCGTGATAAAGAAACCGCAACCAAAAAACTTTATGCGTCTTCTCTTCAAGCCGGTCCTTTGGGCTCGTATTATGAGTCTGAAGATAAGAATACGCAGGTTTATTCCGATCTCCTGTTCAATGTCAATAAAAGGCTAGGGGATTTTTCAATTGATGCCACTTTGGGTTCTTCTATTTGTGATACGAAGTTTGATAGCTCTTGCGCTGATGGTATGCTGGGAGCACTGAACCAGTTTAATTTATCAGGACTGGATAAACATGGGGACTATCACTATATAAATCAAGACTTCAATTATCATGACCGAGCTACATCATTGTTTATACTTGCACAATTGGGTTATAAGAACCGATTATTTCTCGATTTGGGCGGACGAATGGAATGGCTTAAATTTAGGGATGATAATTCAAGTTATTCAACAGACGTTATCTATCCTTCGATAGGAGCATCTGTAGTACCAACCGGATGGTTGCCTGATAATCCCAACCGATTCCTTTCGTTTCTAAGACTCAATTATACCTACAGTGAAACCGGCAATAGTTTTACCGATTATATCTTTTTGAATAAAAAAAGGGTAGGTTTGAAACCTAGATCGGAGGATAATATGTTGGATCCCGAGCATACCAAGTCTCACGAAATAGGGCTCAATGCAGGTTTTCTTAATGATAAAATCAATTTGGCGTTTACGATGTATAAGACATCTACTTCCGATTTACCGTTTGGAGGATATCTTCCTATTCCTTCTCAGGGGGATATTTATTTCATGTATAATGGGTGTAGGATTGATAATAAAGGTTTCGAGCTAACCTTGAGTGCAAATATGAATATCGGGCAGGTTAAGTGGGATGGACGTTTCACTTATTCTATCAATAAGAATGAAGTAAAGCAGCTTTTAGAACCACAGAAAAATCCTATAACAGATACCGATTTTAATTTAGAAGAAATTCAGATGGCCAAAGGTAGCGGTTGGTATACTCCATTGAAGAAAGGTGGCTCGATAGGTGATATATATGTTACAGATTTGCAGAGGGATGAGCAGGGAAATGTTGTTATTGATAAAACTTCACAAAATGTCGTTCCTGTAAACGAATATATATATGCGGGTAATGCTGACCCTAAATATACGATGGGGCTGGCAAATAGCTTTTCCTGGAAAGGTTTTGAACTTGATTTTGTGATTCACGCCCGCTTCGGCGGCGTAGGCCTATCAATGACTCAAGCAGTTATGGATCAATTTGGTGTATCACAGGCCACAGCCATAGCCCGTGACAATGGTGGTGTTTGGGTGAGTGGTGAAAAGATTCCGGCAGAGAACTACTATAGGCTGGTAGGCTGGGCACGTACAGGAACGGTGTATACATACGATGCCACTAATATTCGTCTTGCAGAAATGTCGATTGCTTATCATATTCCCGTCAACCGATGGGTGAAGTGGATACAGGATGTACGGGTGGCATTAGTGGGACGTAACTTGCTTATGTTGTATAATAAAGCTCCGTTTGATCCGGAATCTACGGCAAGCACCGGAACCTGGGGGCAGGGCATAGACAACTTCCGTCAACCCAGCTACAGAAACATGGGCTTTTCCGTTAATCTGACTTTTTAATCTTTCTTCAAAAAGATATCTTGTCCCGATATGAGCTGTCAAAACTACTCTCATCTTGTATCGGGAGCAACTCTTCTATTAAAAGTCCTTAACGAAAGCCCAATCCATCACTTTTTATTTGTTTCTTTGCACCAAATTCGGGTATAGTGTTGTCTTGTCATTCGAGGCGGCTCTTAATTTTGCTTAGAAATTAATGGAGAAACTCAGTATAAATGCTTGTCCGGTGTGTGGCGGTACGCACTTGAAACGCGTCATGACTTGTACGGATTTTTATGCTTCGGGCGAACAGTTTGAACTGTATTCGTGTGAAGACTGTGGATTTACATTCACACAAGGAGTTCCCGTGGAAGCAGAGATAGGCAAGTATTATGAGACTCCCGACTACATCTCCCACACTGATACGCGCAAGGGAGCGATGAATAATATCTACCATTACGTACGTTCTTATATGCTGGGCCGCAAAGCGCGTCTGGTAGCCAAGGAAGCGCATCGCAAGACGGGGCGTTTGCTCGATATAGGTACGGGAACCGGTTATTTTTCCGATACAATGGTTCGTCGGGGATGGAAGGTAGAGGCAGTGGAGAAAAGTCCGCAGGCACGTGAGTTTGCAAAAACACATTTCGAACTGGATGTAAAGCCCGAATCGGCTCTGAAAGAGTTTGCTCCTGCTAGTTTTGATGTCATCACTCTCTGGCATGTGATGGAGCATCTCGAATCTTTGAATGAGACTTGGGAGACGCTTCGCGAACTGCTGACAGAAAAAGGAGTATTGATTGTGGCAGTACCCAACTGCTCTTCTTATGATGCCAAGCGCTACGGTGAGTATTGGGCGGCTTATGACGTTCCCCGCCATCTTTGGCATTTCACTCCGGGCACTATACAACAGTTGGCTTCCCGCCATGGTTTTATTATGGCGGCACGTCATCCGATGCCGTTCGATGCGTTTTACGTATCTATGTTGAGCGAGAAACATCGTGGCAGTTCATGCAGTTTCCTGAAAGGGATGTTTGCCGGGACGTTGGCCTGGTTCAATGCTTTGGGAAGGAAAGAACGCAGCAGTTCAATGATTTATGTATTCCGAAAAAAGAGATAACGCATGGGAAATCAAAACAAATATAAGTCAGGTTCGATTTTCGACATGCAGTTCATCACGTCGAGTATCAGTACGACACTGGTATTGCTGTTGCTCGGACTGGTTGTCTTTTTTGTATTGACAGCGCACAATCTTTCCGTATATGTCCGCGAGAATATCAGTTTCTCCGTTCTTATCAGCGACGACATGAAGGAAGCGGATATACTGAAACTTCAGAAGAAGCTGAATCAGGAACCTTTCGTGAAACAATCCGAATATATCTCTAAAAAACAAGCACTGAAAGAACAGACGGAAGCAATGGGAACCGATCCGGAAGAATTTCTGGGCTATAACCCTTTTACCGCTTCCATCGAAATCAAACTCCATTCTGACTATGCCAACTCGGACAGCATTGCGAAGATAGAGAAAATGATTAAAAAGAATACCAACATACAAGATGTGCTCTATCGAAAGGAGTTGATTGACGCCGTGAATGATAACATACGAAATATCAGTCTGGTACTGCTTGCCTTGGCGGTCGTGCTTACTTTTATTTCTTTTGCCCTGATAAACAATACCATAAGACTGGCTATTTACTCCAAACGCTTCCTTATTCACACCATGAAACTGGTAGGGGCGAGTTGGGGATTTATCCGGGGGCCATTCCTTCGAAAGAATGTATGGAGCGGGATATTGGCAGCCATCGTTGCCGATTCCATATTGATGGGAACCGCCTATTGGGCTGTGACATACGAACAGGAATTGCTTCAGGTCATCACGCCTGAAGTCATGTTGATAGTCTGTGCAAGCGTATTGGCGTTTGGAATTGTAATAACGTGGCTATGCGCCTATTTCTCCATGAATAAATACTTGAGAATGAAAGCGAACAGCCTGTACTATATTTAAAAAAAATAAACTATGTCTGACAAGCAGAAATTTGCCTTTGATAAAGTGAACTTTATCTTGCTCGCAATAGGGATGGCGATTGTTATTATCGGCTTTCTATTGATGACGGGACCTACATCGTCCGAAACGCTTTTTGAACCCGATATTTTCAGTGTACGCAGAATCAAGGTAGCGCCGGTCGTTTGCCTGTTTGGCTTTATATCTATGATTTATGCAGTATTGCGCAAACCTAAAACACAAAAAACAGAAGAATAAAAATGGGGGATTTAACAACATTTGAGACGATTATTATTGCTATTGTAGAAGGGTTGACAGAGTTTTTACCGGTTTCTTCTACAGGACACATGATTATTACACAAAACATACTAGGGGTAGAAAGTACGGAATTTGTAAAAGCGTTTACTGTAATTATTCAGTTTGGCGCAATTCTTTCAGTAGTCTGCCTTTACTGGAAACGTTTTTTCCGGTTGAACCATACACCGGCTCCTGCAGGCGCTTCCGCTTTGAAGTGTTTTCTGCATAAATTCGATTTTTACTGGAAGCTGCTGGTGGCTTTTATTCCTGCAGCAATTTTGGGTTTCCTGTTTAGCGATAAGATAGACGAGATGCTCGAAAGTGTAGCGATAGTAGCAGTGATGCTGGTAATCGGTGGTATATTCATGCTGTTCTGCGATAAGATTTTTTCGAAGGGAAGTAAAGATACCGTGCTGACAGAAAAAAAGGCATTCAATATCGGTTTGTTTCAATGTATTGCAATGATACCGGGTGTATCCCGTTCGATGGCTACCATCGTCGGAGGTATGGCCCAGAAACTGACTCGTAAGGATGCTGCTGAGTTTTCATTCTTTCTTGCCGTGCCAACTATGTTTGCGGCAACTGGCTACAAGGTCTTGAAACTCTTCCTGGATGGTGGAACCGAGATTCTTGTCAACAACATGCCGGCACTTATTATCGGTAATGTGGTGGCTTTTGTCGTTGCTTTGCTGGCTATCAAGTTCTTTATTAGCTTTGTTACGAAATATGGCTTTAAAGCATTTGGCTGGTACAGAATTATAGTTGGCGGAATCATTCTGGTAATGCTGTTGCTTGGATATAACTTAGAAATTGGCTGATGAATTTTAAAAAAGGAGAAGTACTGTTTTTCAATAAACCTTTCGGATGGACTTCATTTAAAGTAGTAGGGCATGCCCGCTATCATATTTGCCGCCGGATAGGAGTGAAAAAACTAAAAGTCGGCCATGCCGGAACACTGGACCCGCTTGCAACAGGGGTGATGATTGTATGTACAGGCAAGGCAACCAAACGAATAGAAGAGTTTCAATATCATACGAAGGAGTATGTTGCAACGTTGCGTTTGGGTGCCACTACTCCGTCATACGATTTGGAACATGAAATAGATGCCATCTACCCTACCGAACATATCACGAGGGAACTGGTGGAAGAAGTGCTGACGCATTTTATCGGTGCCATCGATCAGGTACCTCCTGCTTTCTCTGCCTGTATGGTAGACGGTAAGCGTGCTTACGAACTGGCCCGGAAAGGAGAAGAAGTCGAACTAAAAGCAAAACAGCTTGTTATCGACGAGATTGAATTGCTGGAATGTCGTCTGGATGATCCGGAACCGATGATTCAAATCCGTGTCGTATGCAGCAAAGGGACTTATATCCGTGCCCTGGCCCGCGACATCGGTGAAGCACTCCATAGCGGAGCTCACCTGACAGGATTGATCCGCACCCGCGTAGGTGATGTCCGGTTGGAAGACTGCCTGAACCCCGAACACTTTAAAGAGTGGATCGACGGACAGGAGATAGAAAATGAGGAAGAAAATAATTAACGTAATAAGGAATAGATATGAAATTATCACAATTCAAATTTAAGTTACCCGAGGATAAGATCGCTCTACATCCTATGAAATATAGGGATGAGTCGCGTTTGATGGTATTGCATCGTAATACAGGTAAGATTGAGCACAAGATGTTCAAAGATGTGTTGGACTACTTTGATGATAAAGATGTGTTTATATTCAATGATACGAAGGTGTTTCCTGCCCGCTTGTATGGTAACAAGGAGAAGACAGGTGCTCGTATCGAGGTATTCTTGTTGCGTGAGTTGAATGAAGAACTTCGTTTATGGGACGTATTGGTTGATCCGGCACGTAAGATACGTATCGGTAACAAGCTGTATTTCGGTCCGGACGATTCAATGGTGGCTGAAGTGATTGATAACACCACTTCTCGCGGGCGTACGCTCCGTTTCCTTTACGACGGACCTCATGACGAGTTCAAAAAGGCACTGTATTCTTTGGGTGAAACTCCACTCCCCCACTCTATTATCAACCGTCCTGTAGAACCGGAAGATGCTGAACGCTTCCAGTCAATTTTCGCAAAGAACGAAGGTGCGGTGACTGCCCCGACTGCTAGTTTGCACTTCAGCCGTGAGTTGATGAAACGTCTGGAAATCAAAGGTGTGGACTTTGCATATATCACTCTGCACGCCGGTCTGGGTAACTTCCGCGACATCGACGTAGAGGACTTGACTAAGCATAAGATGGATTCAGAACAAATGTTTGTAAACGAAATGGCGGTGAAAACTGTGAATCGTGCCAAAGATAACGGTAGAAATGTATGTGCGGTAGGTACGACAGTGATGCGTGCTATTGAAAGCGCAGTCAGCACCGACGGGCATCTCAAGGAATTTGAAGGATGGACTAACAAGTTTATCTTCCCTCCATATGAATTTACCGTAGCCAATTCAATGATTTCCAATTTCCACATGCCGCTTTCTACCTTACTGATGATTGTAGCTGCTTTCGGTGGTTATGATCAAGTGATGGATGCTTATCATGTAGCATTGAAAGAAGGTTACCGTTTCGGCACGTATGGAGATGCAATGCTGATTTTGGACAAATAATGGCAAAAGTTTATCTGGGACTCGGCACTAACCTCGGAGATAAAGAACAAAATCTTCGGGATGCCGTGCAAAAAATAGAAGAGCAGGTGGGGAAAATAGTTTCCCTGTCTGCTTTTTACATAACTGCCCCTTGGGGATTTTCTTCCGATAACAGTTTCCTGAATGCAGCAGTTTGTGTAGATACCGGATTGACTCCCATAGACGTTTTACAGAGAACGCAGGCGATTGAACAGGAATTGGGACGTACGAAGAAATCCGTCAACGGTATATATAGCGACCGCCTGATTGATATTGACCTGTTGCTTTATGATGATTTGATACTTTCCACCACTTCTCCCTCCGGAGCGAAGTTGATCCTCCCCCATCCGTTGATGGCAGAACGTGACTTCGTTATGAAGCCGCTGGCAGAAATTGCTCCCGGATTAGTGCATCCGGTACTTGGAAAAACGATGAAGGAACTTACTTCTTCTTTTTCTCCGCAATAAACACCGGCAAATAGGCAATGCATCCTATCAATGCTGCATACAGCAAATGAATCTCCTGAAACGGCTTGTCGATGAAATGGCAGACAATGGCATAGATAGCAATCGTGAAGCCTATATAAAGTGCCAACACCAAAAGCGTTTTAAATTTCTTATTTAGAATCATTATAAATCTATTTATGTGTTAAATACAGGGCAAAGATACTCATAATCTCCGAAATCTCTTTATCTTTGTACCCGAAATGAAAGTGTGGACAGATTTGAGTAGCTTGCAACCACGGAAAAAAATGCTAAAACACGTCTGATTGACGCCTTTCGGCTTATCCTTTGCAGCACTCGCCTCTCCTACTCTCTCTCATTTTTTAATTTTCAATTTTTAATTCTTAATTTAAAAAGATGGGATACTTATTTACATCCGAATCGGTGTCAGAAGGACACCCCGACAAGGTAGCCGATCAAATATCGGATGCCGTGCTTGACAAACTGTTGGCTTACGACCCCAGTTCGAAAGTAGCTTGCGAAACACTAGTGACTACCGGACAAGTGGTACTAGCGGGTGAAGTGAAAACTAAAGCGTACGTTGACCTCCAGCTCATCGCACGCGAAGTGATTAAGAAAATCGGTTATACCAAAGGAGAGTACATGTTCGAAAGTAACTCTTGTGGCGTACTTTCCGCTATTCATGAGCAAAGCCCCGATATCAACCGTGGTGTAGAGCGTCAGGACCCGATGGAACAGGGTGCAGGCGACCAGGGTATGATGTTTGGTTACGCTACCAATGAAACGGAAAACTACATGCCGCTTTCTCTTGATCTGGCACACCGCATTCTGCAAGTGCTGGCCGACATTCGTCGTGAAGGAAAGGTGATGACTTACCTCCGCCCCGATGCCAAAAGCCAGGTTACTATTGAATATGATGACAACGGAACTCCTGTTCGCATTGATACAATCGTTGTTTCTACGCAACATGATGACTTTATCCAACCGGAAGATGATTCTCAAGCTGCCCAGCTGAAAGCTGACGAGGAAATGCTGTCTATCATCCGTCGTGATGTGATCGAGATTCTGATGCCTCGTGTCATTGCTTCTATCCATCACGATAAAGTGTTGGCGCTGTTTAATGATAAAATCATTTATCATGTGAATCCTACGGGCAAGTTCGTAATTGGTGGTCCTCACGGAGATACCGGTTTGACAGGTCGTAAGATTATCGTTGATACTTATGGTGGCAAAGGTGCTCACGGTGGTGGTGCTTTCTCCGGAAAAGATCCTAGCAAGGTAGACCGTAGCGCAGCTTATGCAGCACGCCATATCGCTAAGAATATGGTAGCGGCAGGCGTAGCAGATGAAATGCTTGTACAGGTGAGCTATGCTATCGGTGTGGCTCGTCCGATCAATATCTTTGTAGATACTTATGGTCGTTCCCACGTCAATATGACGGATGGTGAGATTGCCCGCGTTATCGACCAGTTGTTCGATCTTCGCCCGAAAGCAATCGAAGAACGTCTGAAACTTCGTAATCCTATTTATCAGGAAACAGCCGCTTACGGCCATATGGGACGTGAACCGCAAGTGGTAACGAAGAAATTCTTCTCTCGCTACGAAGGGGACAAAACTGTGGAAGTAGAACTCTTTACATGGGAGAAACTTGACTACGTAGATAAAATTAAAGCTGCTTTTGGTCTGTAAAATAGTCTGAAAGCGAGCTTAGCTCGTTCAGTAAGAGCCACAACCTCAACTCCTTTTGGTAGGAAATAGAGGTTGTGGCTCTTGATTTTAAATAAGTTATATTTAAATAAATGTCTTTTGGATATTAATCTTCTTTTGCCGGAATTTGTTACTTTTGGCCCATAAATAAACGACTGCCTAATGAAAACAAGATGTTGTTGTTCTAAACGCTATTTATTGGTGTTTTTTAGTTTACTTGTCAGCGTAGGTAGCATTCTGATGTCTGTCTTTCTATCTTCCTGCTCTTCTTCGGTGAAGAGTCCATTGCTACTATCTGCTGACTCATTGATGGAAATATATCCTGATAGTGCATTATCTATTTTGGAATCAATTTCCTCCCCACAGAAATTGCCACGTGCCGACAGAGCACTTTATGCGTTATTGCTTACGCAAGCAAGGCATAAAAATTATATTGCTTTAGAGGATGATTCGCTGATAAAAACAGCTGTTGAATACTATGGTGATAAGAAGAAAAGTGTACGTGCTGCAAAAGCTCATTATTATTGGGGAGCTACCTATCGAGAGAAAGGATATACTTCTTTTGCTGTAGACGAGTATTTAACGGCAATTCGACTGATGCCTGTTAGGGATGAATTCTTGGCAATGATTTATGATAATCTTGCAGAATGTTATGAAAAAGATGAATTGTTTGATATAGCAATTGACGCCTATCGTGAGGCTTATCAGATATTGAAAGGAGGAAGCCAACAGACATATCCATTGAGAGGTATTGCACGTATGTGTTTATTGCAAAACAAGAAGGATAGTGCATTGCTTTATTATCATCAAGCTCTTGATTGTGCATTGGCAGAGCAAGACTCTAGTTTGATAGGGGCTCTTTATCATGATCTTGCTATGGCTTATAATGAAAAGAAGGATTATATGCAAGCAGATAAATATGTGTCAAAGGCAATTATGGTACAAGGGCAAGATGCTGTTAATGTCTGTTTATCAAAAGCTCAAATTATGTTGAATTTGAATAAGCTTGATTCTGCCAGTTATTTTTTTAAGAAGAATATAGATCAACTTGATATTTATGGAAGGGCTGTTTGCTATGATGGAATGTATCAAATAGCAAAGAAAAGGGGTGAATGGAAAACCGCAACAGAGAATATAGATGCATATAACGTTCTTTATGATTCTATTCAATTTATGACTGATAATGAGGAGCTTAATAGACTTATGGATAAGCACCAACTGGAGGAACATAAGAGATTATTATCAGAACATACTAAAACATTAATTTTTAGCTTGGTTACTGCATTCTTCTTATTGATGGTTGTATGTGTTTTCTATTTTATGTGGAATGACAGAAAGAGAAAGAATCATTATATTGCTTTGCAACACGAGTTGACTCAAAAGCGAGTAGATACTATGTTGCTAAAAGAAGAAGAGGTTTCTGAATCTAATAAAGAAGATTTGAATAAGAAGAGATCGGAGTTGACAGAACGGCAGATTCAATTATGTATATCTGTTCTTAAAACTACTGATTGCTACGACCAATTGGAAGCATTGGAGAGGGCAACTCATAAACAACTATTGGTGATGCGTAGTTTGAGGAAAGAAATACGTTCTGAAATTTCCAGTGCGTTTGTTGATGTGATGATGAATTTGAAGGAACGTTATCCGGCTTTAACTGGTGATGATATATTTTATTGTGTTCTTTCATTGCTTTGTTGTTCAAAAACTGTCATAATGGAGTTGATGGATGCTACATCAGATGCTCTTAAAACACGCAAAAATCGTATAAAGAACAAAATAGATGCTCAAATTTTTGATCGTGTATTTGGCATTGATATTTAATGAAATATGTCGATCTTCTTAGGTTAATTTTGCTTCTAAATAAAAGGCTGTTACCATTGTTACCGCATAAAAATCGTTTCTTTTGCTTCATCTGTGTATTTTTGAGGCGAAATTTTAAACCCATTTATTATGAAGACTAAATTTTTACCTCTTTTGCTATTGACTGTCTTACTCCAAGTAAGTATGTTTTCTTTTGCTAATGAAATGACAACTGCACGTATAATCAGATTAAAGAATAAAACTGAGGTACAACATCGGTCTATTCCTGTTATTCCTGCTGCTTGTATTGAAAACTCATTGTTGTCTATTGACCTTCTTTCTACTGTTCCTACTGTAACCGTTACCATCAAAGATGCAGAAACAGGAGAAGTAGTTTATACATCTACTGATATAAATGTAGATAAGGTTTATATTGATCTTGCAGGTGAGGAAAAAGGTAAATATACTTTGGAGATACAACTTCCGAAGGAAGCCTTTATCGGAGATTTTGAATTAGATTAAATCTTTGGATATATATTATTTGCAACTAACATAAGATGATATACCTAAATCATTAACTGTTGAAGCCCCGCTGTTGAAATATATGGCGCATTGCTGAAATGACGATTTAGATGACCGAAAGGGGAAAGAATCGGTTCACTTTTATTCGTGGGCTTAATAAGCCTTGTGAAAGGCTCATAAAGGTATATTGAAACGTAAAATTAAAATCACTTTTTAATTGTGTGCTGGATTCTACTGGTAGGGTATTTGAACGATTTTATAGTTCAGATAATAAAGTTT
The DNA here is from genome assembly GCF_047310725.1 of Bacteroides sp. 90-K9/2. Lineage (NCBI taxonomy): Bacteria > Pseudomonadati > Bacteroidota > Bacteroidia > Bacteroidales > Bacteroidaceae > Bacteroides > Bacteroides sp. 90-K9/2. The sequence continues at coordinate 400,259 of NZ_JBCGVL010000002.1, forward strand.
ATTCAGCAACAATGTGATACACCTGTTAGTAGATGAGAAATCTGTGATAGATGTATTCTCTGTGAGAAAAGCTCTTGGACTTCTATAAATAAGAAGTCCAAGATTTTTTATGAAGATATAAATGTGGAGATAACAATGATCTCTGATTAAGTTGAATATGAATAACGGAATTTTTTCGTAATTTTGCCTCCTTGATATAATAAAGGATAGTGATGAAGATGAATCAGATAAATTCCGTATGCGTATATAGCGCTTCCAGTACCAAGATAGATGCTGTTTACTTTCAAGCAGCCGAGACTCTCGGCCGTCTGCTTGCCGAACACCGTATCCGTTTGATAAACGGAGCCGGGAGTATTGGTCTGATGTGTTCTGTGGCAGATGCTGTGTTGAAAAATGGCGGTGAAGTGACCGGAGTGATTCCCCGTTTCATGGTGGAACAAAACTGGCATCATACTGGACTGACAGAGCTGATCGAGGTAGAATCCATGCACGAACGCAAACAGAAGATGGCCAATTTGAGTGATGGTATCATCGCTTTGCCGGGTGGATGCGGTACCCTTGAAGAATTGCTGGAAATTATCACTTGGAAACAGTTGGGGTTGTATCTCAATCCGATTATAATCCTCAATACAAACGGATTCTTCGATCCATTGCTCGAAATGCTTGAAAAGGCAATCGATGAGAACTTTATGCGACGCCAACACGGTGATATATGGAAAGTGGCACAGACGCCGGAAGAAGCGGTTCAGCTCCTTTATGAGACTCCTGTATGGGATATTTCCATTCGTAAATTTGCAGCGATATGATAGGCGACACACTAAGTTCCCAGAACGCGGATACCTTGTCTCTTCTCCAGCAGAAACAGATTAGTCCGGCAAAGGCAGACAGTGATAGCCTGCAGTTGGCCGATCTTCATGCTGTACAAGAGGTTGACTTCGGCTTTGAAGGAACCCCTATCTCCTACTCTCCCCGTACGGACGATGCTATTGCACTGACATTACTGGCTTGCTTCTTTCTTTCCTCCATTGCCTTGGCACGCGGAAAGAAATTTCTCTCCCAACAGGTAAAAGACTTTGTGTTGCATCGCGAACGGACGAGCATTTTTGATAGCTCTACGGCGGCCGATGTGCGTTATCTCCTTGTGCTTGTATTGCAGACCTGTGTCTTGTCGGGCATCACATTTTTTAATTATTTTCATGATACATCTCCCGCTCTGATGGATCATGTATCCTCCCTCCTTTTGCTGGGTATTTACGTTGGTTTTTGCCTCGCTTATTTCTTACTGAAATGGTTGCTTTATATGTTTCTGGGGTGGACTTTTTTTGATAAAAATAAGACAAATATATGGCTGGAATCGTATTCTGCGCTCATATATTATGTCGGATTTGCCCTTTTTCCGTTCGTTCTTTTCTTGGTTTATTTTGATTTGAGTCTAACGAATTTGGTTATAATCGGGTCTATTATTTTAATTTTCACTAAAATATTGATGTTTTATAAGTGGATAAAGCTTTTTTTTCATCAATTTAGCGGGCTTTTCCTATTAATTTTGTACTTTTGCGCTCTTGAAATAGTACCTTGTCTTTTACTGTATCAGGGTATGATTCAAATGAACAATATTTTGCTAATAAAATTTTAGGACGTTGAAAATTAAAAAAGTACTAGTGTCGCAGCCTAAGCCTGCGTCAGAGAAATCTCCCTATTACGACATAGCTGAGAAGTATGGCGTTAAAATAGATTTCCGACCCTTCATTAAGGTTGAAAGTCTTTCGGCGAAAGAATTTCGGCAACAGAAAATTTCGATTCTCGACCACACTGCCGTAATATTCACTTCGCGCCATGCTATTGACCATTTTTTCACTTTGTGTACTGAATTGCGTGTGACAATTCCCGAGACAATGAAGTATTTCTGTGTGACGGAAGCTGTTGCATTGTATATTCAGAAATATGTGCAATATCGTAAGCGTAAGATCTTCTTTGGGGCTACCGGAAAGATTGAAGACCTGATTCCTTCCATCGTGAAGCATAAAACGGAGAAGTATCTCGTTCCGATGTCAGACGTACATAATGACGATGTGAAAAACCTGCTCGACAAGAACGGCATTCAGCATACGGAAGCTGTGATGTATCGCACGGTGAGCAACGACTTTACACCGGACGAGGAGTTTGATTACGATATGTTAGTGTTCTTCAGCCCTGCCGGAGTGACTTCTTTGAAGAAAAACTTCCCGGATTTTAATCAGAAAGAGATTAAGATCGGAACGTTCGGATCTACTACCGCACAGGCTGTACGTGACGCAGGTCTCCGTCTGGATCTTGAGGCTCCTACGGTGCAGGCTCCGTCAATGACTGCCGCACTTGACATGTTTATCAAGGAAAACAATAAATAAACAGAGTGGGTATATATACTTTGTGTAAAGCCGAAAGGCTGAATAGTAAAATTTTGATCGGAAAGATGTTTGAAGGCGGTGCTTCTAAATCGTTTTCCATCTTTCCGATACGCGTTGTATATATGCCTGTCGAGCAGGGAGAGGCTCCTGCTTCTATATTAATCAGTGTATCGAAACGCCGTTTTAAACGGGCGGTGAAACGTAACCGGGTGAAACGCCAGATACGTGAAGCCTACCGGAAGAACAAGTCTCTTCTGGTGGACGAACTGCAACGCCGGGAGCAACGGTTGGCCGTTGCCTTTATCTATCTGTCGGACGAGCTTGTTGCTACTGCCGAGCTGGAAGAGAAAATGAAAATAGCGCTTGCGCGCATCTCTGAAAAACTATTCTCATGAAACCTCATAACTCCCGGATATCTACCGCATGGGTATTCGTTACGGGAATTTTGAGAAAGGTATTTTCCTTCTTCCTGCTTGTTCCCATCTATTTTTACCGGATTTGTATTTCACCCCTTACTCCTCCCTCTTGTCGGTTCACGCCTACTTGCTCAGCGTATGCGCTCGAGGCAATTAAGAAACACGGTCCTATAAAGGGGCTTTATCTTGCTGTGCGGCGTATTCTGCGATGCCATCCCTGGGGTGGTTCCGGTTATGATCCCGTGCCTTGAAACAACTGAAATGAGAAATAGGAAATGAAAAAGAATGTGACTGATATTTTAGATATCCATACTCATAAACAGGAAGTTGATTCTCTAGGGAAATCTATCATCAATTATCCGTTATTGGCGGACTCTCCATCGTATATGCCTCTGGCAGAGAATGTGGAAGTGACTGTGGGTAGAGGATCTTATTATTCTGTCGGTATTCATCCTTGGGAGGTGAGAGAGAGTAATGTCAGTCAGCAATTGAGCTTTCTTCAACAGCAGTTGCAGGGAAAACAGTTTGTAGCTGTAGGAGAGGCGGGGCTGGATAAATTGGCGGAAGCTTCGATGGAGCTTCAGTTAGCGGTGTTTAAGGAACAGGTAAAGTTGTCGGAAAAGCTCGGTTTGCCGTTGATTATCCACTGCGTGAAAGCAATGGAAGAACTGCTGGCCGTGAAAAAAGAATCTCGTCCCCAACAACCTTGGATATGGCATGGCTTTCGTGGAAAACCGGAGCAGGCAGTACAGTTGTTGAAGAAAGGGTTTTATCTTTCTTTTGGAGAATATTATCCCGATGAAACGATGCCGATAGTCCCCGATGAACGCCTGTTTTTGGAAACGGATGACAGTTTGCTTGATATTGAAGATATCCTGTGTCGGGCAGCCAGGGTGCGTGGGGTAGAAGTGGAAGCGTTGCGTGAGGTGATTCGCCGGAATATCCAAAATGTCTTTTTTAAGGCGTAAGAGTTGTATCTTCCGAGAAAGAGTCGTACTTTTGTCGCACATGGAATTGAAATACAATAAAAACCAAATAATTAAAGAGTAATACGATGAATTTTGTAGAAGAATTGAGATGGCGTGGCATGTTGCAGGACATCATGCCGGGAACAGAAGAGTTGTTAAGCAAAGAGCAGGTGACTGCCTACTTGGGTATCGACCCGACTGCCGATTCGCTACACATTGGTCACCTTTGTGGAGTGATGATCCTTCGTCATTTCCAACGCTGCGGTCATAAGCCGTTGGCACTGATCGGCGGCGCTACAGGTATGATTGGTGACCCTTCCGGTAAATCGGCAGAACGTAACCTGCTGGACGAAGAGACATTGCGTCACAATCAGGCATGTATCAAGAATCAGCTTGCCAAATTCCTCGACTTCGAGTCGGATGTACCTAACCGTGCCGAGCTGGTGAACAATTACGACTGGATGAAAGACTTCACTTTCCTTGATTTTGTTCGCGAAGTAGGAAAGCACATCACTGTAAACTATATGATGGCGAAAGACTCTGTGAAACGTCGTCTGAATGGTGAAGCGCGTGATGGATTGTCATTTACCGAGTTCACTTATCAGTTGCTTCAAGGATATGACTTTCTTCATTTGTATGAAACGAAAGGCTGTAAGCTCCAGATGGGTGGTTCCGACCAGTGGGGAAACATTACTACCGGTGCCGAATTGATCCGCCGTACCAATGGGGGAGAGGTGTTCGCGTTGACTTGCCCGCTGATTACAAAGGCTGATGGTGGTAAGTTTGGTAAAACAGAATCCGGAAATATCTGGCTGGACCCTCGCTATACTTCACCTTACAAGTTCTATCAGTTCTGGTTGAATGTAAGCGACTCCGATGCCGAACGTTATATTAAAATCTTCACTTCTATCGAGAAAGAAGAAATTGAAGCATTGATTGCCGAACATCAGGAAGCTCCGCATTTGCGTCTCCTCCAGAAACGTCTGGCTAAGGAAGTGACTGTGATGGTTCATTCTGAAGATGACTATAACGCAGCAGTAGACGCATCGAACATTTTGTTCGGTAATGCGACTTCGGAAGCTTTGCGCAAACTGGATGAAGATACGTTGCTTGCTGTATTCGAAGGAGTGCCTCAATTTGAGATTTCCCGTGATGCATTGGCAGAAGGAGTAAAGGCTGTTGATCTATTCGTTGATAATGCGGCCGTATTTGCGTCGAAAGGTGAAATGCGTAAGTTGGTTCAGGGCGGTGGCGTTTCGTTGAATAAGGAGAAGCTGGCGGCCTTTGATCAGGTAATTACGACTGCTGACCTGCTCGATGAGAAATATCTGCTTGTTCAGCGCGGTAAAAAGAACTATTATCTGCTGATTGCAAAGTAATAATGCACGATTCACTCGATAGAATATAAAAAAGTGAACGAAATATTTGGAGGTTTGCTTGCAAACCTCTATCTTTGCACCGCTTTTTAACAGAAAGCACATAAGTTTGGACTATGGTGTAATGGTAGCACAACAGGTTTTGGTTCTGTTTGTCCAAGTTCGAATCTTGGTAGTCCAACGAAGAAAAGCCTTGAAAGAGAATATCTTTCGGGGCTTTTTCTTTTTTTGTGGATGCAAAGTCACTTCTTGAGTCATTAGAACGTTCACATACGGAACAACAACACGATGATTTCTATATTTTGGTTGCCGAAGTCGAGAAAAATGCCTTGAAGAAGTATCTCTTTATTAGGATGTAAGAAATTTATTATAGCTTATTTGTACGTAATATTGACTGTTTCGATGTTCGCCTTACTCATATTTGAATAGACTTCTATATTGTTAGCGATAATATATTTACAGTTCTATAATAAATCCGAATACCGTTTTTAATAAATAGTGGGGGAGTTTATTAAGAACGGTATCTGGGTTTATTAAAAACTATTTTCAGGAAATTATTGGAATGTTTGGGATTTATATATACAAAATGGGAGAAGATCAGTGCTGATTTTCTCCCATTCGGTTCTTCCATATATGGAAATATATGTTTTGATAATGTGTTATTATGTCTTGATTTTTATATAACTCATATTGCTTTTTCTTTTTCTGTTCCTCAAAGATACAAAATAAAAAGAGGAAAGTCAATAGCTGATCTTATTTTAATGGAAGCTTTTGGCTGCATTAAGTAGAAATCTCTCCCAAAACGTATTATAGTTCGTTAAAAAAGTGTACATTGCACAGATTCTGGACATTTTTGGTGGATAATTGGAACAAAATTGCAAGGTAAACCCGTTTTCTTTTGCTATTTTTGCATCGTGTACGTAAACGAAGTGCACGTAGAAAGAGAACTTATTCAATAACTATAAATAAATAAGGTATGAAAACGAACTATGAAATTCGCTATGCTGCGCATCCGGAAGATGCAAAAAGTTATGATACAACAAGAATCCGCAGAGATTTCTTAATCGAAAACATATTTGTCCCCAATGAAGTAAATATGGTATATTCCATGTACGACCGTATGGTGGTAGGTGGTGCGCTTCCGGTAGGAGAGGTGCTGACGCTCGAAGCGATTGATCCGCTGAAAGCTCCGTTCTTCCTCACCCGTCGCGAAATGGGTATCTACAATGTCGGCGGTCCCGGTATTGTGAAAGCTGGTGACGCAGAGTTCGAACTGGACTATAAAGAAGCTCTTTATCTGGGTTCGGGCGATCGCGAAGTGACTTTCGAAAGCAAAGACGCTGCCCATCCTGCTAAATTCTACTTCAACTCACTGACTGCACACCGCAACTATCCCGACCGTAAGGTGACGAAAGCCGATGCCGTGGTAGCTGAAATGGGCTCTTTGGAAGGTTCCAATCACCGCAACATCAATAAGATGTTGGTGAATCAGGTGTTGCCTACCTGCCAGTTGCAGATGGGTATGACGGAACTCGCTCCGGGAAGTGTGTGGAACACAATGCCGGCACACGTACACAGCCGTCGTATGGAAGCCTACTTCTATTTCGAGATCCCCGAAGATCATGCTATCTGCCACTTCATGGGTGAGGTAGGCGAGACGCGTCACGTATGGATGAAAGGCGATCAGGCCGTTCTTTCGCCCGAATGGTCAATCCACTCGGCTGCTGCTACCCACAACTATACCTTTATCTGGGGAATGGGTGGCGAGAACCTCGACTACGGCGATCAGGACTTCTCGTTGATTACGGATTTGAAATAACAACTACAATAATTTTCCTAATTTAATAACAAAAAGAATTATGAATCAGTTTTTGAATTTTTCTTTGGAAGGTAAAGTAGCTCTCGTTACAGGTGCTTCTTATGGTATCGGATTTGCTATTGCTTCTGCATTTGCAGAACAAGGCGCTAAAATTTGTTTTAACGACATCAATCAAGAGTTGGTAGACAAAGGTATGGCTGCTTATGCTGAAAAAGGTATCAAAGCTCACGGTTACGTATGCGACGTGACAGACGAACCGGCTGTTCAGGCGATGGTTGCTACGATTGCGAAAGAAGTAGGTACAATTGATATCCTTGTAAATAACGCAGGTATTATCCGTCGTGTTCCTATGCACGAGATGGATGCTGCTGATTTCCGTCGTGTAATCGACATCGACTTGAATGCTCCGTTCATCGTTGCTAAGGCTGTTTTGCCGGCTATGATGGAAAAACGTGCAGGTAAGATCATCAACATCTGTTCTATGATGTCCGAACTGGGTCGTGAAACTGTATCTGCTTACGCTGCCGCTAAGGGTGGTTTGAAGATGCTGACTCGCAATATCTGTTCTGAATATGGTGAATACAACATCCAGTGTAATGGTATCGGCCCGGGTTACATCGCTACTCCGCAAACTGCTCCTCTTCGTGAGCCGCAGGCAGACGGAAGCCGTCACCCATTCGATTCATTCATCTGCGCTAAGACTCCTGCCGGTCGTTGGTTGGAAGCGGAAGAACTGACAGGTCCTGCCGTGTTCCTTGCTTCTGAAGCTTCTAACGCTGTTAACGGTCACATTCTCTACGTAGATGGTGGTATTCTTGCTTATATCGGAAAACAACCGAAATAATAGACAATAGCAGAGATTCCGGTAAGGTGATAGAATGGCAAAGAGCATCCTCTTTTCATCTGTCACCTTATTTTTTATTATTCCCTTTGCAGGATATAATAGCCTCTAATTTACAAAGTATATGTTATTTATTCAATGTAGACTAATTATGAGAAAGATATTAATTCTGTTTGCTGTAGCCTTGATCGGTTTTGCTTCCTGTGCCGACAGCAAGCAGTCAATGACAGTCACAGTGACCAATCCTTTGGCTCTTGAACGGGCAGGGGAGATGGTTGAAGTGCCGATGAGCGATGTGGTCGCTAAATTGAAACTGGCGGATACGGCACAGATTGTGGTGCTTGACGTCGACGGTCAGCAAGTGCCTTATCAGGTGACGTATGATGAGAAGGTGGTCTTCCCCGTTACGGTAGGGGCAAACAGTGCGGTTACTTATACCATTCAACCGGGCACACCTGCACCTTTTGATGTCATTGCTTGCGGTAAATACTACCCCGAACGTCTGGACGACGTTGCCTGGGAGAATGATCTTGGCGGATTCCGTGCTTATGGTCCTGCTTTGCAGGCTCGTGGAGAACGTGGTTTCGGCTACGATCTTTTTACGAAGTATAACACTACGGAGCCGATTTTGGAGTCTCTGTATGCTGAAGAGCTCAATCCTGAAAAGCGTGCCAAGATAGCCGAACTGAAAAAGACAGACCCGAAAGCCGCTTCCGAATTGCAGAATGCTATCTCTTACCATATCGACCATGGATACGGTATGGATTGTTATGCCGTAGGACCCACATTGGGTGCCGGCGTTGCCGCTTTGATGGCAGGTGACACTATTATCTATCCTTACTGCTATCGCACACAGGAAATCCTTGATAATGGTCCGCTGCGTTTCACGGTGAAGCTGGAGTTTAATCCGCTGGTGGTCCGTGGAGATTCTAACGTGGTGGAAACACGCGTCATCTCCTTGGATGCAGGTTCTTATCTCAATAAAACAGTTGTTTCATATATCAATTTGAAAGAAGCAATGCCGGTAACTACGGGACTTGTGTTGCGTGAACCGGACGGTGCGGTGGTGGCAGACGCTGCAAATGGCTATATCACTTACGTAGATCCTACAACTGACCGTAGCGGTGCAAACGGTAAGATATTTGTCGGTGCTGCGTTCCCTGCACAGGTAAAAGAGGCGAAAGTGGTTCTTCTTTCCGAAAAGGAAAAGAAAGATCGTGGCGGAGCCGACGGTCATGTGCTGGCTATCAGCGAATATGAGCCGGGTGCTGAATATACTTATTACTGGGGATCTGCCTGGGATAAGGCGGCTATCAAGACTCCGGATGCCTGGAATAAATACATGGCTGAATATGCGCAGAAATTGCGTACTCCGCTGGCGGTGGCATATTAATGCGCTAAATTGCTTATACGATCACAAAAAGAGGATTGTCGGGGTATGTCGAAATACCTTCTTTAATTTCTTTTTAGTCACGGAGTGAGTGATTTGTTATTGAATATCATGCGTCTTTTTCAATAGATTAGGCAAAAGTTTCTTTGATAAAAAGAAACTTTTGCCTAATCTTGTCTTTCTAAAGAAGAAAGAAATTTTTGTGTTACAATGTTTTTGAGCTATCTCTTAAAAGCGTGTTGTTCGTAATATTCGTATGTCGTTCCGTCTTCTTTCTCTTTTTCACGAAGTTCATAGACTAATTCATTCTCTGTCATTGTGGTCACTGTCCACACTTCTGTGTAATTATCTTCTTCAGTGTCGATGAGAGTCAGCTTATTGCCGGAGTAACTCCATGTACCATGATAATAATTAGTACTTCCGGAAGAGTTATAAACGTCTTTCTCGACATAAGTACCATCTTCCTTGAACTCTATGGAGTAACGATTGGTTCCATTTACAAAATCTTCTTTAGAGTCACTTACTTTTTCACCATCTTCCCATTCTTGTGAAAGATAGTACACTCCATTCCATGTTCCTAACAGTAAATCGCGTGAACCGACAGTGTCATCGTCGTCATCGCCACAGGAATAAATGCTGAATGACAGTAATACTGCAACTATGCAAACAGTTGCTTTCCAGATTGTTTTCATAATAAATTGTTTTAATTGTTTGATTTTGAGATGATTTGTTTTATGGGTTTATTTGATAATCGTTTCCACATGTCCATTCTTGAAGAACAGGTAGAACGAGCTGGAATACATCCATTGCACTTCTCCATTTGATTCTTGAATAGTCTGCGGTTTGCCGAAAGCCAGCAGACATTCATCTTCCGTCATGCCTTTCACCGGCTTGTTGATGCTGATTTCATTCCAGTGAGTGATTGGTGAAAGTTGCTTCATTACGATGAAGTCGAACATTTTATTTAATACTTGCGATTCCACCTGTACGAAGTCATCCATGATTTCTTTGTGAGATGCTTTCTTGTCCGGTTGCAACTTCTCCATGGGAGTGATTTTCTTCATTATCACTGCTGATGATTCTATCCGTATATTGGAAAGATAGTAGACCAACTTGCCGTCTTTTACTTGAAACAGGGCTTTGCAATAGTAAGTATTCTTCTGATTTGAATCTGCTTGCGAGGCAAGTATCAGATCGCAACTGAAGTTTTTAGCCGGTACGTTTACCTCTGTGATCCCTTCCTGTAGCTGCGGACAGACATTTTTGACGGTCCATAACAGTGCATTAGCGTAGATGTTCTCGTCTTGCATGCTGCTGAAAGGGGTAAATCCGCTGACCACATATTTATTGCCGTCTGCACTGACAGGATAGCTCTTTTTCTGTTCGGTGAAAGTCTGTGCTATCAGCGGGATAACTCCCGTCAGCAGATACATGATTGCCAGAAATTGTCGTTTGGTCATCATATTCCGTTATTTTTAAGAAAACAGCATCCACGGCCCTTTTTGCGAAGAGAAAAGATCGTGGACGCTGAATAAATAATATGGTTTATTGAGGTTTGGTTGTCCTTAGAAGGCAATACCCAGACGAATCATAAAGTTACTGGTCTTGAATCCGTCGGCATCGCTGAATGTATCTATGAATCCGCGTTGATAGGTGAGATCCAGGTTGAAACGGTTGTACCAGACTCCTACACCGATATTCATACCGGCATCGAAATGATTGTAGTCAACTTCCATGTAATCTGCGTAATCTCCCCAACTGATGCTCTCCCCGTCTGTTTTCATTTTACTTGTGTAATCGTAGCTGGCAAAGACTCCTACATGTGGGTCGATATGAACATTGTCCGCCGCTGCAAATTTCCATCCGAATGTGAACGGAGAGTATTGTATATTATGAGCTATGCATTTCGTGTCTTCCACTTTGAAACCACGGGAGCCGAGTCCAAATTCCATTCCCCAGTATCCTCCTGTGCTGCCTAAAGGCTTCTGGTAGCCAAATGTTGCGTTATATCCGATGTTTGAGTCAGCTCCTTCGGCTCCGTCACCGGAGAAGTTCATGATATTCAAACCTGCACGCAAGAACCATTGTGTGCTGCTGGCTTGCTTCTCTGTTTTGACGATTGCGCTTCTGGATGATACGATTTGCGCTTGAGTTCCTACGCACAATAAGAGTGCGGCAACCATTGATAGTACTTTTTTCATTGTTATTTATGTTTTAGTGATTAATTCTTATTCTTAACGACAGGTGCTATCTGGCTTCTTCCATCCGTGGGTGATAGCTTCTGCAGACGTATCCATTCATAATCGTCCTGGGTGGCAGGATGCCAGTTGGCGAAGATGCCGGGATAACCTACTACTGTAACCGTGTATCCCCCTGTTTTTTCATTATCTTCCACTTTGAAAGTGGCTCCCATGATGACATCGCAGTTGTATTTGATGGTGGACAGATACGTCCCCCATGCACGGATGTTGTCAAGTTCTCCTTTCATGGCGATCTCCACTTCCTCTTTGCTTAGTGTCCATTCATCCTTGATCCGTTCCTTATCTTCCAGTATTTTCACCTCGACAACTGTGGGTTTGACACAAACTTCAGTAACTGCATCGCCTGCACGTGCCTGTGCATCACGAAACTTGAAGACCGTCTTTTGCGCATGGGCTCCGACGGCACAACCGACAACCAGAGCAATAATCAGAAATAGTTTTTTCGTTTTCATGTCCTTTTGTGATTAGATGTTAATATGTCTGCAAAGGTATGCGAAAGGAGTATACCACTGGGAGAAAGCATAGTTCCAAGAAAGAAACGGAATTGTATCCTATTTGGATACACTCGGGAAGTTTCCGGTGTTGATGCTGTCGGAAAAATCGCGGAAGAAATCGTGTCCGAGGATGCAGGAGATGCGCCAGAGCAGGTGGATGTCGATATTCTCTTTCCGGAATATCTTGTAAACATTGGGGCGTGTGCAGCATAGTTGGGTAGCGAACCAGGTGACGGTGCGTCCCTGTTCGTGAAGCGTGCGTTCAATAAGTTGTCCCGCATGAATCATGTGCCTATTCTGCTTATGTGTGTCCCCCCAGACTCCCGTTGGGCGGACAAATTCATCTAATGTTGACAGGAATATATAGAAAAGGCGTGGGAATCTCATCTTCGTCCGTTCCGTGTTCAAGGCCTTCGCAATGCCAACTACCGGGAACGAACAACGTAGAAAGCCCACGCCGATATGTACAACACCCGTAACCTCCCTTTGTTTGTCAAAGTGAGGCACGGATGTATATAAATACACATCAGGAGGACGTCTTAGTTGCTGTCCGTCATTCCGATAGGTCAAAGTTTGCGAAGTTTTGAACACAAATGACAAACGCTTGTAAACGTCTTCTCAATATAAACATCTCTCTCCCGTCACCCGAAGGCTTTCTGCGGAAGAGAACGTTGCAAATGTATAAAAAAATACGGTTGGAAAGGGTAATGTGAATCAGAAACTTTTTGAATGCAGGTTGTTTTGCCCTCTTTTTGCCCTTTACCGGGCGAAATGCGGTTGCGCTGACATCTTATAAGAAAGAGGAGGAATCTTTCAATTTTGGGCACGAAACGGGCTTTAAACTACAAAAGCCGGGGTATAATACCTCGGCTTATATTTTTTCTTCTTGTCAGGGAGCTTTTTTTATTCATCAGAAACCTTCCTTTCTTATCAGGAAGCTCTGTTCTTTTCGAAGTTTCTGTTTTCTCAAAGATTATAACACCTTGAATTCATAGCCTTCCTCTTTCAGGAATTCGATAGCGCGTGGAAGTGCGTATTGCAGGTTGCCGTTGTTCCATGACTTCAGCGAATCGTGGAAAGTGATGATGGAACCGTTTCGCGCATAGCGTTTCACGTTGTTCAGCACTTGTTCCGGACTCATCCGTTTACTGTAATCACGGGTCACGAGATCCCACATAATAATGCGGTAATGATAGCGCAACGTATAATACTGCCTGAATCCCATGTGTCCGTGTGGCGGACGGAAGAGATCGGAATGAATCATATCATCTACCTTTCTGGCATTTGCCAAGTAATCCGGATTGGAATATTCAAATCCACGGATGTGGTTGAAAGTATGGTTGCCGATGCGGTGTCCGTGCTCTACCACCATCCGGTATTCATCCGGGTGTTTGCGTATATTGTCGCCTACCATGAAAAAGGTAGCTTTAATATGATGCTTTTCCAGTATTTCCAGTACCCAGGGAGTCACTTCGGGGATGGGGCCGTCATCGAAAGTCAGATAGACTGCCCGTTCATTCGGGTCCATCCGGAAGATAGCCTGTGGATACAACGCCCGGAAAAGCCAAGGTGGTTGTTCTATAAACATGAAAATCTGCGTTAAACAAGTATTAAGTAATAAGTATTAAGTAATAAGTATTAGGTATTATATCGTGCGGAAGATATGTCGGAAGCTTTAATACTTATTACTTAATACTTGATATTTATTTCCCTTTCATTCTCGTTACGTATTCGTTGTATAGTTGATCGAGTTGCGTTGAGTAATGTTTTGCGAGTTCTTCTGATTTGTATTTTTCCATTAAGCGGACTTCGGCGTCAAGCAAGCTGGCGTTGTACACGAAGTTTTCGCTGGCGATGGCAAGCTGGTTATCGTTCAGGCTAAGATACCAGATCATGTATTCGAGCGACTTGTTGGCAAGTTCGTCGATGATCTTGTTGGCTTTCTCGTTCTGTCCCAGTTGATAATAAGACTCTGCCATTTGGAAGGCGCCGTTTGCCCAGTCATACGGTACGTTGTATGCCGGAATCATCTTTTCAGTGTAATCGAGCGCGGCGAGTGCTTTGTCCTTTTTGCCTTCTTTGATGAGCTGACCTACAAGTTGCGTGAAGATACGGCGGTGCGTGTAGCACATGCGCATCACGTTCTCGTCAATGTAGATACCCGGTTTGTCGATACCGCCGAACTTGAACTTGTTCATCAGGTTGTCGTACATCTTTTCACTGTCGATCTTGCTGTCCAGCTTGTCCGTATCGAACGGAGTGAAGCGGTAGGCGAGACCCTCCTGTGTGAAGTGGTTGCCCATGCCCAGATGGTTTTCGCTTCCTACGGTGATTGCCATATAGATAGGTCGTTCCCAGTTGGCATTGGCAAGCATCTCGAGCATCATCAGTTCACTCTTGTAGAGGGCGCGTTTCGGGTTGCCGTTGGCGTCTCTAAGGGTGATTGTCATGTATTCGGGGATAGAGTCGCCCAGAGCTTCCGGAATCTTCATGCCGGAGCGGCGTACGGCTTCCTTATCTATCTTCATGACGATGCTGTCCGTAGGGATGAGCGGGAGCTGTATTTCTTTTCCTGTCTTTTTGAGAAGTTCTTTCAATTGGTCGTTCTTGCCAAGCATCCAGCGGTTGATGATTTCCTTCAGTTCATAAGGATTCTCACCGAAGATGGAGTGAACGAGTGACAATATGGTAGTGTCTCCCTGTGCAGCCAGTTCGTTTGCCTGTTTGAAATAGCTGTCGATGAGAGCCTTCATTTCCGGACGGATAGAGATATATTCGTTTTGTCCTTCCACGTATTCCACACGGTCCCAAGTGATAGGGAGTGACGGAGAATCGTAGGCCGGACGTTTCATCTGGTCGATATACCAGTCGGTTTGCAGGTAACTTAAGTTACAGGTACGGGCATCCGTGCGGAAACCTTCCGTTTCCTGATTGTACCACAATGGGAAGGTATCGTTATCACCATTGGTGTAGATAATCGGGTTGCCTTCTTCCTGCAAAGTCATCAGGTAGTTCTGTCCGAAGTCGCGGGCAACGAAGCGTCCGCTGCGGTCGTGGTCATCCCATGTCTGTCCCGCCATCTGGATGGGGACGAACAAACAGAGCACAGAAGCCAGAACGGCTGCCGGAAGTTCCTGCATCTTGGCATAATCCCGCAACATACGGATGATGCCTGCCACTCCCATACCTACCCAGATAGCAAAGGCGTAGAACGAACCGGCATACGCATAGTCTCGTTCACGGGGTTGCGCAGGAGTTTGGTTGAGGTAGAGTACGATAGCGATACCTGTCATAAAGAACAGGAAGAATACCACCCAGAACTGCTGGATGCCTCGCTGGCTATGGTAAGCCTGCCAGAAGAGTCCGATCAAACCGAGAATCAGCGGCAGACAGTAGAATACATTATGACCTTTATTGTTTTTGAGATCTTGCGGAAGCAATTCCTGGTTACCTACCAGCAGGTTGTCGATAAACGGAATACCGGTGATCCAGTTGCCGTGCTCGATTTCTCCGCTACCCTGTATGTCATTCTGCCGTCCGGCAAAGTTCCACATGAAGTAACGCCAGTACATGAAGTTCAACTGGTAGGAGAAGAAGAATTTGATATTTTCCCATTGGGTAGGCATGTTTACCATCACCATTTCTCCACACTGGTCATAAGGAACGTCATATCCCTTGATGTCCACCCATTGTTTGTAGAGCGGTGCGTGTGACGAACTGTACATACGCGGGAAAAGCATATTCTGTGCATATTCGTATTCCACACGTCCGGGAAGTTCGATATAAGAGTCTTTTTCGTCGGGCGAAGTCTTTTCCTTGCGGACAAACTTGCTTCCTGCTTCCGACTGGCGCGGGATGCAATATCCGTCTTTTACATCGAGTGCCACTTTCGAAGAGAAGGCAGGACCGTAGAAAAGCGGGCGGGTTCCGTATTGTTCACGACCGAGGTATTCGCCCAGTGTGAATATATCTTCCGGTGAGTTCTGGTCCATCGGAGTGTTGGCAGTAGAACGGATAACGATCAGTGCATAAGAAGAATATCCGATTACGATCATCATGGTGCACAGCAAAGCCGTGTTCATGGTGCGGGCGGTGATACGCCATCTCTCTTTGATCTTGGCCTGTACACCCGGAGCGAGGTAAAGTCCCAGTGCGGCGATCACCAAAATACCGATGATGATACTGCTGGCTCCGTGTCCGTAGAACGGGATACCCAGTAGAGCAATCGTCAGGATAAAGGAGATAGCCATGCGTGTTTTGCTCTTTTCGGTATAGCTTTCGTATACGCCCCAGATTAGAGCGGCTGCAAGCAGGATGATGTAAACCACTACACCTGAATTGAACGACATTCCGAGTCCGTTGACAAACAACAGCTCAAACCAGCCGCCTACTTTCACAATACCCGGTACGATGCCGTATAGCACAGCTGCAACGAGCACCATTGAACCGCAGAGAGCGATTAACGAACCTTTAGCAGTAGCGTTTGGAGTTTTCTTGTAGTAGTATACCAATACGATGGCGGGCAGACAAAGCAGGTTCAGCAGGTGGACACCGATACTTAATCCCGTCAGATAGGCGATGAGGATAATCCAGCGGTCGCTATGAGGCTGGTCGGCCACGTCTTCCCATTTCAGAATCAACCAGAAAACGACAGCGGTAAACAGGGAGGAGAAGGCATATACTTCACCTTCTACAGCGGAGAACCAGAATGTGTCACTGAACGTATAGACCAGTGCACCCACCAGTCCGCTACCCATAATCGTGATAAGCTGTCCTTTGGTGATATTGTTTTCGTCAGTGATAATCAATTTGCGTACCAGATGGGTGATGCTCCAGAAAAGGAACAAGATACAGGCACCGCTCATCAGGGCGCTCATGTAGTTCACCATTTTAGCAACGGTAGTCACGTCGGAAGCAAATTGAGTAAACAGGTTCGCCATCAGCATGAAGAAAGGTGCGCCGGGCGGGTGTCCGACTTCCAGTTTATAGCCGGTGGTTATGAACTCCGGGCAATCCCAGAAACTTGCGGTTGGTTCTATTGTCAGGCAGTAGACGGTTGCCGCAATGATGAATGTAAGCCAACCCATAAGGTTGTTTACGGTTCTGTACTGTTTCATTAGCACTATCGTAGTTTATTCGTTAAAAACAAATTATGAGGTCGCAAAGATAGTGATTTGTAAGGATAATGAGGAAGAAAGTAAGAAATATTAAGTAACAAAGGGGTGATTTACTATCTCTTTCACTCTTCCGGGAGGCAGCAGAGAGGGAAGATACATTTTAAAACAAGATAGCCGGATATCTATATAAAGTCTATGTTTAATGATGGTGATGATGCTCTCCTAAAACCCGGTGAGGCAATGTACCGTGTCCCAATAGCTCGATAGGGCAGTTGAAGTTCCTTTCCAGCCATTCGGTAGTGACGCCTGTATCCGGATGGTAATCCAGCGTTTCGTTGACACAAGCGATGGATTTCACCTGCTGCAACACAGTGCCGATATCATGGCTGACAAGGATGATGGCACACTCTTTATTGATCTCAGCCAATAACTCATAAAGACGCGCTTCGAAACGCTTGTCGATATACGTGCTGGGCTCATCGAGAATCAATACCGCAGGGTCGGAGATGATGGCGCGTCCCAACAGGGCACGTTGCAGTTGTCCGCCGCTTAATTGGCCGATAGAACGGTGTTCGAGGCCTTCGAGCCCCATGCGGGAAATAATCTGTTTGCCTTTCTCTTTCTGTTCGGGAGTGAATCGCGAAGTGAGCGATTTTTGTATGCTCAATCCGGATAGAATCACTTCTTCCACGGAAATAGGAAACTTCCGGTCTATGGTGCTGTATTGAGGCAGATAACCGAGGAGGGGAGAGGATTTTGCGGAAGAACTTTGCCGGGAACTTTTGGCAGATGGTTTTGCAGAAGTCTCTTCAGGGGTCTCTTCAGGTGTATGGAATATAATTTCCCCTCCCGTTGGCTTCAACAGACCGAGGATGCACTTTATAAGCGTTGTTTTGCCGCCTCCGTTCGGACCTATAATACCTAGAAAATCCCGTTCGTAGATGCTTAGATTAACATCGTGAAGAACAGTGCGGCCGTCATATCCGGCAGAAAGATTCTTTATTTCGATTATTGGTTTCATCGTTGGAAATGGCTTGATGGGTTCTTTCTTTATACGTTTATTTTGTTGCAGCCTGTGGCGCAAGGGCTTTGGCTACATTCAGCATTTCTTCTTCCCAGTCGTAACTTAGCGGATTGATAGGGATCACTTTCGTTCCGGTTTGCTGTGCGATGGTTTCCGCATTGCGTTTGTCAAATTCCGGTTGCACAAAGATAACGCGTACATCTTCTGCCTGACACAGGTCTATCAAGGCTTTCAGATGGGCGGGAGAAGGTTCTTTGCCTCCTTCTTCGATGGAAATCTGATGCAATCCGTAGTCGCGGGCGAAGTAGGAGAGGGCCGGATGATAAATCATGAAGGCTTTGGCTGCTTCGGGAACGGAGAGTTGACGGCGAATCAGGCTGTCGGTGTGCTGGATGCGCTGGCAGAGCGAATCGTAACGGTTTCTGTAGTATACTTCATTTGCCTTATCCAGTTGGCTAAGGGCTTTGTAAGTGTTTCCTGCAATGATTAAAGCATTACCGGTGGAATTCCATACGTGCGGCTCTACGGCGTGGATATGTCCGTCGTGGCTGTTATGTCCGTGGGTGTGGTCGTGATCATCATTGTTGAGTATGAGGTCGATCCCTTTGGAGGTGTCGAACACTTGGATATGGGGGGTATTGTTCATTAAACGATCCATCCAGGTCTGTTCGAAGCCGATGTATCCGATGCGGAAATAAGCTTTGCTGTCTCCCAGAGAAACAAGTTGTTGGGGGACAGGATCATAAGTTTCCGGGCTGGAACCTTTGGGGACCATGCTGACTACTTTAAATTTATCTCCGGCAATAGCTTCCGTGAAATAACGTTGCGGTTCCAGGGTGACGGTAATCACCGGTTTTGCTTCGTCATCGTTGCCTGCTTGGGAAGAGCGTCCTGTGCAGGCTGCCATTAGGAGGCAGGCACTAAGGAGGAAAAGGGTTCTCATATCTTTTAGTTGTTTTTTCATGACTTCTTCTATTTCGGGGTTTCTTTCTTATCTTGTTCCTATTCTTATTTCCGGGCCCGTAATATTTCCCGTTTACCACCCGGAGGTCCGGGCAGGCGTTCTACTGTGAATCCGGCTGTCTGTAACATCCGGCGGACGACACCTTTGGCGCAGTAAGTGGTCAGGATGCCGTCTCTATCTAATAAAACGTAGAGGCGGTTGAATAGTTCTTGCGACCACATTTCCGGCTGCTTTTCCGGTGCAAAGGCATCGAAGTAAATGAGGTTAAATGAAGGATTCAGGGCAGGTGATTCAGCGTTGGTTACGCTATCATTGACATTGCTTATTGTCTGTTCTCTGTTTTCAACCCATTTATTAACGTCTGTCTCTACTTTCCGTAGGGTGAAGTGTGGAGTGAGTTGCACATCTTTCTCCCAAGGTGATGTATGAAGTTGCTTAAACAATTCGATGGCCGGTTGTTGCCGGTCGGTCGTTGTTAATTGTTCATCATTGGAGATATATCCTAGTTGCTCTATCGTCTGCCATTCCAGCGGATAGAGTTCCAATCCTGTATAGTGTATATTCCGTCTGCTTCTTTCTGCTTCTTCCAGGGTGAGCCAGGCGTTTAGTCCTGTCCCGAAGCCGATTTCAAGAATACGCGGAGTAGTGGCGGAAGAGGCTTTAAGTCCCATATCGATGAAAATATGTTGAGACTCCGTGCGTGCCCCTTTCGTTGAATGATAATGTTCATTCAATTCCGGAACAAACAGGGTAGCACTCCCGTCATCGGTTTTCTCAATAATCCTTTTCATCATACAATCTCTAATACTTACTGCCTAACGTCTAATACTTTATACTTACTACCTAATACTTATTTCTTATCCTGCCATAGCATCCCAGGCACTTTCGAGCACATACAGGAGGAGGATATAGCGTATCAGTTTGCCGACAAACATGGAAACGATGGTGAGCCATGTGTTGCTTCGCATAAATCCCAGTGCAATGGCTATCACTTCCCCAATGGCGGGAAGAAAGGTGAAGAAGGCCATCAATGCTCCTTTTCCTTGCAGGAATTTCACCATTTTGTCTACTTTCTCTTTCTTTACCTTGAAATATTTCTCAATCCAGCTGATTTTGCCCAGACGCCCCATGTAGTAGCAGGTCATTCCGCCTACTGTGTTGCCCAAAGTGGCGGAGATCAGACAGGCTATCGGGGGCAGACCGAGTTTCACCAGTGCCACCAGTACCAGTTCGGAACTGAAAGGCACGATGCTCCCAGCCAGTAAAGCCGAGATGAATAATCCCGGGAGTCCCCATTCTATGAGGAGTTGTATCGTTGAATCTATAAAAGCGTCCATATATTAAAAGCGAATAAGAGGATGAGACCGACCAATGAAAGGATGAAAAACACATTCGAACTTTTACTATTGGTCAGTACAAAGAAATGTCCGATCAGGATGCTGTTGCTTATGATAAGCAAAGGCAATAGGGCACTGCAATATATCGGTTGCAGGGCAATCAGCAGGAACAGGAAAATCGTCAGGTCTATCAAGAATTGGAGATAGGCGCGTGTACGTATCTTATCCTCAAATCCGGCAGCGATGCAGTGGACGGCACTGACGATGAACATCACCAACAGATAGCCGAGTATTGCCAGTTCCCAAGGCTGGAGGATTTGCAGGTTGAAGAATTCCCCGAAAGTTAGTAGCTGATTGAAAGGGTGGTAGAACAACTCCATCTCGTTGTAGAAGAAGGCGTGTCCGAACAACATCCAGTATGGCAGCATCCATCCGAGCAGCGCACCGCAGAAACTACGCGGAGTGAGCGACTGGAAACGGTAGGCTTCGAGCAACCAAAGCACCGAGAGGATGGTGAACTGTGGGAACAGAATACTTCCTGCTCCGATAAAGAAGAAGGAATAGAATAAATAACCCGCAGCTTGAGTTTGCTGGTAGCTTTTAAACAGAAAATAAATGGAAATGAGAAAGCCCAGGGCAACAATATCTCCTGTATATAGGAAATGCATTTTCGGGCAGACGGTGACCAGCAGGAAATAGATAGCCGTCTGCATGGATGCCCTCATACGGATAATGCTGAACTGATTGTTCAACTCTATCAGAAAGTAGCCGATGGTTGCATAAATCAGGAAGCTGACAATCCGGTCTGCCCATCCCGGAAGCAGAAAATCACGGGTGGGTTGCCAGGCAGAAGGGCTGCCTTCGAGTACGGTTGAGGCTATGGAATTGGGAAATAAAAAGTAAGTCAACACCCAGCACAGGGCGCAGATAAAGATAACGGCAGGCAGGGTCCACCGTCCTGCCGTCACTTGACTTTGTAGTCTTTTATTTCTCATGAGTTTATTACTTGTTATCTCTTGATTCTATAGGTACATTCGGTTGATATTCTGGATATTAATATCCTGCATGCTCGATGTTGACAACCATCCTGTCAGCTGTTAATACTTGATTCCTCAAGTATTAACAATTGTCGTCTAAACTATTAATACTTGATAACTCAACTATTAATGCTTGACAAGTCAATGATGTTCAGCGCTATGCGGAATAAGGCTACTTGCGTGCGAAACTTGAATTACAAATCGAATCCGATATCGCGGCGGAAATACTTCTTGTCGAAGTCGATCATGTCTGCCACTTTGTAGCTCTGTGCCAGTGCCTCTTCTTTCGTTGCACCGTAAGAGCAAACGGCAATCACACGTCCTCCGTTCGTCACTACTTGTCCGTCTTTCATTGCTGTTCCGGCATGGAAAATGATGCTGTCGGTAGCGGCAGCCTGTTCCAGTCCGCTGATAGGGAATCCTTTTTCGTAGGCTTCGGGATAACCTCCGCTGACAAGGATGACACAGCCTGCCGAACGCGGGTCCATCACCAGTGTTTTTTCGTTCAGGTTGCCTGCGGCAGTGCCTTCAAGCAGTTCTACGAAGTCGCTTTGAATGCGAAGCATCACGCTTTCTGTTTCCGGGTCGCCCATGCGGACGTTGTATTCGATCACCATCGGTTCACCTTTCACCTTGATGAGACCGAGGAAGATGAAGCCTTTGTAGGTGATATTTTCTTCTTTCAGGCCGTTGATGGTCGGCTCAATGATGCGGGTGCGAACTTTCTCCATATACACTTCATCGGCAAACGGGACGGGGGTTACGCTACCCATACCGCCTGTATTCAGTCCTTTATCGCCTTCACCGATGCGTTTGTAATCTTTGGCTACGGGGAGGACTTTATAGTGTTCTCCGTCTGTCAGTACGAATACAGAACATTCGATACCGCTTAGGAACTCTTCGATTACAACGGTTGCCGATGCAGAGCCGAACATGCCACCCAGCATTTCTTTCAATTCCTTCTTCGCTTCGTCTAGCGTAGGGAGGATGAGAACTCCTTTTCCGGCACAAAGACCATCAGCCTTCAATACATAGGGAGCTTCCAGCGTTTCGAGGAAAGCAAGACCTTCTTCGAGGTTTGCGGAAGTGATGCTTTTGTAGCGGGCTGTCGGGATGTCGTGGCGCATCATGAAGCCTTTGGCAAACTCCTTGCTTCCTTCCAGTTCTGCTCCTTGAGCCGAAGGGCCGATAACGGCGATATGCTTTAGCTCCGGACGGTTCTGGAAGTAGTCGTAGATTCCTTTTACCAACGGATCTTCGGGGCCTACTACTACCATTTGAATGTTCTCTTTCAGAGCGAAAGCGCTGATGGCTTCAAAATCAGTTGCTTTGATGTTGACATTCTCGCCTACGGCAGTTGTTCCGGCATTTCCCGGAGCAATGTACAGTTTTTCAACTTTCGGACTTTGGGCAATTTTCCATGCCAGTGCATGTTCGCGGCCGCCCGAGCCTAGTAATAATATCTTCATCTTTGTGCTATTATAAGTTATACTGTTATATATGATTCGTATGGATGCGGTGGACTTTGCAGGTTTTATAAATTCTGCTCAAAGTACCGGGTGATTTTCTCGTGCAGATGTACACGGTCGCGGCCTGCTACGTTGTGCTTGTGGCACGGGTAGATAAACAGGTCGGGATAAGTGCGGGCATCTACACAGGCTTTCATAAACGACAGGGTGTGCTGTGGCACGCAGGTATCGTCATGATCGTCGTGAATAATCAGCAGGTGACCTTTCAGTTGGCCGGCAAGATTCTTCAGGTTACATTCTTTGTAGCCTTCCGGATTGCTTTCCGGTGTGTCCATATAGCGTTCGCCGTACATTATTTCATAGTACCCCCAGTCGATTACCGGACCTCCGGCAACGCCTACTTTGAATATCTCCGGGTAACGGAGCATCAGGGCGGTAGTCATGTGGCCTCCGAAACTCCATCCGTGTACGCCGATGCGTTCGCTGTCTACATAGGGGAGGGATTTCAGGAATTCAACGCCTTTCACTTGGTCTTTGCCTTCTTCGATACCGAGACGGCGGAAGGTGGCATTTTCAAATGTTAGTCCGCGGTTGCTGCTACCGCGATTGTCGATGGTGAACATGATATAGCCTTTGCCTGCCATGTAGGTGTCCCATCCGCGTGCGCCGTTCTGCCATCCTCCGGTGACGCATTGCGCGTGAGGACCTCCGTAGACGTATACGATGACGGGATATTTCTTAGCCGGATCGAAGTTTGCCGGCTTCATCAGGCGGTAATGCAGGTCGGTAGTGCCGTCTGCGGCTTTGATTGTTCCGGTTTCGATGCTTGGCATCTGGTATCCGTCGTAAGGATTTTCAGCTGTCAGCAGGTTGACTGTTTCTTTGAAGTTTTTGGTGTCTACCAGATTGATGATGCGGGGTTGGTCTTTGGTGGAATAACGGTCGATAAGGTATGTACCGGAAGCACTAAGTGCTCCGCTATGTTCGCTCTCCTTGCAATTTTCGAACGGATGGCTTATCTTTCCATTACTTACGTTTACTGCAAAATGTCCACTTCTCAAACCTTCTATGGCAGTGAAAATGATCTCTTTACGCTTTGTGTTGAATCCCAGGATTTCGCTGACCAGCCAGTTACCTTTGGTCAACTGTTTCACTTTACCGGCTTGGAAATAACTGCCACCGTTGGCGCTATTATAGGTTTCACCTTTCTTGTTTGCTGCATCTGCCTCAAAGAGATAAAGATGATTGTAGCCGTCACGCTGACTTTGATAGATGAACTTGGTAGGGTCCCACGGCAGAAATACGATGGGGTTTTGCGGCTCAACGTATTTAGGGTGCATTTCTTCATAGAGAACTCCCATGGGTTCTCCTGTTTCTGCATTGTACTGGCAGAGTTTGGCATGATTCTGATCGCGGTTTACTTCGATCAGGTAGAGGCTCTTTTCATCCGGTGCCCAGCTGATATTGGTGAAATAACGGTCTGTCGGATCGCCTGCATTCAGATAAATGCTTTTGCCGGTAGCGGGGTTGTAAATCCCTACTTTTACCTGATGGCTCGTCATTCCTGCCATCGGATAGCGTACATTGTTCACTTCGCCTACGCGCGCAGTGATGTCTACAAGCGGGTATTGTGTCACCATGCTTTCATCCATACGGTAGAAAGCGAGCAGGTTACCTTTCGGACTCCAGAAAGTTCCTTTGTTGATACCGAATTCATTGCGGTGCACTGTTTGTCCGCAAACGATGCCTTCGGGTTCATTGGTTACTGCTTTCTCATTCACATATAGATTATTATCTATCGTGTAAGCCACATTTCCACTGGCTGCGCAATAGTCCTCATTATTCGCCCCGTCCTTTGGTTTGAAAGTGCTGACAACCTGATTGCTCTTGAAATCATATACAATGAACTTTCCTGCTATCGTGAATAGCATTTGTGGCTTGTCTGCCCATGGGAAACGGACGGAATACAGATGCGATAACTTCCCTGCCTTGTTTTCTTCAAGCACTTTGTTGATTTGCTCGCGAGTGATAACCATTGTTTCTTTCCCGGTTTTGGGTTGAATTGAATAAAGGGTATCTACTCCTGGCTTGATACATTCGTCGCCCCACCATTGCAACCCGTACAGGTTTTCTGCATAGCGGTAACTCTCGCCGCCCGGAATCAGTTCTTCCAGCGTCGGTTTTTTGGTTTCTTGTGCCATAACATTGAATCCGATTGGTAGTGCCAATAATAACAGAATGGCTCTTTTTCCAATTTTACTCATTGCTCTTTTCTTTATTATTTGTTTTTAAATCCTTCTATTTTTACTCTGTCCAAAGGAGTCTGCTTTATTTGAATGGCAGCACTCAATTTGGCAAAAGCGGTGAATAGGTCGTCAAATTGCTTCTCGTAGCTTTCTCTGTCGGAGGATATGTCCTCTTCCAAGTATTCAATCCTTTTTCTCAATTCTTCCAATTCCTGTTTGGGTGCATGGGAGAGCAGGTATTGGCGCATGTGGACGAAGGCTCGCATGATGTTGATGTTGACTTCGATGGCTTTTTCACTATTTAAAAGACCTGATAGCATTGCGACTCCTTGTTCGGTAAAGGCATAGGGCTGATATCTAAACCAGTTTATTTCTAAGGTGCCATTTTGGCACCTTATATTGTTTATCAGTAAGTTAGCTTCTGATTTTGTAAGCTGAAACATAAAATCCGCAGGAAAACGATTTATATTCCTTTTTACTGTTCGTTTCAGGTTCTTTGTTTCAATCTCATACATTTCTGCCAAATCAAAGTCAAGCATAACCTTTTGTCCCCTGATTTCATATATCTTATTTTCTATAATGACTAATTCATTCATTTTCTAGTCTAACTTTTTGGTTTACTATCTACGCCTATTACTTAACATTATTGTTGTTCAAACTTGAGGTCGTAATTTGCAACATCATATTGAGTATCAGTGCGTTAGTAGATATATGGTGTTGTGGATTGTTCTTAATTATGAATCAATTATTCCTCTTCCTTCTTCGGAATCCTCGGCTCCCGGTTCCCCCTAAATTCTCTTGGCCCTCTCGAATCTCTTCCTCCGCGGAATTCTCCCCGTGGCTTTCTATCTCTGTCGCCGCCTTTGAAGTCGCTACCTTCTCTGCGTGGCTTGTATTCTCCCTCTCTGCGAGGTCTGGACTCACCATCCCGGCGTGGTTTGAATTCACCTTCGCGACGTGGCTTAAACTCTTTTTTTTCTCTGAATCTTGGAGCCTGTTCACCTTCACCCTCTTTCTTCTCTTCGCCCTCTTCCTGGCTCTTGAACTCTTTATATTTTCCGTCAAAAATCTCATATTTGCGGAATTCACACTCTAACGGTCCATTGAACAAAGGAACCTTCTGGCTTGCCTTCAAGCCAATCTGGTCGAAACACTCTTCCCGATAAGAAAGCACCCATGCTTCGTTTCCTACAAATGCGTGTTTCAGGCGTTCGCCGATCATCTGGTAAAGACCGAGCAAATCATTCGTAGAGATACGTTCCCCATAAGGAGGATTGGTGATGATAATCGACTTCTCCTGCGGCTGTTCGAACTGCTGGAACGGTTGCAGTTTCAGCACGATATCTTTCGATACACCGGCAGCTTTTATATTGTGAGTAGCAATTTCATTCGCTTTCGGATTGTTGTCATACCCATAAATCTTATGAGTAAATTCACGCTCCTGACTGTCGTCATTGTAAATCTCATCGAACATATCCGCATCGAAATCCACCCATTTTTCGAAAGCAAATCCTTTGCGGAATACTCCCGGAGCGATATTCTTAGCGATCAGTGCGGCTTCTATAGGGATCGTGCCCGAACCACACATCGGATCGATCAGATCACATTCTCCACGCCATCCGGTCATTAAAATCATGCCGGCAGCCAATACCTCATTCAACGGAGCTTCTACCGCTTCTTGGCGATAACCGCGACGGTGAAGTGATTCTCCGGACGAGTCCAAAGACAAAGTACAGGTAGTCTGTGCAATATGAATGTTCAGAAGTACATCCGGATTGTTGATGCGTACCGACGGACGTTTACCCGTTTTCTCGCGGAAGTAGTCCACAATCGCATCTTTCACCTTGTACGAAACGAATTTCGAATGGCGGAACTCCTCACTGAATACTACTGCGTCGATAGCAAATGTCTTGTTCACATCGAGATATTCTTCCCATGGAATAGCCTGTATTTGATTGTAAACCTCGTCAGCATCTTTGGCCGTAAAGTTCTTGATGGGTTTCAGGATACGGATGGCGGTGCGTAGGCAGAAATTTGCCTTGTACATCATACGTTTATCTCCTGTGAATGAAACCATACGACGTCCTATTTGAATGTCGTTGGCTCCTAATGCTGTCAGTTCTTCTGCAAGTATCTCTTCCAGTCCCTGGAAAGTCTTGGCTATCATCTCGAATTGTTCGCTCATATAGATTTTTTTGATTTTATTTTTTTGCTTTAGTTTGTACGATTCTTGCTCCTGCGGGCACGTTTTCCGTTACCCAGATATTACCGCCTACGGTTGCATCACGCCCGATGGTGATTCTTCCCAGGATAGTGGCATTGGAATAAACAATCACATTGTCTTCCAAGATCGGATGGCGGGGGATTCCCTTGATTGGTTTTCCGTCGGCATCCAGCGGGAAACTCTTGGCTCCCAGTGTGACACCCTGATATAGTTTGACGTTATTTCCGATGATACTCGTGGCACCGATTACGACACCCGTTCCATGGTCGATGGTGAAGTGAGTGCCAATCTTGGCGGCCGGGTGGATATCGATTCCCGTTTCGCTATGTGCCATCTCCGTGATGATACGGGGAATCAGAGGAACACCCAGTTCCAGCAATTCATGCGCGATACGGTAATTGCTGATCGCTTTAATGGCCGGATAACAGAATATGACCTCTCCGTAGCTTTCGGCAGCCGGGTCACCGTTGTAGGCGGCTTCCACATCTGTTGCCAGTATCCTTCTCATGGCAGGTAACTTACTGATGAATTTAGCGGCAAGACGCGCAGCTTCTTCCCGTTTCGAGTCGGAGCAGACGTTACATTTCCCCTCTATGGAAGTACTAAAACATAATCCGGCCAGGATTTGCTCACAAAGTAAATCAAACAATTTTTCAATGTTTACACCGATGTGATAATTGATAGTCCGGCTGTTAATCGTAGAATTTCCGTAATATCCGGGGAAAAGAATGGAGCGTGAAAGCTCAATAATTTCATACAAGACTTTTGCAGAGGGCAGTGGTTCGCCATCTTTGTGCTGATGAAACAGTCCTTTATAAGATTCGCTTTCCGATAGCTCATCGACTGCCTGTGTCAAAATGTGGGTGAAGTTCAGTGGACTCATTAGGTCAGTTGCTCATATTTATATGGGGACAAAGGTATTAAAAAAAATAATAAAATTCGCTGGGATTCAGGATAAATAATGTATTTTTGTCACATTCAAAACATGACATATATAAAGGGGACTGATGAATCAGAGGACTGCTATGAGACTATTTGCGCTGTTGGGACTGTTGGTGTTGTTAAGTTGCGGATACGCTGATAGACATCACAATAGCTCTTCGTGCGAACAGGTTTTGGTTGATTCTTTGGAAGTTCGTGTGCAGGATTCGTTGTTTTCCAATGTGCATTATTCCCGCTCACAACTGCTTGAGGCACTGACGCAGACGCAAGATTCCTTGGTTTATTATCGTCTGCTCGCCCTTTACGGGAAAACATTTTTTGTCTCTTCCGATTTTGATTCTATACTCTATTACAACCGCCGGGTAAAAGAATTTTCCCGCAATGCTTCCCAATCTTCTGAATCTCTCCAATCTCCACGATGGAATGATGTATTGTCCGATGTCTATAATATCGAAGGCAATGTGTGGATGCAGCTGAACCGTCCCGATTCTGCAATTATCGACTATAAGAAAGCCTACGGATATCGCCTGAAAGGAAAAAAACTGCATCTGCTTCCGGATATTTGTATCAATATCGCTGATGCCTATCTGCATCGCAGTGACTTGGCGCACACTGCTTCGTATTACCGGCGCGCCCTCTTTCTCTGCGATTCTTTGAACTTGTCCGAGCACACGAAATTTCCTGTTTACTACGGATTGGGGCAGACTTACATGGAACTGCGTGATTTCGATTTATCCAATCATTACTATGAATTGGCCGGACAGTTTTTCAATGAAATGAATGTGAGCGAGCAATGGACTTATCTCAACAATCGCGGCAACCATTATTATTACCGGAAAGACTATCAGGAGGCTTTGAAATATATGCGCAAGGCCAATGCACTCGTATCTTCTTATCCGCAGATGGTATTTGAACAGAATTTTATCAAAGTAAACCTGGGAGAATTGTATTTGTTGACTGACAAACTGGACTCCGCACAGATCTGCCTGGACGAAAGTTATCGTTTTTTCTCCGATATACAGCATAATTCGGCCGTTCATTACATTGAAACCCAGATGATTGAACTGGCATTAAAGAAAGGAAATATAGCTCAAGCGAAGACTATGATTGCCCGGACTGCTCCTGTGGGGCATCTTGACGCCAATATGCTGACTATACGCAATCAGTATCTGCAACATTATTTTGAGCATACCGGTGATTACCGTCGTGCCTATGAATACCTGAAACGCGATCGCCATCTGGACGATTCCATTCGGAGCGAACGGATACAGATGCGTGTTGCCGAATTGGATATGCGTTACCGGCAGGATACGATAGTGCTTCGTAAGGAAATGAAGATTCAGCGGCAGGCGGCAGAGATGAGAGTGCTCAAATTGAGCGTATCTATCTGGGTACTTGTCTGCGTGTTGCTTGTGGCAGGGGTAGTGGTAGTTGTCTGGTATATGCGTAAAAAAAGGGAGTTTCTTCGCCAGCGTTTCTTCCAGCAAATCAACCGTGTCCGCATGGAGAATTTGAGAAGCCGGATTTCTCCTCATTTTACTTTTAATGTACTGGGACGTGAAATCAACCAGTTTAACGGCTCGGAAGAGGTGAAACATAATCTGATGGAACTGGTGAAATATCTCCGTCGTAGCCTCGAACTTACCGAGAAATTGAGCGTGTCTTTGCAAGACGAACTGGATTTCGTGCGTACATATATCGAACTGGAACGTGGGCGTGTTGGAGAAGATTTTGTCGCAACAATTACGGTGGAGGACGAATTAGAGGCAGCCCGCATCATGATTCCATCTATGATTGTGCAAATTCCGGTGGAGAATGCAATTAAACATGGGCTGGCGGGAAAGGACGGAAAAAAGGAGCTAATGGTATATGTTTCCCGTGAAACAAATGGGATTCGCATAACGGTTACCGACAACGGACGAGGGTATCTCCCGCAGGTGGTTTCCGCCACACGGGGTACTGGTACAGGATTGAAAGTGTTGTATCAGACCGTTCAATTATTGAATACAAAGAATAAGAGTGATAAAATACGTTTTGATATAACCAACAGAAGCGATGGACAAACCGGTACGGAAGTGTCGGTATATATCCCGTTTCATTTTTCTTATGATTTATGATGGATACAGAAGATAAGTATAAGGTAGTTATCGTTGACGATGAACGTACAGCGATTGATGCTTTGCGCCGGGAATTGGAGCCCTATCGTGAATTTGAAGTAAAAGGAATCGCAGGGAATGGTGCAAAGGGTAAAAAGATGATTATGGAGTTGCATCCGGACTTATTGTTTCTTGATGTGGAACTTCCGGATACGTTGGGACTCAATCTATTAAGTGAAATAAGGGAGGATATTTTGTGGGATATGAAGGTCGTATTTTACACCTCTTATGACAAATACTTGCTTCAGGCGTTGCGTGAGTCGGCTTTCGACTTCCTGCTGAAGCCTTTTGAAGCGGAAGACCTGAAAGTAATTATAGACCGTTACCGGAAGGCTATGACCTCTACTTCGCTTCCTCTTTTGCCTTCTTTTGCTTCTTCTATTAGTGCATTGATGCCCCAGCAAGGCATGTTTATGATTAGCACAGTGACAGGTTTCAAGCTTTTGCGACTGGAGGAAATCGGCTTTTTTGAATATCTGAAAGACAAACGTCAATGGCAGGTGGTCTTGTTTAATCAAACTTGTCTGAACTTGAAGCGGAATACAAAAGCAGAAGATATTATCAGTTATTCACAAGCTTTCGTACAGATTAGCCAATCTGCTATTGTAAATGTTAATTATCTGGCAATGATTGATGGTAAATGCTGTCAACTCTATCCGCCTTTTCACGATAAGAATGATCTGATTATTTCCCGAAGTTATCTAAAAGAACTGCAAGAGCGTTTCTTCGTTTTGTAATGTAGACCTCATATTATGAAATACGCCACTTCTTCAGCAGAAGCGGCGTATCCTTTTGTTAGAATATTAGAATGAGAGAGAGTTTATGTTACATATTTGTATTATCCATCGTAACGGTCATTTCGGGTACCAGTACGTAGGCTTGTTTTTTAGCGTTCCATTTATAATAATTCGTAGTAACGGTCTTGCCTTCATAAGTATAATTGATGCGTAGGTCTTTTTCCCATGCGTCCTTGCTATTGTTCCATTTCAAGGCTTCGCTTTCAATCATACGTTTGTTGTCATCGTACTTGTAGTTGTACTTCATGTAGTTGGCAAGTGTATTTCCGTCCATTTTGTAAACGGTTTGTCCCACTGTCATACCATTCTCCTCGATTGGATTATAAATCAATTGATTATCGTAGCTACGTGCAGAAGTAGCAAGCGATACAACAAGAAGAGCTGCAGA
Organism: Bacteroides sp. 90-K9/2; assembly: GCF_047310725.1. Lineage (NCBI taxonomy): Bacteria > Pseudomonadati > Bacteroidota > Bacteroidia > Bacteroidales > Bacteroidaceae > Bacteroides > Bacteroides sp. 90-K9/2. Next base: position 431,912 of record NZ_JBCGVL010000002.1, read on the forward strand.
TAAAACGAACATTTTTAAAGATACTTTTGCTTTCATGGCTATTTAAGTTTTTGGGTTATACTTTCATTTGTCTACCAAATACATTGGTTTTACGCTGCAAATCTACATATTAATTTGGTATTTATGCATTTTTGAAGATAAAAGATTGTCAAAATGTCAAGAGTGGAGGTGGATGATAACTAGCTTTTTGCCAATATTGGTGACAAAAAAATATCCGGCAGTCAATTTGCCGGATATAGAATGAATCACTTCGTCGAAAAAGGAATCTTTTTTCTAGCTTTCTGGATATGGAGTTAAATAATGTTATTACCCATACTTGCTTCTATTTTGTAAGGGAAGGCTTTGGATAAGATGGAGTCTCCCTATGTAATTAATGTCTAAAAGATAGCAATTCCTGATTGAGGTGGCCTTTATTCACTTGATGGTTTAGTGTGCCTCAAGCCAATTTTTGCCCCATCCGCAATCTGCTTTCAAGGGGACGTGCATGCGGTATGCTTTCTCCATTTCTTCGATGACGATTTCTTCTACACGCTCTTTTTCATTGACAGGAACGCTGAAATTTAATTCGTCATGCACTTGCAGGATCATTTTAGCTTGTATTCCTTCGGCCTGGAACCGTTGATAGATACGTGCCATTGCTACTTTTATAATATCTGCCGCACTTCCCTGAATAGGGGCGTTGATGGCATTTCGTTCCGCATATCCGCGTACAACGGCATTCCGGGAGTTAATGTCCGGCAAGAAGCGCTTCCGATGGAAGATTGTTTCCACATAGCCTTTTTCCTGGGCCACCTGAATACTTTTATCCATATATGCTTTCACTCCCGGATAAGTTTCAAAATAACCGTCGATTAACTCTTTGGCTTCTTTGCGGTCTACATTCATTCGTTCGGCAAGACCGAATACGGATATGCCATAGATGATACCGAAATTGGCAGTCTTGGCTTTACGGCGCATATCGGAGCCTACGTCTTTCAGGTCGATCTTATAAATTTTGGCAGCAGTGGCCGCATGAATATCGTGATTGCTAAGGAAAGCATCAATCATATTCTTATCCTCGCTAAGGTGTGCCATGATGCGCAATTCGATTTGCGAATAGTCGGCAGAGAAGAAGAGGCAGCCTTCATCGGGGATGAAAGCCTTGCGGATTTCTTTTCCATTCTCGTCTCGGATAGGAATATTTTGCAGGTTCGGATTGCTTGAACTAAGACGTCCCGTAGCGGTTACAGTCTGGTTGAAAGAGGTGTGCACCCTTCCTGTGCGTGGATTGATAAGCTGGGGGAGTGCGTCGATATACGTGCCCAATAGCTTTTTCAGTCCGCGATGTTCCAGAATCTTTTCTACTACCGGATGTTTGTGCCGGAGGCTTTCGAGTACTTCTTCCGAGGTGACGTACTGGCCGGTCTTAGTCTTTTTTGCTTTCTCTATGATCTTCAGTTTGTCAAACAGTACCTCACCGACTTGCTTGGGCGAAGCGATGTTGAAAGTCTCACCGGCCAATTCGTAAATCTCTTTTTCGATTTGCTCCATCTGGGCGGTGAAATGGGCGGAGGACTGTTTCAGGGCCTCCGTATCCAGCAATACCCCGTTCCGTTCTATATGAACCAATACGGGAACTAGCGGCATTTCTATATCATAGAACAAACGCTCTGCGTCATTCTCTTTCAGCTCTTTCTCCAATACGTTTTTCAGTTTCAGAGTTACGTCTGCATCTTCGCAGGCGTATAGATATACATCTTTCGGATCGAGATCACGCATGTTTTTCTGATTCTTTCCTTTGGGACCTATCAGTTCGTCAATGTGGATAGTCTGATAGTGCAGGTAAATTTCCGCAAGATAATCCATGCCGTGACGAAGTTCCGGTTGAAGAACATAATGAGCGATCATCGTATCGAAAAGCGGACCTTTTACTGTTGCACCATAATTTTGAAGAACAATCATGTCGTACTTGATATTTTGTCCGACTTTCAACGAATTCTCATTTTCGAAGACCGGACGGAATTCATTTACGATTTTTAACGCTTCGTCTTGGTCCGATGGTACGGGAACATAAAAAGCTTCGTTTTCTGCAATCGAAAAGCTCATTCCGACTAATTCGGCATCCATTGGTTCAGTTCCGGTGGTTTCCGTATCTAACGAGAGAATTTTTGATGTAAGTAACTTTTGAATAATTTCCTGTCTTTTCTCCTCTGTATCAATGAGTTGGTAGTTGTGAGTGAGCGATTCTAACGTCTCTAGGTTCGATTTTTTTGCTTCACCCGGTTCATCGGGCGTGAAATTCGCAAATAAATCGCCTTGCATTCCGCCTCCTTCTTCGGGAAAAAGTGGAAGAGGAGAGGGGGCGCTTTTTCCAGTGGTAACTTTGCTTCCGGTGGCGGAGGTTATTCCGTTTCCGGAAATATCTTTTTTGAGTACCCGGTCAATGAGCGTTCTAAATTCTAATTCCTCGAAAATGCTACGGAGTGAATTTTCGTCTGCCTCTTCACGGACAAGAGAATCCATCTCAAGTTGGATGGGGACATCGATTTTAATGGTGGCGAGAAATTTCGAGAACGTAATCATTTCCCGGTTAGTTTCCACTTTTGTTTTCAATGCTCCTTTCAGTTGGTCGGTATGTTCCAATAGATTCTCGATACTTCCGAATTCGGAGATCAGTTTTTGAGCAGTCTTTTCTCCTACTCCGGGACATCCGGGGATGTTATCCGAAGAGTCGCCCATTAGTCCGAGCATATCGATCACCTGTGCCGGAGACTGAATGTCAAACTTGGCTTTCACTTCCTCAACGCCCATCACTTCGAAACCTCCTGTGTGTTTGGGGCGATACATAAATACTTTGTCACTTACCAGCTGCCCGTAATCTTTGTCGGGAGTCATCATATAGGTAGTGATACCCTGACGACCGGCTTCGGTAGCGAGCGTACCTATCACATCATCGGCTTCGTAGCCTGCCACTTCCAGAATAGGGATGCGGTAGGCGCGTATAATATCCTTTATAATAGGTACGGAAAGACGGATTGCCTCCGGAGTTTCTTCGCGTTGTGCTTTATATTGTTCAAAAGCTTCGTGGCGGAAGGTGGGACCTGCGGGGTCGAAGGCTACTCCTATATGAGTGGGATTCTCTTTTTTCAGCACTTCTTCGAGGGTGTTCACAAAACCCAGTATGGCTGAAGTGTTGAATCCTTTGGAATTGATTCTTGGGTTTTTAATAAAGGCGTAATACGCCCGATATATTAATGCATAAGCGTCTAAAAGAAATAATTTATTACCTGAATCCATAGATTTAATTAATTTTTCATGGTAAAAGTACAAAAAAATACGGTATTAAGCGTTTTATTATTACTTTTGTGCTCAAATTGTGTAATAAATGGACAGCATCTCACTTATCAGAACTCCGATTGAAGCGGAACTGGGCGACTTCAAAGAACTTTTTGATAGTTCTCTCTCCAGTTCAAATGCATTGCTCGATAGCGTCGTATCTCACATACGGCAGAGGAATGGTAAGATGATGCGGCCTATTCTTGTTTTGCTCGTGGCACGCCTTTATGGCGCTATATGTCCTTCCACTCTTCACGCGGCTGTTTCGCTGGAACTCCTTCATACGGCCAGCCTGGTACATGATGACGTAGTGGATGAAAGCACCGAACGCCGTGGACAGCTCTCGGTAAATGCAATCTTTAATAATAAAGTGGCCGTGTTGACGGGTGACTATTTATTGGCAACCAGCCTCGTACATGCTGAATTGACAAACAGCCATCGTATTATTCAGCTGGTGTCCACTCTTGGACAGGATCTTGCTGACGGTGAGTTGCTTCAGCTTTCAAATGTAAGTAATCACAGTTTCTCCGAGGAAGTCTATTTTGATGTAATCCGCAAGAAAACTGCTGCTCTTTTTGCTGCCTGCACAAAGGCTGCCGCTTTCTCGGTGGGTGTGGGTGAGGGGGAAGCTGAACTTGCCCGTTTGCTGGGCGAATATATTGGTATCTGTTTCCAGATAAAGGATGATATTTTCGATTACTTTGATAATAAGGAGATTGGTAAACCTACGGGTAATGATATGCTTGAAGGTAAGCTGACATTGCCCGCTTTGTATGTGCTGAATACGACGAAAAACGAGGAAGCGCAAGAAATTGCAATCAAAGTAAAGGAGGGGACGGCTACTCTCGATGAAATAGCTTATTTGATTTCGTTTATTAAAGAAAACGGAGGAATTGAATATGCGGTTCAGACTATGAATGGCTATAAACAAAAAGCTTTCAATCTATTGGCTTCTTTGCCGGATTCCGATGTCTGTGCAGCTCTCCGGTCTTATCTGGATTATGTAGTAGACCGCGAAAAATAATTACTTCCTGTACTTTCCCAGGAGTGAATAGCATAATAACAACCGGTCCCAATCTTCTATCTTTTCCGATTTCATCGCTTTTCCTAAAAGGAAACTCTTGTCTATTTCTTCCGCTGTATGAAGATCTAAAGAACATAATTTGTCGGCTTGTTCTATGTAGTCCCAGGCTTTCTCTTTGGTGATGTGACCACATGCTTGGGAGGCGCGTGCCAAGTTCACAAGCAGTCCCATATCCCATCCGATAATGCCTTTTTCCAAGTCATTTATCCATATAATCGGGTCCCTTCTTTCCTCTGTATATTTCACGAATTTGTATAGATTCTTTCCTTGACGGATGAAACGTTCCACCCCGAAAAAACGCTTTTGAATGATGTTTTCGAACTCGTTGATGTTCTCTGTAGAGAGTAAATAGGGGAGCATAATCTGGTAGGAGACTCTGTCGCCTTCGTTGATAAGGAATTGGAATAGTCCGGTGACGGACTCATTGTCGGTGCAGTGAAACTCTTCTGCCAGCAGTTTGGATAGCTTTAGCGGATGGATTCCGGTCTCCATAGAGTTGAGATAGAAGCCTTGCAGTCCGGCTTCCATATAACCGATGCGTAACCCCTTCTTTTTCTCTGTTCCGAGGATGAGGTTCAGAGGGTTGTGATTGAATCTTAAGGTTTTCGTATATGCGTCCATCCTAATACCTTCATAAGGTTCATGAAAAGCGTGAGAACTGTTGCCATGTATTTTCCTGAGGCTTCGGCAAGCCGTTATGAATATACAAGCAACAGTCCCACGCTCCATTCGATATATAACAAAAGTATATACATGAAGGTGCGTGAGACCCGTTTGCTTATTACCATTCATAACTTTGAATTTTGCCGAATTCCAGGAATTGGTAATAAATGAAACGTTCTCTAATATAACTAATTAGCTATATTTTCATCGCTAAACCTTTTACAAAGATAAGTATTTTTCTGAATTTTCCTGTAACTATCTTTAGATTTTCTTAAATAAAAAATACCGCGTCGGTTCCCGGAGTACGGGAACAGCGCGGTAAGGCGTATTTGATTGCTAATGTAGCCTTTAACTTAGAAGAACTTGATTTCTTCTCCTTTGATGTCAGAAAGAAGGAGGTTGGCTAAACGGCTGGTTCCCAAACGGAACAGTTGATTATCCAGCCATTCTTCACCCAATAGTTCTTTTACGATTGTGTAGTAAATAATCGCATCATTAACGGTATTGATGCCACCTGCCGGTTTGAATCCAATCTTGATTCCGGTTTTCTGGTGGTATTCTTTGATGGCTTCACACATCACGTAAGCGGCTTCCGGAGTAGCGGCAGGCTGTTGCTTACCGGTGGAAGTCTTGATGAAATCTGCGCCCGAATACATGGATAGGATAGAAGCTTTCTTGATGTTGGAAGCGCTCTTTAGTGCACCTGTTTCGAGGATCACTTTGAGATGACGTTCCTTGCAAACTTCCTTTAATTCCTGTATTTCTTCACACATTCCTTCGTAGTCTCCGCTTAGGAATTTGCCGATGGAAATGACAATGTCTATTTCATCTGCACCTTCTGCGATTGCTAATGCTGTTTCTGCCACTTTTACTTCAATGAATGTCTGTGAAGAGGGGAAACCTCCTGATACGCAGGCTATATTGACTCCGTCTACCTCCAGCGTATTCTTAACGATGGCTGCGAAATTGGGGTATACACAGATTGCTGCAACATTTTTCAGATCAGGATATTCGTCGTCAAACTGATTGACTTTTTCGGTAAAGTGCATCACACTTTTGTCACTGTCTGTGCTATTCAAAGTAGTCAGGTCAATACAGTTGAACAGGAACTTCTTAACGTCTTCCGTGTTGTTTTCCGGCACTTTTTTCTCAATCAATTCAGCTACGCGAGCTTGAATATCTGCATCGCTCAGATTGGTATTATACTTTGCCAATGCGGCATTGTACTTGTTGGGCTGTGAGTTATTCTCTTCCATGATCTTTCAGTTTTGGGTTGTTGATATGTCTTTTATTATCTCGTTTCGTTTTCTTTTCCATGCTTTTCCGGAAAGCAGTGGTTATGTCTACACCTGTCTGGTTGGCAATGCAGAGAAGAACCCATAAAACGTCTGCTATTTCTTCATCTATATTGTCTTTCTCTCCCTCTTTAAAGGACTGATCTCCATATTTGCGGGCCATGACACGCGCCAGTTCTCCTACTTCTTCCGTCAGAACTGCCATATTGGTCAACTCGCTGAAGTAGCGGACGCCGTATGTTTTCACCCATTGGTCCACTTGTTTCTGTGCTTCTTCCAGAGTCATAATTGTTGATGGTTGGTTATTATTCTTTGTTTTTTGTATCCATGCATATAGTAACGGGGCCGTCGTTTAAAAGTTCAACTTTCATGTCTGCCCCAAAGGTGCCTGTGCCTATTTCTTTTCCCAATGCGCCACTTAAATCTTTGCAGAATTGTTCGTAGAGTGGGATAGAGACATCCGGTTTGGCGGCTTTGATATAGGAGGGGCGATTTCCCTTCTTGGTAGAAGCGTGTAACGTGAACTGGCTGATAACCAGAATCTCGCCTCCATCTTCTAAAATAGATTTGTTCATTACACCATTCTCATCATCGAAGATACGTAGATTTACAATCTTCTTGCAAAGCCAGTCGATGTCTTCCTGTCCATCCGCTTCTTCAATGCCGACTAATATCAGCATTCCTTTCCCAATGGACGACTTACAGTATCCTTCAATGGTTACTGACGCATGGCTTACCCGTTGTATGACTATTCTCATTGTTATTTATTCTATTTCATGATTAGGAAAGGCAAATTTACAAAATTCAGAAGAGAAAACGGTGTGTTGGTGGGAAAATATTATAAGGCTTTGCCGAAAGCGTTAATGATTTATTATTGGGGCACGGATTACACGGATAACACGGTTTTTTAGTAATTCAACCGTGAAATCCGTGTAATCCGTGCCTAAAAGTGATAGAAAGATAACAGGCCTACTCCCCAACTTCTTATTAATTTTCTGATGATTCATCGCTCAATCCCGCTTTTACAGTCTTGGCTTTTGCTTCTCCAATCACAGCGGAAATCTCCTCAAAAGAGGCTTCTTTTATCCGCTTTACGCTTTTAAATTCTTTCAGAAGCGCTGTTTTTGTCTTTTCTCCAATCCCTTTGATATTGTCTAATGCCGATGCTACCTGTCGTTTGCTGCGTTTATCACGATGGAAACTGATGGCAAAACGGTGCACCTCATCCTGAATCTGGGTCAGCAAACGGAATAACGGGCTTTGCTGTTTGATACCGATAGTCTGCGGAGGAAATCCAAAAAGCAGTTCCGATGTGCGATGGCGATTGTCCTTTGCCAGTCCGGCGATAGGGATCGCTAGGTTCAACTCATCTTCAATCACCTCTCTAACGACCTCCATTTGACCTTTTCCGCCGTCGGTGATAATCAGGTCGGGTAGAGGGGCGTTTTCTTCAATAGCGCGCTGATAACGTCTTCTGACGACCTCTTTCATGGATGCATAATCGTCAGGTCCTACAACAGTTTTTATATTGTATTTTCGATAATCTTTCTTTGATGGTTTAGCCTTTTTAAAGACAACGCAAGCTGCCACAGCATCAGAACCCTGTATGTTTGAGTTGTCAAAGCATTCAATTTGCAAAGGCGGTCTGTCCAGATGCAACTCTTGCTGTATCTCTTTCATTAATCGCATACTTCTTTGCTCCGGATTCAGCTTTTCCGCCTGTTTTAGTCGGTCGGCCTTGTATTGCTTTACGTTTAGAATCGAAAGATCCAGCAATTTCTTCTTGTCTCCCCGCTGTGGAACGGTAAATACGATGTTGTTTAGCTCCAAATCAAGCTCAAAAGGCACTATAATCTCTCTGGATTGGCTCTTATAGCGTTCTCGCATTTCGATAATACCCAGTGTCAAAAGTTCCTCTTTTGATTCATTCAACTTCTTTTTATATTCGAATGTAAACGCCTGGTTGATGGCACCGTTTGTAATATGCAGATAGTTGATGAAAGCGGAATTGGACTCGTCCTCTTCAATAGAAAATACATCTATGTTGTGTAATACAGCGCTTACTACCTCCGATTTGGAGCGGTAGTTTTCTATCAGAAGAAATTTTTCTTTCACCTTCTGTGCTTCTTCAAACTTCATCTCGCCGGCTAATGTCTGCATCTTTTCCAGTAGCATACGGCTGATTTCTTGCGTATTTCCTTTCAGGATTTCTTTGATTTCATCGATGTTTTTGAGATAATCCTCCTGTGATTGCAGTCCGATGCATGGTCCTGCACAGTTCTTTATATGATATTCCAGGCATACGTTGAACTTTCCTGCCCGTATATTCTCTGGAGTTAGGTTTAAACTGCAAGTTCGCAAAGGATATAAATGCTTTATCAGATCCAGTACCGCATACATGGATGGTATGTGACTATACGGTCCATAATAAGATGAACCGTTCCTGATAATTTTCCTTGTTCTGAAAACTCTGGGAAAATACTCGTTTTGTACGCAAATAGAAGGGTAGGTCTTGTCATCCTTTAATAGAACGTTGTAGCGCGGCTTGTATTTCTTTATCAGATTATTCTCCAGCAATAACGCGTCTTCTTCCGTGTTGACTACAATATAACGAATATCGGCGATTTTGCTGACCAGTACTCGTGTCTTTCCCGGTTCATGTTCTTTGCTGAAGTAAGAGTAGACTCTTTTCTTTAGATTTTTGGCCTTTCCAACGTATATAATTGTACCCTCCGTGTTCAGGTATTGGTAAATACCCGGTTTCTCGGGAAGGTTGGCTACGATCCCTTTCAAATATTCATTGGCTCTGCTTTCTGGTTCTGTATTCATAATTGTTTTAGGATGGCTAATAGGTGAAAAGTATGTGCCTGACATGAAGCATACCCGCAGTCGGTGGCTATTTAAATACGAATGACGCGGATAATATGGATTCCTATTCTTATGGTCCGTGTCATCCACGTCATTCACGTCTCAAAAGGTTAGTTGCTTACTTTTGACATATTTTCTGCAAATAGAACCAAATTCTTTATAAACTCAATACCGATTCTACTTCTACGTCATCTCCGAACAATGATTTTCCATTCAGGTCTTTCAATTCGATGATGAAGTTTACATATACCTTTTTAGGTCTTAGTCTTTTCACCAGTTCACAAGCTGCTTTCATGGTGCCTCCTGTTGCCAGTAAATCATCATGTAATAGAACTACGTCATTCTCGTCCAGTGCATCTTTGTGGATTTGCACCGTGTCTTTGCCGTACTCCTTGTCATAGCTTTCTTCAATCGTTTCTGCAGGGAGTTTGCCCGGCTTGCGGATTGGAATAAAACCTGCGTTCAGGCGGGTTGCCAGAATAGGTCCCATGATGAATCCTCTTGATTCTATACCCACTACTTTAGTAATCCCTTTATCCTTATACATATCAAACATAATGTTTGATAATTCCTGCAAGCACCAAGGGTCCTTGAATAGAGTGGTGACATCGTAGAACAGGATTCCGGGAATCGGAAAATCGGGTATTTCCCGAATGCTTTTGATTAGCGTTTCTTTGCTCATAATCATTGAATTATATCGTTTCTTTAAATGTTTTGTTTCACGTGAAACGTTGTCGCTTATCGTCCGGAAAGTACCAGCAACACGTTGATATCGCTTGGAGAGACTCCCGGAATTCTGCTCGCTTGTGCTATTGTTTCCGGATCTATCTTTGCCAGCTTTTGTCGGGCCTCGGTGGAAAGAGACTGAATAGTAGAATAGTCAAATTTTCCTTTAATCTTTATACTTTCCAATCGTGCTAGTTTTTCTGCTATCATTCTTTCTCTGTCAATGTATCCTTGATACTTGATTAAGATTTCGGCAGCTTCGAGAATTTCTTCTTTCCGGTCTTGGTCCGAACCCGTTGCTTTTTCCAGCTCCCGTTGAAACGCCGGAACATATTCTGCTATATTTCCTATTGTCACTTGCGGGCGATTCAGAATCTCTATCAACTTACATCCTTGACGTAGGGGAGTTGTCCCTATCTTTTCGAGAGCATCGTTGATTAGTGCCGGTTTCATCGAATAGTTGCGTGCGAAAGAAATGATTTGTTCCACGGCTTCTTTTTTGCTTCTTACTAACTGATACCGGTCTTCTTTTGCCAAACCAAGCTTAAATGCTTTTTCTGTTAAGCGCATATCGGCATCATCCATACGAAGCAGAATACGGTATTCCGCACGCGAGGTAAACATACGGTAAGGTTCATCCACACCTTTGGTAACCAAATCGTCGATTAATACGCCAATATATGCTTCATCTCGAGCCAAAGTAAATGCTTCTCCGCCGTGGCAGTTGATGTGTGCATTGATACCGGCTATCAATCCTTGTCCTCCTGCTTCCTCGTATCCGGTGGTTCCGTTTACTTGTCCGGCAAAGAACAAGTTTTTGATAATCTTCGATTCCAACGTATGTTTTAATTGGGTCGGATCAAAATAGTCATATTCGATAGCGTATCCCGGACGGTAGATAACCAGATCTTTGAAAGCCGGGATTTGTTTTAATGCTGCAATTTGTATTTCCATCGGAAGCGAAGAAGAGAATCCGTTAAGATATAACTCTTGTGTTGTTTCTCCTTCCGGTTCGAGGAATAACTGGTGCTGATCTTTATCCGGGAAAGTGACAATTTTAGTTTCGATGCTTGGACAATAGCGTGGTCCGATACTTTGAATCTGTCCGTTGAATAGGGGAGAATCCGGCAGACCTTCGCGCAGAATCCGGTGTACTTCTTCATTGGTGTAGCATGTCCAGCATTGAAGTTGCTTTAAGTGGTGCGTGCTAGTATTCATGAATGAGAACTTGTGGAAGTCTGATTCGCCGTCTTGTGTTTCCATCTGGTCAAAATGAACACTACGCGCGTCGATTCGTACCGGAGTACCGGTTTTCATTCTTCCGTAAGAGATTCCGTGACGGGCGATGGATTCGGTCAGCTGATAAGAAGCCGGCTCGGCCATTCTTCCTCCAGGCAATTTATGACGTCCTACATGCATCAGTCCGTTGAGGAAAGTCCCTGCGGTGAGCACAATGCATTTCGCTTTGAAGGTGACGCCCCATGCGGTGACTAATCCGGTGACCTCACCGTTTTCAACGAGCAGTTCACATACGGTATCTTGCCAGATATGAAGGTTGGGTGTATTTTCCAGTTTCTCCCGCCAGGACCAAATGAACTTAGCCCGGTCGCATTGGGCGCGGGGGCTCCACATGGCTGGACCTTTCGAGCGATTTAGAATTCGGAATTGAATGGCAGTCTCATCTGTCACTAATCCCATCTGTCCACCCAGTGCATCTATTTCACGTACAATTTGTCCTTTGGCGATTCCTCCTACAGCCGGATTGCAACTCATCTGTCCAATCTTGTTCATGTCCATAGTGATGAGACAAGTTTTGGAACCTAAATTAGCAGCGGCTGCCGCTGCTTCACAACCAGCATGTCCGGCACCAATTACAATTACGTCGTACTTAAAATCCATTCCTATCTTATTTATTATCAAACGCTGCAAAGTTACAGAAAAGTTGTGAGACTTGTATCTTCAAGCTGTTTTTGCTTCTGAAAATCCGGGGAGGAATCCGGCTTAACTGAAAAAAACGCCGTAATTTTGGATTAGAAATATGCAGATTGTTCGAGATTTGACTATTCTTCGAATTTTGTAATCGTGCGTTTTTGTGAAAAATAGTGATATTATGCTCTTTTATGCCTTGTTTTGCTGTCTTTTTATTAGTTGCTTGTTTGCTCAATAATGGATGAAACTAGAAAGCAAAATGGAGAATTTGTTCAAAATAGAGGCTATCGTCAGATAAATGTGAGGTTTACACTCAAAATTTGCTTCATGTCTTGACATAAGTCAAAAAAACAAGCCCAAATGTATTTTTTAGTATCATGGACTTTGTTGTTTTCGCAAACAGCTATACCTTTGCAGTGTAGTTGTGAAACTACTTATATTTTAGGTATTAGAAAAAAGGTTATAATTAAAAGGTATTAGTTTATAAAATTAAGGTATTAGATTTTAAGATTAGTTTTTAGGAAAAGGATTGTTTTGATTAGGTATTAGGAAAAAGACGTTTTTAGGTAACGAGTAAATGAAAATGAAGAAAAAAGAAGAATCCCATTTATGGGGATTCTTTAAAGGTGGAGCGGAATGATTCGCTCTTTTTTTATGCCTCTTTTAAATATATCTCGTAAGCACTTTACTGGCTCAGTTGTAATTCTTGGGGGATTTGGTTAAAATGCTTATTTTTGCATTATGAAAACGAACTCTAAAACTCCACTTCTTCCGGCTGATATTTTAAGCCTATTTCTGCCTTCCGGTATCCTTGAGTACTTCACCGTTGTTGATAGCCTTTCTCAAGAGACCTGCTTTATTCTCTTTTTAGAAGAAACCCCGGTTATTCCTTCTGAACTGTCCCATTTATCCCTTCATTCGAAAGGCTTTTTTCCTGAGATAGAAGTTCAGGATTTTCCTATTCGCGGCAAAGCCGTTTACTTGCGTATCAAACGTCGTCGTTGGGAAGATCCTTCAACCGGTCAGACTTATAGTCGTGACTGGAATTTAGTAGCCACCGGTACTCGCATCACAGCTGAGTTCGGTGCTTTTTTAAAAGAATTACTTAGATAATCATGCCGTTAGCTGTCAAAGTCTGGCCGAGCATTACTGCATGGACGGCAAACAGCTTCAAAATCAATATAAGGACCATTTGAGTGATTATCAGAGTTGGAATCAAAAAGAGCATGCCCAAGACCATATTCTTTACCCTAAAAATATAGGTTATAATCTATGTATCGATGAGACGGCGCTAAGTAAAGGTGAACTTTATACCATCTTACTCAACAGGGATAAACGAGGCCGTAAAGGTTCAATCATTGCCGTAGTCCAAGGAACAAAGGCCGAAGATATTATAGCTATCTTAATGAAGATTCCTAAAGAACAACGTAATCAGGTCAAAGAAATCACACTGGATATGGCAGGAAGTATGCAGAAGATTGCTAAAACTTGTTTTCCACGCGCCATGCAGGTTATCGATAGATTTCATGTCCAGAAACTCGTATACGAAGCCGTACAGGAGTTGCGTATTACTTATCGGTGGCAGGTAATGAAAGATGAGAACAAGGCAATAAAAGCTGCAAAGGAACAAGGAGTAGCTTATGAACCGGAGACTTTTAAAAATGGAGACACGCTTAGGCAGCTACTAGCAAGAAGTAGATATTTACTATTTAAAGCACCTGATAAATGGACTAAAAGCCAGAAGATTAGAGCTGAAATATTATTCAAACAATTTGATGATATCAAGCAGGTGTATTATTATTCTTTACACTTGGGAAAGATATTTTCCACAAACTATGATAAAGATGTAGCAAGAGCTAAATTAGCTTTATGGTATAGTAAAATAGAAGAGTATGGCTATGAAACGTTTGCAACCGTAGCAAACTCTATTGAGAATCATTATGAAAGGATATTAAACTTCTTTGTCAACAGAAGTACCAATGCGGCAGCTGAAGCTTTTAATGCGAAAATAAAAGCTTTCAGAGCCTCCTTCAGAGGAGTCGCAGATATGAGATTCTTCCTCTTTAGATTAGCTAAAGTATATGCATAGCAGAAATTAAGAATGGGTAATCCCCCAAGATTTCCAACTGAGCCACTTTACTCTCAATCATGTTGGGAAAGTTTGATTTCATGCCTTTAAAAAAAGTGTTTCATGGTTTGAAACCAAAGGTTTCGTATCGTGAAACTAAAGTTTCGGCATTGGGAAACTGTAGTTTCAACACCGAGAAACCATAGTTCCAACGGCATGGAAACTATGGTTTCAAGCCTTGAAACAAATAGTTTTAGGTTGGGGAACAACTTGTTTGAAGGCAGAAGACTAAAGTTTAGGCCGTTTGAACTGACTAAAAAGCTTTCTTTTACCGTTTCCTTTAGTAGATCACTGCCGTATTCTGCGTCTTATATTGACCGAAATAGGTGGTGATAGGTGATAGGTTAGGTGAAAGATTATTTTCAACCTATCACCATGCTTCAATGTACGATGAATAAGCCGATTGGAGAGGTGCGGTGATAGGTGATAGAGGACTTTGTGTTTTTTGATTGGAAGAGAGAAGCCTTTTATTTTCTATTTTGTAGGTTAGTTGGGCCTGCGTTTCTGAAAAAAAAACAATATATTTGCATTTATAAATGCCGCTATAGTAAGTGTTTATAGCGATTTCAGAGAAATCTATTTCGTTTTTTGATAGGTAGAGTGACAGTATGGACGATAAGATTGACATCATAGTAGCAGGAGTCAACCGGAAGGATGAAAAGATATGGGGCGATTTCTACGATCGTTTTTATGCTGCTCTATGCGCTTATGTCGCCAAAATATTGCCTGTTCCGGATGCAGTGGAAGATCTGGTTCAGGAAGTTTTCATTTCTGTTTGGGAAGGTAAACGTACCTTTTCCGATATCAAAGAGCTCACAAATTATCTCTATCGCGCCTGCTATAATAATACTTTATTATATATACGCAATAATCAGATTCATGATACTATTTTAAGTTCTCTCGCCGAGGAAGAAGACGTGGAGGATGAAGACGTAATCTATGCGTTAACGGTAAAAGAAGAAATTATCCGGCAGCTCTATTGCCATATTGAAGAACTTCCGGCCGAACAACGCCGGATCATTTTAATGAGAATCGAAGGACATACATGGGAAGAGATAGCCGAACGTTTGGAAATAAGTATCAATACTGTTAAAACTCAAAAGACACGTAGCTATAAATTCCTTCGTGAAAGACTGGGGGACTCCATGTATTCTATAATTCTTTGTTTATTTCTCTAAAAATAAGAAAAGTCATTTTGATACTTATTTATCTTTTTATTAATTGATTAAGATTTGTTTTCTTTATTAAAAGCGAACGAATTACTTCTGTTTTGTGACATAATGTTATCTTCTTCTGTTTAATATCTTCTTCTTTATCTCCTTATCTCAAAAAAATATCATCTTTTTGTCACCCTTTTCCGCAAGTTATGTATATCTATAATAAAGCAAATTAAACAGTTGTTTGATTTAAAAAGGAAAAATAAGATGAAGAAGTTTGAAAATGTATATCAAGATGCCGCTTTAATACAGAAAGCTCTTTTAGGAGAAGCTAATGAATCGGAACAGCAAGAGCTTGAAAAGCGATTGGCGAAATGCCCGGACTTACAAAAAGTGTATGAGCAATTGCAGAAGGGCGAGACATTGAGAGTTGCGTTTGAAGAATATAAAAATTATTCATCAAAGAAAGCCTATGAATCTTTCCTTCAGAAAATCGGACAAATGAAACCGGAGGTAAAGAAGCCTCGGATGTTCCGGATTTGGTGGTCTGTTGCAGCAGCTGTTATCTTTTTAGTAATCGGTTTATCTTTTTATATGTCGAATTATGTTTCGACTGAAGAAGAAAGTAGACCATTGATTCTGCCGGGAGTGCAACAGGCACAATTGACTTTGCCCGATGGTAGCATTATTGATGTGCGTAAGGAAGAATTTGACGTAATAGTAGATGGCGTCCAGGTAAAATATAAGGAAGGAGTGCTGTCATATGAGCCAACCGTCACAACACAACACGAAGAGAAAAACGTCGAAGAGAAGCCAGTCAAGTCAAATGAACTTGTCATACCACGTGGAGGGGAAAATACTGTAATCCTCGCCGATGGAACGACAGTTTATTTGAATGCTGGTTCCAAGCTGACTTATCCGGTACGCTTTGCGGGTAAACGCAGGACTGTAGTTCTGGAGGGTGAGGCTTATTTTGAGGTTGTGCAGGATGAATCTCATCCGTTTGTGGTACAAACTCATCTAGGTGAAGTGATGGTGCTTGGTACGGCATTTAATGTGAATGCTTATACCGATGCTTCCGTTTGTTATACTACATTGGTACATGGAAAAGTACAATTCTCTGCACCGAATGTAGGAACGGTAACTCTTCAGCCGGGTGAACAAGCAGCAGTCTCTGCCAATGGTACAGAAAAACGTACCGTCGACTTGGATGAATATGTCGGGTGGGTAAACGGTGTGTACAACTTTAAAAATCGTTCTTTAGGGGAGATTATGGAGACGTTCGAACGCTGGTATGATATACAAGTTTATTATGAAACACCGGATTTGCGGGATATAACTTACAGTGGCAGTTTGAAGCGTAACGGAGCGATCAATTCATTCCTGGATGCATTAGAACTGACAGGTGATTTGACCTATAAAATCAGTGGTCGGAAAGTATTGATATACGATAGAATGAAAGATTAAGAGTAAATAGAATATTAGGTAAAGTTTAATCATTAATTTATGAGAGAAAAACGATGGCTGCTATGTTTTTTAGTGGCAGTGTGTTGCACATTTAGCACATGGGCTCTACCGTCACAGGATAAGACGGTAACTTTGAATCTGCATAATGTCTCTATCGAGACTGTTTTGGATGCAGTGAAGAAACAAACAGGAGTGAATATGTTGTATAATTCACAAATGTTTAAAGGTGTTCCTCCGGTATCAATTAATGCAAAAAATGAGAAATGGGAAGTCGCTCTGAAGTTAATTTTAAATCCTCAAGGATTTGATTATGTGGTGAAAGACGGTATTGTTGTTGTCCGTAAATTGCAGACCGAGAAGCGTGACAACCGCATCCATGGTACGGTTATTGATTCGAATAAGGAACCGATACCAGGAGCCAGCATTATTGTGAAAGGTACTCGTACGGGTACTTCTACTAATATTGAAGGTGAGTTTACGCTAGATGTGAAAAGTGACAAAGTGACTTTGGAAGTCTCTTTTATCGGTATGAAAAAGCAGATTCTTCAGGTAGATGCTACACGCAAGAAGATGATTGAGATTACTATGATGGACGATGTGAAAACATTGGAGGATGTAGTCGTTACAGGATATAGTAATATCCGTAAATCCAGCTTTACGGGTAGTTCTACGCAAATAACAGGTGATGAATTGCGTAGGGTGTCACAGACAAATGTGCTTGATGCCATGCAGTCGTTTGATCCTTCTTTCCGCTTGATGACTAATACGCAATTTGGTTCCGATCCTAACGCATTACCTGAAATGTATATTCGTGGACGTTCAGGAGTAGGTGTCAGAGATTTGGATAAGAATCAATTGTCCAAATCGAATCTGGAAAATAATCCGAATCTTCCTACATTTATTATGGATGGATTTGAGGTTAGCATCGAAAAGGTATATGACTTGGATCCTAGCCGCATAGAAAGTATGACTATATTGAAAGACGCTGCTGCTACGGCTATTTACGGTTCGCGTGCTGCTAATGGCGTGGTGGTAATCACTACGGTTGTTCCGAAACCGGGCGAAGTTCGTGTTTCTTACAATTTCACCGGTACATTGGAAATGCCCGATTTGCGCGACTATAGTTTGGCGAACGCTTCGGAGAAACTGGAAATGGAACGTCTTGCCGGACTTTTCGATAATAATGATTTTGGTACTGAGATCTATGATTACAACCGGAAGTTTGCTGAGATTCAACGTGGTGTGGATACTGACTGGATGGTATTGCCTCTACGAAATGCATTCGATCATAAACACAGTCTCTTTATAGAAGGAGGTACGCAGAATTTGCGTTGGGGTGTAGATGCATCTTATAATGGAGCGAACGGTGTGATGAAAGGTTCCGGTCGTGATCGTTACAGTGTTGGCTTCTCTTTGGATTATCGAATGAAGTCTTTGCAAGTGAAAAACACGGTATCGTTTACTCATTCCAAATCTAAAGAGTCGCCTTATGGCTCTTTTAGTGATTATACCATTCTGCAGCCGTATGATACCCCCTATAATAATGATGGAACATTAAAAGAGAATTTAAAATTTTCGCAAGTTAGTGGCGGACGTACGGCTAAAAATCCATTATATGAAGCAACTCTTGGTAATTATACTTGGAGTGCTTATGATGAAGTATCCAATAATTTGAGCTTGAATTGGTATTTGACTGATTACTGGACCGTCAGAGGCCAATTCAGTGTGAAC
This sequence comes from Bacteroides sp. 90-K9/2, assembly GCF_047310725.1. Lineage (NCBI taxonomy): Bacteria > Pseudomonadati > Bacteroidota > Bacteroidia > Bacteroidales > Bacteroidaceae > Bacteroides > Bacteroides sp. 90-K9/2. The sequence continues at coordinate 450,275 of NZ_JBCGVL010000002.1, forward strand.
CGCAAGTATTCTAATGGAGAACGGTTCATAGATCCATTATCTTCAAAAACAACCGCTTCTCCTAATGATGGTGGGCATAACTTGGGTGATCTGTATGTAGACAATGGAAACAACTTGAGTTGGAATGCAAATGCAGCTTTATATTATACGCGTTCATTCAATAAACATAATTTGAATCTGTCTGTAGCTTGGGAGGCATCTTCCGGTTCTTCAGATGCAACGAACGCTCATTACCGTGGATTCCCGAATGGACAGTTCCATTCACCAAATTATGCGGCCGAGATATATGAAAAGCCGTCACGTACTGAAGGAACTTCACGTATGGTCAGTACGTGGGCTACCGGAAACTATACATGGAACGACATCTATCTGGCTGACTTCTCCGTTCGTTTTGACGGTTCTTCTGATTTCGGTTCCAAACAACGCTGGGCGCCGTTCTTTTCCGGAGGTTTGGGGGTGAACATCCATAATTATGAGTTCTTGAAAGGTAATGAGATAGTTAATAAATTGAAGGTACGTGCATCGTATGGGCGGACTGGTAAAGCTAGTTTTCCGTCTTATGCTGCTACAACCATGTATGAGGCGCTTTTTGATGAATGGTATGCAACAGGTTTTGGCGCAGTATTGAAAGCTTTAGGAAATAATAATCTAAGTTGGGAAAAGACTGATAAGTTTAATGTGGGTATTGAAATGCAATTTCTGAACCGGCGTTTGACAGTGGATGCTGATTATTATCATGATAAAACAATTGATGTAGTTAACGATGTCAGCCTGTCTCAAACGTCTGGTTTCTCTAGTTATAAGGATAATATGGGTGAAGTGCTGAATCAGGGATTCGAGTTACAGGTACGTGGTGAAGTACTTCGTAATCGTGACTGGTTAGTAGCTTTGTGGGGAAATATGGCACACAACAAAAACAAAATTATGAAAATCTCCGACTCGCAACGTGCCTATAATCAACGCGTGAAGGATTTTTATCAGAAAGCAATAAATGAACAAGCGTATAGTAGCTATGATCCTCAATACGGGGTGCCTATAGCTCAATATGAGGAAGGGCAGTCACTGACTTCTATTTGGGCAGTGAAGTCTTTGGGTATTGATCCCACTACGGGTAAAGAAATATTCCTGAACCGTGATGGCAGCGTGTCCGATACTTGGAATGCCACTCAAGAAGTGGTTGTTGGTAATACTGAACCTAAATTCAACGGCTCTGTCGGATTCAATGTTGCCTATAAAGCATGGAGCTTGTTTGCTGCTTTCCAATATGAATGGGGTGGGCAGGAGTATAACCAGACTTTGGTAGACCGAGTAGAAAACGCTAGAATACAATATCAAAACGTAGATTTGCGTGTGTTGACCGACAGATGGAAACAACCGGGAGATATTGCCCAGTTTAAGGATATTAAAGATGCCGATTATGTCACTATGCCGACTTCACGCTTCGTTCAGGATAAGGCTTATCTGCGTTTGAGCGCATTAACTTTGAGCTATGATTTCAATCGCGAATGGATAAAGAAACATTTGGGGATGAACATGCTTCGGTTGGAAGCAAGTACACGCGATTTTATTAACTGGAATTCTATCCGTCAGGAGCGAGGCTTAAGCTATCCGAAGTCATGGACAGTCGATTTTTCTATTAAAGCACAATTCTAAGTATACCATTATGATACAAAAAATATATAATACGTTTATTTCTTTTGCGTTTGCAGCCCTGACACTTGCTTCGTGTTCAGATTGGCTGAACCTTTATCCTTCCGATGAGATAAAGGAGGAATATTTGTTCTCTTCCGGTGATGGTTTCCGTACAGCGATGAATGGTATTTATCGGAAAATGGCTACTTTCGATTTGTATGGAAGTAACCTTACTTGGGGAATCCTGGATGCTTGGGCGCAGTCTTATTATATGGATCAAGCCCCAAGTACAGCTGGTGGAACTCCCATGAAAAAAATAGCCGACCTTGCATTTAAAAATACTGAATTGGTTCCTGTTACTGACGCAATGTGGAAGGCTGCTTGGAATGTGGTTGCTAATTGTAATGAATTGGTTCAGCAAGCGACTCAAGCTGACCCCAGTCTTTTCTATGGGCTTGACAGTGAACGTCAGATGATTTTGGGAGAAGCTATTGGATTGCGTGCATTTGTACAATTTGATTTGCTTCGTATTTATGCTCCGTCTCCTTCATCTGTTGGTTTTAGAGAAGATAACCGTACTTTTATTCCTTATGTCAATGTTTATCCCAGCTATATTAACGATCATCAGACGGTTAGTTATTGCTTAGGACAGATTATTGCCGATCTGAAGGAAGCGCAGCGTATATTGGAAGAAGTCGATAAAGAATCTAGTATGGGTACAAACTACAGATTTAACATTGCCGGGGTCTCGCAAACACTGTTTGCGGAGTCTCGAGGCTATCGTCTGAATTATTATGCGGTAACGGCGGAATTAGCTCGTGTTTACTTGTATGCAGGAAAGAATGCGGAAGCTTATGCCGAAGCCAAGAAAATTATTGATGAAGAAAATAAAACAGGTTATTTCAAAGCATCTACTAGTTCATATGGTTTCAGGAATGGGAATATGAAGATGTATGATAATATGATTTTTGGGCTTTATTCTCCCAAGGAATTGGTGGAATGGGATCAGGAAATAAACCATAGTTCTGATGGGGCTAACGAGGAACGTTATTTGTGTCTTGATAGTGAGGTGGCAAAAGAGTTATATGGAGATGAGAAGGATAGTGACTGGCGATTTAAGTATCAATTGGAAGAGAAGTATTATGGATATTATTATCGTACTTTGAAATATTACAAACAGACGGAAAGTACTACTATCGGAATAATAAATAACCGGACGATTCCTATGATACGTATGTCTGAAGTGTATTATATTGCCGCTGAAGCGATTTTTGATACTAATCCCCAAGAAGCACAGGGGTATTTAGAATTGGTGAAGAAAGGAAGAGGGATATCAAAGAAGTTTGATAATGTAACAAATAGGACCGAGTTTATAAACTTGCTGGTTAATGATGCTCGTCGTGAGTTTTTGGGTGAAGGACAGATTTTCTATATGTATAAACGGTTAAATCGGACGATGCCTGCCAGTTCTTATTATAGTAATCCCGTGTTACCAACTGACGAAAATATGATATTACCCAAACCCGATTCGGAATCAAATATTTAAGTGTGACGAACTATTTCAGAATAATTACTTAAGAGGAAAGAAAATGAAGAAAAAATATGCTATATGGGGAGTGTTGGTTTGTAGCGTATGTCTGATGCTCGCTTCGTGTGAAGAGAAGGGATTGTTGGTCAGCAGTAACGATACAGCCTATTTGAAATTCGTTAACGATATGACTAAGGATACTACTACAGTATCTTTTAAAATGTATAATGAAGGTGAGGATGCGGAAATACCGATAGAGGTTTCTGTTTACGGGCAAATGCAGGATGAAGATTTGCATTTCAATGTAATTGCAGATGCCGAACGTACTACTTTACCAGCTAATTTGTATGTATTGCCTGTAGATTGTAAGATTAGAAAGGGGTTGCTTACGGATACTATTTATGTAGCGTTGAAGAATGATCCGATGTTGAGGACGGAAACGAAGATATTGGCATTGCAGGTCGTAGAAGCAAATGCTGTGAAACAAGGTGATTATTTGTATTCTCGCGCTCTCATTTCTATTACAGACCGCTTGTTTCAGCCCGATTGGTGGTTGGTGAACGATGCTGGTACGACAGAAAATCCCGGGAATTCAGTTGATTGGTATTATTTAGGTGAATACTCAGAAAAGAAATATCAGATGTTTCTGGACGAGTTGAAGAAAGATGATATGGTGTTTGATGGAAAGAATAAACAAATATTGCGTAAGTATTCATTGAAATTGAAGAATACTTTGAAGCAAATGAACGAAGGAAAGAATATGGAAGATTGGGTGAAAGATGAGAAGGGGAGAGTGATTACAGTGGAAGTGGCAGGATAATTATAAAATTGCAAAGTATGAAAAGAATAGGAATATATGTGGTAATAGTACTTTTTGCCGGAATTGTAGTTAGTTGCTTGGATGATGATAATAACTATAACTACAAGCAGATAAATGAGATGCAAGGTGGTGCGTTTAATTTTGAGAACTTTAATTTGGATTATAGCGTGATAGAAGGAGAAGAATTGGTATTGGCACCTACTTTTAAGTTTACAATAGATAGTATTACACCCGATGTCAGCTATGAATGGTATGTGGATAAGAAGTTGCAGTCAGGCGAAACTGGTCCCACTTATACATTTAAAGCCGAAAAGAGTGGTACATATCAAGTGACATTCGCGGTAACAGATAATAAAACGGGAGTTCAGTTCGGGAAGTCTACAACCATTAATGTGAGATCTATCTATCAGCGTGGCTGGGTGATTTTGTCGGATGATGGCGGACGATCTGTACTCCATTTCATTGTGCCCACAACACAACGTTATCAGGCAACGTATGGTGGAGAGACGTTTACTCGTGATTCATTGGTCTACCATATAGTAAAACGTGATATTGTTCCCAATCTTGGTTCAAATCCGAAAGGGTTGATGAATAATATTGGTGATATGGATTATAGTAGTGAGTATGGAATTAGCGTGTATGACGAATTGGTGGTGAAGCAAGACCGCTGGGTTGAACTTAATGGTAATACGTTGGAACGTGAGGTGTACACGGATGAAGAATTTCACGGAGATATTCCAACTGGATTTTCTCCAGTAGAAGCTGCTATGACTTATTCGTCGAAGGCATTATTGGATGAAAATGGATTAATTTATTGGGAAAAAAAGGCAGATGTGACAGATTTTCATGCAGGTACTTATATGTCTATAGGATTGAATAATAATACTCGGTTCAGTCGTTTATTTCAAGCTTATAAGTTTAATTCCTATAAAACAGATGTAATGCTTGCATTGACGAAAGATGATAATTCATTGGTGGGTATTTTGGATATGGGATATGCTACTGAAGGTACGGTTATTACTGAAAATTCTAGTTATACAAGTGGAAATATGTATAATATCACTGATCCGAGTGGCGAAGATCATTTCTCAAATATAGAGAAAACTGTTGTGGATGCATTGCCATCTCCGTATGATGCTGGAAATGATATAACAGGGGCTGAACCTTTTTGGACAGTTTTGTTGAAAGACGAGGCAACATCAGTATATGAATTACGTTACTTCGGGCTGGAAGCTGAAAGAAGGTACGTTGGTTGTATGGAAGGTTGGTATTACGAAACTTCTTTGGGCGTTATCAATGATTATCGTGGTATGGCTAATTTTGGAAACAGGCGTTATGCGGTCATTGCCAATGGAAATCAACTTTATTATTGTCAATATGGTTGGGATGCTTATGGAGATGTGGAATATAGAGGTGAATTGATGCCATTGGGTGGACCGTTACCTGCTGCTGTCAAGGCTTTGACCGGAATAGATATAGCTAATAATTTATATTGGCAGAAGTATCCTTATGATGGGCAATTGGGAGTTGCTTTGGAAGACGGAAGTTTCTATATATTCGGTGTTGTAGAAACAAAATTGGAAGATGGTACGTGTACGGCAGTTTCTCTTAAGCAACAATTTCCGAATGAAACTACTTCGGAAGAAAACAAGACATTTGGTAAAATAGTAGATGTCCTTTATAAACTGGGACGCGGTATGGATTATATGTCATTTGCGTTCTAGAAGAGCTTTAAAAGCGATTTTTTGATAATAAATAACCATTATGGTATTAAAACAACTTTTTATTGCCGGCAGCTTGTCTTTTACTCTTGCATTGCAAGGATGGGGACAGGCTTCTACTGGGCATGATACAGTACAAGCTAATTATGAATTGGCGGAGAAGTTTCATGAATTTACATTAGGGGGAAAACTGTCTAATAATAGTATGTCCCTTTATCCGCATGAAATCAATGATACGGATAATTTCTGGTTTGATTTTACGACTTCGGCAGGTAAACACTACTATTATGTCAACCCCAAGGAGGGAAAGAAGGAGTTACTTTTCGATAACGAAGAAATGGCTATGTTGCTTTCCGGCTTAACTCATGAGGTTGTGAATTCGGTAAGATTGGATCTGTCAGAATTAAAGTTTGCAAAAGATCAAAAGTCATTTCTATTCAGTTACAGGTCGAAAAAGTATGATTACAATCGAATTACCCGCAAATTGAAAGAGGTGCAGGAGAAAAAGGCAGATGACAGAGATGCCGAGCCGATATATTCATGGATGAATTTTTCTCCGGATAAGAAGTACATACTGTATGCGAAAGACCATAACTTGTATGTGAAGGGCAACAAGGCATTGGGAGTAGATACTACGGAAGTGCAATTGACGACGGACGGAGTCCCTGATTTTTCGTATGCTCGTGAGGATGATGCGGGGGAGAATGGTGAAGTTCCTTCTAATGCTCGTTGGTGTCCTGATAGCCGGCATGCATATATTGTGCTTGATGATAATCGGAAATTGCGTGACTTTTGGGTGATTAACTCGATTTCGGACAAGCCGGAGTTGAAGAAATATAAGTATGAATTTCCGGGAGATAAATATGTAACCCAGAATGAACTTGTAATCATTGATATTGTAGAACGGACTGCGAGAAAAGCGAAGATACAGAAGTGGAATGACCAGTATGTGATGCCTTTTAATGTAACGTCGGATAGCAAGTATGTTTTTTTTGAACGTACCAAACGTACATGGGATGAGGTTGATGTGTGTTCGGTCAATACCTCTACCTTGGAAGTCAAAGAACTGATTCATGAGGTGGATAAGCCTTATCGTGATCCGCATGCACGTAGTGTGGAAGTGCTGAATGATGGAAAAGATATTCTATTTCGTTCCGAACGTACTGGATGGGGACACTATTATCATTACGACGGTCAAGGGAACCTGAAAAATGCGATATCTTCAGGACCGTGGGTAAGCGGACATATTGCCGCTATTGATACGCTGCAACGTACGGTTTATTTTTATGGATATGGAGATGACCCGAAGATCAATCCGTTTTACTATCGTTTGTATAAGTCCAATATGGATCGCGAGGGAGCAACTCTACTCACTAAAGAAGACGGGCAGCATCGGGTAATCTTTTTGAAGTCTAAGCGCTACTTTATTGATACATTCTCAAGAGTCGATATGGAGCCGAAGATATTATTGAAGGATAATACCGGCAAGGTGATTATGGAGCTGGCAAAACCTGATTTAAGTCAAGTATATGCTGCTGGCTGGAAGAAACCGGAAAATTTTGTGGTGAAAGCTGCCGATAATGTTACAGATTTGTATGGAGTGATGTGGAAGCCGTCTAACTTTGATCCGGAAAAGAAATATCCGATTATCTCGGTTGTTTATCCGGGGCCATACTTTGGGTTTGTACCTACTAACTTTACGTTGGATGATAGCTATTGTACTCGTATGGCGCAGCTTGGCTTTATTGTAATCACTGTAGGACATAGGGGAGATACTCCGATGCGGGGAAAGACATATCACCGTTATGGTTACGGCAATATGCGTGATTATCCGTTGGCAGATGACAAATATGCTATTGAGCAGTTGGCTCAACGTCACTCGTTTATTGACGGTCAGAAAGTTGGTATCTACGGACATTCCGGTGGCGGATTTATGGCTGCAGCTGCTATCTGTACTTATCCTGATTTTTATACGGCAGCTGTCTCTTGCTCTGGGAACCATGATAACAGTATCTATAATCGTGGTTGGGGAGAATGTTACAACGGTGTAAGAGAAGTAGAGAAAGTGGTGAAAGACAGTTTGGGCAATGAGACTAAAGATTATGAATACAAGTTTAGCGTAAAGTCGAATGCTGAGATTGCCAAAAATTTGAAAGGACACTTGATGCTTGTCACTGGAGATATGGATAAGAACGTGAATCCTGCACATACATACCGTATGGCGCAGGCTTTGATTGAGGCCGGTAAGGATTTTGATATGCTTGTCATTCCCGGAGCCGGTCATGGGTACGGTTCTGCCGATAAGTATTTTGAGAAGAAAATGTACCGTTTCTTTGCCAAACATTTGCTAGGTGATGCCCGTGCAGACTATTGGGGAGATATTAACCGTAGTAAATAAGACAATAGATAAGATTTTATGAAAAACTATCTCTTTAGATGTTTGTGCTTGGCAGTTGCTTTAGTATCATGCAACCTTACTGGTGCACAACAAAAAGCGAATTATCAGTTAGCGGAAAAGTTCCGTTTGTTGGAGCAGAACCCTATAGCTAAGTATTCTACAGAAGTCAGGCCGAGGTTTATCAACGATACGGATTGTTTTTATTACTCCTTTACAACACGTGAAGGGAAGAAATACTATTATGTTAATCCGAAGAAAAAGGAGAAATGCTTGTTGTTTGATACGGATGAGTTATTGAGCAAAATTGCAGTATATACTAAGAAAGCCTATTCTTCAGCAGATCCGCATTTGTCTTTCACATTTATGGAAGACAACGAAACTATTCGTATTGATTTTGACAGTGGACTTTATACATACAATATCCATACGAAAGAATTGAAGCAACTTGATGAGAAGCCGACTTATAAGACTGGCGACCCGTATTGGATGAAATATTCTCCGGATAGCTTGTATTTTCTTTACGCCAGCAAGGATAATTTGTATTTCGTTGGAAACCCGAAAAAGGGACAGGATACAATCCCGGTTCAATTGACGACGGACGGTATGCCGGATTATACATTCAATCGTGAAGACGAAGGTAAGATGGAAGGTCGTTTCGGAGCCGAATCAGCTCACTGGATTCCGGGAAGCCACCGTTTCTATGCTGTCCGTGAAGACAACCGAAAGGTTCGTGACTTGTGGGTTATTAATTCTTTATCCAAGCCTTCTCCTGAATTGATTCCTTATAAAGCCGAATTGGCCGGCGATAAAAACGTGACTCAATATGAATTACTGTTGGGAGATATAGACAAGCGGGAAGTTAAGAAGGTGGATATCAATCGTTGGCCGGATCAGTATATTGATGTATTGTATGCGTCAAAAGACGGAAAACGCTTGTACTTCCAACGTTATAACCGTACATGGAACCAGTCGGATATTTGCGAAGTGGATGTAGAGACCGGAAAAGTGCGTGTGGTGATTCATGAAGAAAATAAGCCGTATCTCGATTATCAGATGCGTAATGTTTCTTTCCTGAATGACGGAAAAGAAATCCTGTTCCGTTCCGAACGTAACGGTTGGGGGCATTATTATCTGTATGATACAGCAACAGGAAACCTGAAAAATCAACTGACAGACGGCACTTGGGTAGCCGGTCCGGTTGCGCAGATTGATACTATCGGACGCAAGATGTATTTCTATGGTTACGGACGGGAGAAAGGAATTGACCCTTATTACTATATTCTTTATGAAGCTCATTTGGATCGTCCGAATGCACTCCGTCTGTTGACGCCGGAGAATGCGTCACACGAAGTCAGTATCTCTCCGTCCTGTCGCTATCTGGTAGATTCATATTCTACTGTGTCGCAGGAGCCGGTAAATGTGGTTCGTAACCGGAATGGGAAGGTAATCATGACATTGGAGAAACCAGACTTGCAACCTGTCTATGAAATGGGCTGGAAAGCTCCGGAACGTTTTAAAGTAAAAGCAGCCGACGGAGTAACCGACCTTTATGGTGTGATGTGGAAGCCCGCCGATTTTGATTCGACGAAAGTTTACCCTATCATTTCGAATGTTTATCCGGGGCCGTTCTTCGAGTATGTGCCGACTCGTTTTACAATAAATGATGTTTATAATACCCGTTTGGCTCAATTGGGATTTATTGTAATTACCGTAGGGCACAGAGGCGGTACTCCGATGCGTGGAAAGGCTTATCACGCCTACGGATATAACAATATGCGTGATTATCCGCTGGCGGATGATAAATATGCTATTGAGCAACTGGCTGCCCGCTATCCGTTTATAGATGCTACCAAGGTAGGTATTTACGGTCACTCAGGCGGCGGATTTATGTCGGCTGCTGCTATTTGCACTTATCCGGACTTTTATTCGGCTGCTGTCTCATCGGCTGGTAACCATGACAATCGTATTTACAATAAAGGTTTCGTGGAGATTCATTATGGTGTAGATGAGAAGGTGACAACGACTAAAGACAGTTTGGGAGTAGAAAGCAAAACGTATGATTATAGTGTACGTGTGCGTCCGAATCAGGAACTGGCGAAGAATTACAAGCATGGATTGCTGTTGTTTACCGGTGCCATAGACCAGACTGTGAATCCGGCCAATACTTTACGTCTGGTAGATGCATTGATTAAAGCGGACAAGGACTTTGATATGTTTGTGCTGCCGAAATGTACTCATGGATTCTTCGGTGAGTCCGAGAGCTTTTTTGAGCATAAAATGTGGCGTCATTTTGCACGTTTGTTGTTGTACGACAATTCGGCGGATTGTGATGTTGATTTGAATAAAGATATGATAAAAGATGAAAGGAGAAGATAAAATGAAGCGGACAAAAATGGGAATCGGATTAATGGTAGGGTTGTTAATCGGTTTTGTTCCGAATGTCGATGCTCATGCACAGAAGAAACCGCTAGATATTGAAGCCTGTATGTCGTGGAAACGTGTCGAATCACCTGATATTTCTCCGACAGGACGATGGGTAACCTATCGGATTTCTCCTATGGAATATAATCCTGAAAACAAAGAGGCAAACACTTTGCATTTGTTTGATACACGTACCCGTAAGGAGATTTTGTTGGATGATGTGGAAAACATAGATTTTTATAATTCGGATCAGGCTCTTTCTTATCAGAAGGCGGACTCTGTGGGAAATATGAAAACAATTTTGATGGAGTTGCCTTCAGGTGTAAAGACCGAATGGGCGTATAAAGAAATTTTTCGACCGGTAAATGGGACTCCTTATTCGGTTTCAGTAACAAACGTTCCGAAAGATACAATCAATCATGTTCCTTCTTTTGATCGTTTAGTGGTTCGTAATATCAAAACCGGCACTGCTTTCCAGATTGACAGTATTGGCTATTATACTTTGTACAATGAGGGACGGTCTATTGTCTTTGTACACAGACAAGCGAAGGGTAATGCTTTGTGTTATGGACCACTGACCGGACCTTATCAGACTATTTATCAGAGTCCTGTAAAGAAGGAACCGGCTTCTTTCAGTTTGAATACAAAGCGGATGACAGGAGAGTTTTGTGTGAAAGATTCATTATGGTACAATTTTTCTTTGAAGAAGAATACCTGTGATTTGGTATTCGATCGTAAAAACATTGTTCTTCCTACTGGGATGGAGCTTGTTCGCGCTAGTCTGTCGCATAGTCAGGCGTTTCTGACGATGGAACTCCGGCCTTGTCAGGAAAAAGTGGAGCAAAATAAAGAAGAGGCAAAGCCGGATAAGAGTTTCGAACTGGAATTGTGGACTTGGAATGAATGCGAAGTTCCTCCTTTGCAGACTCGCAGCCGTTATTTCCGTCCTCAATATTCGAAATATATTTATGATATTGCTTCCAAAAAAGTGACGGAAGTAGCTCCGGATTATGCTGATTTGTTGGTGCCGGACCGTGCGGAAGAGATTCATCATGTACTTTATACAGACGAAACCCCTTACCATATGCAGAAGGAATGGCATCATGATATACCATTTGATGTCTATTCTGTGAATGTACATACGGGGGAAAAGCGGTTAGTAGGACGTAGTTATCGGACAAGACCGAAGTGGTCGATGAACGGCAAATGGGCTGTAATGTATGATCCTGTTGCACAAGTGTGGAATAAGTTTGACGGAACAACGGGTGAGGTTACTGATGTTTCAACGGCTATTGGATATCCTGTATTCGAGGAGACTTATGACAAACCGAATCCTGCACCTGCTTATGGTATTGCAGGCTGGACTGCCGATGGTAATCATGTGCTGATTTATGACGCTTATGACTGGTGGAAAATAGATTTGACCGGAGAAAGTCAACCAGAATGTTTAACCAAAGGATATGGTCGTAAAAATCAGAAATCTATCCGTAAAATGACCAGCAATATTGATAAGGAAGTATTCGAACCGAACGAGACGGTCATGGTCAGCGTATGGGATGAAAACACAATGGATGAAGGTGTTTATTTACTTGACATGAAAGGTCGCTTGAAGAAGCTCGCAGAAGGTCCTTATATCTATGCAATTCATCGTTTCTCTGACAATCAGAAGTTTTGTATCTGGAATCGTCAGAATATATCAGAATTTCGTGATCTGTGGTGGAGTAAATCTGATTTCTCTGATCCAATTCGTATAACGAATGCTAATCCTCAACAAAGTGAATACAAATGGGGTACTGCAAAGTTAGTGGAATGGACCAATTATGAGAATAAACCTAATAAGGGAATACTTTATCTGCCGGAAGATTATGATGCAAAAAAAGAATATCCCGTACTGGTGCAGTTTTACGAGACACATTCCGGAGGATTGAATACTTATCATGCTCCTATGTTGAGCAGTGCAATGGCGGATGTGATGTATTTTGTCAGCAATGGATATGTTGTATTTATGCCGGATGTACACTTCACCATAGGAACACCTGGGCAGAGTTGTTACGATGCCGTGGTAAGTGGAACAAAATATTTGATAGAACAGGGGATAGCACATCCGGGGAAGATAGGTTTGCAAGGGCATAGCTGGTCAGGATTTCAAACCAGTTATCTGGTGACAAAGACAGATATATTCGCTTGTGCTAATATCGGAGCTCCTATTACTGATATGGTGACTGGTTATCTGGGAATCCGTAATGGTAGCGGCTTGCCGCGTTATTTCATGTACGAAGAATGGCAAAGTCGTATGGGAAAGACATTGTGGGAAGCCAAGGATAAGTATTTGGCAAGTTCGGCTCTCATAGAGGCAGATAAGATACATACACCATTGCTAATTTGGCATAATGATAAGGATGAAGCCGTTGCTTACGAACAAGGTCGTGCACTTTATCTGGCTATGCGTCGTTTACAGCGTCCGGCATGGCATCTTAACTACAAGGGCGAGGGACATTTCCTTAGTAGTCAGGCCGCTCAGAAAGATTGGACCATTCGGATGATGCAGTTCTTTGACTATTACCTGAAAGGAACAAAAGAGCCGCGTTGGATGAAAGAGGGTATTCATCTAAGAGAACGCGGAATTGATCAAAAATATGACTTATTAGAAAAATAAAAAAATGAAGAAACTATTAATTACAGTAATAGCTCTGTCTTGCTTTGCATTCAGCAGCTACGGACAAGACAAGGTGGAAAAACAAATTATTGGTAAATGGTGTAATCCTTATACCTATGAATCTACTGGTGAACTCAAAGGATTTGAGTTTAAAAAAGGCGGGAAATGTTCTGCTGTTAATATTCCTTCTTTGGATTTAAAGACTTGGAAGATTGATAAGGACGGTTATTTGATTATCGAAGGTTTCAGCAAGGAAGACGATGGAAAGGTAGAAGTGTATAAAACACGTGAACGCATTGGAAAGTTGACAACTGATTCTTTGGAATTGGTAGCTCAGGATGGACCTCCGCGATTGGCTTTTCTATATCTGAATATGAAATCAATCAAGAAATTGGTTACTCCTGAAGTAGCTCCTGACAAGAAGTAATAAATCTCTCTCTTAATAATTTAGTGTTAATATTAGCATCGTGTTGCTAATGAAAACGCCCTGTCGTAGTGATTATGATGGGGCGTTTTTTGTTATTTTAGTATCTGAATTGTATCTTTCTGTGTAAAAAATATTAATTTCATGAGGTATGCTCTGAGTAATTTAATATTATATTTAGTATGGAATATCGCTATTTAATTGTATTTTTGGCACAAAATACCCAAAATGGATAGCAAAGAGATTTCCATAGAGCAGATAAATAAACTGGATGCTACAGCTTTTCGTATGCTTTATAAAACTTATTATAAGGCATTGGTTTGCTATGCAATACAGATAACAGGGGAATCTGGAGCTGCAGAAGATATTGTACAGGAGCTGTTCTCTACCATTTGGGAAAAGCAAATGTCATTTAAGTCATTGGTGTCATTTAAGGCTTATTTATATAATTCCGTTCGGAATGCTTCAATTGATTATCTCAAGCATAAGGATGTTGAATTTGATTATTTGCAAAAGATAATAGAATCACATCAGGCATACAGTATAGGAGATGATGAGGAGGATGGTTTCTTCACTGAGGAGATTTTTCGCCAACTGTTTATGACTATTGACTCTTTGCCAGAACGTTGCAGACAAGTTTTTTTGTTGTATATGGAAGGTAAGAAAAACGAGGAAATAGCAGCCGTGCTTTGTGTTTCTCTTGAGACCGTTAAGACACAAAAGAAACGGGCAATGTCTTTTCTTAGGAAAAAATTAGGTCCACATCATTTTGCGTTGCTCTTGTCTATTCTTCCATAGAAAAGATGTTTCTTAAAAAAAAGTTGCTTTAACTTGTCCCTCATTTTATCTGTTTAGTCGTCTTTTATATAAATGATGCAAAAACATATAATGGAACGTAAAAGAAACATAAATTCTGTAATTCATGATCAGTTACTAGGACGGCTTTCAGAAGAAGAAAGGAAGCGATTGCAGGTTTGGATTGAAAGTTCTTTGGAAAATAAAAAGAACTATGAATGTTTAATGCATGGTACTGATTTGGCTGAAAGATATCGTCTGTCTGCAACGGTAGACGAAGAACAGGCATGGAAAAAATTTCAGAAAAAACATTTTCAAGTTCGTGGAATCCATCGCAGAATGCTTTGGAAATATGCTGCTATCCTTATGATACCCGTGATTATTGGTGCAGCCATTTGGGTTGGAATGTGGCGAAATGCCGATACCGGACCTGTAAGAGTACAGGACGATCAATTAGCAATGTTACGGTCGGAAAAGATGGGAAAGCAGAAAGCTATCCTTGTATTGGCCGGTGGGCAAGAAATTGAATTGAAATCGGTTACTAATCAATCATTGCAGGATTCGACTATCTTGCCGGTGTTATCCCCCAAGGTTGTGAAAGAAACACAAACAGAAAATGAAGAAGTTGCTGCTACTGACAATAATAAATTAGTCACTTATGATGATAGTGAATTTTGGCTCACCTTTGAGGATGGAACAAAAGTTCATTTGAATTATAACACAACTTTAAAGTATCCGTCGCATTTTAGCACTGTTAGCCGTACTGTTTATTTGGATGGAGAGGCTTATTTTCAAATAGCTAAGGATGACAAACGACCGTTTCGGGTTATAACAGCAAATGGGATTGTCAAGCAATATGGTACCTCTTTTAATGTTAATACATATGTAGCCGGAGTCACGAAAGTGGTACTGGTGGAAGGGGCTATCAGTGTCCTTCCTAATCAGGGAGATGAGCATAAGATACATCCTGGAGAACTGGCTGTACTAAATGGAGCAACACAAGATGTTCAAATCAGCAAGGTAGACATATCACCTTATATAGCTTGGAATAGTGGGCGTTTTGTATTTGACAATTGTTCTTTGGAAACTCTTATGGAGGTGATATCCCGTTGGTATGATAAGGAAATAATGTTTGAAGATGAAGATATAAAGACGATACGTTTTACCGGTGACCTTGATCGTTACGGTTCCATAATCCCTATATTAAAAGCAATTCAAAGAGTTACTCATCTGAAAATGGATGTTGAAGGCGAAGCTATTATTATTAGAAGAGAATAAAAACAATTATTAACCACATTTACTAAAAAAGGAGGAGTCCATGCAAATAAAAAGGGCCAGAGAGCGTATTGTGATGTCTCTCTGTATTATTTTTCTGTTGTTCGCACCGATATCGGCAACAGCGCAGTCTAATTCAATGAAAGTATCCCTTAATTTAAAGTCTGCATCAGTTAAAGAGTTTTTTGATGCAGTGAAAGCTCAGACAGGCTTGAACTTTATTTATAACACTGAGCAAGTAAAGAGTATGTCTCGTATCACGATCCAAAGTAAGGGGCAACCTATTACTGAAGTTTTGGATAAAGTATTGGCTAATACAGGCTATACTTACGAGATTGAAGGCAATATTGTGACTATTGTATATCAACAGCCAAAAGAAAAGAAAAAAACTTTCACTGGAGTGGTGGTGGATGAAGGAGGAGAACCTTTGCCTGGCGTCACTGTTTTGATTATAGGGAAAGAGAAGAATATCGGCACGATGACGGATGCGGAAGGGACTTTTTCTTTGGGGCTGCCTAACAAAGATGTTATTGTGCGTATTTCTTTCGTCGGGATGCAACCGATAGAGATCAATACTGCAAAGTTGAATTTGGATAAGACACATACATTTCGGTTGAAACCGGACTCAAAGCAATTGGACGAAGTGGTGGTGACCGGTTATGCGAAAATCAGCAAGAACAGTTTTACAGGTACGTCTGTAACGGTATCTGCCGACCAGCTGATGTCCGTTTCAAAGACAAACGTACTGGGTGCTTTGCAGGTGTTCGACCCTTCATTCCGTATTGCGGAGAACAACCTAATGGGGTCCAACCCGAACAACGTCCCCGAGTTGTATATCCGTGGGCGTTCCGGAATCGGGACTACCGAACTGGCTGCGGAAGACCTCTCCAAATCGGCGTTGAAGAATAATCCGAATCTTCCTACGTTTATTATGGACGGTTTTGAAATCAGTGTACAGAAACTATACGATATGGATCCGAGCCGCATCGAGAGTATTACGATTTTGAAAGATGCTGCTGCTACGGCAATGTATGGTTCGCGTGCTGCCAACGGGGTGGTGATTATCACAACAGTCACTCCGAAACCGGGCAAGATTCATGTGAACTATAACTTTACAGGTACGTTGGAGTATCCCGACCTGACGGATTATAATCTGATGGATGCCAAAGAGAAGTTGCAGACAGAAGTTGCGGCAGGACTGTTTAAAGCCGACCCGGAAAGTGCAACATTCATTAGCGAACAGAACAGGCTGGACCAGATTTATCATAAGAAATTGAATAATGTGGTTCGTGGTGTGAATACTTACTGGCTGTCGAAACCTCTCCGTACGGTGTTCAATCACAAACACAGTCTGTATCTTGACGGTGGAACGGAGAACCTGCGTTGGGGGGTCGATTTGTCGTACAACAACGATGCCGGTGTGATGAAAGATTCGTATCGTGACCGTATGTCGGGAGGTCTTTCTTTGTCATACACCTTGGGAAACTTCCAGTTGCGCAACAGCTTTTCTTACACTTATACTAACTCTTCAGATTCGCCCTATGGTAGCTTTGCGGATTATACCTCCAAACTGCCCTACGATGTATATTTGGATGAGAATGGTAAGTATTTGGAGATGACGTATGCGTGGAACGGAACCAGCGGAGGCGAGAATCCTTTGTACGAGGCTACATTGGGAAGCTACAGCCGTGATAAGTCGTGGGAATTGATAAACAATACGGAGTTGTTGTGGAACATTACTCCGCATTGGTTGCTCAAAGGTCAGTTTAGTGTGACCAAATCCAATTCGGAAGCCAATGACTTCTTAGATCCGCTTTCAAAGAAAAACAGCGATAGACTGTCGTTGAATAATGTTGTTTCCGGTCAGTTGAATGTCGTTACTGCCAACAGTTTGTCATGGGACGCTACGTTGACCTTGTCTTACAACCGTAACATCAAAAAGAACAGCTTGAATTTTCTTGCTGGTATGAATGCCACATCGAGCACAGGCACCGGGCTTTCTATTGATTACCGAGGCTTCCCTTCTGGTACTCTCTCATCGGTAGGCTATGCAAACTCTATATATGGCATGCCCTCGGCATCCGATTCCAAGAGTCGCTTGTTCGGTGTGTTGGGCACTTTCAACTATTCGTACGACAACATCTACTTAGCCGATGTGTCTATTCGTCTCGACGGAAACTCCGAGTTTGGAGCCGATAAGCGTTTTGCACCTTTCTTCTCGGGAGGTCTGGGGCTGAATATCCACAATTATTCGTTCATGAAGGATATGGAATGGCTGGAACGTCTGAAAATACGTACCACTTACGGTGTCACCGGTAAAGTGAATTTCTCACCCTACGATGCACAGACCATGTACCGGATTATCAACGACAACTGGTATAAGACTGGTTTGGGAGCTTCATTGATAGCGTTGGGAAACCGTAATTTAGGCTGGGAGAAAACCAGAAACTGGGATTTGGGCTTGGATTTGAATATGCTGAACGGATTGATTCAGTTGGACTTCTCTTATTACCGCAAGAAGACAGTCGATTTGGTCAACAGCGTGACTTTGCCCAGTTCTACGGGCTTTACTTCATACAAAGATAATATTGGTGAAGTGATGAACAAAGGAGTGGAAATCCAGTTGCGCAGCAACCTTTTCCAGAACAAAGATTGGTTGGTAGCTCTGTTTGCCAACTTAGGACACAATAAAAATGAGATTCTGAAGATTTCGGACAGTTTGAAAGATTACAATAACAAAGTCTTGGCAAAATACGACGACTATGATAAAGCTTTCGAAAGAGCGGATGGGAAATATGCACAAACCTATTTGCAATATGTGGAAGGAGGGTCGTTGACTTCTATTTTCGGAGTTCGTTCTTTGGGTATTAATCCGGCAGACGGTAAAGAGATTTTTGTGAAAAAAGACGGTTCGATTACTTATGACTGGACTGCTTCCGATCAGGTGGTCATCGGAAATACCGAACCGAAAGCGCAGGGTACGTTTGGTCTGAACCTGCGTTGGAAAAACTTTACGCTCTTCTCTACATTTATGTATGAGTTTGGCGGCCAGCGTTACAACCGGACGTTGATTGATAAAGTGGAGAATGCACTTATCTCTTCGCAGAATGTAGACCGTCGTGTGTTGAGCGGACGTTGGCAGAATGTAGGTGATATGGCACCGTTTGGCCGATTGCAGACAGGTATGGTAGCCACTACGCGTCCTACAAGCCGTTTTATTCAAGACTACAACGTGTTGTCATTCAACTCACTCACCATAGGCTATGATGTTCCTGCCGAACGATTGAAGAAGTTTCATTTGGGAATGCTCCGTTTTGAACTCTCGGGCAACGATTTCCTGCGTACTTCGACCGTGCGTGCAGAACGCGGATTGGACTATCCTTATTCCCGTTCTTTCGCTCTGTCTGTGAAAATGAGTCTATAACCCCTTACAATTTACACAATGAAAATCAGAATTAAAAATACACTATATTTATTCTTGGTGATGCTGCTGGCGGGCAGTTGCGATTGGCTGGAAGTGTCTCCTTCCAACGAAGTGAATGAAGAAGATCTGTTCGCTAAAGGGAGCGGTTACCGCAATGCACTCAACGGCATCTACTTGAATATGTCGGACAACTCCCTTTATGGACGAAACCTGAGTTATGGATTTATTGAAGTACTGGGACATCAGTATCTGCCGGAACACCTTAAGAATACTGGTTCTTATTATAAAACTTACCAGTTTCTTTACGATGATACCGATGTGAAGTCTTTTATTTCGGTGATGTGGTCGAAAGGATATAATGTGATTGCCAGCTGCAATAACCTAATTCACAATATCAGTGAGGCAGATGCAATGCTTTTTGACGGAGTAGAGATGGAGAAGAATATGATCTGGGGCGAAGCGTTAGCATTGCGTGCATTGATGCACTTCGAGCTTCTGCGTATGTTTGCTCCTTCTATGGAGGTCGATGATGGAAAAGCATATATCCCTTATGTGGACGAGTATCCTGTCATCAATACAACCTATTACACAAACGCGGAAATCTTGAAGAAAATAGAAGCGGATTTTAAAGAAGCCCGACGTTTGGTAGCTATGTGCGATGTAGAGCAACATCCGGAATGGATGCAATATGATGTACGTATGAGAGGGGATGGAGTAACCACAGACTTGCCTGATGATGTGTTTTATGCTTTTCGCGGCTATCGCATGAATTATTATGCCATTACAGCCTGGATGGCACGCATGTATATGTGGGCAAAAGATTACGATGCCGCTTTCAGTTGCTCGGAAGAGGTCATTAACTCTACTTATAAAGACAGAGCTTATTTCGATTTCATTAATTCGGCAGAGTTATCGAAAGACAAGAAAGACAGCAAGAGCTTGATTTTTACGATTTCTCATAACAATGTATTGACCGATGAGTACAAGCCATTCACTAATAACGGTAGTGAAAATCTGTTTTTGTTCAGTAAAGATGATATTTATGATGAAGAACTGGAGAAGAAAGAAGATGTGCGTGGAAAAGATGAGATGTTGACATTGGTCACAGGAGCTTCTTATTGTTCCCGGAAATATCTGATAGAGGAGGGTACTATTGGTTATGACATGATACCAATGCTGAGATTGAGTGAATTGTATTATATAGTTGGCGAGTATTATGCACGTAACAATCAGTTGGATAAAGCCGGTGCGGCATTAGATGTTGTCCGTCATGCCAGGGGGCTGATGTTGGCTCTTCCCGAACCTTCATCTTTGGATGCTTTTTACAAGGAGATGATCAAAGAGATGCGTAAAGAATTGATTGGAGAAGGACAGTTGTACTTTCTGTATAAGCGTCTGAATATGAAAGAGCCTTTCGATATGGATGAAAAGAACGTGAATTTTGTGTTTGAGCATCCTGAAAATGAAGACATTTAATAAGATTAATACAGTAGAAAGATGAAACAATATATATTATTATCGTTATTTGCTTTGTGCTTGGTCGCTTGTTCTGAAGATGAAATAAAGCCCTATCATGGAGAGCACTATTTGTTTTTCAGTGAGCTGATGGAAAGTGGAGATGAAGCCATCGAACTATCGTTTAACAACTATCCACTTGATGATGAACTGACAGTGAAAATTGGTGTGCGATTGGTGGGAAGTCCGTTTGAAACGCCTACTGTTTATAAAGTTGGAGTAGTAGCAGACAAGACAACGGCACAAAGTGAAAACTATGAGTTACCAATCAATCCGACTTTTGGAGCTAATGTGGCGGAAGATGTTTTGGAATTGAAATTGAAGAAAACCGAATCACTGAAAGAGGATGTGGAATTGCTGTTAAGGATAGAGCCGAATGAACATTTTGCCGGAAGTGTAAAGAACTACGAGACTATAAAAATCGTATTCAATAACGTACAAAGTAAACCTTTATGGTGGACTAAAGATGTGGAAACCGTTTATTTGGGAGCATATACTCGTGAAAAGTATTTGGCATTGGTAGAATATGGTGGCGAGGAAGTGCTTCGTTTTGGAGAGTTGAATTCGGCAGAACAGCGTCAGTGTGCATTGCGCCTGAAAGATGCCATTGAGAAATATGGTTTGAAGGAAGCGAACGGCAAGGCGATGACAGTGCCTATTTATTAATTTAGTTTGAAAGAAATGTATATGAAAAAGATATATTGGATGACAGTGGCTGTCGTGGTTTGTTGCTTGTCTTCTTGCTATGAGGACAAAGGAAACTATGACTATAAGTTGATGAATGATGTAACCGTCAATTTTACGATGGAGGCTACTGAGTTTGTAATGGGCGATGTGCTGAAGGTTGAACCTCAACTTGCATTCTCTTTGGGGGAAGAGACCAACAAACTGGCATATTCATGGTCGTTGAACAGACGGCAAATCTCTACCGATCGTAATCTGAATTGGATGGCGGATGAAGAAGGAAAATATATGGATTTGCGACTGACCGTGACAGATACGGAAACTGGCGTATCTTATTTTTATGCTTCGAGTATTACTGTAACTTCTCCTTATGTAAACAGTGCTTGGGTAGTCTTGTCTGAAAAAGAGGACGGAACGGCAATGTTGACCTACCTACGTCCGACAACAAAGATTGTGCCGGGCGAAAACGGCAAAGAAGACGAGTCTGTGTATGATTGTGCTGTGACTAAGGATGTGTATGGCATCTCCAATGCCGGTAGCTCTCTGGGAGGCAAGCCGGTCTCTATCAGTCAGCACTTTGTCTCTTCATGGACAGAAGACAAACCGCAGGACTTTACCAGTTGGCTTTGGTTGGTGCAACAAGGAGGACAAGGTACAATAGATGTTTCTGGAAGTACCTATAAAACCGAAGGTACATTGCCGTCTATGTTCATTCATGGAGCCTATCCGCAAGGGTTCGAACCTTGGAGGGTATATGATATGCTGTATCTTTCTATGGCAATAGGTATGGATGGAAAGGTATATACTCGTATTAAGGATTCTTATAAACTGTTTAACAACAGTTATTTTATGGACGAGCTTCCGTTGTCGTACCGGCAACAACCGGTGGACGGTACGATGATAGTACGTGCTCCGCGTTTTTGCGATCATGGAGGAACGTTACTCTATGATAAGAATTCGAAACGATACTTTCATATTACAGATTATCAGTCATGGAATGGCAGGAAGTATTGTGGACAGCTGATTGTACCTTCTATCACTAATGAGTCAATATATGAAAAAAATCCGGATTGGGGTAAATTGGACGATATGTCTGATTATGAAGTGCTTTATGTAGATGCTCATAGTGATGATTCTTGGATGGGATTGAAATATGCGGCAGTGCTTCGTAAAAGTAACCGTTATTTTTTGCAAGATTTCACGATAGGTGATTATTGGGGAGGAAGTTCCATTGATGCAGAGATTAACTCGCAGACAGATGTAACGTCAGAATTGGGTGCTATAGTGAAAGAAGATTCTCAATTTGCTTTGTATTATGCACAAGATTATCGCCCTTATTTGTTGATTTCCAGTGGAAACTTATTATATTTCTACTATTTTAATGGAAGTAAAGTGTATAAATACCATCAATTTGATGCTCCGATAAAAAGTATTGATGTAAATAATTCCTCTTTCCAGGGTGATGCCGGTGTCGGGTTAGAAAATGGTGAATTTTATGTCTTGGATTTCTCTACTTCCGTTATTCGGGATGTTATGAATACTGGCGATTCGAAAGAAAAAATTCGTTTCAAGCAAGGCGGTTTGGGTAAAGTTGTAGAAGTCATCTATAAGTGGAAGCAAGCCGCCAACTGGGTGTAAATCAATTATTAAAAATTAAAATATTTATATGCGAAAGAAAATCTATTTACTTCTTTTGGTGGCACTATGCGGGGGGATAATAACTCCCGCTGTAGCTAAGAAGAAAAACAAGAAGAAAGCTTCTACTACGCAAGTGACGTCAGAGAAGAAGGAAAAGAAAGAAACTAAGTATGACAAACTGTTTAAAGGAAAGAAAGTCACAACAGCTAAGGGATTTATAACACTTCATCAGTTTGATAATAAAATCTACTTTGAGTTACCCGTTAAGGTACTCAATCGTGATATTCTGTTGGGATCTACAATTGCAGAAACAACGGACAATCAGTTTGGATGTGTAGGAGAGAAGTCTGGTGATCCTTTCTTGATTCGTTTCGTGCAGCGTGATTCAACGATTACATTGCGTCGTGTGCAGGCAGGACAATGCTCGGATGATCGTGAGATTAAAAAACGTTTGCAGAGTAGTACAATGCCGGCTATCGCCGAAACTTTTGAGATAAAGGCTTACAATAATGACAGTACCGCGGTTGTATTTGATATGACCAGCTATCTGTTGAGTGATAAGAAAATGCTTTCTCCTTTCTCTCCTTATTCATTGATAGAAATGATGGGAGGGAGCGTTGATAAGAATTTTGAAAAGGAAAGTTCTTTTATACAAGGCATCAAAGGCTTCGAAGACAATATCAGTGTTCGTTCCTTGCTGACTTATAAAGTAAGTGTAGGAGCTAAAGGAAGTTATGCAGTAAAAAACATGCCTTTCTCGGCTGTGATGAACCGTAGCTTTATCTTGTTGCCGGAAAAGCCGATGCGTCATCGTTATGCCGATCCGCGTATTGGTATTTTCGAACACTCTATTGTTGAGTTTGCTTCCGAAGGACGCGGATTGCGTACTCGCCATATTGCTCATCGTTGGAATCTGGAACCATCGGATTCTGCCGCATATCTGCGTGGAGAGTTGGTAGAGCCTAAAAAACCTATTATTTTCTATATTGATGATGCATTTCCGTTGAGTTGGAATAAATATATCCATAAAGGAGTTGAGGTATGGCAGAAAGCATTTGAGAAGATTGGCTTTAAGAATGCGATTATAGCAAAGGATTTTCCTAAAGACGATCCTAACTTTGATCCGGAAAACATCAAATATTCTTGTATCCGTTATGCCCCTTCTACAGTAGCTAACGCAATGGGACCTTCTTGGATTGACCCTCGCTCGGGAGAGATTATAAACGCATCAGTAACGGTATATCATAATATTGTGCAGTTGGTTCAATACTGGCGTTTCTTGCAGACTGCCCCGGCAGATAAAGAAGTTCGTGATGTAGTGTTGCGTGAAGATTTGTTGGGAGACTGTATCGCTTACGTACTTTCTCATGAAGTAGGGCATACTTTGTCCCTGATGCACAATATGGCGGGTTCTTCTTCCATTCCTGTAGAGTCGTTGCGTGATCCGAAGTTTACTCAGGAATATGGAACAACCTATTCTATCATGGATTATGCACGTAATAACTATATAGCACAGCCGGGTGATAAGGAGAAAGGAGTACGTATGACACCTCCTGAACTTGGTGCTTATGATTATTATGCGATCTCTTGGTTGTATAAACCGATATTTGAAGCGAAAACATCTGAAGAAGAAATTCCTATACTGGACAAATGGATCAGTGAGAAATCGGGTGATCCTAAGTATCGTTATGGTAAGCAGCAGTTTAAACGTCGCTTTGATCCGAGTTCCGTAGAAGAAGATTTAGGGGATGATCCTGTGAAAGCTTCAGAGTATGGACGTCGTAATCTGCAATATATCCTGAAACATATTAATGAATGGGTAGCAGACAAAGATAAGGATTTTGAGTTCCGTACTGCTTTATATGATGAGATTGTCTACGGATATGTACGCTATTTAAGCTTCGTGTTAGCAGATATCGGAGGTATTTACCTGAATGAGCGTTATGATGGAGATCAACGTCCGAGTTATCAGACTGTGTCGAAAGAACAACAGAAAAAAGCATTGAATTTTTTGCTGAATGAGTTGAAGGATCTTTCTTGGTTGGAGGCGGATGAGACCTTGAAAGAGTTCCCTATTCGTACTTCTGTAGCTATGCAAATGGAGAATGCGATTATTGATGGTATTTTATCCCGTTGTGGTGCTGTTTCTATCTGCTCGAACAAGGCAACATCCGCTCCTTATACTCAAAAAGAATATCTGGCAGATATCGAACGTTTTGTATGGGCATCAACACGTGCTGGTAAAACTTTGACAGATACGGAGATGCGTTTGCAGATGAATTATTTGACAAAATTGATAGAAGGATCTGTAACTGGAGTTGCTAAAAATGCGACTCGTAAAGGCATTACGGATATGTATGGTATTATTGAAATTCCTGAATGGTTGAAGGCTGCTTCGCGTGAGCGTTTCGGCATTATCTCGGAAGAGTTTATGGGATGTTTTAATAATAAGCATGCTGAGATGCAAGCAGCTCGTCTGGAAGAAATTAGCGGTTTTGAGGATGATGTTGATTTAAAGGCTCCATTGGAGCCGATGGAACATGTTTATTTCGGTGAACTGAAGAAAATCCGTAGTTTGCTTGCGGCAAGTGCTTCTACCGGCTCTGCTGATACGCAACGCCATTATCGCTTATTGTTGTACAAAATTGACCAGGCATTAAAATGATAGGAAGTATGAGAAATAGATATAGTAAGATACTTTGTTTATTGCTTCTTTTTATGTGTTGCCTGCCACAAGACGGAAATGCGATATGGCCTTTTAAAAAGAAGAAAAAAGAGGAAAAGAAAGAAGTACTGACACCTTATCAGAAGCTTTTTAAGAATAAGAAAGTACAGACAGCTCATGGGTTGATGACTATTCATAAGGTGGAAGACAAGATATATGTGGAGTTTCCGGTTGCGATGTTGGGTCGTGAGCTGTTGTTCACATCTTCCATTGAGAATACAAGTGATGGGGGAGAAGGTGCACCGGGACAGTTGGGAGGAACAGATGTACGTCTGCGTTTTGAGATGATCGATTCTACAGTCGTGGCACGTATGCCTTTGTTGAGCAAACCTGTCAATACGAGTGGTGATTCTGATATCGCCCGTGCGCTGAATAATTCACATAATCCGGGCATCTTCAAGAGCTTTAAAGTGTTGGCGTGTACGCCGGATAGTTCGGCTCTTGTGGTGAATATGAAAAGCTTATTCTTGGAAGGTTCGGCTTTTACCAAACCTTTTCCGTCGACTTCTGCTAACGGCTATTATGGTTTTGTGTCTCGCGACCACTCATTAGAATCTGATAAATCGTCTATTTTAGGCGTTTCTGCTTCCGGAGATAATATTACCGTTCGTGAGGAATTGGCATATAAGGTGAATCATACCTTGATGGGAGCTTATAGCATGTATGAGAATGTTCCGTTGACGGCTGTAGTAAATAAAATGTTATGCGTTTTGCCCGAAGAGCCGATGACTCCTCGCCTGGCTGATTCACGTCTTGGATTGACCACACAGTTGAAAAGTGATTTTGTCGGAGCTGGACAAGAGGTGAAGAATATACGCTATGCAAAACGTTGGCGGATTGAGCCTTCGGATTCTGCTGCTTATCGTCGGGGTGAACTGGTGGAACCGAAGAAACAATTAGTATTCTATATTGATAGCTTACTACCCGTCAAATGGCATCCTTATGTTAAAGCTGGAGCGGAATCTTGGAATAAAGCTTTTGAAAAGATTGGTTTTAAGAATGTGATTTGTGTGAAGGAGTTTCCTGAAAATGACACTTTGTTTAATGCACACAGTTTGGACTGCATGACCATCCGTTATTCTGCTTCATGGATGAATACTGCACAAACAACTCTTCACTCTGATGCTCGTACCGGTGAGATCTTGAATGCTTCTATTTTGATTAATGCAAACCTGATCAGTGTACAGTATATAGACCGTATTGCGGCAACTGTAGCAACCGATCCTCGTGTCCGTACTGTCATTTTCCCACAAGAGGTACAAGGTGAGCTGATTCAGGCTGCTATTGCCCAGGCGGTAGGAACAGGGCTGGGACTTTCTGCGAACTGGGGAGCTTCTGTTGCTTATCCGGTAGACTCTTTGCGTTCTGCTAGCTTTACACAAAAGTATGGTTTGGCTTCTTCTGTTATGGGTGGGGTAGTGATTAATGATGTAGCTACGGCAGATGATGTCCGGAAGGGAGTACGTTTAGTTAATACGAACCCTGGACCGTATGATGAGTTGGTTATTAAATATCTGTACCAACCTATTTATGCTTCTTCATTACAAGAAGAGAAAGTGACGTTGGATAGCTGGATTCGTCAACGCACAGGAGATCCTCATTATGCTTATATACGTAGTCAGCCCCGTTTCGATTCGGATCCGCGTAATAGTCGTGGCGGTTTGGGAGACGATCATTTGAAGTCATTTGATTATATGCTTTCCAATATCCGTACCGGTTGTGAGAATTATTATACTTGGTTCTCAGAAGGAGACAGGGATATGACAATGCGGAAGCGGGTATATTCAGCACTTTGTGATCGATTGAACAGTCGTGTATATGCGGTTCTTTCGTATGTCGGTGGTATTTATCTTAACGATATTCGTGAAAAAGATGTGATTCCGAGTTACTCGATGGTAGACCGCGAGAAGCAAAAGGCAGCATTGGATAGGGTTCTTCGCCTGGCAAAAGAACTGGACTGGATAGAGAGTACGGCTCGTGCTACAGATTTTACAATTGCTGATAAAAAGGCCGATATGATGCGTTTGAATATTTTCAAGAATATCTTTAATCGTTTGCCTTATATCGAAGTGTGTACGGAACGTTTCCCGGAAACAGCTTATACGGCTTCCGAATATTTGGATGACATTTATAATGTAGTATGGGAAGGAACTCTGAAACATCGTCCGTTGGATAATGTTGAGAAAGCTCTGCAGACAGCTTTTCTGGAAAGTATCATTGCCACCTCTACGGTAACTGCACCTATTGGTAGCTTTAAGGCTTCAAAGGCGTCATTTGCAGATACACGGAAATCGGAAATTAATCTGACGGCTTTACGTGAAGGAGAGAATGTAGAGCATCATTTGTGCTCTTTGCAGGCTCCTGAAGAAATAAGTGGTTTTTCATCTGTTCCGCCTATTTATACGAATCAGACGAAAGTTGCTGCATATTATTTTGATCTGTTGATGCGTACGAAAGAGATGTTGGAAAAGAGTATTTCGACTATGCCTGAGGCTGATCGTTCACATTATGATCTTTTAATCTATCGCATAAACAAAGCGGTAGAGATAAAATAATAAATTTCTCTCTCTTAAATAATTTAATGTTAGCATCGTATTGCTAATGAAGCGCCCCACTGTAGTGATTACGATGGGGCGTCTTTGTTATAGTGTACGTTACAGTGTATGTTTTAATAAATTGAAAACTTTTTGAAATCGTTTGCTATCGAGGCTTGCTTATACTTGTCGCATAGCTAATGCTTTGTTTTCCGCAGCTTCCATAATTTCCCGTTCTCCGGGTCCTTTATCGTTAATACCGCAGAGATGAAGAATCCCGTGGATAATGACACGGTGCAGTTCGTCGTCATAAGAAGCGCCAAATTGCTCCGCATTAGTGCGTATTGTGTCCAGGCTAATGAATAAGTCTCCTGATAAACGATCGCCTTCACAATAATCGAAAGTAATGATATCCGTGTAGTAGTCATGTTGCAGATATTGACGGTTTACCTCCAGAATCTTTTCGTCCGAGCAGAAGATATAAGCGATTTCACCGAGTCTTTTTCCGTAAGAAGCTGCTACGGCTTTTATCCATTCCGTAGTCTCACGTTTCTTGATATCAGGCATTTTTACGCCTTCTGTTTGATAAGTTACAGCCATAATTGAATGTTATGATTTAAAAGAAAAATAAATAACTGATTAAGATAGCGGCTATGATACCCGAAAAGTCTGCAATCAGGCCGCAGGTTACCGCATTACGAGTTTTGGTGATTCCCACACTGCCGAAATAAACGGCCAGAATGTAGAATGTAGTATCTGAAGCTCCGCGTACAACACAGCTCATACGCCCAACAAAAGAATCCGGTCCTAATTCTTTCATCGTATCGATCATCAGGCCGTTTGCGCCGCTGCCACTAAGTGATTTCATCAGTGCAGTAGGTAAAGCCCCGACAAAGCTCGTGTCAACCCCACATAGGCCTACTATATAGCCGATACCTCCCACCAGAAAATCCATTGCTCCCGAAGTGCGGAACACTGCAATTCCTACCAAGAAAGCAACCAGATAAGGAATGATGCGTACAGCCGTCGTAAATCCTTCTTTGGCTCCTTCCACAAAAGAATCGTATACATTGATTTTCTTTCTGACTCCCGTTAAAATAAACAGGATGATGACACTGAACAGCAGGATATTCGCTATCAGTGTAGAATAAGTACCCATATCCTCCCGCGATACACTTAGAAACAGATAAATCAATCCCGAAAAGAAAAGACAGATAATGCCCATTAAAATGAGAATAGGCTTATTGATTAAGTTTATCTTTTGAGTGATGCTGACTGTTATGACTCCTACTAGAGTCGAAATGAAAGTACTTATCAGAATAGGAATGAATACATCCGTAGGCTGTGCAGCCCCCATTTGCGCACGATACACCATGATACTTATCGGAATAATGATGAGGCCGGAGGTATTAATCACCAAAAACATAATCATCGGGTTGGAAGCCGTGTCTTTTTTCGGATTTAGTTCCTGCAGCTCTTTCATTGCTTTCAGTCCCAGCGGAGTGGCGGCATTGTCCAAACCGAGCATATTGGCGGACATATTCATAAAGATGGAGCCCAACACCGGATGTCCTTTAGGAATGTCCGGAAACAAACGGCATAGCACCGGACTTAGAAAGCGCGCCAGTGTATTAATCAATCCGCTGTTCTCTCCGATCTTCATGATACCCAACCAAAGGGCTAGTACACCCGTAAGTCCCAGTGATATCACGAATGCCGTTTTGGAGGAGTCGAATGTAGAGTTCATGATAGCCGTAAATATCTCCGTATCTCCCAGAAAAATCACTTTTATAAGAGCGATGATAAAGGCAATGACGAAGAATCCTATCCAAATGTAATTTAGAACCATAGTTGATAACGTGTATATAGATAGTGCAAAAGTAGTTATTACGTTTCAAATAAACTAAATCTTCGTCTTTCTTATACTGAAAATGAATGTAAATCTCTATCTTTGTCTCCTACTTTCAAGAAATAAATGGAACAGGAAGATTTTAACATACGCGAACATCAGCTTACTTCAAAAGAACGGGATTTCGAGAATGCACTCCGTCCGTTAAGCTTTGAAGACTTTAGCGGGCAGGACAAGGTGGTGGAAAACCTTCGCATTTTTGTGAAGGCGGCACGTCTGCGTGGCGAAGCACTCGACCATGTGCTGTTGCACGGCCCTCCCGGATTAGGAAAAACAACTCTTTCGAACATTATCGCCAACGAATTGGGAGTTGGCTTTAAAGTGACTTCCGGTCCGGTACTCGATAAACCGGGTGATCTGGCAGGAGTGTTAACCAGTCTCGAACCGAATGATGTACTTTTTATCGATGAAATTCATCGGTTGTCGCCTGTAGTGGAGGAATATCTTTATTCGGCCATGGAAGATTACCGCATCGATATTATGATTGATAAGGGACCTTCGGCCCGTAGTATTCAGATAGATTTAAATCCTTTCACGCTGGTTGGCGCAACCACCCGTAGTGGTTTGCTGACAGCTCCGCTTCGTGCACGTTTTGGCATTAATCTTCATTTGGAGTACTATGATGACGACGTTTTGAGCAATATCATCCGTCGTTCTGCATCCATACTGGATGTGCCTTGTTCGGTACGCGCGGCATCGGAGATTGCTTCCCGTAGCCGCGGAACGCCTCGTATTGCCAATGCCTTGCTCCGTCGGGTACGTGACTTTGCGCAGGTGAAAGGCTCCGGCTCTATCGATACGGAGATTGCCCAGTTTGCATTGGAAGCACTGAATATCGATAAATACGGTCTGGATGAGATAGACAACAAGATACTTTGCACTATTATAGACAAGTTTAAAGGTGGCCCGGTAGGTATCACTACCATTGCTACGGCTTTGGGAGAAGATGCGGGAACCATTGAGGAAGTTTACGAACCTTTCCTGATAAAAGAAGGATTCATGAAGCGTACTCCCCGTGGACGTGAAGTGACTGAACTTGCCTATAAACATTTGGGAAGGAGTCTTTATAACAGCCAGAAAACGCTGTTTAATGACTGATAAAAACGGAATAAAAGAACTTTATAAAGCGTAGTTGGATGATGAAGCAATGGACTACTTTACTTGTTTTTCTCTTTTTGAGCCTCTCTTTATCGGCTCAACAGGAATATGGGAGGGATATTTTTGTCTCTTCTGAAGGAGACTCTTTACCTTATCGGATGATTCATCCCGAATCGGTGAAGCCCGGTGAAAAGTATCCGCTCGTACTGTTTCTGCATGGAGCCGGCGAACGGGGAAATGATAATGAGAAACAGTTGACTCATGGTGGACAGATGTTTCTTAATCCGGTCAATCAAGAGAAGTATCCCGCTTTCGTTCTAATTCCACAGTGTCCGACAGACGGTTACTGGGCTTATACAGGACGTCCGAAGTCGCTTATCCCTACAGAAATGCCAGTGGGACAGGAGATCAGTCCTATATTGCAAACGCTTAAACAGTTGCTCGATTCTTATCTGGTAATGCCCGAAGTGGATACACAGCGGGTTTATATTATCGGTCTTTCAATGGGAGCGATGGGAACGTATGATTTAGTAGTGCGTTATCCGGAGATTTTTGCAGCTGCAGTTCCTATTTGCGGTACAGTCAATCCGAGCCGGCTGTCAGTTGCCAAGGATGTGAAGTTTCGTATCTTCCATGGAGATGCGGATGATGTAGTTCCGGTGAAAGGTTCTCGCGAAGCGTATAAAGCACTGAAAGCTGCCGGTGCAGATGTGGAATATATTGAATTCCCCGGTTGTAATCATGGAAGCTGGAATCCGGCTTTCAATTATCCCGGATTTATGGATTGGTTGTTCAAACAAAAGAGGCAACGTTGAGCCAATCTGAATGATAATCAATAATAAAACATGGCTGGACTAAAATCATTAGCTAAAGATACTGCAATTTATGGGTTGAGTAGTATTGTCGGACGGTTCCTTAACTACATGCTGGTGCCTTTGTACACAGCGGTATTGCCGGCTTCCACCGGAGGTTATGGAGTGGTATCAAACGTATATGCGTTTACAGCCCTGATGCTTGTATTGCTTACGTTTGGTATGGAAACGGGATTCTTCCGTTTTGCCAATAAATCGGGAGAAGACCCGATGAAAGTATATGCCAACTCCTTGTTATCGGTAGGAGGGGTATCTTTGATTTTTGTTTTCCTTTGCCTGTTATTCCTGCAACCTATTTCCAATTTACTGGATTATGGCGATCATCCGGAGTTCATAGCGATGATGGCTGTTGTGGTAGCTTTAGACTCTTTCCAATGCATCCCTTTTGCTTATTTACGGTATAAAAAACGGCCCATCAAGTTTGCTGCTATCAAACTGCTCTCTATCGTTGGTGGCATCGGTTTGAATTTATTTTTCCTACTGGTGTGCCCGTGGCTGAATGTACATTGTCCGTCAACTATCTCCTGGTTTTATGATCCGGATTATTTAGTGGGATATATCTTTATTAGCAACCTGATTATCTCAGTTGTTCAGATGTTCTTCTTCATCCCGGAACTGACAGGTTTTGCTTATAAATTAGACCGGGTATTGTTGAAACGAATGGTCGTATATTCTTTCCCGGTATTAATCTTAGGCTTGGTAGGTATTCTAAACCAGACTGTGGATAAGATGATATATCCGTTTCTTTTTGAAGACCGGCAGGAGGGGTTGGTACAATTGGGTATCTATGCGGCAACCAGTAAGATTGCGATGGTAATGGCAATGTTTACGCAAGCTTTCCGTTATGCTTACGAACCGTTTGTCTTTGGCAAAGACCGCGAAGGAGACAACCGGAAGATGTATGCCGCTGCGATGAAGTATTTTCTTATATTTTCCTTGCTGGCTTTCCTTGCTGTCATGTTTTATCTCGACTTATTGCGTTATCTGGTGGCAAGAGGTTACTGGGAAGGCCTGGGGGTAGTAGCCATTGTAATGCTTGCAGAGATCTGTAAAGGGATCTATTTCAACCTTTCCTTTTGGTATAAACTGACGGATAAGACCTATTGGGGAGCCTACTTCTCGGTGATTGGTTGTGTTATTATTGTCGTATTGAACATTCTGTTTGTGCCGGTTTACGGTTATCTTGCTTCGGCATGGGCTTCTGTTGCAGGCTATGCAGTCATCTTGTTGCTATCCTATTGGATAGGACAGAAAGAATACCCGATTCATTATGATTTGAAGAGCCTCGGACTTTATGTTCTGCTGGCAGCGGTACTTTACGTTATTGGAGAGCAGGTTCCTATCCCTAATATAGTGCTCCGTCTCGCTTTCCGTACCGTACTCTTATTGCTATTTA
This sequence comes from Bacteroides sp. 90-K9/2, assembly GCF_047310725.1. Taxonomy (NCBI): domain Bacteria; kingdom Pseudomonadati; phylum Bacteroidota; class Bacteroidia; order Bacteroidales; family Bacteroidaceae; genus Bacteroides; species Bacteroides sp. 90-K9/2. Next base: position 483,740 of record NZ_JBCGVL010000002.1, read on the forward strand.
TAGCCTATATTATCAAAAAGGATTTACCATTGAGTCAGATTCCTGTTATTAATCGATTTATAAAGAAGAAATAACTATGAAGACAGATGAACGTAATAAGTTTGCTATCAAGTCCTTTCTGGGAGAATATCTGGACTTGAGGAAAGATAAGGATAACGAACTGGCTACAGTGGATTCTATCCGTAAGGGGGTAGAGTTCAAAGGTGCCAATTTATGGATTCTGATCTTTGCCATATTCATGGCATCACTCGGATTGAATGTGAACTCCACTGCCGTTATTATCGGTGCCATGTTGATTTCTCCATTGATGGGACCTATTATGGGAGTAGGATTGTCTGTCGGACTAAATGATTTTGAATTAATGAAACGCTCTTTGAAGAGCTTTCTCATAACGACCGCTTTCAGTGTGACTACGGCAACCATCTTTTTCCTTCTTGCTCCTATTGCCGGTTCACAGTCAGAGTTGCTGGCACGCACATCGCCCACTATTTATGATGTATTCATCGCACTTTTTGGTGGATTGGCAGGTGTCGTAGCTCTCTCTACCAAGGAAAAAGGAAATGTGATTCCGGGCGTTGCCATTGCTACCGCATTGATGCCGCCGCTTTGTACAGCAGGTTACGGGTTGGCTTCCGGCAATCTTATTTATTTCCTGGGAGCTTTTTATCTTTATTTCATCAACTCTGTTTTTATCAGTCTGGCTACTTTCCTCGGGGTTCGTGTGATGCATTTCCAACGAAAGGAATTTGTGGATAAAACCCGTGAGAAGACCGTACGTAAATACATCGTTCTGATTGTGGTGCTTACCATGTGCCCTGCAGTTTATCTGACATTTGGAATTATAAAGAGCACTTTCTATGAAGCAGCAGCCAATCGTTTTATAAACGATCAGTTAAGCTTTGAGAATACGCAGGTACTTGATAAGAAAATCAGCTATGAACATAAAGAAGTACGGGTTGTCTTGATTGGTCCTGAAGTGCCTGACGCTTCGATATCTATTGCCCGTAGCAAGTTGAAAGAGTATAAGCTGGAAGATACGAAACTGATTGTATTACAGGGGATGAACAATGAGGCGGTAGATGTATCTTCTATCCGTGCCATGGTCATGGAAGACTTCTATAAAAACAGTGAGCAACGGCTTCAACAACAGGCGGTGAAAATTTCCCAGCTGGAGACAACGCTGGAGCAATACAGAACGTACGATGCTATGAGTCGTACATTAGTGCCCGAACTGAAGGTGCTTTATCCTTCCATCACTACACTCTCCATCGCTCACTCGCTCGAAGTACGAGTCGATTCGATGAAGACGGATACGGTAACATTGGCTGTCCTTAAATTCGCCAGACATCCGTCTGTTGCCGAGAAAGAGAAAATCAGCGAATGGCTGAAAGCCCGCGTAGGAACGAAGAAGTTGAGGCTGATTACAGAATAATGAATCTAAAAATAATAATATGAAGTTCAGACTAACCGTCTTGATAGTCTTTTCTCTCTGTCTGTCGAATGTGTTTGCCGATGAGGGAATGTGGCTGTTGGGAAATCTCCGAAAGAATAAACAGACTGACCGGGTAATGAAAGAACTTGGTTTGCAGATGCCTGTAAATAAAATATATAATCCGAAGAAGCCATGTCTGGCAGATGCTGTTGTCAGCTTCGGAGGTTTCTGTTCGGGAGTGGTAGTTTCCGAAGACGGTCTGGTGTTTACCAATCATCATTGTGGTTTCAGCAGTATTCAGCAACATTCTTCAGTGGAACATGATTATCTGAAAGATGGATTCTTTGCACGTAGTCTTGAGGAAGAATTGCCGAATCCGGAATTGTATGTTCGTTTCCTGCTTCGTACGGAAGACGTTACCAAACGGGTATTGTCTGCCGCCCGGCATGCTAAAACGGAAACAGAGCGCCGTGTGGCTGTTGATTCGATTATGAATGTAATCAGTATGGAAGTCTCCGAAAAGGATTCTACATTGACTGGCATTGTAGATGCTTATTATGCAGGGAATGAATTCTGGCTTTCTGTTTATCGTGATTATAACGATGTCCGTCTGGTTTTTGCACCTCCTTCTTCTGTCGGGAAGTTCGGATGGGATACGGATAATTGGATGTGGCCGCGTCATACGGGTGATTTCAGTGTATTCCGTATCTATGCTGATGCCAAGAATGGTCCGGCGGATTATTCTCCTGAAAACGTCCCCTATCATCCCGAATATGTAGCACCTATTTCTTTGGATGGATACAAAGAAGGTTCTTTCTGCATGACGCTTGGCTATCCGGGCAGTACGGAACGTTACCTTTCCTCGTATGGTATCGAAGAGATGATGAATGGAATCAATCAGGCAATGATTGATGTACGGGGAGTGAAACAAACCATCTGGAAACGGGAGATGGACCGGCGTCCGGATATTCGCATTAAGTATGCTTCAAAATACGATGAAAGCTCCAATTATTGGAAAAATAGCATTGGAACGAATAAAGCCATCAAGCATTTGAAAGTATTGGAAAAGAAACGGGAGGCTGAAGCAGCGCTTCGTGACTGGATTCAGTCTCGTCCGGAAGAGAGAGAGAAACTGATTCGTTTATTCTCCTCTTTAGAATTGAGTTATAGCAATCGTCGGGAAACCAATCGTGCGTTAGCTTATTTCGGTGAATCGTTTATCAATGGTCCCGAGTTGGTGCAGCTTGCTCTTGAAATTCTCAATTTCGACTTTGAGGCGGAAGAGAAGCTAGTGATAACTCGCATGAAAAAGTTACTGGAGAAATATGATAATCTCGATCTTTCCATTGATAAGGAGGTTTTTGCTGCCATGCTTAAAGAGTATCAGTCGAAAGTGGATAAAAAGTTTCTGCCTGCTATGTATGAGAAGATAGATACGTTCTACAACGGGAATATTCAGACCTATGTAGATTCTTTGTATGCGACTTCCAATATAACGTCTCCTAAGGGCTTGAAACGCTTTCTGGAGCGAGATACTACGTACAATCTCATAGAGGATCCTGCTGTTTCCTTGAGTCTGGATCTGATCGTGAAGTATTATGAGATGAATCAGAGCATTTCCGAGGCTTCCGAGCAGATAGAGCAGGGGGAGCGTTTATTCAATGCTGCCATGCGCCGTATGTATGCCGAACGTAATTTCTATCCGGATGCCAATTCCACCATGCGACTTAGTTTCGGAACGGTTGGAGGATATACTCCCTTTGATGGAGCTACTTATGATTATTATACAACCGTGAAAGGCATCTTTGAGAAAGTGAAGGAACATGCCGGTGATATTGACTTTGCTGTCCAGCCGGAGTTGTTAAATCTGCTTTCCTCCGGTGATTTCGGAAGATATGCCAATGAACAGGGGGATATGAATGTTTGCTTTATCTCCAACAATGATATAACAGGAGGTAATTCCGGCAGTGCCATATTCAATGCTAAAGGAGAATTGCTGGGGTTGGCTTTCGATGGCAACTGGGAAGCAATGAGTAGCGATATCGTATTCGAGCCTGATTTGCAGCGGTGTATCGGAGTGGACGTGCGGTATATGCTTTTTATTATGGAGAAATACGGTAAGGCGGGGAATCTTGTTCAGGAGTTGAACATTGCCCGGTAAATCAAGTAATGGGGGGGGCAGTGCATTTTTCCCCCTCTCTTTTATCGTTTTAATATAATAACGATCACGGCGGCAATAATCAGTGCAATGCCTACACCGATGCTTGTGGTGAAGGCTTCTCCGAAAAGAAAGATTCCAACGCATACAGCAGTTACCGGCTCCATGGCTCCCAATACGGAAGTGAGTGTGGATCCGATGCTTTTTACGGCTCTTACTAAAGCGAGGTTAGAAACTACGGTGGGGATTAAGGCCAGTAGGATCAAGTTGCCGGCAGTATGCCATTCGCTGATGGGTTGAAGTTGGCTGATAGATTCCGTTCCGATAAAAAGAAGAATACTCCCGAAAAGGAATACGTAGAAAGTAAGCAGTAAGCCTTTCATCTGTCCGATCTTTAGTTGGCTCATTGTAACGAGATAAAGTGCATATCCGAGTGCCGACAGCAGGACAATGAAAAGACCCATGAAAGAAAAGCCCCCCGTTTCTGTGTTTCCGCCGGATAAGAAATAGACTCCTGCTACTGCGGACGCAATGGCAGCGATCCGCCAGCCGGACTTCTTTTCTTTAAAAAAGAGCATCATGATTAGCGTGGTAAGCACCGGATACATGAAATGAATAGTGGTGGCAACTCCGCTGGCCATAAATTTATATCCCCAAAATAAGAATACTGCGGACATTAAATAAAGAAGTGAAAGAAAAAACAGCGAAGGAATGTCCTGTCGTTTGATACGAAATGACTGTCCGTTCATCAATAAAATCCCTCCCATTGCCAGACAGGCAAACAGGAACCGATAGAAAAGTATCGATTCAAATTGCATTCCCGCTTGCATGGCAGGAATGGTAAATAGAGGGATAAGTCCAAAAGAGGCCGATGAAAGCAGCCCATATAGCAAACCATTCACTTTATTCATAGTCAAGTATATTTCGGGTCGCAAAGATATAGCTTTTTTTGAGGTAAGTGTACCGTTCCGATTCATTTCCTATAAACTGATAAAGTAAGAGTATTGCAGCAAAATAACTTCCCTATGCGATATTTTTCGTAAATTAGCGCGCAATATGCTCTTTATGAGATGGAAAGAAAATACAGACTAATTTTTGAATAAAATGAAACGATTGACATTAGTATCGGGGCTACTCTTTTTAATGTTGCAAACAACATTTTCGCAGGTGCAGGTACCGGGCAATTGCAAACCCGTGAATTTGGCTTGCGATTATTTAGTGAATCCTCTGGGAGTGGATAATCCTGCTCCCCGGTTATCATGGATGTTGAATGATACCCGGAGAGGGGCACGACAAACAGCTTATCAAGTCATGGTGGGTAAAGACTCTCTTCAACTTGTTGCCGGAAAAGGAGATACTTGGGATTCAGGCAAAAAGAATACTGAAGAGATTCTAATTACTTATTCGGGCGAGGGCCTCACCCCATTCACCAAGTATTATTGGAAAGTGAATGTATGGGATCAGGATGGAATCCAATCTTCTTCGGATATCAATTGTTTTGAAACCGGAATGATGGGGATGGAGAACTGGCAGGGCGCCTGGATTGGGGATAACAGGGATATTAATTATCAACCTGCACCTTATTTCCGGAAAGTGTTTGATGCAAAGAAGAGTGTCCGGTCAGCAAGGGCATACATTGCCGTGGCAGGTTTGTATGAACTGTACATCAATGGCGAGAAAATAGGAAATCATAGACTGGACCCGCTATATACCCGGTTCGACAGACGTAATTTCTACGTAACTTATGATGTTACCCCTCAAATACAGAAGGGACGGAATGCGATTGGTGTATTGCTGGGTAATGGATGGTATAATCATCAGTCGATGGCTGTGTGGGATTTCCACCGTGCACCGTGGCGCAACCGCCCTGCTTTCTGTATGGATGTGCGGATTACGTATGAAGACGGTTCCGTTGAAGTGGTTTCTACAGAGCGCGACTGGAAAACTTCATCGGGGGCATTAGTCTTCAATAGTATTTATACAGCCGAACATTACGACGCCCGCCTGGAGCAAAAAGGTTGGAACACAGCGGACTTTGATGATTCCCAATGGAGTGGGGTAGGATATAGGGCTGTTCCTTCACTAAATGTAGTGTCTCAACAAGTGCAGCCGATCCGTGCGGTAGAAACAATTCCTGTAAAGACATGGAAAAAGCTCAATGATACAACGTATGTATTTGATTTTGCCCGTAATATGGCAGGTGTCACCCGCATCAAAGTATCCGGAGAAGAAGGAACTGTCGTGAGGTTGAAACATGGCGAGCGGTTGTATGACAACGGACGAGTGAATACGTCAAATATTGATGTGTATCACCGCCCGGTAGACAACTCCGATCCTTTCCAAACGGATATGCTGGTTTTGAGCGGGAAAGGAGAGGATGAGTTTATGGCACGATTCAATTATAAAGGTTTCAGATACGTGGAAGTAACAAGCAATAACCCCATTGTACTGAATGAAAATAGTCTGACTGCCTACTTTGTGCATAGTGATGTTCCGCAGAAAGGGACGATTCATACTTCGAATGCACTTATCAACCGTCTTTGGTGGGCTACGAATAATGCCTATTTATCCAACTTAATGGGTTATCCTACCGACTGTCCCCAGCGTGAGAAAAACGGATGGACGGGCGACGGTCACTTTGCTATTGAAACGGCATTGTACAATTATGACGGTATCACTGTCTACGAGAAATGGCTTGCCGACCACAGAGACGAGCAACAGCCCAATGGCGTATTACCTGACATTATCCCTACAGGAGGCTGGGGATATGGCACGGATAATGGGCTGGACTGGACGAGTACCATCGCCATCATTCCATGGAATATTTATATGTTTTACGGTGATAGTAAACTATTGGCGGACTGTTATGAGAACATCAAACGGTATGTAGACTATGTGGATCGTACTAGTCCAACTGGATTAACCTCGTGGGGAAGAGGAGACTGGGTGCCTGTTAAATCCCATTCTTCCAAGGAACTGACTTCTTCTGTCTATTTCTACGTGGATACCAAGATACTTGCCAATGCCGCAAAGATGTTTAATAAAACGGAAGATTACGAGTATTATTCTGCCCTTGCCGACAAGATAAAGAATGCGATTAATGATAAATTCTTGAATAGAGAAACGGGTATTTATGGTAGCGGAGTCCAGACAGAACAGAGCGTTCCCTTGCAATGGGGGATTGTTTCCGAAGAACTGAAGAGGAAAGTGGCCAGGAATCTTGCAAAACAGGTAGAGGCAGCCGGTTTTCATTTGGATGTAGGTGTGTTGGGAGCAAAAGCTATCTTGAATGCGTTGAGTGAGAACGGTGAAGCCGAAACGGCTTATAAATTAGCCGTACAAGATACTTATCCATCATGGGGCTGTTGGATTGCCAATGGGGCTACCACCTTGCTGGAGAACTGGGATTTGAATGCAACGCGCGACATTTCAGACAATCATATGATGTTTGGTGAAATTGGCGGGTGGTTTTATAAAGGATTGGGCGGAATCTTCCCTGACCCCGAAAATCCCGGATTCAAACATATCCTCCTTCGCCCTAATTTCCCCAGTGGACTAAATCAGTTCGAAGCCAGACATCAATCGCCTTATGGTGAAATCTGTTCTAAATGGGAACGTAAAAAGAACCGTATTGTCTATCAGGTAACTGTCCCTGCAAATAGCACTGCTACCTTTTATGCACCCGACAATGTGGAGGGAGAACGTGTAGTAAAACTAGAAGCGGGAGAACATGTACTGGAATTGAAACTAAAACGTTAATGGAAAACAGTAAATCCCGGACCGATGTCTTTACATCGGTCCGGGATTTATCTTCTGTAATGTAGATTATGCGGATAAGTACAATGTTCAGTCTTATTCTTCTATTCACCTTTTTCACATCATGCTAAACCGTTTATTTTCAGATATCTCCTGTGAATGAACAGCACTGCTTGCTTTTTCACAGCCCTTCACACTCTTCACCGGATACAAATTTTCCGGTATTGTATGTTGTCAAGCGATATCATTGACGTCATGCTTCTTCGATAAAAATGTCCTTTCTTAATGCAGATAAGTCGTCTCTTTCTCATTTGTTTAGCGTTTATCAATAGATAGTCGACTATAGTTGTCTTATAAGCCGACTGCAATTGACCTGTAAGACAACTATAGTCAGCTATTCAGCTGACTATAGTCATCCATATACATGACTCTGGTTTTCCTTTACTATGGTAACGGCTTACGTATGGTAATAAGTATGTTTGTTTTGCGAGAAGAATACAAACCGGAAATGGCAAACCTATCTTTTCGATTTCGGGAAGCTATAAAATTGAAACTAATATGGATACCAAGCTTCCTTATTTGGAACATAAATATGTGACCTTGTATGTTGAATATCATTATAGTGACGTTGCAAACGAGGCATATCCGATGAATTATAAGGTAACAGGTTCTATGATTATGGAACGTAAACGTAATATCAATATACCAGATGAAGATCAGTCTTATATTTGGTAAATTATCTCTCTTTTTCGGTTTTCATTAGGCAGGAAAGAATATAAGAGTTCCCCTTATTTTACTCTATTCTCTTTTAAGAGAAAAGTAAAATAAGGGGAATTTATATAAGATAGATTTCAAACGTGAAATTTGTATTAAGTCATATTCTGGGGGGAAAGATACTTATTTTTTCGGCTTCCTGCGTGCCCATCCCTCTTCGCTGAAATCAGGCTCTTTATCTTTGAAGAGCTGCTGCCAGTCTTCTTTCTTTTTCGGGCCACGGGCGTCGGCATATCCTCGTTCGGCACGGCTTGGCTTTTCTTTCTTTGCAGATTTAGCACCTCCTCTTGTCGAAGTTTCTGATTTTCTATCCTTTCTGTCTTTGTTTTCGTAGCGTGGTGTACGTTCGTCGTTTTTACCTCCGAACCTTTTTCCGCCTTTACGATCTGCAAAACCACCTGTTTTACGGCCTTCTCCGCTTTCTTCGCCGGCCACTTCAACAGAGACTTTACGCCCGTTCCAGTTGGCGCGGTTCAATGCTTTCACTACATTCTGCGCTTCTTTTTCAACGACTTCGAAGAAAGAGAAGTTTTGCATCAGGTCGATGCGTCCTAGTTCTATGCGCCCTCGTGTGTTGCTGTTCAGCAAACCAATAAGGTCGCTGGGGAAGAAGTTGTCCGTTTTACCCATATTGATAAACAGACGGGTAAAGCCCGGAGCAGCCTTCCGGCTTCTCTTTTCAAAGCCACCCTCTTTGCGGTCACCTCTTGCACCACGTTCTCCGCGAATGTCAGTCGGTACTTCTATTTCTGCACGGTTACGATAATATTCGGCAAAGCGGTTGAATTCGTGTGAAACCATGCGCTTAATCAAATCCTCTTTGCTTAACCATTCCAGTTTGCGATAGATTTCCGGCATAAACTCGGAGATTTCTTCTTCGTTTACTTTTACCTTCTCGAGGTCATCAATCACTTTGATCAGCTGTTTCTGGCAGATGCCTGCTGCTGTTGGCATCTCTCCGGGAATGAATTTCTTGCCGATGATACGCTCTATTTCGCGGAGCTTTCCTTTTTCACGAAGATTGATGATAGCGATAGAGGTTCCTGTTTTTCCGGCACGTCCTGTACGTCCGCTACGGTGCGTATAACTTTCCGTATCGTCCGGCAGTCCGTAGTTGATAACGTGGGTAAGATCATCTACGTCCAGTCCGCGGGCAGCTACGTCAGTGGCAACGAGAAGTTGCAGGTTACGGATGCGGAACTTTTGCATAACTGCGTCGCGCTGTGCTTGTGAAAGTTCTCCATGCAGGGAATCGGCATTGTAGCCTTCCTGCATCAGCTTATCTGCAATTTCCTGTGTCTCTTTACGGGTGCGGCAGAAGATGATACCATAAATTTGCGGATAATAGTCGACGATGCGTTTCAGTGCTTCGAATTTATCTTTGGCTTGTACAGTGTAAGCGACGTGCTTCACATTGCTGGTACTTTCGTTCTTGCGACCGATCGTAATTTCCTTCGCATCACGCAGGTATTTTTTAGAAATGCGTGTAATTTCCGGACTCATGGTTGCCGAGAACAGCAAGGTGTTGCGTTCTTGCGGAACATCCGCTAAAATGGCATTGATGCTATCTGTAAATCCCATGTTCAGCATTTCGTCCGCTTCGTCCATCACTACGTTGCGGATAGTAGACAGGAATACGGTTTTCCGTTCCATCAAGTCCAGTAAACGTCCGGGAGTAGCCACAATGATATGTACACCGCGTTTCAGGCTGCGTATCTGGCTGTCAATGGAAGAACCGCCGTAAACAGGCAGTACTTTCAATCCGTCAACATACTTGGAATAGTCGTTCAAATCTCCTGCTATCTGGAGGCAAAGCTCGCGGGTGGGGCAGAGGATAAGTGATTGGGGGATTCGGTTCTTTACGTCAATCTGTTGGATCAGGGGCAGACCAAATGCGGCTGTTTTACCTGTTCCTGTCTGTGCAAGAGCTACTACATCATTATTTTCTCCTAAAAGGTACGGAATCACTTCTTCTTGTACCGGCATGGGATTCTCGTATCCCATTTCTTCAATTGCTCTACGTATCTCCGGAGAAACGCCAAGCTCTTCAAATGTCTTCATTAAATCTCTGTATATCTTTTATTTCGGCTGCAAAGATAGAGAATAATTACGAATTACGAATTACGATTTGCGATTTATTCCAGCAGGATACTGCGTAACTGTTCAATTTCTTCTGCAGAAAGTCCGATTCCCTTTTTCAGATAGGCTTGTACGCTTCCATATTCTGCCTCAATCTGTTCTTTAGCAGCGTTCAGGAAATCTTCTTTTGCAGAGTAGATGGTTGTAATGGCTTCTTGCGAATTGATCGACAGCTTATATGCATATTTAGAAGCTTTTGGAATATTAAAATAGTCATTACTCAAACGATAGTCTTCCATAATAACGTCCTCGTTGACACCAAGAGCGGCAAGCAATAAAGCGGAAACGACTCCTGTACGCCCTTTCCCGGATGTGCAATGAATTACAACCGGATAATGAGTACGGTCGAGAAGGACGGTGAACAGTTCTTTGAATTCCTTTCGGTAGTTTAGAACTAATTCCCGATTCATTTGTTCGACTAGACGGTAAATAGTGTCACTTTTTATCTTCTCTTCTTGAATTCCTTGCAGAATTTCTTCCATATTTCCTGTGAGGATAGGGATATGTATGATGTTAAATTCATCATCATGCAGTTGCGGGTAATTGTGACGTTCATTTTCAGAGCGTAAATCTATGATCGTTCGTATTCCCATGTTTTTAAGTTCCCTGCGGGAGCAGGGAGGAATACTGTCTATCTGTGCAGAACGGTATATCATTCCCCAGCGAAGTGATTTTCCTGTATCATAAGATTCATATCCCCCTAAATCACGGAAATTCTGTATGCCGGGGATATTAATGTTGCGGGTGGCCACCTTAATCCGGTATTTATTATTAAATACCATCAGGTAGTAATAACGTTGCGACGGATCGTTGGTTACGATTGTCATTTTTCCGCTCGAAATGTTAGCCATCGCGATGGGTGAATCTTCCGGAATAAGTCCGGGAGAAGTGGAGGTGTATACTTTTACCTGTCCTTTCAATACCGGTGCTGTCTCCCATTTGATGATGCAGTTGCCTATATTATTTTCTTCACATACCACGGATATGGCAGGTGACGTGCCGGAACATGATGGGAGCACTAATAAAACAGTAAGCCAGCTTAACAGGTTTTTGTACATAGTTTCTTTGTCTTGAATCGTATACTGCAAAGATAAGAATTACCCCAAGAACTGATAATTCCTTTGCGATAATTAGCCAAAGTTAATAGTAATTTACGTGTTAAGAAAGGGCGCTACTTCTTGTAGAAGAGCGCCCTGAATGGGGAAATAACCCAAGTCTGCTTTATTGAATATTGTTCAATAAGTCTATTTTTCCTTCATTGACTAACTTTAATATGAGCTCACCGAATAAGGTGTTTTGCCAAGCGAACCAGGCACGTGTGAAGTTTTTAGGATCATCCTTGTGAAAAGACTCGTGCATGAATCCTGTTCCTGCATCTGTGTCCATCAGCATTTTTATACAAGCCTTGATTTCCTGGTCATCCTGACTGGTAAATGCTTTCATCATGATACTCATGGGCCATATCATGTCATAGCCGATGTGGGGCCCTCCGATACCTTCTCCTGCCTTTCCCTTGAAGAAATAGGGGTTGTCCTTGCTCCATACGAAACGGCGTGTGTTTTGATAAATAGGATCATTAATGTCTACATCGCCCAGATAGGGCATTGCCAGCAAACTCGGAACATTGGCGTCATCCATTAGGAAATGATTTCCGAATCCGTCTACTTCAAAAGCATAGATAGTGCCGTACTTAGGATGATTGTAAGTTGCATATTTTTTTAGTGCAGTTTCTACTTCCTGTGCCAGATCTGTACATTGCTTTGCCAAATCACTATTCTTGTTTACGGTATTCAAAATTTCCGCGGCCTTCTTCAGGGAAGAAACTGCGAAGAAATTAGACGGTACGAGGAACTGTAAAGTTGTAGCATCGTCAGACGGACGGAAAGCTGAAACAATGAGTCCGACAGGATTCACGGGAGCACCTAATCCATCGTTGTTTAATGTGTCGAGTGCACGTTCTGTTTTACGCTGGAATTTATAAGGACCTACTCCCTCTTTGCGCTGTTGTTCCTTGAAAGTTGTCAGTATGTTGGTTATAGCTTGTATCCATTCATTATCAAAAATACTGGCATCACCAGTTTCTTTCCAATATTGATAGGCCAGACGCAGCGGATAACATAGGGAATCTATTTCCCATTTACGTTCGTGCAGTTCCGGTTTCATGTCGGTCAGGTCAGACATCCATTCTCCTCCGACAGCACCATCATTGAAAGCATTGGCATACGGATCAATATTGATACATTTGAATTGTCTCCGGATCACTCCTTCAAGCATTTTCTTCAATTCCGGATCTTTATCGGCCAGTTGTATATAAGGCCAGACCTGTGCTCCGGAATCCCGTAGCCACATGGCATGAATGTCACCTGTGTAAACGAAAGTATCTGGCTTACCGTCTGTTGTACGGTAGTGGACAGTTGTTTCGAGGGTATTGGGAAAACAATTCTCGAACATCCATGCCAGTTTTTGATTCGTAAGCAGCTTTTTCACTCGGATGATTTCTGCTTCCACAGCCTTTGATGTAAAAAGACGCTTATTTACAGGTGGACGGTTGCTTTCATAAGCGGCAATTTCAGCTGCCTGATTCACTACATTTGTATGATCTTTAGCTAAAACGAGTTCTGTAGCTTTGGCATGACTTCCCATTAACAGGGTGGTTGTAATAATACATATTCCGATATTCTTTTTCTTCATATCTCCATGTTTTTAAGAGGATTATTAAAATTGGTTATTGTAAATCGATTCCGCCTAGTCTTCCATACATTTCTACGAAAGCAGCTTGTGTAAGAAGCCATTTCTTTTCGCTTTTATCTGTTCCGCTCCAGTCTGTCTGAAATAGTCCCCGTTCATCCCTGGCATGATCCCATGCATAGTCGAGGCTTTTTTGGAAATCGGTTAGATAAGCCTTGTTATGGTCTATCTGATAAAGTTCAATGAAACCTCTAAGCATAACTGCCGTGAACCAAATATTCCCTTTTTTCAGTAATTGAAATGTTTGTCCATCCGGAGAGGTAAAATGAGTGAAAAAGTATCTATGACACGCTTCTGCTATGTTTTGAGCATCTTCCAGATAATTTTTCTGTTTGGTAATTTGGTAGAGCAGGGCGGCTGCCTGCATCATTTGTCCACTGTTATAGGCAAATTTGGCACGGCCGATTTTCTTATTGAGTGCGATGTTGTCGAAATATAGATGATCTTCTGGATCTTCTAAGTTCTTTTTAGTCCATTCATATAATTCTTTCCCTTGCTTTAAATAGGTATTGTCTTGAGTTGCCTGAAATAGCTTGAGAGCAAATACAGCTCCCGGTGCATTGGAACAGGTATTTTTGGATTCTTTCTTTTGTTCACACCAGTAGATTCCTCCGCCAAGTACATCGTCTTTTCCACTAAGGATGAACTCCCATATGAGTTTGGCTTTTTCCAGATATGCTTGTTTCTTTGTCATGCGATAAGAATCGGTAAAATCGATGCCTAACCAGACGTTATCATCATAGAAACGGTCGGAAACTGGTTGGTTGCTTATATAAGAAGAGTAGGCGAATGGCTCTCTTTTTTTGTCGAAATATTCTTCCAGTCCGGGCAGTACTCTTTTTTCCAGAAGTTTTTTGTACTTCTTATTTTCAGTTGTTTCCAGTAATGCGTTCACGGCAGAGAATGTACCTGAATATGGCCAGAGGTAAGAGTATTCGTTTCGTCTTTTTGCTTGCTCTTGTGATGCCAGATAAGTTGCTTCATTATTTTGGTCAAAAGGATAATTTTCACGTAAAAGGCAAGTGTTGGGTGCTGCATAGTTTTGGTACAGGGCATCCAAAGTTTGCTGTGCTTTTTCTGTGTTGGGATTTGCATTTGCAATGGTGAAAGCGCAAATAACATTAAGTAATAGGCTATTCATAATTTTTTCTTTAAGTAGTGTTTATATAAATAGTAGTTTGAATTAATCCGCAGGTTTTATTGTGGCAGTAGCCATTGGAGATTAAATTTCCAAATGTAGCACTGCGACTCTACAAAAATACCTTTTTCCTGCAACTTTTTAAATGGGAAGTAAGTAGATTGTAAATAGCTGTTAGTGTTATGTTGTTGATAATTAGTCGTATGACGATTGAACTACATCCAATAAATGTAAACGATGCTGTATGATTAATACACTATTATTCCCGGATTTATTGTCCGATTCGAGCTACTTTTTCTTCAAATTCATTCCGGTCTCCATTTGCTTTGATCCGCATTTTTGAGCGATAATTATAGATGGTAGATAAGGAGTATTGTAGGAAATGCGCAATTTTCACGCTGTCTGTAATTCCGAGCCGGATAAGTGCGAAGATTCGCAATTCAGGTGTTAAGAGTTTGCCGGGTCCCGGAATAATTGCATTTTCCGGTAAGAGCAATGCGTTAAAATCTTCAACGAAATTAGGGAAGAGATTCAAGATTGCTTTGTCGAAATTATTGTAAAACTCTACCAGATCTTCTTCTGTATTGAGTGAAGAGTGGAGGAAAGAGGTTACTTTATTTATATCTTCACTTTTGGCTATTTTGAGTGCTCTTTTCTTAAAATTGGCTATTTTAGTGATATAACTGGTATATTGTTCCATATACAACCCTACATATTCTTCTTTGATTTTATTGTTATCTGCCAATATTGAGTTCATTTGTTGTATTTCGTAAAGATGGTGCGACAAACTCTCATTAGTTTGCTCTACTTTTCCTTTTTGCTTTTTTAATTGTATGAACAAAATAAATAGCAGAATACAAACCAGGCACAATGCCGTAAGCAATATTGTTATGATGATAAATTTATGTTTTTCCTTCTCTTGAAATGCCTTATCTATGAAAAGATACATGTCGGAGGCTTCGATTGTGTTAATTCTCGCATTGCATAGGATAGCATCCTCCATTGCATTTTTCATGTATTTATATGCCCGGTCTATATCTCCACTTTCAAAAATCAGCTTGGCTAATATTTTTAAGGAAAGATTTTCTCTGGCTCCATTTAATACATCGGAGATGGCTGATATTGCGAAATATTTAATCGCATTTTCACGGTCATTTTTACCTTGATAGGCAGATGCCAGAGAATATGCTATTATTCCGGCATTTCGTGAATATGGTGCATAACTCTCGTAAACACTGTCCAGTATGTGAATAGCGTCATCATACTTTTTATGGAAAAGAAGAGTCGGTGCGGCTATAAAAGCTCGTACGTTCGATGGTACTTCTTTACATTGAAGCAGTGAATCGCGATAAATTTGTGCTATCAGATCATTTTCTTGTGAATCGTGCTCGTTGGAGGCAAAAGCTTTCTGGTGATTGTAGATTGTGACTTGTCCGAGAAAGAATTCGGCTTTGAGTCTAGGGGATAGCTGCTCTTGTTGCATCAAATTGGTAATCGCCAGAGCTTCTTTGAAAAAGCCCATCGAAGATAATATTCTTGAATAATCCAGTTTTGCTTCAATTAAAAGTTCTTTGTCATTACTTTCTTGAGCAAACCTGTTCATATGGATGGCATAGGCTAAAGCGGAATCTTTTTGGAAAGATGAATACTCAAAACAAAGGGATTGCGCTATCCCGACTTTTTTCCGGATGTTTCCGGATTGCCTTAATACTATTTTCAGGCTGTCTATCTGTCTTTGCTTCTGTTTGGTATAGCTAGCTTTATTTTGTAGAGATTTATCTAATACTTTTAATAATGTTTTCACTTCATCATTCGCTTTTACGGGCAAACTGATGAAGATTAGGACTATCAATAGAGGTAAAATAAATCTTTTCATATATTAAGTAAGATTGCTTATTGAACATGGTTGTTTGCAAAGATAAGGAAATCCATATTAAGTTAAGGTTGACAGATTAACTTAATATGGATTTTATGGAAATAGGGATTTCGCTGGATGAACGACTTGTATCCAAATCCTTATTTGTAATATCACTTGTATTTTTGTGCAAACCCCACCGAAACCGAATTGCTGAAACTTCGGCAAACTTCAGCTGCAAAGTCTTTTCCGCATTGGATTATTTTATCCCAGATCTCTTCATTCAAGTTATTTAGATCGCGGTATCGGACATCGTATTTAATTAATCCGTAGATCAGCCCTGCATTGAAGTTATCACCGGCTCCGATGGTGCTGACTGCCTGTAATGGCTCTATCGGATAATCTTTATTGACCAGATTAGTGCGTAACGCTACCTTTTCCGCACCTGCAGTACAGATGAACCGGGGACAGTAGAATTTGATTTTATCTTTGTAAATCTTGTCTATATCCTGCATACCATACATATATAGAAAATCTTCTAAAGAACCACGTACGATATCCGCATATTCCAGATTCTCAATAATGGTCGGAGCCAGCTTCATGGCTTCATTCTTGTGTGAAGAACGGAAATTCGGGTCATAATAGATAATGGCTTTCTTTTCACGTGCCTGATCTAGTAGTTCAAGAATCTTCTCCCTTAGAACCGGATTCAGTGCATAATAAGAACCCACCATGACAATGTCGTCTTCCTCCAGTTTCGGAAACAGAACATCCAGACGTTGCTTCGGGTAGTCTTTGTAGAAGATATATTCGGCATCACTCTGCTCGTTCAGGAAAGCTAAAGATACGGGTGATTTTCCATCCGGGAATACATTCACATGATCGGTCGGGATATGATTCTCACGCATGAACTGCAGGATAATATTGCCTACACGATCATTTCCGGTTTCACTGATGAAGCCGACGTTTATTCCCATTCGTCCCAATGAGACAATACCGTTGAATACAGAACCTCCCGGTACGGCGGCGGAAGGCTGGTCACCTCGAAAGATGATATCGAGGATGGTCTCTCCGATACCGATTACTTTTCGCATAGTGATCTTGATTTTTCTCCCAGATAACCGCCGTGGTGACGTTTTGAATATTCAGCGATAGTAAATCCTGTTTCCTTCATGGTTTGTACTACCAATATATCTCCGATCACTGTCATGGCAGTAGTAGATGTAGTAGGAGTCATCCCTAACACACAGACTTCTGCAGGCTTGCCGGTACTTAGGCAGACATCCGATTCTTTTGCCAGCGGACTATCCGGATTTCCGGTGATAACGATAAACTTCAGATCCGGGTCCAGATTATGAGCCAAACGGGTTAATTCCACAATCTCACGTGTCTTGCCAGAGTTAGAGATCAGCAGGAGCAGATCGTTTTCTTGTAAGATACCCAAATCCCCGTGTTGCGCCTCGCTGGGGTGTAGAAAGACGGATGGAATACCGGTGGAACAGAAAGTCGTAGCAATGTTCATAGCAATCTGTCCGGCTTTTCCCATACCGGAAGTTACCAGTTTTCCCTTCTTCTGATGTATTTGTTCTACAATCAGTTTCACCGCTTTTTCATAAGCATCTGTTACAGGGATGTTGAGCACAGCTTGTGCTTCCTGTTGCAAAAGTTGTTTGATGGAGTCTATCATATAGGATCAGTTTATTTTTTCTTTTAATTCATTTAATGTGTTTGCTACTTCGTAATAGGTTGAGAAAGGCTGTCGTGCAAAACCTTTGTCCTCCAGGGTGTGGAGTGCTTTTAATAGCTCATCGTAAAAACCATATTCATTGTAGAAAATGACCTTCTTCCGGTGATATCCGATGGAGGCAGCGGCTATTACGTGGAAAATCTCATCAAGTGTACCGACGCCTCCGGGAAGAGCAACCAATACTTCCGACTTCTCCGTTATGATATCTTTGCGGTCACTCAAGTTACGGGTATGAATTTCTTCATCTAACAGAGTGCTTACCTTGCCGTTCTCTTCCAGTTTGGCAGGAACTACTCCAATGACCTTACCGCCATTTTCTTTCACGGCACGGGCTATGCATTCCATTAATCCGAGGCTGGCTCCTCCATATATCAAGGTTTTGCCTGTCTGCCCCATCCATTTGCCTATTTGGCCGGCGCTTTCGAAGTACATTTTGTCAATGTTATCGGAGGCGGAACAGAATATTCCTATCTTTTCCATATACGTTGTTGCTGTTATAGTCCACAAATATCTGCAATTTTCTATAAACAGCAATAAGTTTTATTGTATTTTTGTGGCATTAATTCAATAAGGAAGTATAAAACGATGCAAGGTAACGAATATACATTGCCAAATGGCCTGCGTATTATCCATGAACCAACCCTCTCAAAAGTAGCTTATTGTGGTTTTGCGATTGATGCCGGAACCCGTGATGAGGCGGAGAATGAGCAAGGAATGGCCCATTTTGTAGAACATCTGATTTTTAAGGGAACGGAGAAGCGGAAAGCCTGGCATATTCTCAACCGAATGGAGAATGTAGGTGGTGACCTGAATGCATACACAAATAAGGAAGAAACTGTCGTCTATGCCGCTTTCCTGAAAGAACATCTGGAACGTGCGCTTGAGTTGTTGGGGGATATTGTATTTCATTCCACTTTTCCGCAGCATGAGATAGAAAAAGAAACGGAGGTCATTATCGATGAAATCCAGTCGTATGAAGATACTCCGTCGGAACTGATCTTTGACGATTTTGAAGACATGATCTTCCGCAATCATCCATTGGGAAGAAACATTCTTGGTAAACCGGAACTTCTGCGGAGTTTCCGCACGGAAGATGTCCTATCGTTTACCCGCCGTTTTTACCAACCGGGAAATATGGTGTTTTTTGTTCAGGGGCAATACGAGTTCAAGAGAATCATCCGTTTGGTAGAAAAATACCTGTCGGATATTCCTGATGTGAAGGTAGAGAATCTCCGTACACCTCCGCCTCTGTATGTGCCGGAACATTTGACGGTGGCCAGAGATACGCACCAAGCACATGTCATGATCGGTAGCCGTGGCTATAATGCGTATGATGACAAGCGTACTGCACTCTATCTGCTGAATAATGTCCTTGGAGGTCCCGGAATGAATAGTAAACTGAATGTGTCCCTTCGCGAACGCAGAGGACTAGTCTATAATGTCGAATCCAATCTGACTTCCTATACGGATACGGGAGCTTTCTGTATTTATTTCGGGACGGATGTGGATGACATGGATACTTGCCTGAAATTGACTTATCAGGAACTGAAACGGATGCGCGATACAAAGATGACTTCCTCCCAGTTGGCGGCAGCGAAGAAGCAGTTGATCGGACAAATCGGAGTAGCGTCTGATAACTTTGAGAATAATGCGTTAGGGATGGCGAAAACATTCCTGCATTATCATAAGTATGAATCATCCGAGCTTGTTTTTAAGCGTATAGAAGAGCTAACAGCAGAGATGTTGTTGGAAGTTGCCAATGAGATGTTTGCAGAGGAGTATTTATCCACATTGATTTATAAATAGTCTTTTGACGCTACTATAGTATACTGACGATTAATAAACTGTTAATATTAAATTGACCATGAAGAACTTAACACGTAATGTCTGTATTTGTTTGGGTCTGATGATGTTTCCCCTTACAATATTCGGACAACAAAAGAACAATTTTACCTATGTGCCGGCTCAAGAGCTTTTACTGGTAGGCAAAGCAACTACCGAAGGCGAATATTTCCATCGGGTAGATACAGCCAAGTATCGTACAATGCCTTCCACTGTGAAGAAGTTGTTCACAAATTCTGCCGGTCTGGCTATCTCTTTTACAACGAATAGCCCTGTTATAAAAGCCAAATGGACGGTTCCTGATAATTACCAGTTACCCAATCTGACCAGAGTTGCACAGAAAGGTTTGGATTTATATATCAAACGGGATGGAAAATGGCAATTTGCCGGAGTAGGAATACCGGGTGGTGTGACTACGGAAAAAGTGCTTGTTGATAATATGGGTACGGAAGAGAAAGAATGCTTGCTGTATCTGCCTTTATATGATGAACTGAAAAGTCTGGAAATAGGCGTTTCTTCTGATGCACACATACGTAAAGGAGAAAATCCGTTCAAAGAAAAGATAGTGGTATACGGGTCCAGTATTTTGCAGGGAGCATCTGCCAGTCGTCCCGGTATGGCTTATCCGGCTCGTTTATCCCGTAGCAGCGGGTATAATTTCATCAATTTAGGATTGAGCGGAAACGGCAAGATGGAGAAAGAAGTTGCCGAGATGTTGGCGGATATTGATGCAGATGCTTTCATTCTCGATTGTATTCCTAATCCTTCTCCCAAAGAGATAACCGACCGAACTGTTGATTTTGTAATGACGTTGCGCCAGAAGCATCCGGATACTCCTATTATTGTGATACAGACATTGATACGTGAAACAGGTAATTTCAACCAGAAAGCCCGCGAGAATGTGAAACGGCAGAACGAAGCCATCGCTGAACAGGTAGAAGTATTGCGAAAGAAGAATGTCAAGAACCTGCATTTCATAAAAGAAGATCAATTCTTGGGAACAGACCATGAGGGGACTGTAGACGGAACCCATCCGAACGACTTGGGATTCGACCGAATGTTGAAGAAGTATAAACCCGCTATCAGTAAGATACTGAAGATTAAGTTTCAGGACTAATAGCAAGAACCGTATCATAATAGAAATAAGGTTCTCCCTCTTGCTTTTCGTCTCTTAATTTTGTACCTTTACAGATTTTCTTCCTTTCACTAAGGGGATGTCACGTTATAGGGTGACATTTATCACTTTATACAGGGCAGACGCATTAAAAATCATTATCCTGTAAAAGTTTTGATAAATATTTTTCATCCCACCCAGCTTTTAGCCTTTTTAGATTCATACTTCCTTTAGTTTTTTTATCCTTCTTCAGGATAGTAAGTGCCATTTTTGTTGCTGCGGAAAAGTTTCTGGCTGCATTTTTGACCTTTTTACTATAGTCTTCTCGAAAGGTAACATCCAGTTGCCAATGCAGATTATTTTCAATAGACCAATGCTGTCTGATGGCAGAGGAAATTTCGTCCGGTTTGGTATTATCCATTGAAGTTACATAGTATCTTACCTCTTGTGTATATTCTCCTGTTGCCACTATTGTTCTTTCCGATTTTATCCCAACAACAGACTTCAGTCCCACAAGTTTCTTTTTAAACATTTTTTCCATTATAGGTCCATAACTAACTACAGTACAAGTTCTTGTCTCTATCCTTCCATGTCCGGTATTTTGGGACACATGCCTGGTGACTCTATTGATTATTTCGTCTTTATCCTGATAATCTTCAATGATCTGTTTGGCCAGTTGATAGTTTTTCTTCTTGTTATCCTTTATAGCTATAATATAATTTGCGTCACGCTCAATGATGGTCCGTGTTATATCTGTCTGGCAGCCCATCGCGTCAATTGTGACAATGCAATCATTGAGATCCAAAGAGTTTAGTAACAATGGAATAGCGGTAATTTCATTACTTTTATCATCCACCTTCACTTGTCCTAAAGAAATTCCATTGGCAGCGGACCATGCGGAAACCATCCATAATTTGAATCCTTCCTTTCCCGTCGTATGTTCTCCGTCACATTTACTTGGACCACGCATAAGTTTGCCATCTATAGCTATAACCCCTTTCACCTCCTGACAGACTTGTTTGACCCAATTACGGAAGATCAACTCAAAATATTCGGGCTTTATGATGCTAAAGAATCTATTAAAAGTATCATGGCTGGG